>NZ_FWZV01000010.1:0-309118 GCF_900177315.1 Pseudomonas sp. LAMO17WK12:I1 | reverse complement strand
CCCGATGTGGAATATCCGGCAGAAATGAAAGTTCGAAGCGTCAGGCAGGACGGATCGATCAAGTGGAACGGCAAGTTGGTATTTATCAGCGAGGCGCTGTCCGGGGAAAGGATAGGGCTCAAAGAAGCTGAAGATGATGCTTGGGATTTGTACCTGTGTGATTATCCCTTGGGGAGGCTTGGACGAGGTATGACCCGCGTCCAGGCCTCAAATGTGTAAACGATGTCCCCGGTTTCAGATGTAAACGATGTCTACGGTTCTACAGCGGCAGGCAGCATCGATTTGACTTTGTCGCGCAATTGATCGATGGAGAACGGCTTGGCGATCACCTGCATGCCGGCGGGCACATCGATGTTCTCGGCATAGCCGCTGGCAAACAGGATCGGCAGGCTGGGGCGCAACGCTCGCACCTTGGCTGCCAATTGCTTGCCGTCCATGTCCGGCAGGCCGACGTCGGTCATCATCAGGTCGATGTGCTGCGCGGCATTTTCGACAATTTTCAAGGCTTCTTCAGCGTCTGCAGCTTCAAGCACCAGGAACTCCAACTCTTCGAGCACATCAACGATCAACATGCGCACGATGGCATCGTCTTCGACGACAAGGAGGGTGGAGGGGGCTGCGGACATAATGAGGGTTCCCGAAAAAATGGAGGTGCAGGTCTTTAGCGGTTGAAAGACCATTCTCTAATGAGTCGCGTCAATCTCGGCAAGTTCCGTTGGCGCGGGCATTGTGACGGGAATGGAGGAAAATGTCGCGTTAACCACGAGGGGCCGCGAGCTGTCAGTGGCACCCTCCTGCGCGCCGTTCAACGCCTTGCTTTTTCAGGAGCCCCAGCCCTGCCGGGGGCCGGGGCAATCCCATGCATCAAGACGGCAAGGGCGTGGACACCATCATTGAAACCGCAAAACTGTCGATCTTGTCTGTGACGATGTCATTGGGCTGGAACGCGCTCACGTGGAATTCCTTTTTGCCCGCCGGCGAAACCTTAGGTTTCAAGGTGCTGCTGATACTGCCGCTGTTGAGGATTTTTTCGACGCCTTCGCGCATGGACTCTACGTTGTCAAACCTGACCATCCCGCTATTGGGTTCGAAGAAAAACCACTCTTTTTGGCCATCCTTGACTCTGATGCCTGCCAGCATGGCGTGATCTTCCGTGCTGATCCTCAGGTATTTTGACGTCGTGGACTTGCTCAGATCGTCAATGATGGACTGAGGATTGAACAGTGAAGGGGTGGCGTTTATATGGAAGGTGTCTTTTGTGTTTACGGCGTAATGCAGTGTTTTTAAATCCTGATTGAATTTGTCATGCAGCGAAGAGGGAGATTTAGTCGTGGAGGCCTTGCGAAGGTTGTCGAGGAATGTTGTTTCGTCTCCTCGGTGCAAGGCGAGCGCCATAGCATTCGATAGCCCTGCGCAATCTCCGTTGGAGGTCAAATCAACACGGCCGAGGTAGTCCGTCTGGGCAAAGCGATTGATGGAGACGCCGGGAAGATTCTCGACGTCGCGGGTAAGCAACGCAGTGAAATACTCGCCCTCTTCAATTCTTTTGGCCTTCAACTCCCTGGCCAGAATCCCCATTTCTTCAGGGGTCCTACCAGGTTTTGCCGCCAATGCCATCAACGCCTCGAAACTGCGCTGTCCAGCGTAATCCGGCAGATCATCCAATGCGCCGTTTCGATAACCCAGGTTGAATTTTGGAAGTGTGTTGGAGGTTCTCGCGCCGGCGATATTCGTTCCGACACTCGCCAGGCATTTATCTGCGACTCTACCGAACAGATTGCCGCGCAGGGGGGAGAAATCCTCGATTGGCGGGCCATAGGGCAGGTTCCGGACAGGGTCATAACTGAACCACTGATCGTTTTTCAACACGGCAAAGCCTTCGACACTTTGCTCTCCGACCTTATAAGACCCTATCAGCGTCGGGCCATGTTCCTTGTTTGCGGCCTTCAACAGGTCATAGCTTCCGGACGCGCCACGCACCTTGTTGATCAGTAACTGCCCGGAATCGCCGAGAAATCGTGCGCCGCGCGTGGCCAGCTTGGCGGCTCCCGTCGCCGCGCTCCTCACTCCGTTCAACGGGTTGAGCGAGCTGATAAGGCTACTGCCGATGACGCGACCCGCCTGCAGTGCCTTCATGGCAGCGGACGCCGAGGATGAAGCCACCTTGGCGACCTTTGCGCCCGCACCGTAGCCCGCGGTCAGCAGCCCCAGCGCATCCAGGCCAAGGTCCATGAGCCCGGCTTCATAGTCACCGTCGCGGAAGTTGACAATGGCCGATCTCAAGGGAATCAAGTTGAGAGAAAACTGCCTCAGTCGCTCATCATTTTCTTTCTGCTGATCGAGTGTGGTGCTTCCATTGGCTTGCTGCCATTGGCTTTCGATATCAAGGTGCTCAAAAAAAGCGCCTGCCAGGTCGTGTGTTCGGGCAGAGGTGAAACTCGATGGGGGACGAGAAGGGTCCTCCGGCGGCTGTTCTTGCCCGAGCCGGTCCTGGTGCCCAGGGGTGAACTTTTCGACTTTGGTCAATATATTCGCGTCGCGCCATTCACCCCGCGTAATGGCTGCCTCACTCTGTCGCTTGACGATGCGTTTGTTCCGGACATCGATCTCATAAACATTGACCTCGGTTTTTCCGTCAACCTGCCTTTCGGTTCTTACCAGAAATTCGTTGAGCTTGGATTGGAAAGCGGCCGGGTTTATGAAACCCCTGCCAATCTTGTATTGGTTGTATTGAAATAATTCGATTTTACCGAACTCCAGGTTTTTCCGATCTTCCAGTGGCAGCTCGGAAATCATGTGTTTTACCTGGGTCTGAATGCCATCTTTGAGTGATTCGATTGCCGATTCGTATTGCCCCAGGAATGTCCCATTGACGTTGAGCCTGGGTTGCTGGTTGATCGCGTGGATAGGAAGGCCAGGGTCGTCGGTTCTCCAGTTGACGTTAATGCCCATCATGGCCATGTCCAGCATCGAGTGCTTGCCAGGCAGTTGCCTGGCCTCGTCATCGGAAACGGTTGAGAGACTTTTTGACTCAAAGTCGATGCCCTCGCCAAAGTGCTCCTTGAGCTTTTCCAGGGCGATGGCTTTTCTGCTTGGAGTCTCGGCCATCAATGATTGGGAGGCCTTGACTCTGGCGCTTAACTGCTCATTGAACGCGGTCCGGATGCTGTCCACTTCCTGAGGGGTGTAGGAGGCATCGTCCTTCTTTGCGACCAGTCCGTTGGACACGCCCCAATCCAGCAACAAGGGCGTGATGATGTGCTCCGCTGGATCATTCAGGGCTTGTGCGGCACTCATGACCTGGCCGTAGCTCATCCGGGATGCCGTCCCCGGGGCACTCGCCTCGACCTTGGCCACCGCCAGGCAGAAACTCACCCAGGCCTGGCTGCCGTTGACCAGCGAGCCGGGAATATCCCTGACCAGGAACTGGGGCGCTGTACGTGACAGCAACAGGTGAGTGGCCAGCTTGGCCGTGGCTGGCGTAGCCCGGCCTTTAGCCACCAGATGATCACTGAGCCCCTGGACGATGGCTGACGGTGGCAGGCCCCAATAGTTTTGATGGCCCAAGTCAAAGCCAGCGATTGAATTTCTCACAGGCAACACGACGGACTCACGATCGAGACCGATGTGAAGGGCGGCCAACAGGTAGTCGCTGATACTGGTGGGCGTGGCGATTCCATTCAGCCCGCCCTGGATTGTCTGCCCTATGGTCTGGGCCATGGGGGACTTGAGCAGGGTGTCCAGCGCCCTCGCGGGGTCTTGCAGTTCGACATCCGACAGCGCGCTGGCCTTGATAAGCGCACCCAGCGCCCCTTTGGCCAGCTCTGCCCGAGCTAAGGAGGGCTCTGCCTGGATATTGCGGCGCAGGATGCCGGACTCGACGATGACCCGTATCTTGCGGCGTTGTTCCTGGGTCAGGGGAAGGGGCCAGGATAAGCCTCCGCCGAGATCACCCAGCGGCGGTTCCAAGGCGCGGGCGTTCGCGGCATCTGCCAGGTGAAGCAGGTCGGCTCGGGTTTCAGGGATAGGTAAATCATGGTGCTTGATAAAGCTTTCCAGGTTGACAGTGGAGTCGCTGCCCGGAGCGCCGGACGCGTGAAAGGCCGAGTGTGGATCAATGACTGTTTGAGTGGTTTTCAAATGTGACAACACGGCGGCTGGAGCCGCGTCCTCTCCCAGGCTCTTCGTCGCCTCGGTGAGCTGGTGCGCGAGGTTTTTCCAGTTCTGTGCGTTTGCCTGTGCGCGTGCTTGGGGTGAAAGAGGCTGCGATTCATCCGCGGAGCGTCGCGCAGATGTGGCGACGGGGTCGCTGTGGGTGGACAGGGTGTTACCAGGGGTGGCCTGCGACTGAGCAGGCGTCGATGCAATGGAGTGATCTATAACCGAAGGGCGTGGTTGGAAGCTCAATGAGGATGCCATCTTCATTACCTGTGGTTGTTGGTCCTCCCTGGACCTGCTTCAGACCTCCGTTGAGTGTCGGGAGCGCACCAAGGTGTTCCTCCGGCATTGGTTCCATAAATGTCGGGCGTCGGCGGTGGCAAGTTGGGCGTGTTCATGGGTTTAAACCTTAATCCGCGTCAGAAACGTAGCCCTCTACCGACACTTTGGGGCAAACTCCCGGTTTTTCCCTATTTGGCCAAGGCATGCCCATGACTCCCGCGTCGTCCGTCGATGAAAAGAGCTTTCGTACACTGCTCAGCCGAAACGTGGCATTGCCCCTGGGTGTGGGCGTGCTCAGCGCGGTGTTTTTCGTCTGTCTGATCACCTATTTGCTCTCGGTGATCCAGTGGGTGGAACACACGGACCGGGTCATCAACAACCTCAATGAGTCGTCCAAGCTGACCGTCGATCTTGAAACCGGCATGCGTGGTTTCCTGATCACCGGGGACGAGCACTTCCTCGACCCGTACGAAGTGGCCAAGCCGCGCATCATTGCCGACCTGCGTAACCTGCAGGAGCTGGTGGCGGACAACCCGCAACAGGTGGACCGTCTGAAACGCCTGGAAGCCCTGCAAGCCGAATGGAACAAATACGCCCAGTCGATGATCGACCTGCAGCGCCAAAGTGGTGACTATCGCAACGCCGTGAAGTCCGGCCGCGGCAAGCGCCTGACCGACGAAATCCGCAAGGAATACGAAGACGCGGTGGCGATGGAGCAGCAGTTCCGGATCACTCGCAATGAACAGGTCACGCGCACCACGGTGATCAGCGTCACCCTCTATCTGTTGTTCGTTCTCGGCCTGAGCGGGATCCTGGCGTATATCGGTAGAAAAAATTTACTTTCCCTGTCAGATAGTTACAGCGCAAACCTCGCGTCACAACAGAAGATTGCGCAGCGTCTGGAGCGGCAGGCCTGGCTGCGTAACGGCCAGACCGAACTGGCCGAACAAGTGCTCGGTCAACTCACCCTCAACATGCTCGGACGCAATATCCTGCAGTTCTTTGCCCAGTACATGGGCTCAGCGGTGGCGGCGCTGTATGTACGCGAAGAGCACGGCGGCCTCAAGCGTGTGGCCACCTATGGCTTCTCCCGCGAGCAGGAACAGCTGGAGCAGTCGATCTACAGCGATGAGGGCATCGTTGGGCAGGCCGCCCAGCTCGATCGCCTGATTCGCCTGGACGACGTGCCGGTGGACTACTTCAAGGTCAGCTCCGGCCTGGGCGAAGGCTCGACCCGCAGCGTGCTGGTGGTTCCGACCAGCGATGACGACCGCGTCAACGGTGTGATCGAACTGGGCTTTTTGCGCCCGCTGGAGGAGCGCGACGTCGAACTGCTGGAGCTGATCGCCGGCAATATCGGCACCTCCATCGAGGCCGCCCGTTATCGCCAACGCCTGCAGGAAGTGCTGGCCGAAACCCAGCAGCTCAACGAAGAACTGCAGGTACAGCAGGAAGAACTCAAGACCGCCAACGAAGAACTCGAAGAACAGTCGCGCATTCTCAAGGAGTCCCAGGCTCACCTGGAAACCCAGCAGGCCGAGCTGGAGCAGACCAACGAGCAACTGGCCGAACAGACCCAGACCCTGGCCGAGCAGCGCGACGCCATGGACCGCAAGAACGTCGAACTCAACCAGGCCCAGCTGGAGCTGGAAGATCGCGCCGATGAATTGCAGCGCTCCAGCAAGTACAAGTCCGAGTTCCTCGCCAATATGTCCCACGAACTGCGCACGCCGCTGAACAGTTCGTTGATCCTGGCCAAGTTGCTGGCGGAAAACCCCCAGGAAAACCTCAGCGCCGAACAGGTCAAGTTTGCCGAGTCGATCTATTCGGCGGGCAATGACCTGCTCAACCTGATCAACGACATCCTGGATATTTCCAAGGTGGAAGCCGGCAAGCTGGAAGTGCGCCCGGAAAACTCAAGCGTCACGCGCCTGGTCGATGGCCTGCGCGGGATGTTCGAACCGTTGGCCGCCGACCGTAAGCTGGGCTTCCAGGTGCAGGTGCAGGCCGATGCACCGATCATGCTGTTCACCGACCGCCAGCGCCTGGAGCAGATCCTCAAGAACCTGCTCTCCAACGCGATCAAGTTCACCGAGCAAGGCGAGGTCAGCCTGTCGGTGTCCCGCGCGCCGGGGGAAGGCATCGCCTTTACCGTGCGCGATTCGGGCATCGGGATTGCCCCGGACCAGCAGGAAAGCATCTTCGAGGCGTTCCGCCAGGCCGATGGCACCACCAACCGCCGTTACGGCGGCACGGGCCTGGGCCTGTCGATTTCCCGCGACCTGGCCGCGTTGCTTGGCGGCTATATCAGCGTGACCAGCGAACCCGGCAAAGGCAGTACCTTTACCCTGGTGCTGCCGGAGCAGTATGTCGAACGCGAGGAAGATGCCGCGCCGATCGAGCAACCGCGCCAGGTGGTGACAGCGCCCGCACCCACGCCCATCGCAATTTCGCCGCTGCCGGTGGCCGACACCAGGCAGATCCCGCGCTTCGCCGATGACCGCGACAAGGCGCCGTTCACCACCCGCTGCATCCTGGTGGTGGAGGACGAACCGAACTTCGCCCGCATCCTGTTCGACCTGGCCCATGAGCTGGGTTACCAGTGCCTGGTGGCCCACGGCGCGGACGAGGGCTACAGCCTGGCCGAGGAGTACATTCCCGATGCAATCCTGCTGGACATGCGCCTGCCGGACCATTCCGGGCTCACCGTGCTGCAACGCCTCAAGGAGCACGCCAACACGCGCCATATCCCGGTGCACGTGATTTCCGTGGAAGACCGTGTCGAAGCCGCCATGCACATGGGCGCCATCGGCTATGCGGTAAAACCGACGACGCGCGAAGAGCTCAAGGACGTGTTTGCGCGCCTTGAGGCCAAGCTGACCCAGAAGGTCAAGCGCGTACTGCTGGTGGAGGACGATGACCTGCAGCGCGACAGCATTGCCCGCCTGATCGGCGACGATGACATCGAAATCACCGATGTCGGCTACGCCCAGGCCGCCCTGGAGCTGCTGCGCACCAACGTCTATGACTGCATGATCATCGACCTCAAGCTGCCGGACATGCTGGGCAACGAGTTGCTCAAGCGCATGGCCACCGAAGATATCTGCTCGTTCCCGCCGGTGATCGTCTACACCGGGCGCAACCTGACCCGCGATGAAGAGGCCGAACTGCGCAAGTATTCGCGCTCGATCATCATCAAGGGCGCCCGTTCGCCAGAGCGCCTGCTCGACGAAGTCACACTCTTTCTGCACAAAGTCGAATCCCAGCTGTCCCATGACCGCCAGAAGATGCTCAAGACCGCCCGCAGCCGCGACAAGGTATTCGAGGGGCGCAAGATTCTGTTGGTGGACGACGATGTGCGTAACATCTTCGCCCTGACCAGCGCCCTGGAGCATAAAGGTGCCGTGGTGGTGATCGGGCGTAACGGCCGCGAAGCCATCGAGAGACTCAATGAAGTCGACGATATCGACCTGGTGCTGATGGACGTGATGATGCCGGAGATGGACGGCTACGAGGCCACCGCCTTGATCCGCCAGGACCCGCGCTGGAAGAAACTGCCGATCATCGCGGTGACGGCCAAGGCCATGAAAGACGACCAGGAGCGCTGCCTCGCGGCGGGTTCCAACGATTACCTGGCCAAGCCGATCGACCTGGATCGCCTGTTCTCGCTGATTCGCGTGTGGCTACCGAAGATGGAACGCATTTAAGTGGAGCAACGTTTTTTGGAGAAGAGCAGCGATATTGAGCTGCGCCTGTTGATCGAGGCGATTTACCTCAAGTACAGCTACGACTTTCGCGACTACTCCGGCGCGTCGGTCAAACGCCGCGTGGCCCATGCCTTGCGCCAGTTCGACTGCGCTACGATTTCTGCGCTGCAGGAGCGGGTGTTGCATGACCCGGCAGCGTTCATGCAGTTGCTGCAGTTCCTGACGATCCCGGTGAGCGAGATGTTTCGCGACCCGTCGCACTTCCTGGCCATTCGCCAGGAAGTGGTGCCGCTGCTCAAGACTTACCCGTCGATCAAGGTCTGGATTGCCGGCTGCAGCACAGGCGAGGAGGTGTACTCCATGGCCATCCTGCTGCGTGAGGAAGGGCTGCTGGAACGCACGATCATCTATGCCACCGACATCAACCCCGCGTCCCTGGATAAAGCCAAGCAAGGCATCTTCTCCCTGGAGAACGTGCGGGCCTACACCGCCAATTATCAGCAGGCCGGGGGGCAGCGATCATTTGCCGACTACTACACGGCGGCTTACGATTACGCGATCTTCGACAAATCGTTGCGTGAGAATGTGACCTTCGCCGACCACAGCCTGGCGACCGACAGTGTATTCTCAGAAACTCAATTAATTTCATGTCGTAACGTTCTGATCTACTTCAATAAAAAATTGCAGGATCGAGCGTTTGGATTGTTTCACGAGTCGCTGTGCCATCGCGGCTTCCTGGTCCTGGGCAGTAAGGAAACCCTGGACTTTTCCGCCTACAGCAAGCAATTCGAACCCTTGGTCAAGCAGGAACGGATCTACCGCAAATCATGAACGACGTTGCCGCCAACCCGATTCGCGGGATTGAAGCCATCGTCGTCGGCGCCTCCGCCGGCGGCGTCGAGGCGTTGCTGAGTATTTTCAGCGAACTGCCCGACACCTTCGGCCTGCCGATCATTGCCGTATTGCACCTGCCGGATGAGCGCCGCAGCCAACTGGCGGAAGTCTTTGCGCGACGCCTGCCGATTCCGGTAAGGGAAGGGCAGGACAAGGAAGCGATCCAGGCGGGCACGTTGTATTTCGCCGGGCCCGGTTATCACCTTTCGGTCGAGCATGACCGCAGCCTGTCCCTCAGCCAGGAAGAGCGGGTACACCATTCCCGGCCGGCGATCGACTACCTGTTTGCCTCCGCCGCCGATGCCTATGGCAAGGGCCTGCTGGCGATTTTGTTGACGGGGGCCAATCAGGACGGCGCCCACGGGCTGGCCCATGTCAAGCACTCGGGCGGTACCACGGTGGTCCAGGACCCCAGCGAAGCACGGATTGCCGTGATGCCGCGGGCGGCCCTGGCCCTGCACACCCCTGACCATATTCTGACCCTGAGCCACATTGCCGCATTGCTGGCTTCCCTGGAATCCTCCCCATGTTAAGTACTGTCCAGGCCAAACTGCTGATCGTCGATGATCTGCCGGAAAACCTGCTGGCCCTCGAAGCGTTGATCAAGCGCGAGGACCGTCAGGTCTTCAAGGCTTTGAGCGCCGATGAAGCCTTGTCCCTGTTGCTGGAACACGAGTTCGCCATGGCGATTCTCGATGTGCAGATGCCCGGCATGAACGGGTTCGAGCTGGCCGAACTGATGCGCGGCACCGAGAAAACCAAGAACATCCCGATTGTGTTCGTCAGCGCCGCCGGCCGTGAACTCAACTATGCGTTCAAGGGCTATGAAAGTGGCGCCGTGGACTTCCTGCACAAGCCGCTGGATATCCACGCGGTCAAGAGCAAGGTCAATGTGTTTGTCGACCTGTACCGCCAGAGCAAGGCGATGAAGCAGCAAGTCGAAGCCCTGGAACGCAGCCGCCGCGAGCAGGAGCTGTTGCTCACGCGCCTGCAGGCCACCCAGGCCGAGCTGGAGCAGGCAGTGCGCATGCGCGACGACTTCATGTCGATCGTCGCCCACGAGGTGCGTACGCCCCTTAACGGCCTGATCCTCGAAACCCAGCTGCGCAAGATGCACCTGGCCCGGGATAACGCCGCCGCGTTCACTCTGGACAAGATGCACGCCATGGTCGACCGCGATGAGCGCCAGATCCAGAGCCTGATCCGCCTGATCGAAGACATGCTCGACGTCTCGCGTATCCGCACCGGCAAGTTGTCGATACGCCCGGGGCGCTTCGACCTGGCGCAATTGGTGAGCAACCTGGTGGAGAATTTCGCACCGCAGGTAGCCGCCGCCGAATCGTCGATGCACCTGGCGGCCGAGGGGCCGGTGGTGGGCAATTGGGATGAGTTTCGTATCGAACAGGTGGTCACCAACCTGCTGACCAACGCCCTGCGCTACGGGGCCAAGAGCCCGGTGGAGGTGCGCGTGTATACCGAGCATGGCGAAGCCAGGGTAGAAGTGCGTGACCACGGGATCGGCATCAGCGAAGAGAACCAGAAGCGTATTTTCCAGCAGTTCGAACGGGTGTCAGCCAGCCAGGTTGCCGCGGGACTGGGCCTTGGGTTGTTTATTTCCGAACAGATCGTGGCCGCCCATGGCGGCACCATCGAGGTCGAGAGCCAGATAGGCCAGGGCGCCTTGTTCCGGGTGTGCCTGCCCCTTGAACCGTCGGCATGAAATCAATCGTCACCCCGACGCAACCTCTACGTGACCCCATGGTCGTAATTGCAGCAATTGACCGGACAAAGGCTTCCCATGAGTGAAGATGCACAAGATGTCGTACTGATCGTCGAGGACGACGAATCCATTATGTTTGTGCTGGGTGAGTACCTGGCCGGCCTGGGGTATCGGGTATTGAAGGCGATCAACGGGGAGCAGGCCTTTGAAATCCTCGCCACCAAGCCGCACCTGGACCTGATGGTCACCGACTACCGTTTGCCCGGTGGGATTTCCGGCGTGCAGATCGCTGAGCCGGCCATCAAGTTGCGCCCGGAATTGAAAGTGATCTTTATCAGCGGCTACCCCCAGGAAATTCTCGACTGCAACAGCCCGATCACGCGCAATGCGCCGATCCTGGCCAAGCCGTTTGACCTGGATACCTTGCAGGAGCATATACAGCGTTTGTTGGCCTGAAGGGCCAAGTGGTGAATCAGGCTCTTCCTGAGCCTGAATGACACTGCTTGGCTAATGGCCATTTACGCCCGAATCATCTCCCGCACCTTCGCCGTCAACAAATCAAAGGTAAACGGCTTGGTGATCAACTGCATCCCCGGATCCAGGAACCCACCACGCACCGCCGCATGCTCGGCATATCCGGTAATGAACAGCACCTTCAGGTCCGGACGAACCTGCCGGCCTATCTCTGCCAGTTGGCGTCCATTCATGCCGGGCAAGCCGACGTCGCTGATCATCAGGTCAATGCGCTGGCTGGATTCGATAATCGGCAGTGCGCCATCGGCATCGCCCGCTTCGACAAAGGCGTAGCCCAGCTCACTCAATACCTGGCTGACCAGCACGCGCACCGCCGGGTCGTCCTCGACGATCAGCACGGTTTCCCCCCTGTTGGCGATCGGCAACAGGGCAGGGTCCACGGTCACATCGGGGGTGATTTCGCCGACAAAACGTGGCAGGAACAGGCTCACCGTGGTGCCTTTGCCTACCTCGCTATGGAGGGTTACATGGCCCCGCGACTGGCGCGCGAAACCGTAGATCATCGACAAGCCCAGGCCGGTGCCCTGGCCAATGGGCTTGGTGGTAAAGAAGGGGTCGAATACCCGGCCCAACAGGCTTTCCGGAATGCCGCAGCCGGTGTCGCTGACACTCAGTTCCACGTAGTCGCCGGGCTTGAGCGTGCCGTAGGCGGCGGTGAAGACGCTGTCGAGGTGACGGTTGCAGGTTTCGACAACCAGGCGGCCCCCACTCGGCATGGCATCCCGGGCGTTGAGCGCCAGGTTGAGCAAGGCACTTTCCAGTTGATTGGGGTCGGCCTCGGCCGTCCACAACTGAGTGTCCAGGCGCATGTCCAAGGCGATGCTTTCGTTGAGGCTGCGTTGCAGCAGCTCGCCCATGGAGGTCACCAGTTGGTTGATCTGTACCGGCTTGGAGTCCAGCGACTGGCGCCGCGAGAACGCCAGCAGGCGGTGGGTGAGGCCGGCGGCGCGGTTGGCGGAGGTCACGCCGAGGTCGATCAGGCTGTCCAGATCATCCAGCTTGCCGCGGGACACACGCCTTCGCAGCAGCTCCAGGCTGCCGATAATGCCGGTGAGCATATTGTTGAAGTCGTGGGCGATACCGCCGGTCAACTGGCCGACGGCTTCCATCTTCTGGGATTGGCGCAAGGCTTCTTCGTTGCTGCGCAACTGCGCCGTGCGTTCTTCGACTTGCTGTTCCAGCGTCTCAAGGGTGCGCTGCAGGCGCAGTTCGCTCTCGCTCAGGTCGATCAACCTGTCCCGTGCCTCATATTGCCGACGCCGTCCACGCAGGGCGGCGCTCACCAGGCTGATCAACGTCACGGGGTGGAAGGGGCGCTCCAGGAACGTCACGTTGCCCAGCAGGCCGCTGAGGTGGGATGAACCGTTCTGCTCGCTACCGCCGTGATGGGTCATCAGCACGATGGGCAGGTCGGACCAGGCGGGCTGCTGGTGCAGGTATTCCAGCAGGGGCTCCAGGTCCGCGCCGCGCAGGGCTTCGGCTGCGATGATCAGCATGCCGGCGCCTTGCTCCACGGCCTCGCACAATACGGGCAGGCTGCTGGCAACCATGCCGGTGTAGCCGGCTTCCTTGAGCATCATCAGCGCCAACGAACCATCGCGGCCCATGGGCGCCAGGACGATTGCGCGTTCGGATACAGGTGAAATGGTGGTCACACGCCCTCATCCTTGAGCAAAGGCGAACCGGCGCCCATGTAGGTCGGGATACCGCGCAAAACCCCTTGGAAATTGTCCAGCGGTTCCCCGACGGTCATGCCGCGGCTGCTGATACGGTATTCACGGATAGTCGACTCGTGGGCGCCGGTGCGTTTCTTGATAATCGAGATGGCGCGGCGCACCTTGCCCAACGCCTCGAAATAACGCAGCAGAATCACGGTGTCGGCCAGGTAAGTGATGTCGACAGGGGCCTGCATGTCGCCGACCAGTCCATGTTGCGCAACGGTCATGAACGTCGCCGCGCCACGGCGGTTGAGGTACAGCAGCAGTTCATGCATATGCAGGATCAGCGCGTTTTCTTCCGGCATTGCCGCCTGGTAGCCATTGATACTGTCGATGACCACCGTCTTGATCCCGCGCTCGTCCACGCAACGGCGCACGCGGTGGGAAAACTCGCCGGGGGACAGCTCGGCCGCGTCCACCTGTTCGATCAGCAGGTTGCCGGTAGCCTGCAAGGCGGCGAGGTCGATGCCCATATTGTTCATGCGCTCGAACAGCAAACCCAGTTCTTCATCGAAGATAAACAGCGCGGCCTTTTCGCCACGGCCTACCGCCGCTGCGGCGAAAATCATCGAGATCAGCGACTTGCCGGTACCGGCCGGGCCGAGAATCAGGCTGCTGGAGCCGGTCTCTACGCCGCCGCCCATCAGGGCATCCAGCTCGCGAATGCCACTGCTCAAGGTCTGGCGTATGTAACCGCCACGATGCTCGGCCGCGACCAGGCGCGGAAAGACGTGGATGCCATCGTGCATGATGGTGAAGTCGTGAAACCCACCCCGATATTTCTGCCCGCGATATTTCACCACCCGCACGCGACGGCGTTCGGCGCCGTAGTTGGGGGTCAGTTCTTCCAGGCGAATCACCCCGTGGGCCACGCTGTGCACGGTTTTGTCGAGGGATTCGGTAGTCAGGTCGTCGAGCAGCAGCACGGTGGCGTCGTAGCGCACGAAGTAATGCTTGATCGCCAGGATCTGGCGGCGATAGCGCAGCGAGCTTTGCGCGAGCAGGCGGATTTCCGAGAGGCTGTCGATGACCACTCGGGTCGGCTTGACCCGTTCCACCACTTCGAAGATCTGCCGGGTTGCTTCGCCCAGCTCCAGGTCCGAAGAGTACAACAGGCTCTGCTGATGCTCGGCATCCAGCAGGCTCTCCGGCGGGGTCAGTTCGAAGATATGAATATTGTCGTCCAGGTCCCAACCGTGGGACTCGGCGCCCTGGCGCAACTCACGCTCGGTTTCGGACAGTGTGATGTAGAGCGTTCGCTCACCCGCTTTCGCCCCGGCCTGCAGGAAGTGCAGGGCGACCGTGGTTTTACCGGTGCCAGGTTCACCTTCCAGCAGGAACAGGTGGCTGCGCGATAGCCCTCCGGCAAGAATGTCGTCGAGACCTTCGATGCCGATGGCTGCTTTTTCGGTTAACAACGCTTTGGATGTAGACAAGAAGTGCCCTCAGGTCACATACGAGTAGAGGATGCGCATCCAGGTGGACGCGCCATGTTCTCTTGACCGTAGCGCTTTGTGGCGGTTCAAACTGATGCGCGATTATTGTGCCTACAGGCCTTGCTGCAGTGCCGGATCGTCAGGGTTTTGCTGTTCGAGCTGGGCGAGCAGCACCTGCACATTCTGCAATTGGCCGCTTTCTTTCCAATAGTTGACCAACAGCACCCGCGCCCTGCGATTGGCCGGGTGGCGCTGGACGATTTCCTCCAACTGGCGCTGGGCCGCTTCCAATTCCTGCTGGGCATGCAGGGTGGTAGCGAGGTCATAGCGGTAATCCTGATTGTCCGGCTCCAGCTCCACGGCCTTGGACAGGCCGAGCAACGCATAGGGGCGCTCGCCATGGTGCAGCAGCCACATACCCAGGGCATGTTGCAGGTAGGCCGACTCAGGGTGCGCCGCCAATTGCCGGGCCAGCAATTGGCGGGACTCATCGGTCTTGCCCTGTTTATCCAGCAACTCGATCTGCGCGACCACCGCTTGCAGGTTGTCCGGCTGCAAGCGCATGGCCTGTTCCAAGGCGTTTTGCGCTTCCGGCAGCAGGGCGCTGTGAATGTACAGGCGCGCCAGTTGAATCCAGCCTTCGGCCGTTTCCGGTTGGGCCTTGAGCTTTTTCACGAACTCGTCCAATACCTGCTGCAATGGCCCGAAGTACAGGCCCAAGGTGTCGGGCGACAGGCCGAGCAGGGCATTGGCGGCGGCAAAGCGTACGCTTTGTTCGGGATCATCGAGCACCGGGCCGAGCAGCAGGGTGCGCTGGCCGCTGGGCACCAGGCCGACAATGCTGTGGATGGCCGCTTCGCGCACCAACGCTGAGTCGCTGGTGAGGTCTTTGTCGGCGAGCTTCAAGGCCTGGGGGCTGGGGTAGTTGGGCAATTCGGCATGCAGCGCGGCGCGGCGTTCGGGTGACAGGTCCGGCCGGCCCAGTTGCTGATACAGCACGCGCGCGGCGCCCGGCTCGCCGTTATGCGCCTGTTTCAAGGCTTTTGAGTAACCGTGGGCAATGGCAGGAGGCACGGCCACCTGGGCGGTGCGGGAGAAATACCAGGTGATCAGCACAATCAACAACAGGGCGCACAGGCCGATGATGGAGTAACGGCGTGACTTTGACATGCAGGCGTCCGAAAAGCTGAAGAAGCAAAGCCGCAAGCTTCGGCCAGACCACGGCAGGTGTCAAACCCGCATCAGGTCAGCACGTATTCCACCGGTTCCAGGGCCGGCGGCAGGTCGGTTTCGCCGAGGGCGGCCAGCAGCTCACGCTCCAGGGTGCGCAGGATCGCATTGCAGGGCAGGTCGTTTTCGTCAAAGCCGAAAGGGTCTTCCAGGTCGTCGCCGATCTCATCGAGGCCGAAGAAGGTGTAGCTGACAATGGCGGTAAACACCGGCGTCAGCCAGCCGAGGGGTTCGGCCATGGCGAACGGCAAGAGGATGCAGAACAGGTAAATGGTGCGGTGCAGCAGCAAGGTGTAGGGGAAGGGCAGCGGCGTGCTTTTGATGCGCTCGCACGCGGCCTGTACCTGGCTGAGGCTGACCAGGCGGGTTTCCAACTGGGTGTAACGCCATTCGCTGAGGGCGCCTTGCTCGGCCAGGGCGGAAAATCCCGCGCCAATCTGTTGCAGCACCCGGTCAGGCAGGTTGGGATGACTCGCTTCCACACTGGCCCAGGGCTGGATCGCCCGGGCTTCGTCTTCGTGGCGCAAGCGCGCGACCAGCCCGTGGGCGAAGCCGCCCAGGCCCCGTAGCAGGCGCCCACGCTCCGTCGGGTCAGTGAGCACCTGGGTCTCGCGAATCAGCGAGCGCACCTCAATGATCATCTGCCCCAGTTGCTTGCGGCCTTCCCACCAGCGGTCATAGCAGGCGTTATTGCGAAAACTCATGAAGATCGACAGCGACAGCCCGAGCAACGTAAAGGGCGTGGCGTTGACCTTGGAGAAATAGGCCGGGTGCAGGGTTTCCACCAACACGATCACCGACGCCAGCAGCGTGACCAGCAGGCTGCGCAGGGCGATGCGCTTGGCAATCGAGCCCTTGAGGGAAAACAGGATGCCCAGCAGGTTCGGTTTGGGACGTACGATCATCGCGGGGAGGACTTCTTCGGTGGCGCAGGCCCTCAGGTTAGGAGCTTGCACTGCGCACGTCCAATCGCTTGGGCTGACCGGACGATCAGCGCGGTCGATGATTGGCCAAACCAGTCAGCCATGTTGAAGGCTTTGACCATTGCTGCCGTGGCGTTGCAGAGCGACTATTTCGACGATCTCGACCGTTCAAGGAAACAATAATGCAGATTGAGAACAAGGTTTTTCTGGTCAGCGGCGGCGCTTCCGGCCTCGGTGCGGCCACCGCAGATATGCTGGTCGCGGCCGGCGCCAAGGTCATGCTGGTGGATTTGAATGCCGACGCCGTGGCGGCCAAGGCCAGGCAGCTCGGCGACAACGCCCGCAGCGCAGTGGCGGATATCAGCCAGGAGGCCGCAGCCGAAGCCGCCGTGCAGGCAACGGTCGCGGCGTTTGGCGGATTGCATGGCTTGGTCAACTGCGCGGGGGTGGTGCGCGGTGAAAAGATCCTCGGCAAGACTGGCCCCCATGGGCTGGCCAGCTTTGCCCAGGTGATCAACGTCAACCTGATCGGCAGCTTTAACCTGCTGCGCCTGGCGGCGGCGGCGATCGCCGAAACGGAAGCGAACACCGACGGCGAGCGCGGGGTGATCATCAACACCGCTTCGGTGGCTGCGTTCGACGGGCAGATCGGGCAGGCCGCTTATGCGGCGTCCAAAGGCGCGATAGCCAGCCTGACCCTGCCCGCCGCACGGGAGCTGGCGCGCTTCGGCATTCGCGTGATGACCATCGCCCCGGGCATTTTCGAAACCCCGATGATGGCCGGCATGACCCCGGAAGTACGCGACTCCCTGGCCGCCGGCGTGCCGTTCCCGCCACGCCTGGGCAAGCCTGCCGAATACGCCGCGCTGGTGCGGCACATCATTGAAAACAGCATGCTCAACGGCGAGGTGATCCGTCTCGACGGCGCCTTGCGCATGGCGGCCAAGTAAGGAGGATGAGCCATGAATGATCCCATCGTGATTGTCAGCGCCGTGCGCACGCCCATGGGCGGGTTCCAGGGCGACCTCAAGGGCCTCACCGCACCGCAACTGGGCTCTGCCGCCATCCGAGCGGCGGTCGAGCGTGCCGGCATCGCCGCCGATGCCGTGGATGAAGTGTTGTTTGGGTGCGTGCTGCCGGCCGGCCTGGGCCAGGCGCCTGCGCGTCAAGCCGCCTTGGGCGCCGGGTTGGATAAGTCCACGCGTTGCACCACCCTCAACAAGATGTGCGGCTCGGGCATGGAAGCGGCGATCCTCGCCCATGATTCCCTGCTGGCCGGCAGCGTCGACGTGGTGATCGCCGGCGGCATGGAAAGCATGTCCAACGCGCCCTACCTGCTGGACCGCGCACGCAGCGGCTATCGCATGGGCCATGGCCGCGTCATCGATCACATGTTCCTTGACGGCCTGGAAGATGCGTATGAAAAGGGCCGCCTGATGGGCACCTTTGCCGAGGAGTGCGCGCAGCTCAACGGCTTCAGCCGTGAGGCGCAGGATGCGTTTGCCATCGCGTCGCTGACCCGTGCGCAGGAGGCAATCACCCATGGCAGCTTCGCCGCCGAAATTGTCCCGGTACAGGTCACCGTCGGCAAAGAGCAGAAAACCATCCTGCATGACGAACAACCGCCCAAGGCCAGGCCGGAAAAAATCCCCGGCCTCAAACCGGCGTTCCGCGAAGGCGGCACCGTGACGGCGGCCAATTCCAGCTCGATTTCCGACGGCGCGGCAGCGTTGCTGCTGATGCGTGAGTCCGAGGCGCAAAAGCGTGGGCTCAAGCCGCTGGCGGTGATCCACGGGCATGCGGCGTTTGCCGATGAACCGGGGCTGTTTCCGGTGGCGCCGGTGGGCGCGATTCGCAAGCTGATGAGCAAGACCGGCTGGAGCCTCGACAACGTCGATCTGTTCGAAATCAACGAAGCCTTTGCCGTGGTCAGCCTGGTGACCATGAGCAAGCTGGAAATCCCCCACGCCAAGGTCAATGTCCACGGCGGTGCCTGCGCCCTGGGCCACCCGATTGGCGCGTCCGGCGCGCGGATCCTGGTCACTCTGCTCTCGGCCCTGCGCCAGAAAGGCCTCAAGCGGGGCGTCGCCGCCATTTGTATCGGCGGCGGTGAAGCCACGGCCATGGCCGTCGAATGCCTGTATTAAGGACTGAGCCCAATGCTGCCCAATGACGAACAACTGCAAATCAGCGACGCCGCCCGGCAATTTGCCCAGGAGCGGCTCAAACCGTTTGCCGCCGAGTGGGACCGTGAGCACCGCTTTCCCAAGGAAGCCATCGGCGAGATGGCCGAACTGGGCTTTTTCGGCATGCTGGTACCCGAACAGTGGGGCGGGTGCGCCACCGGTTACCTGGCCTACGCCATGGCCCTGGAGGAAATCGCCGCCGGTGACGGCGCCTGCTCCACCATCATGAGCGTGCACAACTCGGTGGGCTGCGTGCCGATCCTGAGCTTCGGCAACGATCAGCAGAAAGAACAATTCCTCAAGCCCCTGGCCAGCGGCGCCATGCTCGGTGCTTTCGCCCTGACTGAGCCGCAAGCCGGTTCGGATGCCAGTGGCCTGAAAACCCGTGCACGCCGTGAAGGCGATCATTACGTGCTCAATGGCTGCAAACAGTTCATCACCTCCGGCCAGAATGCCGGGGTGGTGATTGTGTTCGCGGTGACTGACCCCGCAGCGGGTAAGCGTGGGATCAGCGCGTTTATCGTGCCCACCGATTCGCCGGGCTACAGCGTGGCGCGGGTCGAGGACAAGCTCGGCCAGCATGCCTCCGATACCTGCCAGATCCTGTTCGAGGATGTAAAGGTGCCGGTGGCCAACCGCCTTGGGGAGGAGGGCGAGGGCTACAGGATCGCCCTGGCCAACCTTGAAGGCGGTCGCGTCGGCATCGCCTCGCAATCGGTAGGCATGGCCCGCGCCGCGTTTGAGGCTGCACGCGACTACGCCCGCGAGCGCGAAAGCTTCGGCAAACCGATCATTGAGCATCAGGCCGTGGCCTTTCGCCTGGCGGACATGGCCACGCAAATCGCCGTGGCGCGGCAGATGGTGCACTACGCCGCCGCCCTGCGGGACAGCGGCAAGCCGGCGTTGGTCGAAGCTTCCATGGCCAAGCTGTTCGCCTCGGAAATGGCTGAGAAAGTCTGCTCCGCCGCCTTGCAAACCCTCGGCGGTTACGGTTACCTGAGCGACTTCCCCGTGGAGCGGATCTACCGCGATGTGCGGGTCTGCCAGATTTACGAAGGCACCAGCGATATTCAACGCATGGTCATCTCACGCAATCTCTAAGGAGCCGATACATGAGTTACGAAACGATTTTGCTCGAAGTCCAAGGCCGCGTCGGGCTGATTACCCTCAACCGCCCGCAAGCCCTGAATGCCCTGAATGCGCAGTTGGTCAGTGAGTTGAACCAGGCCCTGGATGGCCTGGAAGCCAACCCGGAAATCGGCTGCATCGTGCTGACCGGCTCGAAAAAAGCCTTCGCCGCCGGCGCCGACATCAAGGAAATGGCCGAGCTGACCTACCCGCAGATCTACCTCGACGACCTGTTCAGCGACAGCGATCGCGTCGCCAACCGGCGCAAGCCGATCATCGCCGCGGTCAACGGCTTCGCCCTCGGCGGCGGCTGCGAACTGGCGCTGATGTGCGATTTTATCCTGGCCGGTGACGGCGCCAAGTTCGGCCAGCCGGAAATCAACCTCGGCGTGCTGCCGGGCATGGGCGGCACCCAGCGCCTGACCCGCGCGGTGGGCAAGGCCAAGGCCATGGAAATGTGCCTGACCGGACGGTTTATCGATGCGGTGGAAGCCGAGCGCTGCGGGATCGTTGCGCGCATCGTTCCCGCCGATGAACTGCTCGACGAAGCGCTGAAAGTCGCCACGCTGATTGCCGGCAAATCGGTGCCGATCAGCATGATGGTCAAGGAAAGCGTGAACCGTGCGTTTGAAGTGAGCCTGTCGGAAGGCGTGCGCTTTGAGCGCCGGGTGTTCCATGCCGCGTTCGCCACGCAGGACCAGAAGGAAGGCATGGCGGCGTTTGTGGCCAAGCGCGCGCCGGAGTTCAAGGATAAGTAGCCGTTGCAAGCTGTATAGCTGCAAGCTTCAAGTAATCGCCAATGCGCTTTTACTTGAAGCTTGCAGCTTAAGACTTGCAGTTCTTACAGCTGGTAGTTTTTGAGTTCCCGGGCAATCACCATCCGCTGTATCTCGCTGGTCCCTTCGTAAATCTGCGTGATCCGCGCGTCCCGGTAGTAACGCTCCACCGGGTAATCCTCCAGATATCCATAGCCGCCATGAATCTGCATCGCGCTGGAGCAGACCTGCTCGGCCATTTCCGAGGCAAACAGCTTGGCCTGGGACGCTTCCGAGAGGCAGGGCTTGCCGGCGCTGCGTAGGCGCGCCGCATGCAGGATCAGTAAACGGGCAGCGTTCAGGCGGGTTTGCATGTCCGCCAGCAGGTTGGCCACGCTTTGGTGTTCGATGATCGCCTTGTCGAATTGCACCCGGTCGCGGGCATAGGCCAGCGCCGCCTCAAAGGCCGCACGGGCGATGCCCAGGGCTTGGGCGGCAATGCCGATGCGACCGCCTTCGAGGTTGGACAGGGCGATGGCCAGGCCTTTGCCGCGCTCGCCGAGCAGGTTGGCCTCGGGCACGCTGCAGTGGTTGAGGGTGACGGCGCAGGTGTCCGAGGCGCGAATACCCATCTTGTGCTCGGTGCGGTCGACCACAAACCCCGGGGTGTCGGTGGGGACCAGGAACGCGGAAATGCCTTTCTTGCCCAGGTCCGGGTCGGTCACGGCAAATACAATCGCCAGCTTGGCGCGCTTGCCGTTGCTGACGAACTGCTTGGCGCCATTGATCACCCACTGGCCGTCGCGCAGTTCGGCGCGGGTGCGCAGGTTGTGGGCCTCGGAGCCGGCCTGGGGTTCGGTCAGGCAGAAGCAGCCAATCGCCTGGCCACTGGCGAGGTCGGCCAGCCAGGTGTGTTTCTGGGCATCGGTGCCGTAGTTGAGGATTGGCCCGCAACCCACTGAATTATGGATACTCATCAGTGCGCCGGTGGCGCCATCGCCGGCCGAGATCTCTTCCACGGCCAGGGCATACGCCACGTAGTCGACATAGGTACCGCCCCATTCTTCCGGCACTACCATGCCCAACAGGCCCAGTTCGCCCATCTTCGCCACCAGGGCGTCGTCGATCCAGCCGGCTTTTTCCCAGGCTTGGGCATGGGGGGCGATTTCACCACGGGCGAAGTCGCGCGCCATGTCACGGATCATTACCTGTTCTTCAGTATATTCAATGTCTTGCATGGCTTATTTCGCAACCTGCTCGAAGTGATGAAAGAAGCTGTCGACGTGGCTTTTGTCCAGTCCATGGAGCGTCGGCGGGTTCCAGCGAGGGTTCTTGTCCTTGTCGATGATCAGCGCGCGGACCCCTTCGATCAGGTCGCCGCGTTCGAACCATTGGCGGTCAAGGTGCAGCTCCAGGGCAAAGCACTGTTCCAACGGCAGGCGCCGGCCGCGTCGCAGCATTTCCAGGGTCACGGCCATGGCCAGGGGCGAGCGGGTCTGCATCAGGTGGACGGTGTTCAGTGCCCACTCATGACTGTCGGCGACAGTGACTTCCTGGAGTTGCTCGACGATGCTCGGAATGTCCGGCAGGCCGAAGAAGTGGTCGATAGCCGGACGCAACGCGGCCAACGGCGGGTCGGGCAGGCGCTGCACCGCCAGTTTGGCCAGCACGCCTTGCAGGTCTTTGAGGGGCGATTCGTGCCATTGCAGGCTGTCGAGTTTCTGGTCGAGGCTGGCCAGCTTGGCGCTGTCCAGGTACCAGTTGGCCAACCCGCAATACAGGGCGTCTGCCGCGCGAACCTGCACGCCCGTCACGCCGAGGTAAATGCCCAGCTCGCCGGGAATACGCGGCAGGAAGTAGCTGCCACCGACGTCCGGGAAGTAACCGATCGCCACCTCCGGCATCGCCAGGCGGCTGCGTTCGGTAACGACGCGCAAATCCGCCCCCTGCACCAGGCCCATGCCGCCGCCCAGGACAAACCCATCCATCAGGGCCAGTACGGGTTTACGGTAATGGTGGATGGCCAGGTCCAGTGCGTACTCCTCGACGAAGAAGTCTTCGTGCAGGGTGTCGCCGCGTTTGAAACTGTCGTACAGGGAGCGGATATCGCCGCCGGCACAAAATGCCTTGTCGCCCGCACCGCGCAGGACTACGGCATGCACCTGCGGGTCGTCTGACCAGGCGTGCAGCTGTTGCGCGAGGCGGCGGACCATGTCCAGGGTGATGGCATTCAAGCCGGCGGGGCGATTGAGGGTGAGGTGACCGATATGGTTGCGTACTTCGGCCAGTACGTCGTCCTGACGCCTGTCGGCGCTGCTTGCTTCGCTTGAAACCTGAGCAGTCATCTGTAACTCCCTGCTTTTATTGTTCTTTATCAAGATGGTCGTGCGCAAACACTCCCGTGATCGTACCAGTGCAAATTTGCACAGTACAACCCGGAATCATGCAGGTCGTTTTTGCATTTATGCAGGGTGGCGGGCGTGGGTTCAGGTCACGCGGGTTGCCAGTACTTCACCGATGCTGCGGCGCCGAGCGTGGGTTTCTGCAGCATGGATCAATTGCTCCAGCTCCGTCGGGGCCACGTCGTAGAATTGCTCCATGTCTGCCAGCGCCAGCTTCAAGTCGGCGGCCGTGATAGCGGGGTCTCGGGCGGCCCTGGGGTCAGGCAGGACAGTCGTCGACGTCTCGACAGCACCCTTGGGGTAGCGCGTTCGCGTCGCATTATTGTAGGCCAATGCGCAGGCCAGCAAGGCACCGGCGCCGAGTAATACGGCCCCCAATTCGTACCAGCCCAGGGCGGCGGAGGCAGGGTCGGCCAGGACCAGGCTCATGGCCAGGCCACCGGCGGGCGGGTGCAGGCACCGCAGCCAGCACATCAGCACCACGGCCATGCCGGCCGCCAGGCAGGCACCGCCCAGGGTGCGCCCAAGGACGCGGGCCACCAGCAATGCCACGACACCGGCGCACAGGTAGCTGCCGATGATCGACCAGGGTTGTGCCAGCGCACCGGACGAAACCGCAAACAACAACACCGCCGATGCCCCCAGCGGGCCCAGCAGGTGCAGGGCCACCTCCATGCCAAAAAACTGGGCACAGAGCCACACACTGAAAAATGTGCCCAAGCCCATGCCAATCGCGGCACGGCTCCATTCGGTGGGGCGGGTGTTGATAGCAGCGGGAAACCAGCGAGAGCGCATTGAAAGGAAATCCATAAACGGCGGGCAAAAAAAAGGCTTGTCTGGTTGCCCGGAAAAGCCCTTTGAAAGTTCCTGCATTTGGGGGAGGAACCCGCGCAGTGTGCCGCGCCCGGCAGGGCAGCGCCAATGCATATTAATGAGGGTTAAATACAAAAATAATGAGGTTATCAAGGCGTGGCGGAGCGGTAGATAGCTACCGCATGTGGCCATCGAGTTTACAGTTGGGGTTCAGACGCAACTCAAGGTTGGGCAGGTTTAGCCAGGTGCAGCAGCACATAGGGGTTTCGGTCGAACTCACCGCTCAACGTAGGCGTGATAGAGGCAAAGCGCGGGTCTTCGAGCCCTTCGAAATCCGCCTGGCTCATCACCAGCCACGCCGGCCCTTGCAGCGGTGCCAGGTCAGAGGCTTGTTGGGTAAACAACGGCACCTGGTCGCAGTCGAGGTTGACCATGTATTTGATCGCCTTGGCGTCTTTGCCCAGGCCGTGCAATACCACGGGGGCGCGCTGTTGCTTGACCTGCTCATGCACTTGCAGGGTAAAGGTGCGGGTGTCGTAGACGCTGCGTTCAAGCGGTTCGACCACGGCAATATAGGTTGCCCACACCGCAAGCACGGCGGCAAGCGCCGGACCCAGCGGCCGCAGGCGAGCCCTGAACAACGCCAGCAATGCCAAGGCTTGCAACACGCCGAGAACGGCGAACACCGGTCCCAGCTGGCTCAACTCTTGCGGATAGCGTGGCCGCGCGAATACCAGCCCGACGATCAGCAGGCCTGGCAGCAGCGTCCATAGACCCAACATCAGCCCACGCAACCCTGCAAACAACCGCCCCTCAGCGGCCTGGAACGGGTACGCCGCAATGATCGCCGCCATGGGCAACATCGGCAGCACATAGCGGGCCTTCTTTGCCTGGGGAATCGACAGGCCCAGCATCACCAGCAAGCCTGCCGCGGCGCAGTACAGCACCAGTTGCAACGCCGGTGTCGGCACGCGGCGCCCACCGACCGCAACCGCCAGCAGCACCAGCAGCGCCACGGGATAGGCGAGGGCGTAGTTGCCCAGCGAGCTGGTGAAGTAATACAACGCGCCGCTGGAGCCTTCACTGCCGTCCATTCGCCCCAGGAACTGCATGCGGATCACATCCTGCATGAAGCTTTCGCCGCCACTGAGCTTGGCCATCAGCAACAGCAGGCCGACACAGGCCGCCAGCAGCGCCAGGGCCAGCAGGCCAAAGCTGAACAGTTGGCGCCATTGCCGGTTGATCAGGTAGTAGCTGCACAGCACGCCCGTGGGAATGACCAGCCCGATCGGCCCGCGAATCGCAAAGCCGAGGATCAGCAGCAGGTACAGCCAGTACAGGCGTCTGCCCGCACCGAAATGGTCATGGGCATAACCGAGGTAGAACACCGCCAGGGCGATGGCGGCGAGCATCTGGTCAAGGGACACCGCACGGGTTTCACTGATGAAGGTACTGCTCAGCAACAACAGCGCGATGCTCAGCAGCCCCCAACGCTGGGAGTAGGGCGCCGTCAGGCGATACACCAGGATGACGATCACTGCCGAGGCAATCGACGTGGGCAGCCAGGCCGTGAGGCTGGTGACCTCGCCCAGGGGCAGGGACAACAGCCAGGTCATCAGCGTCGAGGTGGCCAGGTAATCGGCATACGGCTGCCCGTAGGTGGTGGGGAAAAAACCCGGCCCATGGCGCAGCATCTCCTGGGCAAACACCACGAAGCGTGAGTCGAAACCGATAATCGCCTGGTGCCAGCTGCCGGCGATGAACAACAGCAGCGCCAGCAATCCCAAGACGAGGGATTGGCGGCGGATCGTCGGGCTGAGCAGGGGCGGTTGAGCTTTGTTCACGAATCAGGCTTCCACGACCTGCGGCACCCACTGTTGCTGGGGGATCGGCAACTGGCAGGAATCGCCACGACCGATCGGGTAATACTGGAAGCCCTTGCGCGCCAGGCGCTCACCGTCATACAGGTTGCGGCCATCGAAGATCACCGGGGTTTTCAGGCGCTGGTGGATCAGCTCGAAGTCGGGCGCCTTGAACTGCTGCCATTCGGTGCAGACGATCAGCGCATCGGCGCCGAGCAAGGTGGATTCCGGCGTGCCCATCAGCATCAGTCGCTCCTCGTCAGCGTAGATACGCTGGGTTTCCTGCATGGCTTCCGGGTCGAACGCCCGTACAGTGGCGCCGGCGGCCCACAACGCTTCCATCAGCACGCGGCTGGGTGCGTCGCGCATGTCGTCGGTGTTGGGCTTGAACGCCAGGCCCCACAGGGCAAAGGTCTTGCCGCGCAGGTTGCCCTGGAAGAACGCATTGATACGCTCGAACAGCTTGCTCTTCTGGCGCTGATTGATGGCTTCCACGGCTTCCAGCAGGTCGCTGGAGCAGTTGGCCTGCTTGGCGCTGTGGATCAAGGCACGCATGTCCTTGGGGAAGCACGAGCCGCCGTAGCCGCAGCCGGGGTAGATAAAGTGATAGCCGATGCGCGAGTCGGCGCCGATGCCCAGGCGCACGGCTTCGATGTCGGCACCCAGGTGTTCGGCCAGCTCGGCGATCTGGTTGATAAAGCTGATCTTGGTCGCCAGCATGCAGTTGGCGGCGTATTTGGTCAGTTCGGCGCTGCGCAGGTCCATGAAGATGATGCGGTCGTGGTTGCGGTTGAACGGCGCGTACAGGTCGCGCATCACGTCGCGCACTTCTTCGCGCTCGCAGCCGATGATGATGCGGTCCGGGCGGCGGCAGTCGGAAACGGCCGAGCCCTCCTTGAGGAATTCCGGGTTGGAGACGATATCGAACTCCAGGTGCCGGCCGGCCAGGTGCAGGGCTTTTTCGATATGGGCGCGCAGGGTGTCGCCGGTGCCAACCGGGACGGTGGATTTCTCCACCAGGATCACCGGTTCGATACGGTGGCGGGCTACTGCGTCACCCACCGACAGCACGTACTTGAGGTCGGCCGAGCCGTCTTCATCCGACGGCGTACCCACCGCGATAAACAGCACTTCGCCGTGTTCGACGGCAAGCTTTTCGTCAAAGGTGAAGTGCAGTCGCCCGCTCTCCAGGTTTTCCTTGACCATGGCCGCCAGCCCCGGCTCGAAGATGCTCACATGGCCTTGCTGCAGGAGCTTGACCTTGTTCTGATCGACGTCCATGCAGATGACATCGTGACCGACTTCGGCTAATACGGTGGCCTGTACCAGACCGACGTAACCACTACCAAATACACTGATTTTCATGGGGCATTCCTGGCGCTTGCAGCGCTAGCACGGCGAGAGTTAATAACCAGCACACCAAGGATGACAAGCGCCACCCCCAGGGTTTTCGAGAGGGAAAAATGTTCGTTGAACACCGGCAGGCTGGCGGCCAGCAGGTACACCAGCGCATAGCTGATGCTCAGCAGCGAATAGGCGCGGCCCAGGGGCAGGTGCTTGAGGGCGCCGAGCCAGCAGAGCATCGACAGCGCGTAGGCCAGGATCGCCAGGCTCACCACGCCGAGCGCCGCGAAGTCGATGGCATTGCTGTGGAACGCCGTCAGCCATTCGGTAGGCAAGGGCAGGCGCGTCATGCTCCAGCGCATGCCCAACTGGGCGGCGCTGACCAGGCCAACGCTGCCCAGGGCCAGGGCAAACCCAAGCACGCGGCTCATACCTGGCGCCCCAGCAGCACCACACCGGCAATCACCAGCACCACGCCCAGCCAATGCCGTGTGTCGATGGGTTCCTTGAACACTCCGCGCGCCACCAGGGTGACCAGGACAAAATTGAGGCTGAGCATCGGGTAGGCGATGCCGACTTCCAGGCGCTGCAACACCAGCAACCACACCAGCAAACCAAAACCCAGGCACAGCAGGGCCGACCACAACCATGGCGAGCGCAGTTTCAGCGCCCAACCGTCGGGCTGGTCGCGCCAGCCTTCCACGGCGAATTTCTGCGAGACCTGGCCCATGCATGTGAGCAGGCAGGCCGCCAATAACAGGAGCAGTGTGATCATGGCGCAACCTGCGGGAACACCAGGATCACGATATTGCCTTGCTCGTAGCGCTTGCCGTCCTTGGGCAGCAAGTCCACTTCGGCGAGTTCGTCGTCGCCCTTGACGCGCATGACCACACCGACCGCGCCGTGTTTGCGCGCGTCGCTCATCCATTGCTGGACCTGCGTGGTGTCGACCTTGTGATGGGCTGCATCGTCGAAGGCCAAGCCATATTTCACTTCGCCGACGGTGTTATAGAGGGTCACGTCCGGGCGCTTGACGCGCCATGCCAGGGCGGAGGCCGCGCCGAGGTCGTTGCTCAGCAACGCGCTGGTCTGGCTCAACTCCTGGAGGTGATCGATGATGAACTGGTCCGGGGTCTTGTTATAAACCACCGAATGGGGCAATGCGGCCGGGACCAGCGCCACCAGCAACCAGCTGCCGATCACCGGCGCCGCCCACAAGCGCAGCGGGCGCGAGGCCTGCAACAGGTTGGCAACGATCCAGCCGAACAGGAAGACAAACACCAGCACCAGGCTGAGGGTTTCACTGCCGTGCTCGTACACCGGTTTTTTCAGTTGGAACCAGGTCAGGGCCAGTAACGCCACAACGCCAATCACCAGGTTCAGCCAGCCGTTGATGCGCAACACGCGCCCACGGGCCTGGGCCAGTTTGTCGGCCAGGGTGTGGCCCATCAGCAACGCCAGCGGCAGCAGGCACGGCATGATGTAGGAGGGCAACTTGCCCTTGGCCAGGCTGAAAAACGCCAGGGGCATCAGCAGCCACAACAACAGGAAGGCGGTTTTCGCCGCGCGTTTTTCCTGCCACGCCTGTTTCAGGGTGGACGGCAACAGCGCCACCCACGGCAGGCAGAAGGCAATCAGCAGCGGCAGGTAATACCAGAACGGTTCGGCATGCTGGGCATCGTCGCCGGCAAAGCGCTGGATGTGCTCGTGCCAAAAGAAGAAGTTCCAGTAGTCCGGCTCCTGCAGGTGCACGGCCAGGGCCCACGGCAGGCTCACCGCAATGGCCACGACCACGGCGACCAGGCCGTAGCCGAGCAACTCGCGAAAGCGTTTCTGCCAGATCGCGTAGGGCAGGGCGATCAACACCGGCAACAGCCACGCGAGGAAGCCCTTGGTCATAAAGCCCATGCCACAGGCAAAACCGAGCAGCGCCCAGGCCCCCAGGCGGCCGTTGCGGGTGGTGCTGTCGAAGCAGAACCACAGGGCGACGCCGGTCAGGTTGACCCAGAACGTGAACTGCGGATCGAGGTTGGCATAGCCGCCCAGTGCCGCCACGCTGACAAAACTCATGTACAGCACACTGCTGACCAGGCTTTTTTGCGGGTCATTCCACAAGCGGCGCGACACCAGGTACACCAGCAGGATGCTCAAGCCGGTGCTCAGCGCCGAGGCGAAGCGCACGCCAAACAGGTTCTGCCCGAAGATCGCCTGGCCCAGCGCGATCATCCAGTAACCGGCAGCCGGTTTTTCGAAGTAGCGGATCCCCATGAAGTGCGGCGAGGCCCACTTGCCGGTCAGCAGCATTTCCTGGCTGATCTGTGCATAGCGGGTTTCATCCGGAATCCACAGGCCGTGGGTGGCCAGCGGCAACAGGTAAAACACACCGAACGCCAACAGGAGCAGGGGCAAGGCCCAACGCCGGATCATGCCTGCTGCACTCCGAGCCACCCCTCACGGCCGCTCAAGGCGCCGCGCACCAGGTGTTGCCGGGGCAGGGTGGTCAGGTCCGCAGGCAACAAGTCGCCCAGGGGGTTGAAGTCGATGCCGCGCTGCCCTGCCTGGGCGAGCAACTGGCGAAAATCATTGGCCATCAGAATCCCTTCTACTTCTGCGTGGATCGTGTAGACGTTGAGCTTCGACTCGGCAAACCGGTCAAGAATGAAGCCGTTGAAGTCTTTGGCGGCCACCACCGGCCCGACGACTTCGTCGAAGGTCGGCAGGTCCACCGGAATTTGTGGCGTACCCGCGCTGCCATCGGCCAATGTCGGCCGAAACAGGCTGGTACCCCGGCAATCGCTGTTGTAGCGGAAGTTGAAACCTTGCTTGGCCTGCACCACCCGCTCATCGGCACGCCAACCAGCAGCCGCCGAACAGTCGATGCGCTCGCCGAGGATGTCGCTCAAGGTCTCCACGCCGCGTCGAATCTGCTCCACCAGCTGTGCATCGCTCCAACGCCCGGTGTTGGCCTGCCAGCCGTGGTGATCCCAGGCGTGCAGGCCGACTTCATGCCCCGCCGCCTTGGCCTGGCGCATCAAGTGCCCCAGGTCACGGCCGATCGGCTTGCCTGGCCAGGCGGTGCCGGCCAGCAGGATGTCCCAGCCGTACAGGCCGGCCGCGTTGGAACGCAGCATCTTCCACAGGAACTGCGGGCGGATCAGGCGCCACAAGTGGCGCCCCATGTTGTCCGGCCCGACACTGAAGAAGAACGTCGCCTTGACCCCGGCCTCATCCAGGGATTCGAGCAACCGTGGCACGCCTTCACGGGTGCCGCGGTAGGTATCGACGTCGATGCGCAAGCCTGCCTTCATTACTTTTTGTCCGCGATTTCGAGCATGGCTTCACGCAGGAAGAAGTCCAGCGTATTGCCGATGGTTTCGCTCATCTCCACGGTCGGCTCCCAGTTCAGCAGGCGCTTGGCGTTTTCGATGCTTGGCTTGCGGTGCGCCACGTCCTGGTAACCGGTGCCGTAGAACGCCTTGCTTTCGACGTCGCGGAAACCGGCGAACGGTGGGAAGTTGCCGCGCAGCGGGTGCGCCTCAAACTGACGCAGCAGCTCTTCGCCCAACTGGCGGATGCTGGCTTCGTTTTCCGGGTTGCCGATGTTGATGATCTGGCCGTTGCAGGCATCGTTGTCGTTATCGATGATGCGCGCCAGGGCTTCGATACCGTCGGCGATGTCAGTGAAGCAACGCTTCTGCTCGCCGCCGTCGAACAGGCGGATCGGCGTACCTTCCACCAGGTTCAGGATCAGCTGGGTGATCGCCCGGGAGCTGCCGATACGCGCCGAATCCAGGCGGTCCAGGCGCGGGCCCATCCAGTTGAACGGACGGAACAGGGTGAAGTTCAGGCCCTTGGCGCCGTAGGCCCAGATCACGCGGTCCAGCAGTTGCTTGGAGACCGAGTAGATCCAGCGCTGCTTGTTGACCGGGCCGACCACCAGGTTGGAGGTGTCTTCGTCGAAATACTGGTCCTGGCACATGCCATAGACTTCGGAGGTCGACGGGAAAATCACGCGCTTGTTGTACTTGACGCAGTAGCGCACCAGCTTGAGGTTTTCTTCGAAGTCCAGCTCGAACACGCGCAGCGGGTTGCGGGTGTATTCGATCGGTGTGGCGATGGCCACCAGTGGCAGGACCACGTCGCACTTCTTGATGTGGTACTCGATCCACTCGGTGTGGATGCTGATGTCGCCTTCGACGTAATGGAAGTTCGGGTGGCTGCGCAGGCGCTCGATGGCGTCGGAGCCAATGTCCAGGCCGTAGACTTCATAACGGTCGTCACGCAGCAGGCGCTCGGACAGGTGGTTACCGATAAAGCCGTTCACACCGAGGATCAGCACGCGGGTCCGGCGCGGCTTGCGGCCGGACTCGGCACCGCGCAGCACGGAGCCGTCGACCAGGCCCAGTTCGTTGGCCAGCGACGGACCCGCCAGGTACAGGCCGTTGTCATTGCGCTGGCCGAACTTGACCACCAGGGAGTCTTCGCCGCAGGCGATGCGCAGCGGGTTGACGCTGATCACACGGCCCGGCGCCAGGCCTTCATTGCCCTTGACCACTTCGGCTTGCCAGACGATGAGCTTGTGCTCGCCGACGGCGCAGAACGCGCCTGGGTACGGTTGAGTCACCGCGCGCACCAGGTTGAACAGTTCTTCAGCGGGTTTTTTCCACTCCAGCTTGCCGTCGGCGGCCGTACGGCGACCAAAGTAGGTGGCCTGGCTTTCGTCCTGGGCCGTTTCGGTCAGCTTGCCCGCAGCCAGTTGCGGCAGGGCGTCGCGCAGCAGGCTGGTGGCCGCATCACGCAGCTTGGCGTGCAGGGTCAGGCCGGTGTCGGTGCGCTCGATCCCGACTTTTTGCTGGGCCAGGATCGCCCCGGCATCGGCGCGCTTGACCATGCGGTGCAGGGTCACGCCGGTTTCGGTTTCGCCGTTGACCAGCACCCAGTTGGCCGGTGCGCGGCCACGGTATTTAGGCAGCAGCGAGCCGTGCAGGTTGAACGCACCTTTGCTGGCGGTGGCCAGCAGCGGCTCGCTCAGCAGGTTGCGGTAGTAAAAGGAGAAGATGTATTCCGGGTTCAGCTTGGCAATACGCTCGATCCACAGCGGGTGGTTGGCGTCTTCCGGCGCATGTACCGGGATGCCGTTGCGCGCGCAGAGTTGGGCGACAGAGCCGTAGAAATTGTTTTCCTTGGGGTCGTCGGCATGGGTAAACACGGCGGCAATGTCGTAGCCGGCAGTCAGCAGGGCTTCAATGCCCGCACAGCCAATATCGTGGTAAGCGAAGACAACGGCTTTTGAATTCATGACGAAACCTGATCGGAAGGAAAAGTAGTGGTGGAATGGGAGGACACCAGGCCGTCGACGACGACCACGGGTGCCGGTGCCGCCGGTTGGTTGCGCAGCACTTTTTCAATAAAGAAGCGGGGGCGGGCGCGCACGTCGCTGTACATGCGCCCCAGGTATTCGCCCAGCAGGCCCATGCCGATGAACTGGCCGCCGGTGAACACGAACAGCACCGCGAACAGTACGAACAGACCGTCACCGGCCCAGTCGGCGCCGAAGGCCAGGCGCATCACGATCAACGCAAAGGCGAAGAACACGCCCAGCGCCGCCAGGCTGAAGCCGACGATGGACAGCAAGCGCAGCGGCGTGGTGGTCATGCAGGTCAGCAGGTCGAACATCAGGCTGATCAGGCGCATGGCGCTGTATTTGGATTCGCCGTGTTCACGCTCGGCGTGGTGCACCAGGATCTCGGTGGTGTGACGGGCAAAGCCGTTGGCCAGGATCGGGATGAAGGTGCTGCGCTCGCGGCAGGCGAGCATGGCGTCGACGATGGTGCGCCGGTAAGCGCGCAGCATGCAGCCGTAGTCGCTCATGGCCACGCCGGTGGAGCGTTGCACGGCGAGGTTGATCAGGCGCGAAGGCCAGCGGCGAAAAGCCGAGTCCTGGCGATTGTTGCGTACCGTGGCGACCACGTCGTAGCCCAGGGCGGCCTGTTCCACCAGGCGCGGGATTTCTTCGGGGGGGTTCTGCAGGTCGGCGTCGAGGGTAATCACCACGTCGCCCCGGCACTGCTCGAAACCGGCCATGATCGCCGCGTGCTGCCCGTAGTTGCGATTGAGGATCACCGCCACCACGTTGCTGCCGTCTTGCGCGGCGGCGTCTTCGAGCAATTGGGCGGAGTTGTCGCGGCTACCGTCATCCACCAGGATGATTTCGTATTCGTAGGCCAGTTGCTTGCAGGCGGCAGTGGTACGACGCAGCAGTTCAGGCAGGCTTTCTTGTTCGTTGTAGACCGGGATAACGATCGACACGCAATGAATAGGGTAGGGTTTCAAAGATTCATGACCTCGGGACTGGAGCAACTTGGCGCGTGAAAGCAGTAGTAATCATTGGACGAACACCTGGCCCGCACTTAAAAAGCGGCACTAAAGATGAAGCGTAATCAACAGCTTAGCTGGTGTTGTGGAATTCGCTCTGAAGTTTCACGTTCAAGATTAAGCGCAAAAATGTGCAACAGATATGAAAGGCAGATGAAAAACTCGTTTATTTGACAGGTAGACAGCTAGGGTTCAGCTAGGTAACTAAGGTATGGCAGGGGAAGGTCCGCAGGCTGAATAGGCGTTGTCTGCAGGTGAGGCGCTTTAATCCGCCAGCCCTTGGTCTTAATTGAAGAATCTTCTCTGCAATGCGCTTCAAGTGCCGGTAAAGTAAGCCATCTCTTGCCAGGGTACTCGGATGAATAGCGTGCAGCGTATAAGCGGCCAATGGCGGCCCGTTTTGATCGGATTGTTGATGACGGCGGCCTGCGCCAGCGCCGTACGGGCAGATGATGGCGTGGCGCTCACCGCGCTCACCCAAGTGCCTGAGGGTGTTGAGGTGCGCGGCAGGCAGGTCGCCGCCTACACCTGGGACGACCGCCAGGGCAAGAACCTGCTGGTGCTCTCCGAGCAGGTCAGCGAACGCGAGGATGACGGTACCCAGTCGGCGTTTGTCTATGCGGCCCAATACCTGATCGACGGTGACCGTCCCAAGCGCATGTGGATGCTCTACGACGACGTGCAGCATTGCCAGTTCGATGCGGCGCTGCGCTTCGACATGGCCGCGACCAAGGTCACCGACCTCACTGGCGATGGCATCACCCAGGCCACCGTGGGCTATTCGCGCTCCTGCACCAGCGATGTCAGCCCCAACGAATTCAAGCTGATCATGCATGTCGGCAAGTCGCAGAAGTACCGCCTGCGCGGGGTCGACCGGGTCGGCGCAGCCTGGTGGGATGAGGAGGCCGGGGCCCTGCGTGGCATGCCGCTGCCCAAGGATTGCAGCGTGGCCGGGCAGCAGGCGCTGGTCAGCCAGTACAAGGAGCAGGGCACGGAGTTGCCGTTGCCGGGTTGCTATGGCGATGAGAAGGACTTTGCCAAGGCGCCGGAAGCTTACCTGGCCTTTATGCGTCAGCACTGGTTCGCCTTGATGCAGAAGCAGGATGCCGAATGGAGCCAGGCCCAGACCCAGCCCCAGGCGCCCACCGAGGATGAAGACACGGCACCGTGATTTTGTGCCAGGGCTTTTCCTGGGTTAGACTCGGTCTTCGCCAATTCACTAAATACCTCGATTAAACAATGAGTTGTTCGAGGTATTTAATCCAAAGGCTGATCTACCTTGACCGAGTCTATCCGCAACCCGTTGACCCTCTACCTCACCCGCCTGGCCCCCTCCAGCCAACTGACCATGCGCTACGTGCTGCAGGACGCCGCCGACCGCCTGGGCTTCGAAGACATCAACCTCGAAGACATCGACTGGCACCTGCTGCAACCCGAACATGTCATCGCCCTGGTCGCAGCATTGCGTGAAGACGGCTACGCACCGAACACCTCATCCTTGTATGTGAATGCCGTGCGCGGGGTGATGAACGAAGCCTGGCGGATGAGCCTGATCAGCCAGGAACATCTCCTGAAAATGCGCACGGTCAAGGCCACGCCCGGCACGCGCCTGGGCCAGGGCCGCAATCTGCGGCGCACGTTGATCCGGGAAATGATGGAGGTCTGCGCCGCCGACCCTCGCCCCCAGGGCCTGCGTGATGCAGCGGTCATCGGCATCCTGTATGGCTCGGGCATGCGCAAGTCCGAGTCGGTCAACCTCGACCTGGCGCAGATCAACTTCGATGAACGCAGCTTGCGGGTAATCGGCAAGGGCAATAAGGAATTGGTCAAGTATGCGCCGGACTGGGCTTTCGCCAAGCTGCAGGCGTGGTTGGCGTTCAGGCGCGAACAGCTCAAGGAAGGCGAGCAGGACGACAGCTTCCTGTTCAACCGCATACGCCGGGGCAGCCATATCACCCGGGAACGTATCACCAAGCATGCGATTTACTACATCGCCCGCCAACGGGGTGAGCAGGTGGGGGTGAAGATCATGCCCCACGATTTTCGCCGCTCGTTTATCACGCGGGTGATCGAGGAGCATGACCTGTCGATTGCACAGAAGCTGGCGCATCACACCAATATCCAGACCACCGCCAGCTATGACGTGCGTGACGACAACGAGCGGCGGCGGGCGGTGGATCGGTTTGATCTGTAGACGAACAGCTGCGGACCTACAGAATCGGTTTGCCGCCGGTGACCGCATAACGCGACCCCGAGATATAGCTGGCCTCGTCCGATGCCAGCAGCACATAAATCGGCGCCACTTCCACCGGTTGGCCGGGGCGGCCCAGTGGGGTTTCGCTGCCGAAACTCTGCACGTCGTCATCGGTCATGGTCGCCACGATCAACGGCGTCCAGATCGGGCCGGGCGCGACGCTGTTGACGCGGATGCCCTTGCTGCCGAGTAATTGCGCCAAGCCACCGGTGAAGTTGGCGATTGCGCCCTTGGTGGCGGCATAGGCCAGCAGGGTCGGCTTGGGCATGTCGGAATTGACCGAGCTGGTGTTGATGATCGAACTGCCGGCCTTCATATGCGGCAGCGCGGCCTTGCAGAGGCGAAACATCGCGGTGATGTTGATATCGAAGGTCTTGACCCATTCCTCATCCTCGATCTCTTCGAGCGTTTCGTGGGTCATCTGGAACGCAGCGTTATTGACCAGCACGTCAATGCGCCCGAACTGTTCCACGGTCTTGTCGACCAGCGCCTGGCAGGTGGCTTTTTGCGCGATGTCACCGGGCAGCAACAGGCATTGGCGGCCGGCTTCCTCGACCCAGCGCGCGGTTTCCCTGGCGTCTTCGTGTTCGTCCAGGTACGCGATGGCCACATCGGCGCCTTCACGGGCGAAGGCGATCGCCACTGCGCGGCCAATGCCGCTGTCGGCGCCGGTGATCAAGGCGATCTTGTTGGCCAGCCGGCCGGAGCCCTTGTAACTCTGTTCCCCACAGTCCGGGTACGGGTCCATCTTGCGCTGGGTACCGGGTACGTTTTGCGCCTGGGGGGCGAAGGGCGGGCGTGGGTAGTCAGTCATTTCCAATCTCCATAGGTTTCGAACGGTGCTATGGGATTAGTAGTTTCATGGCCGGCGATAGTTGTAATGGATGCCGGCCAGGCCCGACGAGCGGTATCGCTCAGCCGTGGGGCGGGGCGCTCGCCAGGTGCGCCGGCAGACGGCCCAAGGTCCACAGCGTGGTGAACATCGCCGCGAGCGCACACAGCGCGATACCCATGAGCATCGGCGCCGGTGTGTGGTCGGCGAACACTCCGACCAGGGTCATGGACACGGCAGCGGTGATCATCTGGATCGCGCCCAACAGGGCGGAGGCAGATCCCGCCACAGCACCATGATCTTCCAGGGATAACACGCCCGCCGCCGGCAACAACAGGCCGAGGAAACCGAAGCCGATAAACAGCGACGCCATCATCAAGGCCAGGCTGTCGACCCACAGCGTGGTCGCGGCCAGCAGCACCATCACGGCGGCTACGGCGACCACCGACCAGCGAATCAGTGGCGCCAGGCCGAAGCGCGCGCTCAAGCGTGCAGTGAGTTGGCTCATGGCAAAAAACGACGCGGCGTTCAGGGCGAAACACAGGCTGAACTGGGTAGGCGTAAGGCCGAAGTATTCGATATACACGAAGGGCGCACTGCCGATAAACACGAAGAACGTCGCCAGCCCGAACCCGCACACCACCGACAGACCGATGAAGACCGGGTCACGCAGCAGTGCGCCGTAGCTGCTGAATGCCGTGCCCAAGGTCTTGCCCAGTCGGCGCTCGGCGGGATGGGTTTCGGGCAGCTGCACAATTGTCATCACCAGGCACAGCACGGCCACCACCGCGAGCACGGCGAATACTTCGCGCCAGCTCCACAATGAAATCACCAGGCTGCCGGCCAGCGGCGCGAGAATCGGCGACACACTCATCACCAGCATCAGCAAGGCCATCAGCCGCGCAGCTTCATGGCCGGTGTACAGGTCACGCACGATCGCCCGGGGAATGACCATCCCGGCACAGGCACCGAACGCCTGCACGGCACGAAAGCCGATCAGCACTTCAATGGTGGGCGCCAGCGCGCAGCCGACGCTGCCCACCGCAAAGATCAGCAGCCCGGCGTAAATCGGCGGCTTGCGCCCGAACACATCGCTGATCGGGCCGTAGAACAGCTGGCAAACCCCAATGATCATGAAAAATACCGTGAGGCTCATCTGTACCGCCGCCGGCGAGGCGTGCAGGCTGGCGCCCAGGGTGGGCAGGGCAGGCAGGTAGATGTCGATGGCGAACGGGCCGACGGCGGTAATCAACCCCAGCAGTAACGCAAGGTGGGCAATACTTCGGGACATGGGCGGTTTCCGGCAGCGCAAAAGTCGATCAGCTTAAGGGATCCGCGCAGATCCGCAAACTTAGGCTTCACTAACAGGGATTGATGCCGATAACGGTAAGAACGTTGCTTCGACGGTTGGGTATGGGGATGTCAGCATGACGATCAAATTACGCTTGATGCTGTTGATTGCCACTGGGTTGCTCACGGCTCTGGTCATGAGCCTGGCCGGCTACCTGGGGAATGTTCGGATGAGCGAGGCCGTACAGGATAGCGAGGTGAGCATGACGGTCCTGCGCAACCATATGGAAGCCGACATGATGCACGACGCACTGCGTGCCGACGTGCTGTCCGCGATGCTCGTGGGGTTGGGCAAAAGCACCAGCAGCAAGGATGAGGTCAACACCTCGTTGAAGGAACACGCCGAGCATTTCCGTCAGGTACTGGGGGACAACCTCAAGTTGCCGCTGGATCCCACGATCAAAAGCGGCCTGGAAAAAATCAGACCCAGCCTGGACACCTATATCAGTGCCGGCGAGCGCATCGTCGCGCTGGCACTGGAGAATCCTGAGGCCGCTCGCGGGGAACTGGACACCTTCAACAAGGCGTTTTCCCAGCTGGAAGATCAAATGGCGGCGATGAGCGAGCTGATCGAAAGCAATACCCAGGAGACCAGCGCCAGCACGCGGCAGACCATCAGCCACGCCAATTTGACCTTGGGCGCCGTATTGCTCGCCAGCCTGTTGCTGCTGCTGGCCCAGGGGCGCTGGGTGTTGTCGAGCATCATGGCGCCGCTGCAGGCCGCCAGTCGCATTGCTGCCAGTATCGCCCGGGGTAACCTGAGCGAGCCGATTGTCGAACCCAAGCGCAAGGACGAAGCCAGCTCGTTGATCCGCAGCCTTGCCACCATGCAGCGAGATCTACGCGGCATGATCGAGGTGGTGCGCAGCAATGCCCACGGCGTCAATGGCATGAGCGAACGCTTGAGCCAGGGCTGCCATGACGTCGCCGGCAGCAGTCAGCAGCAAAGCGCGGCCGCCAGCACCATGGCGGCCGCGGCCAGTGAAATGACCGCCAGTATCGAGGAAATCACCCGGCATGCCGGGCGTGCCCTGGATATGGCCAACCAGGCCGAAGCCCTGGCCAAGGACGGCGGCCGGGTGATCCATCAGGTGGTGAAGGACATGGATGGCATTGCCCGCTCAGCGCAGCAATCGGCCCAGGTCATTCGTACGCTGGACAAGGAGTCCGAGGCAATCTTCAGCATTATCCAAGTGATCAAGGGCATCGCTGACCAAACCAACCTGTTGGCCCTGAACGCCGCGATTGAAGCCGCCCGCGCCGGCGAACAGGGACGCGGCTTTGCAGTGGTCGCCGATGAAGTGCGCAGCCTGGCGGGCCGCACCAGCGCCTCGACCCAGGAAATTGCCAGCATGGTCGGGCGTATCCAGCAGAACACCCGGGAAGCGGTGACCAGCATGGAGGAGGGCGTCACCCAAGTGGACAAAGGCATGGCGGTAACTGCCGAGGTGGAGCGAGCGATCCGCGATATTCTGCAGGCCACCCTGAATACCACCGAGTTGGTGAACGACATCTCGCGCACCATCGGTGAACAGAGCCTGGCCAGCAACGAGATCTCCCACCAGGTGGAGATGATTGCGGGAATGTCGGAAAACAACAGCCGCATCATTGGCGAAACCGCCTCGACCACCGATGAGCTGGCCGGGTTGGCCGGCAAGTTGTCGCAATCCGTGGATCGCTTCAGCCTGTAACACCGCACAGACCTGATACACGCTTTATGGACCGGCCCCCTGTGGGTCGGTTTTTTTTGCCCGGTCCACCGGCCCACTCGCAGGGCTCGTTGACCGAGCACTGCAAAAAAAGATTGAATATTCACACCTAATGTTATTTAAATAACAAAACAAGAGCACCACGACCTGCCTGGTCGTGGTGCAACAAGGTGGAATAGCAATGAGCAAGATCGCAGTCATCGGCAGCAATATGGTGGATTTGATCACCTACATCGACCGCATGCCGGCCCAGGGCGAAACCCTGGAAGCGCCTGGTTTTGCCCTCGGGTGTGGCGGCAAGGGGGCGAACCAGGCGGTCGCGGCCGCCAAGCTTGGGGCGCAGGTGCTGATGTTGAGCAAGGTCGGCGACGACATGTTTGCCGACAACACCCTGGCCAACTTCCAGCGTTTTGGTATCGACACCCGTCATGTGCAGCGGGTGCCTGGGGTTTCCAGCGGTGTCGCGCCGATTTTTGTGCGAGCCGACTCCCACAACAGCATTCTGATCGTCAAAGGCGCCAATGCGCATTTGTTGCCGGCGGACATCGACGCAGCGGCCGCCGACCTGCGCGAGTGCACACTGATCGTGCTGCAGTTGGAGATCAATCTGGAGACGGCCTACTACGCCATCGAATTTGCGCACCGGCACGGCATCGCGGTGCTGCTCAACCCGGCACCGGCCCTGGCCGGCCTGAGCGGGGAGCACCTGGCGCAGCTGGATTTCCTGATCCCCAATGAATCGGAACTGGCGTTGATCACCGGCCAGGTCGTGGACTCGCCGGACGCCGCCCAGCGTGCCGCGCGCACGCTGGTGGCCAGCGGCATTCGTCACGTGATCGTCACCCTCGGTGAACACGGTGCGTTGTACGTGGGAGAGGAGGGCGAATTCCGGGTGCCGGGCCGACAGGTCGTGGCACGGGACACCACGGGCGCCGGCGATGCCTTTATCGGTTGCTTCATCCAGCACTGGAGCCGCGACGGCGGTATCCGGCAGGCCATGGAACAGGCCGTGGCGTATTCCGCCTGCTCGGTCATGGCCCTGGGCACCCAGACGTCATATCCCGACAGCGAGGCGTTCGCCCGTTTCCAGCAACAGCCGTAACCCCCAAACCAGCCCGGAGAACAATAATGAACAAACCTGCGCTGCAACAGACACCCGATGGTTTCTACCTGAACCGCACGCCCTGGTTCGCCTTTATCCTGCTGTGCAGCATCTTTGCGCTGTGGGCGGCGGCGGCAAGCATGAATGACGTGCTGATCGCACACTTCAAGAAAGCGTTTTTGCTCAGTGATTTCCAGACCGCCTTTGTGCAGTCGGCGTTTTACCTGGGCTACTTTTTCGTGGCGATTCCGGCGGCAATGGTGGTGCGCCGCTTCAGCTACAAGAGCACGATCCTGATCGGGTTGCTGCTGTACATGTTCGGCTGCCTGCTGTTTTTCCCGGCGGCGTCGACGGCCAAGTACGGCATGTTCCTGCTGGCGCTGTTTGTGATTGCGGCCGGCCTGTCGTTCCTGGAAACCGCCTGCAACACCTACTCGACCCTGATGGGGCCCAGGGAAACCGGGACGCGGCGCTTGAACATCTCGCAGACGTTCCACCCCTTCGGTGCGATGGCAGGGGTGTACGTCGGCAGTTTCGTGATGTTCAAGGACACCGACGCGACCACGGAACAACTGACCCGGATGAGCGCCTCCGAGGCCGCCGTGCAGCAGTTGCAGATGATCCAGTCCACGCTGTTGCCCTACAAGTGGATGATCGCCGTGCTGGTGCTGATGTTTATCCTGGTTGCGATCACTCGGTTCCCGGCCTGCAAGGGCAATAAGCCGGCTGACAGCAAGCCTGGCAGCCTGCGCCACAGCCTGGGCCGACTGTGGCGTAACCCGCGCTTTACCTTTGGCGTATTGGCGCAGTTTCTCTACGTGGGCGCCCAGGTCGGCGTGTGGAGTTTCACCATTCGCCTGGCGATGCAAATGGGCGGAATGAATGAGCGCAGCGCCTCATGGTTTTTGCTGACCACCTTTGCCGCCTACTTTGTCGGCAAGATGATCGCCAACCTGTTGATGCGCCGCCTGCATCCGGCCAAGGTCCTGGCGATCTACGGTGTGCTGTGCATTGTGCTGCTGGCCTACACCATTCTGGTGCCGAATATTTCGGCGGTGTACGCAGCGGTCGGCGTGAGTATTTTCCTCGGCCCGTGCTGGCCGACCATTTACGGCCTGACCATCGATGGGCTGGGTGAAGACACCGGCGTCGGCGGTTCATTGCTGGTGATGAGCATCGTCGGCGGCGGGGTGATTCCGATCTTCCAGGGCCTGTTGTCCGATGCCAGCGGCGGCAATATGCAACTGGCCTACAGCGTACCGTTGCTGTGCTTTATCGTGATCGTGATGTACGCGGTCAAGTGCATGCGCCAACCCGGCACGTTGCCGTCGAGCGCCGCCGCGGCGGTGGCCTCATGAATACGCAGATCCCGCTGTATCCAGCGGTGTTTGCCGAGCAGGAGAGAATCCTGTTGCAGTCCGAGGATTTCAAGGTCAGTGCCTGGATCTATCCATCCGGGGTGCTGGCCGTGAGCCTGGAGAACAGCCGTGGACGCCTGGTGCTGCTGCCTTATCAAGGGCAGATGATCTGGTCGGCGATGTTCGATGGCTGTGACCTGACCATGAGCAACCTGTTCGAGCAACCCCGGCCCAGCCCGACGGTCGTCGATACCTACGGCTGCTTCATGTTTCACAGTGGCCTGCTGCGCAACGGTTGCCCGTCGCCGGATGACACCCACGCCTTGCACGGCGAAATGCCTTGCGCCCCGATGGACTCGGCCTGGCTGGACATCGGCGAGGGCTTTGTGCGCCTGGGCGGTTGTTATCAATATGCCAAGGGCTTCGGCGATCGCTACCGGGCGTGCCCCAGCGTGACCCTGCGCGCCGATTCGGCGGTGTTCGATATCGACATGGACGTGACCAACCTGGCCGGCAAGCCTATGGAACTGATGTACATGGCCCACATGAACTACGCCTTTGTGGCCGGCGCGCGGTTTGTCGAGCCTTGGGGCATGCAGCGCCTGCGCCTGCGCACCAGCATTCCGGGCCACGTCAAGCCGACGCCGGACTGGAGTGCCTACATGGCGCAACTGGCCGAACAACCCGGGCAATTGGCCTGTCTCGATCAGCCGGGGTTGTACGACCCTGAAATCGTGTTTTTCTTCGACGGCGTCGGCACGGACGCCACCGGCCAGGCGCACTTCCTGCTGGATCATCCCGATGGCGCGGCGTTCTACACCCGCTATCGCCCCGAACAATTCGAGCACGCCGCACGCTGGATCCTGCACACGCCGGATCAGCAAGTGGCGGCGTTCGTGCTGCCATCGACGTGCGAACCCGAGGGCTATAACGCCGAGAAAGCCAAAGGCCACGTGCGTCTGCTGGCGGCGGGCGCCAGCGCTTCGTTCAGGGTCACCACCGGCTACCTGAGCGCGCAGGAACGCCAGCGGTTGCTGGGTTAAACCAGCAATTGCGCGCCGTGGGCCTGGATGGCGTCCTTGTAGCTGCGGGGGATTTTCTTGTCGCTGACCACGTACTGAAAGTCCTCCAGGGTGGCGAAGTGAGCGGTGCGCACCGTGTCGAACTTGCTGAAATCGGCGAGCAACACACGTTGCTGGGCCTGGCGCATGACCTTTCGCTTGACCTCGACTTCGTTGAAGTTGAAGCACGTCACGCCGAATGCCTGGCTGACGCCGGCGGCCGTCACGAAGGCCCAGGTCAGGCGCACGCTGTCGAGGATGCTGCTTTCGGCACTGTTTTCAAACACCTGGTTCTTGCGGTGGAAGGTGCCGCCGCACAACACGATGTGGCAGTTAGGCTTGTTATGCAGCTTGAGCAGCACGTTCAACGAGCTGCACACCGCCGTGAACTCCAGGTCGTCGGGGATGAAGTCGATCACGAACGGCGAGGTGGTACCGCAGTCGAAAAACACCGTGTCACCGGGCTGGATCAGGCGCGCGGCGAGTTTGCCGATGCGGCGCTTTTCCTCGACGTGGCGGGTGTCCTGCTCGGCAACCCGGTAATCGCTGACCTCGCTGCCGACCCGGGTGATGTAGCCACCCAGCAGGCGCAGGTGATCACTGAAGTGGTTGAGATCGCGGCGCAGGGTCATCTCCGAAACCTCCAGCAGCGCCGCCATTTCCCTCAGGTGAATGGCGTTCTGGTCCTGCAAGGCTTGTTGGATAAGCTTGAGTCGCTCGGCTTTTCTACTGTCCACGAGTATTCCAGGGCTTGATTGTTTGTGTTAGATAAGTAACATTTAATGTTATTATTGTAACGTATTAGTGTGAGTGCTGTGACAAGCGGCACACGACCATTCGCAACATACAGGCAAGGGCACGTTAAATGAACACTCTTCAACCCGCAGCATTGGCCAAGTACATCGATCACACCTTGCTGGCGCCCGACGCCTCCCGCGAGCAGATTCGCACCTTGTGCGAGGAAGCCCGGGAGCACGGTTTTTATTCGGTGTGCCTGAACTCGGGGCAGGTGCCTTACGCCGCTTCCTGCCTGACCGACGACAGCGTGGTGATTTGTGCCGTGGTGGGCTTTCCCCTGGGCGCCGGCCTGAGTGACACCAAGGCCTTCGAAGCCGAACGGGCGATTGCCGCCGGGGCAGGGGAGATCGACATGGTGCTCAATATCGGCTGGTTGAAGGACGGTTTGCTGGAGGCAGTGCGCGAAGACATTGCCTTGGTCCACAAGGCCTGCGGCGCCGTGCCGTTGAAGGTCATCCTGGAAACCTGCCTGCTGGACGACGAAGAGAAAGTCCAGGCCTGCGAAATCTGCCGGGACCTGGGTGTGGCGTTCGTCAAGACCTCCACGGGGTTCAGCCGAAGCGGTGCCACCGCCGAAGACGTGGCCCTGATGCGTAAAACCGTGGGCGCCGCGGTTGGGGTCAAGGCGTCCGGGGGCGTGCGCGATTATCCGACGGCACTGAAAATGATTGAAGCTGGCGCGACACGTTTGGGCAGCAGTTCGGGGATTGCGATTGTCGGCGGGGCGATGACGGCGGCCAGTGGTTACTGAGTTTCGGGCCGGCGCTTGGCAGCCTGTAGGGAAATCCCTACAGGCCGCGCAAATCATTAGAGCACTATCCGGATTTCTTCATGGCTCTTTGCTATATGTCACGCTAGAGTGATTGGAAGATTCAATGAAGTCTTGATTTCTCCGGCCTCGGCCGAGGCCGCAGGACACTTCATACCTGTGGAGTGCACCATGAAAGTTCTAATCGCCGATGATTCATCCATGTCCCGCAAGATGGTCTTGCGTTCCCTGCCGGAATCACTGACCGAAGATGTTCGCCAGGCCTGTAACGGTGCCGAGGTGATGGAGGCTTACCACGCCGGTTTGGTCGACCTGCTTTTTCTCGACCTCACCATGCCCGTCATGGACGGCTTCCAGACCCTGGAAGCACTCAAGCGCGAAGACGCCAATGTGGTCGTCGTGGTGATCAGTGCAGACATCCAACCCCTGGCCAGGCAACGGGTATTCGACCTGGGCGCTGCTGCATTCGTAGCCAAGCCGGTTACGGCTGAAGCTGTAGTCAGTGCCTTGCACGTCATAGGAGTGCTTTGATGGAAACCTTGGCCGCACTCACCGAAGACCAACGTGATGCCCTGCAGGAACTGATGAACATCGCCATGGGACAGGCGGCCGAGCGACTGGCGCTGCTGACCGATACCATGGTGACGCTTTCGGTTCCCTTTATTCACCCGCTGATCCGGGAACAGAATCACCTGTTGATTCCGGAGCATCTGCGCCGGAGCTTCATGATCGTCACCCGCCAGTCTTTTCTGGGTGAGTTACGTGGCGAAGTGTTCGTGTGCTTTGGCTCCAAGGGGGCCGATGAACTGGCCGAACTGCTGGGCTACAAGGGCAGCGGCCTGGAGCAGCAGCACGAATTGATGCTTGATGTCACCAACATCCTGACCGGCGCCTGCATCAGTGGCCTGGCACGGCAGGTGGCGACTCAGGTGAGCTATGACGCACCGTCCATTCTCGTCCACACCGAACATGCGGCGAATGCACTGGATGAATTGAACCTGAATGAACACCTGGCGATGGTGCTGGAAATCCGTTTCGAGGTTCAGGCTCATCAGTTCTCCTGCGACTTGTTGATCTGCATCACTGAACGTACGGCAGGCGTTGTCGTTCGGGCCATCGATCGTTTGCTGGACGAGCTTTGAAGGGGCCTCTTCATGACAGACAGCAAGGTAATTTCCCGGGAAACCCTTGAGTCGATGCTCAAGGCCATCAATATGGGCGTGCTGCTGGTCGACCAGGACTGCAAGGTGCTGTTCTCTAACCATTTCATGTCCATCAACAGTGGCCGCAGCGCGGAAGAACTGGTCGGCCGTACGTTGTTCGAAGCCTTTCCGGAGCTGCCGGAGGCCTGGACCCGGCAGAAGATCAACAGCGTCATCACCCTGCAAAACTTTGCGTTCACGTCATGGCAGCAGCGGCCGCACCTGTTCAATTTCGAGAGTACCCGGCCCATCAGCGGCATGGTCCGGCTCATGTATCAGAACTGCACCTTCTTCCCCGTGCAAGACGCCGATGGCAGCAATCTTGGCGTGGGCCTGGCCATCAGTGATACGACTGATACGGCTGCCCGCCAACTCGAGTTGACGCAACTTAACAAGTTGCTGGAAGAAGAAAAGGGTGCCCAGGCGCTGCTGATCGCGCGGCTCGAAGACGCACAGGCGCAGTTGCTGCAGTCCGAGAAAATGGCGGCGATAGGGCAACTTGCTGCAGGCGTGGCCCACGAGATCAATAACCCGATCGGGTTTGTCGGCTCCAACGTCAACAGCCTGCGTCGTTACCTGGTGGACATCTTCGCGCTGCTCGAAGCCCATGAACAGGCGACCGACGAGAGGCATGCCAGCGCTCATCCCGAGCTTGCGGTGATGCGGGACAAGATGGATTACACCTTCATGCGCCAGGACATCGACGACCTGCTGGCCGAGTCGGTCGACGGCCTTGACCGGGTCACTCGCATCGTCAAGGACCTGCGCGAGTTCTCCCACGTCGACAGTTACGAATGGCAGTTGGCCGATCTGCACAAGGGGCTCGACAGCACCCTCAACGTTATCTGGAACGAGATCAAGTTCAAGGCTCAGGTGATCAAGCGCTACGGCGATGTCGAGCCCATCGAATGCATGGGCTCACAGATCAACCAGGTCTTCCTGAACCTGCTCATCAATGCCAGCCATGCCGTGGGGGCCGACGGCGAAATCACCCTCAGCAGCGGCAGGGAGGACGGGGGCGTCTTCGTCGAAATTGCCGACAACGGCCACGGCATTCCCCTTGAAATCCAGAACCGGATATTCGAACCGTTCTTCACAACCAAGCCGGTGGGCATGGGGTCGGGCCTTGGCCTGTCGTTGTCGTACAGCATCATGGTCAAGCACCATGGACGGCTCACCGTCGACAGTGAGCCGGGCAGGGGAAGTCGCTTCCGCGTCTGGTTACCCTTACGCCAGCCGGTAATCGAGGCTGTCTCTACCTGCGCCGTTGAAGGACGCTGATCATGGATACGCTGTCTTCCTGCGAAAAACGACACACCGTCATGCTGGTGGATGATGAGGAAAGTATCCTCAACAGCCTTCGGCGCCTGCTGCGCGCAAAGCCTTACGACTTGCTGCTGGCCACGAGCGGGGCCCAGGCGCTGAGCCTTTTCGAACAACACGCTGTCGACCTGATCGTCTGCGACGCGCGCATGCCGTTCATGGACGGGCCGACCTTGCTGCGCGAGGTGCATAGGCGCGATCCGCACTGCGTGAATATCCTGCTGACCGGCTACGCCGATATGAGCATGATCACCCAGGCGATCAACGATGGGTATGTGTTCCGTTACATCAGCAAGCCCTGGAATGATGAAGAGCTCAAGCTCACTCTCGATCAGGCTCTGGAAATGAAGAGTGCTCGCTGAGCGTAACCCTGCGAATTCGTCGCCAAGCCTATAACTCAACTAAATAGTCATTTAGTTGAGTTGGCTATCGGGGCAGGGCTCAGGCCTGGGCGAGGGCGCTGATACGCCGTTCGCTGATGCGCTCGACCGTGTCCATATGTTCGGTGCCCCACACGCACAACGCGCCCAGCGCAGTGGCCAGGGACTGCCCGAAGGGTGTCAGGGAATACTCGACCTTGGGCGGGATCTCCTGGAAGTCGATCCGCGCGATGATTTCGTCGCGCTCCAATTCCTTGAGTTGCTGGATCAGTACCTTGTCGGTCACGCCGCCAATCGCACGCCTTAACTCGCCATACCGATGAACATGTCGCGCCAGGTTATACAGGACCAGCGGTTTCCATTTGCCGCCAATCACCGCCAGGGCAGCCTCGAGCCCGCAATTGAAGGTGTTGTTCGCCATGTGATGGTGCTCCAAAGGGGTACTTACTAAAAGGTGCATACTATTCAAAAGAATAGTCTGGATCTAGAGTTGGGCCTCAACATTCTTCGGAGTTAACCATGAGCAGGCTCGACGGAAAAATTGCAGTGATCACCGGTGGCAACAGTGGTATTGGCCTGGCAACCGCCATGCGCTTTGCAGCGGAAGGTGCACAGGTTGTGATTGTGGGACGCAGGCAGGAAGAACTGGACAAGGCGCTCGGGCTGATCGGGCCTGGAGCGCTCGCCATTCAAGGGGATATCTCGAGGCTGGACGACCTGGAGCGCATTTTCACCCACATCAAAAGCGTCAAAGGTCGCGTAGACGTGCTGTTCGCCAATGCGGGCCTGGGGGATTTCCAGCCGCTCGGGTCGATCACCGAAGAGTCGTTCGATCGCACGTTCGGCATCAACGTCAAAGGCACACTGTTCACCGTGCAAACAGCGCTGCCACTGATGCACGCCGGCGGTTCGGTCATCCTCACCGGTTCGACTACCGGCACCATGGGCACACCGGCGTTCAGCGTGTACAGCGCCACGAAAGCCGCATTGCGTAATTTCGCCAGGAGCTGGGCGCTGGATTTGAAAGGCAGCGGTATTCGCGTCAACGTACTTTCACCGGGACCGATCTCGACACCGGGCCTGGACCTGGCGCTTTCAAGTACCGGCCAGAAGGATGCAATCATTGACGATATGACGGCGCAGTTGCCACTGGGCCGTATCGGCCAACCGGAAGAAGTTGCGGCGGCGGCATTGTTCCTGGCGTCGGACGACAGCAGCTTCATGACCGGCAGCGAAATGTTCGTGGATGGAGGGTTCGCTCAGGTTTGAGCCAGAGAGGGGTTTTGCCTGTTGGAATCTGACGGGCACTGCCCCTCATTACGCAACATCATATTACGCATAATGTATATTATGTTAAATCGCGTGTCAGGCTCAGCCACTTCCCGCTCTCGTCGCCTACTGCGGTGCACCATCGCTATCATAGGTGCTGGATTCGTACCTGACGGCATTACTCATCGCCGGAGGGAACGCTGATGCTTGACTTACTTCTCAGCGAATCAAGATTCATGAGTGTGTTCCCGGAACGCTTACGTACTCGGCACCGTGAATCCGGCTTCACGTCCATGATAGCGCTCGAGGCGTTTAAGGGAGAAAGACGAGAGATCCAAGTCGGTCGAACCGCGTATGCACCACTGTGCAAACGCCTCGCCCAACGCGGCGGAATGTTTGAAGCCGTGACCGGAACAGGCGGACACCACCAAGGTGTGCTGCCACGACGGATGCTCATCGATAATGAAATGGCGATCCGGCGTCACGGTGTAGGCGCAGACAGCAGACTTGACCACGCTCGAGGTCACACCGACGATGCGGCCGCGCACCTGGTGCTCATACATGTCCCGCTCTTCCGCCGGCGAGACCGTACGATCCATTGTTTGCGGCAACGAAGTAGTGTGGTATTGCGCGGTGGCGATTTTCAGGCTGCCCTCGCCGTGTAATGCGGGAAAGCCGTAGTTGATTTTGTCGTCGCCACGGCCGTGAGTGAGGATAAACGTCGGTGAGTGATCCACCCACTCGGCGCCCTCCTCCAGCCCGAACCAGAACAGCTTCTGCCGGTAGACGCTGAGCAGGCTGTCAAACGGCTCGCCCAGCAAACCGCCGCTCCAGTTGCCGGCGCTAATCACAAGCTTGTTTGCAAAGAGCGTGCGCAGATTCGTAGTGACATGGACTCCCTGCTCATTCGAGCTAATCCCAGTGACGGTTTCGCCTTTGTAGAGGATTGCTCCGTGTTGCTCGGCCAATTTGAGCTGCAAATCAATGCAACGTTCAGGACGTACAAAACCTCCACCTGGCTCGAAATAGCCGATGGCAGTGTCGTGTACGTTGGCAAATTGTGGAAAGCGCTGGCGAATCCGGTCGGCGGATAAAACGTCGTGCTCGATGCCATAGGCCTGTGCTAGGCCGATGGTGCGCAATGTGAAGTCGGTTTTATCGTTGGGGTCAAACTCGGGACTCGAAGTCAGAACCAATAGACCCGACTGTTCGAACAGCGACTCCCCGGACAATTGCTCAAGCTCGCGCCAGATGCGTTGGGAATTGCGCACAATGGGAACGTACTGCGCGCCCTCACCCACCGAAAGCCGGGTAATACGCGTATCGCCATGGCTGGAGCCCAGGTTGTGAGGTGGGTGCGCTGAGGCCAAACACGCGCCTCTCCCGGCAACACAGGAGAGGTCGTCTGCCTGCATACCGTTGAGCTATCAGAGGAATAGAAAAAACAACATCATAATGATGGCACTGTCTGATACCGTGCACATAAACACAGCCACTCCGAGGATTGTCATGGGCGCAGGCGCTCCTATTCCGCCGAATGAAATTGAACGGCTTAAAGAGGTCGCGAAATTTTGTCCAGCTGACAGCGAGTACGATACTGTCTTCGATAAAATCGTCGAGATGGTTTCTGCTTACTTCAACGCACCCATAGCGCTGATTTCGATCGTCGATGAGCATCAGCAATGGTTCAAGGCGCGCGTAGGGCTTGAAGAGACGCAGACACCACGAGAAGTGTCCTTCTGCGCTTACTCGACGCTCGATAACGCCCCGCTGGAGGTATTGGACGCGACGCTTGATCCCCGTTTTAAAGACAATTCCCTGGTAACGGGGCCTCCGTATATTCGTTATTACACAGGCACCCCACTGATTACCGAAGAGGGTTTTACGCTGGGAAGCCTGTGCATCATTGATACAGTCTCACGTGCCGCTATGAGTGAGCGTGATAGCGCGATGCTCAGCGGTTTTGCTGAACTGGTGATGATGCACATCCACAGCATGCGCTCTCGAAACTTCGTCGACCAACCCACAGGGTTATTTAATCGACTCCGGTTTGAGGAGGATATACGCCAAGCGCTAAAGACCCACAGCGCGTGCCAAGCGTATGCGGTTGACATCATCTCGCCAAAGTTCCTCAACGATATCGTGAAGGCGCTGGGTTACAGTTTTGCCACAGACTTGGTCCTGGCAATCAAAGCGCGCCTACAAAAACTATTACCGCCACAGTGTCTACTTTATAAAATTAGCCCGACGCGGTTTGGTTTCCTCCTTGAGGAGGATCAAACGGCCGAGCACATTTGTGAAAACATCCTCAAGGACTTCAAAAAGCCTGTCGAATGCCACGCCATCCCCATACTCATGCAAGTCGGGATTGGCGTCCTGCCTATTCATAGCTCAGGGCTCCAGCAAGACTGGCTTCGCCTGGTGGTCAGCGCTGCGGATGAGGCGCGTGACCGCAGGCTGGGATGGTCGCGCTATGAGCCCCATTTTGATGCGGCTCAACAACGCGCGTTCATGTTGTTGAGTTCGTTGCCGGAGGCGGTCAGCGCCGACAAACAGTTCAGCCTGGTGTACCAGCCAAAAATCAAACTGCCCTCAGGACGGTGTCATTCAGTAGAAGCACTATTACGTTGGACACATCCTTTACTGGGGCCCATCAGCCCTGCTGAATTCATACCCTTGGCTGAAAAAACCGCACTCATACCTTCTGTTGGATTGTGGGTGCTCAACGCAATCATCCAGCAAGCGGTTATTTGGAAAGCGCAAGGTGTGCGCCTGCGGATAGCGATGAACATTACCGTCAGCGATCTTGAAAGCGCCGAATTCGTCGACGCGATGATCCATGAGATTCAACAGCACGGCCTGGACCCAGCTGGCTTTGAACTTGAGTTTACCGAAAGCATGCTCATGACCAACCCTGAAGAAGTCATCCGGCAACTGGAGCGTGTCCGTAAGTTTGGCGTAGAGGTTGCTGTTGATGACTTTGGCACCGGCTACAGCAACTGGGCTTATTTGAAGGAGCTCCCGGCCAATACTGTCAAGCTTGACCAATCTCTGATCAGCGGGCTGGGCAGCAATCAAAATGACAAGCAACTGGTTAAAACCCTGATCGGACTGGCTAAGGGGCTCGGCTACCGGGTGGTTGCAGAAGGCGTAGAAAATCAGGAAATCCTGGACCTGTTAATTCAGTGGGGATGTTCCGAGGCACAGGGTTATTTGATAGCCAAGCCTATGAGCGCCGAGGCATTAGAAGCCTGGATAGCACAAGGAGTCGATGGAGGTCGGGGCCGGTAGAATGACTGCCGGGGACGCGCAAGCAAGGACTCTATAGATCGCGGACACCACCTGCATCGTTGCGTCTTCGATCGTGCCTTCATTACGGCACAAAACCCAACCGTGATCTGCCATCGCTCGCTCGAATGCCTGGGTACACGCGCTATGTTCTTCCAGCTTATGGATCACCGTGCTGCTCAGCCCACGCCGTCGTGCCGCTGCCCTCGCCCATGAAATCTCAGGGGCGGTGACAATCCCGACATGCAGGTCTGGCACTCGCACGTTTCGATCAATGTTCAACTGCAGGATCTCTGCAAACGGAATTATCCGGCGAAACGCGGCATCCGACGGGTACCAGCGATCGATCAGGATGATGCTGCCTGGTGGCTGTTTAGCCAGCACCTGCCGGGAAATCCAGGCACGGCTGTCAGCAAAGCGTTCACACACCCGCAGCTCCAGCTCCCGGGAGGGATTTCTGACGAGCTGGTTAACAAGCGCCATTGTTCCCTCCCGGTACGGATCGCTTTTTCTCTCGCAAAGCCGGATCACCTTTTTGTTGCCTGCCCTCAGTGCTTTCGTAACGGCCTCCAACAGCGTGGTTTTGCCGGTGCCCTTGGGCCCATCCAGAGAAACAAACAGCGGACGATTCATTCTTCACTTAACAATTGAGATACCGTTTTTTTGCCCTGTCCGGACGCTGGAACCGCTCGGTGCGACTGCGCGAAGGCCCTATGAACAGAAAGTGATGAACACTCTACCCTTGTTTTGGCTCACGGGTCCCAAATCCACGCTGACAACCGCTGGTGAGCATCAGTTATCGCCCATCAGTCATGCGTGAGTGAGGTACCAGCGCCAGTCCTGCTCCCCGACTTCAGCGTTGAATTGACGGAACTCGCGCCATTTGATCGCCAGATACACCTTCAGGAATTCGGCGCCCAGCGCCTCGCGTGCCCACGTTGAATCCTGCAAGGCCTGCAACGCGGTCAGCCAGTCGGTGGGTAGAAAATCGGTAGCCTGCTCATAGCCATTTCCCACGATCGCCGGGCCGGGATCGCTTTGATGGGTGATGCCGTAGTGAATCCCCGCGAGTAATGCGGCAGCGGCAAGGTACGGGTTGGCGTCCGCCCCGCAAATGCGGTGTTCGATGTGCCGACTGATTGCTGACCCGCCGGGCACGCGGAACGACACCGTACGATTGTTGACGCCCCAACTTTTGGCCAGTGGCGCGTAACTGCCGGCCTGGAACCGGCGATATGAATTGGCATGGGGGCAAAATATCGCCAGTGAGTCAAACAAGGTCGCCATCATCCCGCCAATCGAGTGACGCAACAGGAGCGTACCCTGTGGGTCTTCGCTCGCATACAGGTTGTTACCCTCCTCGTCGGCCAGGCTGACGTGCAAATGCATGCCACTCCCGGCCTGGTCGCTGAACGGCTTGGCCATGAAGCACGCTTGTAGCCCATGTTTGTTGGCGACACCTTTGACCAGGCGTTTGTAGCGTACGCCTTCATCAATAGCCTGGAGTGCGTCGAAACGATGTTCCAGGGTCAACTCGACTTGGCCTGGAGCGTACTCGGAGATGGCCGTCCTTACCGGCAGGCCCTGTAGCGCACACGCAGCGTAGAGGTCATCAAGAAAGGGTTGCAGCTGCTCCAATTCGTAGAGGCCATAAACCTGCGGTGCCTGGGGACGGACGCCGTTGGCCTGCAATGCCGGCTGCGGCCGACCGCTGGCATCGCGTTGCTGGTCCAGCAAGTAAAACTCCAGCTCAACGGCCATTACCGGATGGAAACCATCGGCTTTGAGTCGGTCAATGGCATGCACCAGTACGTGTCGCGGGTCTGCCGGTGCGGCAGGAATACCTTGGGTCGGGTGCATGCTCACCTGCACCTGGCCGGTGGGGTTGGTGCGCCAGGGTTGCAGAGTCAGGCTTCCTGCCAAGGGGTATGTCCAACAATCGGCATCGGCGACATCCCAGACCAGGCCTGTGTCTTCGACGTCTTCACCCTGCACGGTCAAGGCGAGAATGGAGCTTGGCAGCGGCCGACCGTTTGCGTAGATCGCCAACAGTTCGTCGCGATGCAGCAGCTTTCCTCGCGGAACACCATTCGCGTCAATAAGGAACAACTCGATGCTCAGCACTTCAGGGTGGGCGGCCAGATAGTCTTCGGCCTCTTTTTTATCAGCAAATTGCATATCGAACCTCTCGGCGCTTATTCAAGCGACTGGACAGTATTCAAGAACAATGGAACTTATGAACAGATAACCCGCGCTCCAGGTAGGGCAAGCAGCGTGGTCAGCGCGTTATCCAGTTCACCGATCAGCCTGTCGACATCCCCTTCGCTTGTTTGCGGACAGCACAGGGTCATGTTGTGAAAAGGCGTGATCAGGATCCCGCGATTGATCAGATAGAGGTGCAGCGCCATTTGAAGGCTGTCATGAAAAGCCGCCTCCGCTTGCGCGCCGGTTCTTGGGGGTGTGGCACAGAATTGAAATTCACAACGAGCCCCCAACTCGGTTACCGACCAGTTCAGTTGGTGCCGCTTGAACAGCGCTCGAAAACCCTGGGCCAGTCTTGAGGCCAGGGGCAGCATGCGCTGGTACGCAGACTCGGTCATGACCTCTTCGAGGCTGACGCGCATGCAGCGCATCGCCAGTGCGTTGGCGGACAAGGTGGTGCCCATGCCACTGTGGCCATGCCCGCCGCTCGCTTCGCTGATGCTCTTCTGCGCATCGTGCATGGCCAACGCAACGTGCTCGGTCATGCCAAAGACTGCGCAAGGCACGCCACCGGCGATGGGTTTCCCCACTACGAAAAAGTCGGGCTTCAAACCCCATTGGCGCGTGCATCCACCGATGCCGGTAGAAATAGTGTGGGTCTCATCAATGACCAACAGGCTGCCGTATTTTCGCGTCAGCTCGCGGCACTGTTGCATGAACCCCGGATCGGGCAGGACCATGCCTATATTGGTCATCGCCGGCTCGCACATCAGCGCGCACACGTCGCCCTGAGCTAAAGCAGCCTCCAGTGCAGCGACATCGTTGAAGGGAATGGATCGACTGTATTGGGTCAAGTCGTAGGCTTGTCCCACCAGGCCCGAACGGTGCACGGTCTTGCCCTCTCGGTACCGGACCATCACGTCATCCACGGTGCCGTGATAACAGCCGTCGAACACCAGTAGAACATTGCGCTGGGTGATAGCGCGCGCCCAGCGCAGCACATAACGATTGGCGTCGGTAGCGTTGGCGGTAACTTGCCAATAAGGCAGCTCAAACCGCTGGGCCAGCAACTCAGCGCAGACCACCGCGTCTTCGCCGGGCAGCATCGTGGTCAAGCCATTGTTCGCCTGCTCGGCTATGGCGCGGGCGATAGGATCAGGTGAGTGGCCAAACATCGTGCCGGTGTCGCCGAGGCAAAAGTCTATGCAGTCATGACCGTCGACATCGGTGAAGCGGGCACCTTTGGCACGCTGGACAAAAAGCGGCGAAGGCATCGACCAATCGCTCATCCAGTGCATGGGCACACCGTTGAACAGCGCCGCCTTGGCACGCTTGGCCAGCGCCATTGACGTTGGGTTGTTTTCTATAAAACGGGCACGCTCGGCTGCGGCAAAGGCAGCAATCGCTGATTCACCAACTCCACTGTTCGACATGATTAGAACCCTTTGTTAAGTATCACATTAGTTAAACTTCGTTGCCGTATAGATAAGCCACACGCCCTCATTCTCCAGGTGCAGCAACAGCTCCCGAATATTGGGTGAATATCGCTCCGCAAACTATAACGTGGGTGTTGGCTTTAACTATTTACATTGCCAGCTGATATACAGCCTTGATATATCGCGCAGATGTTCATTGAAACGTCATTAACCGGATTGAGGGGCTTTATTCTCGACCAGGCAATTACCGCCATCGACCACGATAACTTCACCGGTGATGTAACTGGATTCTGGAGACGCCAGAAATGCAACCGCCGCCGCCACTTCGTGGGGACTGCCTGCCCGCCCGATCGGGGTAAAGCGCCCCGCCTCTGCTTCAACCGGCGTGGTTGAGCCCGTGGTGATCCATCCGGGCGCCACGCTGTTGACGGTAATCCCGTGCTTGGCGACTTCAAGTGCCAGTCCCATGTTCATGCCCACCATCGCGGCTTTGGCAGCGCTATAAGCGGCTTCGCCCGGGTTGCTCCCGCGGGTGCCCGTGGTGGAACTGATATTGACAATGCGCCCGTAACTTCGCGCCCTCATACCGGGTAAGACGGCCCGCGTCAGAAGAAAAGCGGTGGTTAGGTTTCTGGCCAGTGAAAGGTTCCACTCATGCAGTTCCATACTCGCCAACTCCGAGAAAACCTCAGGGCTGCCTTGCATGGCCATACCGGCATTATTCACCAGAATATCGACCCGCCCCCAGACCGACACCGTCCAGAGGCCGAATTCCCGCACCTGACGTTCATCGGTGAGGTCAACTGCCCTGCCCTCAACTTCAAACCCTTCTGCGAGCAGCTCTTTAACGCGTTCCTCGACGCGGCGGCTGCTGGCGGTGATGATCAATCTCGCACCCGCCGCACCTAGCCTGCGAGCGATCGCCATGCCAATACCCGCTTCACTGCCGGCACCACTGACAAGTGCCACGTGCCCCCTCAAATCAGTGTTTAACATGGTGTGCCCCACGGACTTCATTTGGAATAGAAGTGGAAATTAGGCTAATAAACCTGATAAACAAAGACGATCATCATCAGAAAATCTGACAACCACCATGGCGTTTACCAGTGAGTCACTGAAAGTTTTCCTTGCGGTTGTCGACAGCGGCTCCTTTTCTGCCGCCGCACGCAAATTGGGGCGGGTCCCCTCGGCCATCAACATGGCGGTGTCGCAGCTTGAAGCCGAACTGGATTTATTGCTTTTTGACCGATCAACCCGCAAAGCCATTCCTACGGCCGCCGCCAAAGCCCTTGAGCCCCAGGCTCGACAGGTCGCCAGCCAGTTAAACCTGCTGGACGCCCATGCGCTCCAGCTTCACCAGGGGTTGGAGGAGCGCTTGGTCCTTGCGATGGCGCCGGAGTTGCAAACAGGCGTGTGGAATCGTCCGCTGTCCATTATCGCCAGGGAGTTTCCCACGCTTGAAATCGAGATTCGCTCCGCGTCCCATCCGGAGGCGATGCGCATGCTCCATGAAGGGCGTGTGCAGTTGGCCCTTGGATTTGAACGACCAGGGCTTGACGAGCGGGAGACGTTTCTTGAAGCGGGGAGCCAATTGCTGGTAGCCGTTGCCTCTCCGGATCATCCTGCGGCCGCCGGCAAGAAAAGCCCCTTGAGTGAAGAGCAACTGGTCAACGTTCGGCAGATCATCGTGGCTACTGGAGGGCCTACAGACTCTGATCCACGTGTTGTGCTGTCACGGCGGATTTGGCACAGCGACAATTACCTGGCAACGCTGGATCTGGTCCAGCAAGGATTGGGCTGGGCTTATCTTCCACAGCCGTTGGTACAACCTCTGATCAGTTCGGGCGCATTGACGGAGGTGGTGTTTGACAACATGCCGAGTCAGATGCGGCTATGGGTCGATATCATCTGGGTAAAGAACCGTCCCCTGGGGCTCGCAGCGAGTCGCTACCTGAGCCTGATGCGCAAGATTGTCGAGGACGAGCCGCGGCGTGTTTGAGAAAAAAACCAGCCGTATGGCTCATTGAGGCCACTGCTCAAGCAGTATCGAGACGAATTTTTCCGCCGCCGGCGAAAGCGATGCTCCCCGGCGGTAAACCAGGCCCAAGGAGCGGTTCACAACCGGCTCGATCAACGGGACGCTGACCAAGGTTGGATGATCTTCAGCCGGCATGGCCAGGCTCGGCATCGCCGAAACCCCCAGGCCGGCCTCCACCAGGCCCAGCGAAGTCGAGAGGTGCTGTACCTCGTAGAACCATTGCGGCCGCCAACTCAAGCCTGACAACGCGTGATCGAGCAGCATGCGGTTGCCGCTCAGGCGCCCTACCCCGATCAGGCGGTAATCGCTCAATTCGGACCAGGTGACCGAACTGCGTCCAGCCAACTCGTGATCACGCCGGCACGCCAATACAAAGGGCTCGCTGACCAGGGGCACGAACTCAATGTCCGGATGCTGCCCACTCATCATGTTGATCCCGAAGTCGGCCTCTCCCCGCAGCACCGCTTCAAGCCCCTCATTGGCACTCAAGTCCAGCAGGCGGATGCGGATTTTTGGGTAGCGCTCGTTATACAGGCGAATGACTGACGGCAGGAAATAGAAAGCCGCAGTCGGGATACACGCCAGGGTTACCCGGCCAATCTGGCGTTCGGCCAGTTCACGGATATTGAGAATCGACTCATCGAAGTCATCCAGCAACCGACGTGCCTTGGGAAGAAAGTCACGACCGACACTCGTGAGGCTGACCTTGCGCGTGGTGCGATCCAGCAACGAGGTGCCCAACCCCTCTTCCAGTTTTTTAATTCGGCGACTGAGTGCCGGTTGAGACAGGTGCAAGGCATCGGCTGCTTCGTGAAAACTGCCAAGTTCAGCGATTTTCACGAAGGATCGAATGTCATTCAGCTCATATTCCATGTCTTATCTCACCCGCACAAGGCGTCAAAAGGAAACTCAGCGTAAATTTATCATTCGCAAAACGCAATAATCTCTTCAATCTTTGCATTTGAAACATTTTTTAAAGCTTGAGACTCTTGCTCCAAGAACATCAATTACACCGATTGATCAACAAGAGTCAGTATCATGCAAAGAATTCCCTGTGTGCTGATGCGCGGCGGCACCTCGAAAGGTCCGGTTTTTCTTGACTGGGATTTGCCCGCCGCCGTTGAGGCCCGCGACGAACTGCTGCTTAACCTGATGGGCTCCGGTCATGAACTGGAGATCGACGGCATCGGCGGTGGCAGCCCGCAAACCAGCAAGGTTGCGATTGTCAGCCCTTCGCTGCACCCGGATGCGGACGTTGATTACTTGTTCGTTCAAGTGATGGTTTCACAACGCAGGGTCGACAGCGCCCCCAACTGCGGCAACATGCTGTGTGCGGTGGGCCCGTTCGCCGTCGAGCAGGGTCTGGTCAAAGGCACCCCGGAGCGCACCCGTGTGCGTATTCGCAACCTAAACACCGGCACCTTTATTCACTCCGACGTGTACACGCCGGATGGCAAAGTCAGTTACGAGGGCGATACCGCCATTGATGGCGTGCCCGGTACTGCCGCACCGGTGCAACTGACGTTCCTCGACGCAGCCGGCAGCAAGACAGGCAAGCTCTTTCCCACCGGTAACACGCAGGACGTGATCGATGGCATTGCGGTGACCTGTATCGACATGGCGATGCCCATGGTGCTTGTCGAAGCCAGCCAACTGGGCAAGCGTGGCGATGAGAGCCCGGCGGAACTGGACGCCGATAAGGAATTCCTGCGACGCCTCGAGACACTGCGGCTTCAGGCCGGCCTGGCCATGGGCCTGGGCGATGTCAGCGACAAAGTGATTCCCAAGCCGGTACTGGTTTCGCCCGCAAAAGCGGGCGGCACGATCCAGGTCCGTTACTTCATGCCGCACAACTGCCACCGCGCGCTCGCCATTACCGGCTCGATTGGTTTGGCCACTGCGTGTGTGATTGAAGGCAGCATCGTTGCGCAGATGCTCGGCGGGATCAGTACGCCGCGCCTTGAAGCGGTGCGGATCGAACACCCGAGCGGCGGGATTGATGTCGTATTGTCCTACACCGGCGTGAACGGTGAGACAATTCAGGCCTCAGTCGTACGCACCGCCCGCAGGCTTTTCTCCGGCTACGTCTACGCCACTGACTCGCAGCGCCTTGCCGGATAAATTCCGATAGTCGTTGGCATTTTTGCATCCGCACAATTCTAAAAATGGGTGATGCCATGAAAGTTGTTAAATCGCTCTACTTCCAGATCCTCTGCGCCGTGGCGCTCGGCATCGTGGTCGGGCATTTCTGGGCCCAGCAGGCCATTGCACTCAAACCCCTGGGTGACGCGTTCATCAAACTGATCAAGATGATGATTGCGCCCGTGGTGTTCTGCACCATCGTCACCGGCATCGCCGGGATGAGCGACAAGCGCTCCCTCGGGCGCCTGCTGGGCAAAACCATGCTGTTGTTCTTCGTCCTCACGGTGATCAGCCTGGTGATTGGCCTGGTCGCGGTGTACGTGTTCCAGCCGGGCGTCGGCATGAACATCGATCCCAGCCAGCTGAGCACCAAAGGATTGGCCCAGTACACGGAGTCGGCCGCAAAGCTTGGGGTGGTGGAGTTTTTCATGCACATCATTCCCGAGACGTTTGTCGGCGCCTTCAGTAAAGGTGAAGTGTTGCCGGTGCTGTTTATCGCGGTGTTGTCCGGCTTTGCCTTGTCGTCGCTGGGCGAACGTGGCAAACCGGTACTCGACGTGCTCGAATCCGCCTCGCAAATGGTCTTCAAGATCTTTTCCTACCTGATGCGTTTTGCACCGGTCGGCGCTTTCGGGGCCTTGGCGTTCACTGTCGGCCAGTACGGCATCACCTCGCTGGGTTCGCTGGCGAAGTTGATCATGACCTTGTACATCGCCTGCGGCTTTTTCGTCTTCGTGGTACTGGGCAGCATTTGCCGCGCCAACGGCTTCAGCCTGTGGAAGCTGCTGCGCTACTTTCGGGAAGAGTTCCTGGTGGTACTCGGCACCTCCTCCACGGAACCGGTGATGCCGCGCATGCTGGAGAAACTCGAGGCACTGGGTTGCAAAAAAGGCGTCGTCGGCCTGGTACTGCCCACCGGCTACTCGTTCAACCTGGACGGCACGGCCATCTACCTGTCGTTGGCGGCGATTTTCATTGCCCAGGCCTGCAACATTGATCTGAGCCTGACGCAGATCATCACCATGCTGGCGATCATGCTGCTGTCCTCCAAAGGCGCCGCCGGGGTTACCGGCAGCGGGTTCGTGGCACTGGCCTCGACCCTGACGGTCATTCACGACATCCCATTGGCCGGCCTGGCATTGCTGATCGGCGTTGACCGCTTCATGTCTGAAGCTCGCGCCCTGACCAGCCTGGCCAGTAACGCCGTAGCGACGGTGGTGATTTCGATGTCTGAAAATGCCTGCCACCGCGACACGCTGAACCGGATGCTCGACGCAAAATCTTCTGCCGCACCGGGAAAAGCCTGGGACGACCTGAAGGACGCCAAACGCGTCTAGAGACAACCGGATAACGCTTCCCCCCTGACTTGACTGAACCCCCCTCCCCGCCAGGCGCGTTGTGCCGCCCGGCGGGTCAGGGCTCGTGCGCCTCGGCGTCAGCCATTTTTACGATAACAACAAGAGAATCGTCCTATGCTCGCTTTCCTTGGCTTGGCCATGGTGGTCGTATTCACCTATCTCATCATGACGAAGCGCTTGTCGCCCATCGTCGCGCTCACCGTGGTTCCCATCGTCTTCGCGGTGATCGGCGGCTTTGGAGGCACCACTGGCAAGATGATGCTCGACGGCCTGAAAATGGTCGCCCCGTCTGCCGCGTTGCTGCTGTTTGCGATCCTGTTCTTCGGCCTGATGATCGACGCAGGCCTGTTCGACCCGCTGATCCGCAAAATCCTGAAGAGGGTCAATGGCGACCCGATGAAGATCGCCGTAGGTACGGCCCTGCTGTCGTTGCTGGTAGCGCTCGACGGCGACGGCACAACGACTTACATGATCACCTGCGCCGCAATGCTGCCGCTGTATAAACGCATCGGCATGAACCCGATGATCCTGGCAACCATCTCCATGCTGTCGCTGAGCATCATGAGTGGCATGACGCCCTGGGGCGGCCCTGCGACACGGGCTATTGCCGCGTTGGGCCTGGATGCCGGCGAGTACTTCGTGCCGTTGCTGCCGACCATGATCGGCGGTGCCCTGTGGGTGATCTTCACGGCCTTTATACTGGGTCGCGCAGAGCGCAAGCGTATCGGCAACGTGCAGCTGCAAAGCGGCGGCGGCGATTGCTACATCGATGCGATTCTCGAGGACACGCCCCACAAACGTCCGAAGCTGGCCTATGTCAATCTGGTGCTGGTGATCGCGGTGATGGCGGCGCTGGTGATGGGACTGATGCATTCTGCGATCCTGTTCCTGATCGGCTTCGTGCTCGCGCTGATGATCAACTACCCGCAATTGGACATTCAGAAAGAACGCATCCTGGCGCACTCGGGCAATGCCATGACCGTGGTGTTGCTGGTATTTGCCGCCGGGATCTTTGCCGGGATCTTTTCCGGTACAAAGATGGTGGATGCCCTGGCACAGACCCTTGTCGACTGGATCCCGCCATCCTGGGGCCACCTGTTTCCGTTGGTGGTTGCGATCACCAGCATGCCGCTGACCTTTGTACTGTCCAATGACGCCTACTATTTTGGCGTGGTGCCGATCCTGGCCAATGCCGCCGCCGCGTATGGCATCGACCCGGTCGAAATCGCCCGCGCCTCGATCCTGGGCCAGCCCGTTCACCTCATGAGTCCGCTGGTGGCCTCGACCCTGCTGCTGGTGGGCATGGTCGATCGCGATATCGGCGACTTCCAGAAGGCCACCGTCAAATGGGCCGTGCTGACCTCCCTGGTCGTCACCGCCCTGGCCTTGTTGACCGGGGCCATCAGCCTGTTCACCTGATCCGCCCATAACCCCTGCTGCCTTCCAGCGCGCCTCACTCACGAGGCGCGTGCCGACCTGTACCCCAAATAACAACAACGAGTCATTTGCCATGAACCCTATGTATACCCGTCGAGCTTTGTTTTGCGCGTTAGGCCTGGTACCCGTCGCGGCGGCCAACGCCGAAGGTTTTATTGATGACAGCAAGCTCAAGCTGCAACTGCGCAATGTGTATTTCAACGAGAACTTTCGCGACGAGCACGGCTTGAGTGCGCGGGCCGCCAGAACGGCAAAGAGCGAACGCACCGAGTGGGCCCAGGGATTTCTGCTGGACTATCAGTCCGGATTTACCGCGGGCACCCTCGGCTTCGGCGTGGACGCCCTGGGGCTCTATGGGGTAAAGCTCGATTCAGGGCGCGGGCGCAGCGGCACCGGGCTCATGCCGGTGCATGATGACGGGCGGGCGGCCGGCGAGTTTGCCAGCGCCGGCGCTACGGCAAAAGCCAGGTTCGCCAAAACCACGGTCAAGTACGGCACCTTGCTGCCCAAGACGCCGGTGCTGATTTACAACGATGCGCGCTTGTTGCCCCAGACCTACCAGGGCACCCAGGTCAGCAGCAGCGACATCGAGAACCTGACCGTGACCGGCGGGCATCTGGACCGTTTCAAACTGCGCGACTCCACCAACAGCGTGCCGATCGTGCCTGATGGCTACAGCGGGGAAAAGTCCGGAGATTTCAACTACGCCGGGGCTGAGTACAAATGGGGCAAAAACCTGCGCTTGAGTTATTTCTACGGGGAACTCGAGCACTTCTACCGACAGAACTTCGCCGGTGTCCAGCACGACCTGCCGCTGGCCGGTGGCGTGCTGACCAGCGACCTGCGCTACTTCAACAGCGTTGATAGCGGCTCGGCCTATGCAGGCAAAATCGACAATGACATGTTCAGCGGCCAGTTGTCCTACGTGATTGCAGGCCATACCCTCGGTGGCGGCTACCAGGCCCTTCGCGGTGATGCCGGATTACCCTACATCAGCGGCGCGACCGTCTACTCGTTCAGTAATGCCGGCATCGGCAAATTCATTGAGGAGGACGAGAAGACCTGGATGCTCAACTATGGCTACAACTTCGCCGCCGTCGGCGTGCCCGGCCTGACCTTCTCAACGCGCTACCTGAGCGGCAATGACGGCAAGTCCACCACCACAGTCAAGGAATGGGAGCGTGATACCGAGCTGGCTTACGTTGTGCAAGCCGGCACGTTCAAGGGGCTGGGCGTGCGCATGCGCAACTATGTCTACCGTTCTGAGTTCTCCCGCGGCCGCGACAGCAATCGCCTCTACCTCACCTATGACATCGCCCTTTGGTAAGTCGACGATCGCGGCCCTTGCGGCCGCTTTCCTGCAGATTCAGGTGAGGAACCCCACGCATGCTGTTTAAAAACAAAGTACTGATGCTGGTGCTGGCCCCAGTGGTGCTGTTGTCCACGGTGCTGGCGCTGACAACGAGCACCACCTTGCTGTCGAGCGCCGAGCAGGAAGTCACGGCGACCCGGGAACGCCTGCTGGATGAAAGCCGGGAACGCTTGAAAGACTACGCCAACCTTGCCCGAACCTCGGTAGCGGAGCTGTATGCGCAGGCCGAGACGGGGGACACCGCAACGCGTGCGCTGGCGATCGCGCGGCTGTCCCGGATGAAGTATGGGGACGACGGCTATTTTATCGGCTACGACAGTCAGGTCGTGCGCCTGTTTCGTGGTGACAGCAGCGAAGGCGTCGGCACCAACATGAGTGAGCGCAAAGACAGGAACGGGCTTTACCTGAACCGGGAAATGGTTGCCGCCGCGAAGAACGACACCCACTTCGTCAACTATTCGGGGGCCCTGATCAATACGGATAAAGTCGTTCCCAAGCTGGCTTACAGCTTTTACCTGCCGGCCTGGGACATGGTCGTGGTCACCGCGATCAATCTCGACCGAATCGAAAGCCAGGTTGCCCAAGTACGAGGGGAAATCCATCAGCGTGTGCGCAGCCTGGTCTACGGGATAACCGTCATTGCCTTGATTGCGCTCGGGATCACCGGCGTGCTCGCAGGGTTAATGGTTAAAAGCAGCCTGCGTCCCCTGTCGCGGATTCGCGAGCATCTCGATGAGATCGCCGCGGGCGAAGGCGATCTGACGCGGCGCTTACCCATCAGCCGCGACGAGTTCGGCCAGGTGGCCGTGTCGTTCAATGCCTTCGCCGATAAGATTCATGGGCTGGTCGGCCAGATCGTCGGCATGGCCAGAGAATTGAATACGTCCGTGACCCAGGTGGCCGAACAGAGCAAATGCATCGATCAGGTCATGGAACGGCAACGCCAGGAAACCGATCAAGTCGCTGCAGCAATCAATCAGATGTCATCTGCGGCGCAAGAGGTCGCCAACAGTGCCCAGAGCGCTTCAGAGGCAGCAGGCGAAACCGATGTGCAGGCCCAGCACGCCAGGCAGGTCGTCAATGAAAGCATCACCCGGTTGGGCAGCCTGACCGAGGACCTGTCCGCGGGAGGCGCCTCGCTGAAAAGCCTGCAAGGCGATGTAGCAGGCATTGTCACGGTGCTGGATGTGATCCGCTCGATCGCCGAGCAAACCAACCTTCTCGCACTCAATGCCGCGATCGAAGCCGCCCGGGCCGGGGATGCAGGTCGTGGATTTGCCGTGGTTGCCGACGAAGTACGCGCGCTGGCAAGCCGGACGCAACTCAGCACCCAGGAAATTCAAGCGATGATCGAGCGCCTTGACCAGGCCACCACCAAGGTCGTCACTGCAATGAGCCACTCCGGTGCAGCAGGCCATGGCGCCAGCCTGCACGCGGAACAAGCCGGGCAATCGCTGGGCAAGGCGGTCGAGTTGATCGTTACCATCAACACCATGAACGCGCACATCGCCAGCGCCGCGCAAGAGCAGACGTCGGTTGCCGAAGCCATCAATCGCAGCGTCCACCAGATAGCCCGCGCGATTGAAAACGTCGCAGACCAGACCCAAAGCGGCGTACATACGGTCGATGAGCTGTACGCCATCGGTCATCGCCTGGAAGGCCTGTTGAGGCAATTCAAGATTTAACCAGGACGGCGTTCAACCGGGACTGTCATTTTTGCCGAGGCGTTTCTGCCGCTTGAATCGGCCCGGTAGGCGGAGCGAGATGATCGCAACTGCCCAACCCCCTATCGCGCGTTTAACGTATGCACATTCACAAGTAATTTTCCCAGCCCATAGGTATGCTCCGCGTTTATTGCCGATCACTGATACCGGGATGCCAGCCCAAGTCTCTGCTGCTCAGTCGCAGTTTATGGAGCCGTATCCTCAAGGACGCTTGAACGATGAGTACCCTCACGCTGGACATCAGCAACCTGACGCCACTGCCTTACCACCAGCAGGTGGTCGATTACCTGAAAACCAGTGAGTCCGCCGTGTGGAGTTGGGCTTCGTCCCTGGGCGCCCAGCAGGAGCACGCCCAGGATGTGCGCGCGCAATTGCTGCGGGACACCTATCGGCTCAGCCCCGAGACCCACCCGCAGGCCTATCAGGCGTGTGAAACGGCTTTGCAGCAGTTGCAGATCCAGGCGCCCGCCACTTTGTACCAGGCCGGTGATGGCGCGATGAATGCGAGCCTTTATTACCTGGCCGGTGAAGTGCATGTGGTTTTTTACGGACCGATTCTTGAGCGGCTCGATGCCCAGGAGTTACTGGCGTTGCTGGGGCACGAGCTGGCCCATTACCGATTATGGTCGGAGCACGACGGTGACTATCTCACTGCCGAGCGCATTCTCAATCACGCAATGGCCGATGCGTATACGCCGCCAAGCCTGGAGCAGACCGCACGCTTATACAGCCTGCACACCGAAATCTACGCCGACCGGGGCGCTGCGTTGGTAGCCGGCGGGCCAGAGGCGTCAATTACCTCGCTGGTCAAGGTGCACACCGGGCTTGTCAGTGTTGACGCGGCCAACTATCTGCAGCAGGCCCGCGAGCTGGATGACAAGGATGCGCAGTTGTCCCAGGGCGTGTCGCATCCGGAGACGTTTCTACGTTCCCAAGCAGTCGACAGCTGGTGGCGGCAGGTCCCGGATACAGAGGCGTGGCTGCACCGCCGTCTACGCGGGCCGTTGTCGCTCAATCGCCTGGATGTGACCGACCAGGTCGAGCTGACCGCCCTCACCCGCGGCTTTATCGCCAGCTTTATCGGCGCAGCCGTGTTGCAGTCGGAGGTTGTACTCAATCAAGTGCGTGGCTTCTTCCCCGACTGGAAGGACAATGAAGTGCCCCTGGAACTGGGTACGCTGAACGCCGAACGTATCGACGCGAGCATCCACGAATACCTGCACTTCATCATGCTCGACCTGTGCCTGGTCGACCGCGACCTGCGGGATGAAGCATTGCTGCATGCCGCCCGCACCGCGAAGAAACTCGGCAGCGCCGACGACTTTATCAGCGTACTCAAGCGCGATATCAAATTTCCAAAACGTGAGCTCGACCCGCTCGTTCGCGCGCTCAAAGCGGAGGTCGACACATGGACCCAATAACCCCAACCGTCACGTTCACTCAATTGCTGCAGAGCCACGATGGTGCCGCCGTGCCCATCGATGATGTGCTGTTCCTGGCGCTGCCCCTGCTGAGCCAGGTAGCGCAACTGCATGAACTGGGGCGTGTCGCCCAACTCGGTTACCTCGATGTAATACAAGGGCCGGAGCGCTCCCTGCAACTGCGTAACCCCGAGGGCGTGACGCCGCGCCTGGCGCTGGACGCGATCAAGCAGGTGCAGCCCAATCCGGAATCGGCGCTGAATATTGTCGGCAAGGTCCGCCTGGTCCGGGATTCTGAAAGTGGCGTGGCCATTACCGACCTGCAAGTCCAGGAAGACCCGCACCAGGCTATCGACCACCCGGTGTTCCTCACAGAGTTGCACGCTTGGGAGCATCGTCTCGGGCATCACGACGAAATCACCGATATTTTCCAACTCGGCCAGTTGCTGGCGTGCCTGGCCTGCGGCTTGGACTTTGCCGACATCAACGACCTCAAGACGTTTGCCCGGCACCGGCGCAACCTGTTCCAGCTCAATGGCCGGCTCAACCCGGTGCTGGCCAATCTGATCGTCGAGATGACAGAGCTTAACCGCCATGAGCGTGCCACGGATGTCGGCTCGCTGGTACGGCGCCTGGAGTCCTGGCGCGAGCAGCCGGCCAGCCTGGATGTCGAGCGTGTGCTGGCCCAGGCCGAAGGGCCGGCTTCACGGCGCACCGTCGTGCTGGAACACCTGCGCAACCGGCTATTCGACCTGTCGCGGCGCAATCGTCTGCTGTACTTCCGGCCGACCCAAGCCAACGTCAACCTGACCGTCGCCAGCGTACCGCTGGTGATGCGTATTGAAAGCATCCGCCCCGAAGCACTGTGCACCTGGCAGCCGACCTTCGGCGGTTTCTCCGAGCAGGTACTGAGCGGCAAGCCCGTTGGCCTGCAGCAATGGCTACGCTTTGACGACCAGACCTGGCTGCAGGCGTCCCTGGAACGCATCATCCAGGAAACCCGCCGCGACCGCGCCGAGTTCGGCTTCAGCAACCTACGCCTTGTGGTGGCCTTCATGCGCTGGCACAACCTCAAGGACACACCGGAAGAACGCATTGTCACCCCGCTGCTGTGGCTGCCGGTGGAACTGAGCCGCAAGAAAGGTGTGCGCGATCAGTTCATGTTGCAGTGCGATGAAACCGAGGCTGAATTCAACCCGGTATTGCGCCATCAGTTGCGTCAGCTCTACGATATCCAGTTGCCGGAAACCGTCGACCTGCAAAAGACCTCTCTGGAAGACATCCACGCTGATATTGCGCGCCAGATCAAGCTGACCGAGCCCGGCGTTGAGCTGCGCCTGCAAAGCAAGCCGCAAATCGAACTGATCCACCAAAAGGCCGTACAGCACCTGCACCACTTCCAGCGCCGTCGCGCACGTCAGCGCTCGGCCATGCCGTTGGTGAAGCCGGACTTCAGCTACGATCGCGAAGATTACCGCCCGCTGGGCCTGCAACTGTTCCAGCAAAAAGTGCTGCCCAGCGAGTTGCCGCTGCGCCTCGCGGTCGGCGCCAAACCCTCGCTGCGCACCCAGCATCCGCAGATGGTCGCCAGCAGCACCGAAAACAGCACCTTCGCCATGCCCGAAAACCAGGGGCACCGCTACGCATGGGACATCGACCTGACCCAAGTGACACTGGCCAACTTCAACTATCGCAAGATGTCGCTGGTACGCGACTACGCGCAGTTGATCGACGACCCGGCCCAAAACGAAGCGTTTGACCGGATGTTCTCCATCGAACCGAGAGAGGTCGAAGTTCAGGCCCCGGAACCGATCCCGCTGCCGGAACAATGGAACGTAGTGGCCGGCGACGCTACGCAGAACGCTGCCGTCGCACTGGCCCGCACCGGGCGCAACTTCATCATTCAGGGGCCACCCGGCACCGGTAAGTCACAGACCATCACCAACTTGATCGCCGACTATGCGGGGCGCGGCTTGCGGGTCCTGTTCGTGTGCGAAAAGCGCGCCGCACTGGATGTGGTATTCCACCGTCTGCAACAGAGTGAACTGGGCGAATTGTGCTGCCTGATTCACGATTCCCAGACGGACAAAAAAGCCTTCGTTGGCAACCTGCGCGAGTGTTATGAGCGCTGGATTGCCGGCGATGCCCAATCGCCCCAGCTCCAAGCACGACGCAGCGCCACGCTGAGCACCCTGAGCCAACAACTGGGCCTGATTGAGCGCTTTGAACAGGTTATGACCGGCGTTCCAGAGACGCTGGCTTGCTCGGTGCGTGAGTTGGTGCGTCATTTGATCGACCTGCCGGCTGTTGCAACAAAACTGCCACCCGAAGTTATGGAGCGGTTGCCCGAATGGCGTCACTGGCAGGCACATAGTGAGCTGATGGGGCGCGTGTATCAGGCGATCAACGAACGCTTTGGCCTCGACAGTTTCGCGCGTCACCCCTTCAGCCGCCTCGGCGCAAGCCTGGTTACCCACGAACACGCCTATGGCCAACTCAAGGCATTCCTGGATGAAGCCTGCGGGCTCATGGACAGCGTCGAGCAGTTTCTGGAGGCATCGTCGAGCCTGCTTTCCAATGACACCCGCCTGGACGATGCGCGGGTACTGACCCAGGCTGCCGAACAACTGAGCGGCGCCAATCTGGCCTCGCACCTCGACCTGCTGGAGCCCGGCTCACCGGGCTCCCAGGCGCTGCATGCGGAACAGGCGGCATTGCAGACCCTGGCCGTGCAGCAACACAACGCCAGTGAAGCCAACCATTTTTGGCGCGACAAACTCGCCCCCCAGGACACTGACGCCGCCCGGGAGCTGGTGCAGCGTCTGGAAGGTTCGCTGTTGCGTTGGCTGAAACCGTCCTGGTGGCGACTACGTGGCGAACTGCAACGACGCTATGACTTCAGCCAGCACGCGATCCGCCCAAGCTATCGCAGCGTGCTCGACAACCTGGCCGGCGAACACCGCGCCACCGCCGAGCTGCAGGCCGAGCAGCAGCGGTTGCAAAGCCGCTACGGTGTCCGGGATATCGATGTGTTCGTGCAACACCTGCAAGCCCTGCTCCAGCAATTGAGCACATCACCCTTATTGCGCCAGTGGGTCGAAGGCCAGCGCGCAAATCCGAACGCCTTGGCCAGCGTGCGTCAGGAAGCCAGCCTGCACCAGCCATTGGCACGCCTGGCCGAGTTGGTTGCGCAACATTGTGCATTCCAACCGGCGCCAAGCTTGGGAGTGCTGGCTGAATACCTGCGCGACCTGCGTGAAGAAATCGACGAACTGCCCGACACCCTCCCTCTGCTCAATGAACTGTACCAGGCCGATTCCGCCTGCCTGATGGCCATGCAACAGCACGCCCTGCCGCAACCGGCGCTGGATGGATTGATTGCCCAGGAGAACCTGACCCGTTTGTATCGCGCCAACCCGCAACTGGCACGCTTCGACGGCCCGGCGTTGAGCCTGGCAGTCCGTCAGGTCAGCCAAGCTGAAAGCAACCTGCTCAAGCACAACGCCCATGTACTCAGTGCCACGCTGCATCAGCGTTTTCTGGAAAATGTGAAGCAGTCGGCGATGTCGGTGACCCAACTGGATGCCCAGGCCCGTGAGTTCAAGAAAGCCTATGCCAAGGGCCGCCGCGAACTGGAGCATGAGCTGGGCAAGACCATGCGTTACCGCTCCATCCGCGAAATGGCGAGTGGCGACAGTGGCCGGGTGATCAACGACCTCAAGCCCATTTGGCTGATGAGCCCGCTGTCGGTGTCCGACACGCTGCCACTGACGCCGGACCTGTTCGACGTGGTGATTTTCGACGAAGCCAGCCAGATCCCCAGCGAAGAAGCCGTGCCGGCCTTGAGCCGTGCGCAGCAGGTGATCGTGGTGGGCGACGAGATGCAATTGCCACCCACCAACTTCTTCTCCAGCGCCGGCGACCAGGACGATAACGAACTGGTTGCCATGGAAGACGGCGAGCAGATTGCGATCAACCTCGATGCCGACAGCCTGCTGAGCCAGGCCGCGCGTAATTTGCCGGCGACCTTGCTTGCCTGGCACTACCGCAGCCGCCATGAAGCGCTGATCAGCTTCTCCAACGCCGCCTTCTACGAAGGGCGGTTGATCACCATCCCCGACCGTCGCATCGAACGCCCTGCCCCTGCCCATGCGGCGCTGGACTCCACGGACGCCCAGGCAGTGATGCAGGGCGCCGACACACTGCTCGACAGCCCGATCAGCTTTTTGAAGATGAGCGATGGCGTTTACCTCAGCCGCAGTAACCTGGCCGAAGCGCGTTATATCGCCAACCTGGTGCGTGAGCTGCTGCAACGTGAGACCGGCCTTAGCCTGGGGATCGTGGCTTTTTCGGAAGCCCAACAGGGCGCCATCGAGCAGGCCCTGGAGGACTTGGCCGCCAGTGACTCGGCCTTTGCCACTCGCCTTGAGCGCGAGTATGTGCGTGAAGATGCCGGGCAGTTCAATGGCCTGTTCGTCAAGAACCTCGAGAACGTTCAGGGTGATGAACGCGACGTGATCATCCTGAGTATCTGCTACGCGCCCGGACCGAACGGCAAGATGCTGATGAACTTTGGCCCGATCAACCAGCGCGGAGGGGAAAAACGCCTCAATGTGATCTTCAGCCGTGCGCGCAAGCGCATGGCGATCGTTTCCAGCATTGAGGCAGAGGCCATCACCAACACCCACAACGACGGTGCTGCGGCACTGCGCGCTTTCCTGCAGTTCGCCCAGGCCAGCGCCAGTGGGGATGCGCTGCGCTCCCAGGGTATCCTCGCCAACCTCAACCCAGGCGCCAAGCAATCCTTTGCCGTCAGCCTGCCCAAGGACAGCCTGCGCGGAGCCATCGCCGTCGCGTTGCGCAAACGCGGGCATACGGTGCAGGAGTATGTCGGGCGTTCGCAGTTCCGCTGCGACCTGGCGATCAGCGACGCCAGCGGTGAGCACTTCAGCCTTGGCGTGCTGCTGGACGGCGATACGACGCACGCGACTGACGTGAAAGAGCGTTATATCTTCCGCCCGACCGTGCTGCGCAGTTTCGGCTGGAAGATCATCGACGTGCTCAGTCATGACTGGCTGCGGGACCCAATGGACGTGCTGAATCGTATTGAAGCGCTGCTAAGGAATGATGAGGTGCCCGCGCTGCCAGAGCCTGAACCGGAAGTGGAACCTGCAGCGGTTGAAGTCGAGCCGCCGCCAGCCACTGAAGCAGCGATTCCGATGCGCGAGTTCACCTTTGGGGAAGGTAACTCCAACAAGTTCTGGCGTATCGGCGTCGCAGAGGCGGAGGTTGTGGTGAGCTTTGGTCGTATCGGCACCAAGGGCCAGACCCTGATCAAGTCCCTCGACAGCCCGGAACGGGCAGAGCGCGAAGCGCAAAAGCTGATCGCGGAGAAACTGCGCAAAGGGTATCAGGAGCAGGCGGGGCTCGATCACACCGAGCCGCGCTGAGTCGATCCGGCATTGTGCGCCCTCCTGCTCCAATACCATCAACGTGCGCTTTCCCCGCATTTTTTGATCGGGCGTGCCCTGACGTTGAAAGCTAAGCAGACGTCATCCGAAGCCCCCTCCGGGGCTACGAATGACCGCCGACTTCGTCACCAGTATTTAGCGCTCCACGGCCTGGGCGCTATCGGACCAAGGAAGAAACCATCGCTGTAACAAGCGCTCCAGATCATCCACATACGTGAACGCGACCGGCACGACCAGCAGACTTAAAGCGGTTGACGTTACCAATCCACCAATCACCGCGATGGCCATAGGCTGACGGAAGCTGGCATCCGCTCCCAGCCCCAGTGCAATGGGCAGCATGCCCGCGATCATTGCCAAGGTCGTCATAACAATGGGCCGGACACGTTTGTGACATGCATTAACCAAGGCATCGAAAACGGACAGGCGTTGCTGGTGAATGCCCATCACGGCGTACTCTACTAGGAGGATAGAGTTTTTGGTCACAATGCCCATCAACATCACAAGACCTATCATGGACGGCAGGCTTAGCATGCCTCGGGTCACGAGCAGTGCGACAAAGGCCCCACCCACTGAAAGCGGGATGGCGAAGAGAATGGTCAGTGGTTGAAAGAAGTCACGGAAAAGAAGCACCAGCACGCAGTACACGCAGAACACCCCGATGACAATGGCCATGCCGAACCCACCCATCAGCTCAGCCATGATTTCCGCATCGCCGGTTTCGATCAGCTTGACGCTGGTGGGCATAGCCTGGATCGCGGGTAAAGCTTTAGCCAGGGTCAGCGCCTGCCCTAACGGCATGCCCCCCAGGTCTGCACTGACGGTGGCGTACCTGCGGCGGTCATAACGGTCAATCTGCGTAGGGCCACTCTCTACCGTCAGGCTGGCAACACTGGATAAGGGGATCAAGCCATCGCGACCACGAACCCGAAGATTAGCTATCGTTTCAAGGTCCTGTCTTGAGGTATCTGGAATTCGCACCTGAATCGCTACCTGACGATTGTCCAGGTTTAGCTTGGCCATTTTTGCGTCAAAGTCCCCATTGGTTGCAATGCGAACCGTCTCACCAATGGTTGATGTAGTAACACCACGTTCCGCTGCCTGCTGAGCGTCGGGGCGTACGATGATCTCGGGGCGCTCCAGGCTTGCCGTGGAGGTGATGTTGGCAAGACCCGGGACATCGCGAAGTTGCCGCTCCAGCGCCTGCGCTGTAGTTTTCAGCGCTGCTTTATCGTCACTGGAGAGAATCAGCGAGAGTTTCTCCCCCAGCCCCCCCGAGCCGATTGAAAAGCGGGCTCCGGGTACATCGCGCAGCGCGACGCGTACCTGAGTTTCGATCTCAACCTGGGCTGGGCGCGTGCCGCGAGGAGAAAGTACCATCGTCATGGTCGCCCTGCGTAATTCTGCCGCCTGTGTCTGCCCGCGTCCGGCAGGTTGGGCGACCCCCACGCTGGTCATTACATGCTCGATGCCGGGAATATGCTGGATTGCACGACTCACCGCTCCCGTCGTCGCTCGGGTCGCCTCCAAGCTGCTGCCAGGGGGCAACTCAATATTGATATTGCTATAGCCCTTGTCGGAGGCCGGCATCAGACCTGTCTCAAGCAGTGGCACAACCGCGATCGAAGCAGCGAATATAAGGACCGTACCCAACAGCGTGAGGCGCCTATGGGTAAGACACCATGTCACTGCGCTGAGGTAGCGTGTCATCAGCACGCCGTCCTTGGCCTCAACATGACCGCTATGGGTCTTGAGCAGATAGGCTGCCATCATTGGGGTCAGCACCCTGGCAACCAGCAATGAGGAGAGGACCGCCACCACCGCGGTCCAGCCGAACTGCTTGAAAAATAGTCCCGGTATGCCACTCATCATGGCGGTGGGTAAAAACACCACGACAAGGGTCATGGTGGTCGCCATAACCGCCAAGGCAATTTCGGTTACAGCATCACCGGCGGCCTGTTTGATCGGTTTGCCCATACGACTGTGACGCTCGATATTCTCAATCTCGACAATAGCGTCGTCCACCAAAATACCCACGATTACTGCCAATGCGAGCAGGGTCAGGGTATTGAGCGAGTAGCCAAGCCAGCTCATGACCAGGAACGTTGGCAGGATAGACAAGGGCAAGGCTGAAGCCGAAATCAAGGTTGCACGCCAGTCGCGCAGGAACCACCACACCACCAGCACGGCCAGTAGCGCGCCCTCGTAGAGCATGTGCATCGATCCTTCGTACTGCTCACGCGTATAGTCGACGGTTCCGCAGACCTTGGTAAAACTCAGGCTTGGATCGGTGCCGTGAAGCTTGTTGAGTGCGTCGGCCACACCGGCCGCCACTCGCGTCTCATCGAAATCCTTGGCACGGAATATCCTGAATCCGACCACGGGTTTGCCGTCCAGGGTGGCGATCTGAGTCCGGTCCGCGTAGCCATCCTTAACCACCGCGACCTGGTCCAGGTTGACGCGTCGCCCACTCTCCAGCACCACCGGCAGGCTGTTCAGTTCGGCAGCTGTACGCACAGTCGCAATGGTGCGCACCGCCTGTTCAGTGCCCCCCACCTGCCCTCTTCCGCCAGACGACTCTTGCTCAACCGTTTTCAACGCCCGTGATACATCCGCAGCTGTTGCCCCCATGGCAGCCAAGCTTGCCGGATCCACCTCTACCAATACTTGACGCTGGACACCGCCGACCCGCTCGAACTTGCCGATACCGGGCACGCCCAGGATAGTCTTGTTAATGGTGTCATCCACAAACCAGGACAGGGCCTCTTCGTCCATTCGCGAAGACGCCACGGCGTAGAGCAAGGTCGCCTCATCACCACCCACCCGCACCGCACTTATAGAGGGCTGCTCCAAGTCGCCAGGCAGATCGGAACGCACTTTATCCACTGCGTCTTTGGTTTCAATCAGGGCATCGGAGAGTTTCTTTTCCAGGATGAACTCAACGTTAATCGTGACCAGCCCGTCGACGATGGAGGTGCTGATGTGTTTGATACCTGACAACGTCGCCAGGGAATTCTCGACCTTACGTGCAACCTCGGTTTCCATTTGAGCTGGCGCAGCGCCAGGTTGCGTCAAAGCGATAACGACCGTTGGGAGATCAATGTCCGGCATGTTGGCAATTGGCAAGGCACGAAAGCCAAGGATCCCGGCCAAGGAAAGCAGGATAAAAAGCAGGATGGACGGAATGGGATTACGGATAGACCACGTGGCAAAGTTCATCATTCACTCCTGGGCCGCAACCGGCGCTGCGGTAACGTGGACCCGATCGCCGTCGTTCAAGAAGCCGGCGCCTTGCACGACGACTTTGTCTGTAACACCAAGCCCTAAAAGGATTTCCACCTCGGCGTTTTGTCGACGCCCCACGATCACTGGCTGCATACCGATGCGGTCACCCTCGAGCAGTTTGGGCACATAGCTGCGACCATCGCGGATCACTACGCTTGCAGCCGGTACCACCAGAGCGGAGCTTTCAGCGACGACGACCCTCCCTCTTGGATACATGCCAGCTCTTGCCAGGCTGCCGGGTTCAATATCCGCATAGACAATACCGAGCCTGGTCTGGCTATCCAGGCTGGGCGCCAGCTCGCGCGCTACCGCTACGGCTGAGGTACCGTCAGGCAATACCAGGCTGATACGCTGGCCGGGTTTGACTTGGGATAGCTGCACAGCTGTCAGTTCACCACGCCATTCCAGGCGACTTTGGCGAATCATTCGAAATAGCTCTTGTCCCGTCCCATACACCGCACCCACCGTTGCACTACGGGCGCTGATAACGCCATCATCCGGGGCGATCACTTTGGCGTACCGTATTTGCAAAAGCGTTCCTCGCAGCAATGCCTTCGCAACACCGGCCTGGGTCACATACTGGAGAACGTCCTGCTCACTCATGCCGCCAGTACCCTTGAGCTGCAAAGCGCGCTGGCTATTGGCTTCGGCCTGTTGCCAGGACGCCCTTAGCCGTGACTCGTCGGCACCCAACAGGTCGGCATCGAAAGTCGCCAGCAATTGCCCGCGCTTAACGCGGTCCCCCACGTTCACGAGCATTTCAGCCAATCTCAAGCCCGATACCTGGGAACCGATGATTGCCTCCTCCCATGGGGCAATAACCCCGCTGGCCTCAAGCGTTGCAGGCCACTGCACCAGCGTTGCTGTGGTGGTAGTCACAGCCATCGCGACGGCAGGCTGCATGGGTGCCAGCGTGGCGTTGGAGTGAGCGGTGAAGAACAGGACACCGCCGACCATCGCCCCAATGCATAGGGCAACGACACTGACTGACCTGCGGCCGAGACGGCCCGAAGAAAAAAACAAGTTATTCATGGGCTGTGTTGTCCGGAATTAGGGCGATTGCTCCGCCGGTGGCTTTGACTAGGGATATCCAGGCCTGAGCCTGGTCGCGACGCGCAGAAATCTGCGCGTCCTGTGCCGAGGCGAACTGGCGGCGACTGTCTTCGAGTTCGAACAGGCTGACAGCGCCAACCTTCCACTGAGCATCGGAAGCCAGCAGTGTGGTGCAAGCAGCGATCACACCTTCTCGGGTCGATGCACCCCGTAATTCGGCCGATGCCTGAGCAGCAATAGCGTTTTCCACGTCCTGAACGGTAGTGCGCAACGTGCCTTGCAGACTGGTTACTGCGCGCCTGTAGCGAGCGTCAGCGACTTTCACATTCGCAGCGCCTGTACCGCCATCGAACAGCGTGCCGCTCAGGCTGGGGCCAATGGACCACGTGTTGAAATCAAGACTGGAGCCTGCGGCGCGGATCCATTGACCGGTCAATGCTGCCGTCAGATCAATACGCGGCAGGCGGTTTGCGCGAGCAACAGCGATATCTGCCCAGGCAGCGGCGACTTCACGCTCAGCCGAGATAACATCCGGGTGTTGCACCAACACCGTTGCAGGCATTGCAGGTACCGCCGCCGGCGCTCGTGGCATGAACACGGGCGCCGCATCAGGCGTTGACGGAGCAACACCTACCAATGTCTTAACCCTGCTAGAACTCTGGCCGCTGAGGGCCACCAAAGCGTTCACCTGGCGAGCGCACTGTTCTTGCTGAGTCGCCAGATTGGTACGGGACGTCGCAAGGCCCGTGAGTATGCGAGCTTCGTCAACCGCAGCGGCAAAGCCGCTTTGCAGACGTCGTCGAGTCAGGGCGAGGGTTCTTTCCCGGGAAGCGATGTCATCAACCAGCACACGCCGACTGTTTTCGCAGGCACGCAGAGTCAGCACATCGTTCGCGATATCGGCTACCAGGGTCAGTCGCGTTGATGCGGCATCAGCCGTGCGAGCATCAAGGCGGTTCTGAGAAGCTTCAACCGACTCCCGAACCCGTCCGAAAAGATCAATCTCCCAGCTGAAGCTCGGCCCAACCGAAGCCGAGGTGCCAAGCACAGTGGTGCTGGAAGAAAAAGGAGACGTGTTCTGGCTTTGCTCCCGCGTCAAGCTCGCACTCGCACCGATGGTGGGCAGCGTATCTGCGGTAGTCACTCCCAGCGTCCCACGGGCTTCGTCGATACGCATAAGCGCTTGAAGCAACGTTGGGTTATCAGCAAGCGCCTTATCGATCAACTCGTCGACAGCATCATCACCGAGCTTCCGCCACCAGGGCTTTGCCGCCAGTGAAGGCTGATTGTCCTCGGGCGCCGACGCCCCAGACCAACCGGAGGGCGTGGCCAGGGTCGGCTTGGTATAGGCCGGCTGCAACGAACAACCACCAGATGCCAACAGCGATGCAGCGAATGCATACATCGCCAGCCGCCTGCAGCGCACCCACGCGTGCCCGTTACGCTTGGCACGACTGGCGTCACGTTTGATTTTTGAAGTCATCTCAGATAACCGAAAATAAAGCACGTTAAGACCTTAACGGCAGACGCAAAGCCTTAAGCTGGCGCGTCGAGAGTCAAGTCGACTCATCGTGGGCGGCAGCAACTTATTCTTTACCGTCAAAGCAACCCCGGCGTTTTTTGGGCTGACTCACGGCGACAGTGAAAAGCTTCGCCAGCCTCTCAATAAGCCCTAGTGCGAAACCACAATGTCGGAGATCGGGTAGCGCCACCTCTCTTCGATCCGTGCATCATCCGCGCGATACCCAAGGGCAATCACAAGAGGAATCACCGCACCCCGTGGGAGATCGAGAAGTTTGGCGACCTGCGACGCGGAAAACCCTTCCATCGGGCAGGAGTCGATGCCTTTGGCTGCTGCGCCAAGCATGATTGTTTGAGCAGCGAAGATCGCATTGCGTGCTGCCCATTGACGACCGCCGGTGTGCCCAATAGGGATCAGCGATAAGGTGGGACGGATAAGTGCGGCAAGAGACACCAGCGGTGACCAGAATGCCGAAGATCCAATGCCCAGGATTTTCTGGAACATGCCTACTTGCTTGCGATAGTAAGCCTTCGAGTCAGGGCCCAGTGTCGTCGAGCTTTCTACATGAGCGAGTTGCGCTCTGGCGGTTCGCAGGCCCATCGCGGGGCTGGCCACTACGACAACAAAGTCTGCCGCTGTCGCCGCCGCTTTCTGCCCATTGCAGGCCGCAGCGACTTTAGCTTTCAAGGCCGGCTCTCGAATCCAATGCAGCTCGTACGGCTGCATGTTCCCGCTGGAAGGTGCAAAAGCAGCTTCAGCAAGCAATGCATACACGTCACCTTCGGGAATCGTCGTCGAGTTGAATTTACGAATGGCCCTGCGGAAACGGTTCGCTGCTTGAAAGCCGTCCCAAGGAAGTACCGGGTGATGTGTATTCATGATTGAGTTGCTCTCGGTTGGTTAAGAACGTTGTGTTTCCTCAACTCAAATCGTAAGTTAAAGCTTATATTTTAAAAACTCGCGTTCTGGAGCGTCCCATGAACAAAAGCCGAACGACCGTAACCCCCCGTAAAATCCCGGCCCAGGCACGCTCCCGCGCAACTGTCGAAGCGATTATCCAAGCGGCGACTTACATTTTGACCAAGGTCGGCTGGGAAGGCCTGACGACCAATGCAATTGCAGAGCGCGCGGGCGTCAATATTGGTTCGCTCTATCAGTTTTTTCCGAACAAAGAGGCGGTTATCGCAGAGTTACAGCGACGTCATGCCGCTGCAACGCGAACCGATTTGCTTAACGCGTTGGAAGTTTTGCCAGGACAACCGTCTCTTCGAGAGGCGCTCACAATGATCGTGGAAATGATCGTCGCGGAGCATCGCATCGCGCCTGCGCTTCATAAGGCGATTCATGAAGAGCTGCCCCGCACCGTTCGCCAGGAAGACCATGAAAAAGATCATATGCAGCGACAGTTTTCAGACGTCCTGAGACCTTTCATGAAGAATGTTCCCGATCCGGATCTTTCGATCTATCTGATGGGCATCGCTGCGCATGCGATCATCCATACCGTGACGGCTGATCGGCCACAATTGTTGGGGGATCAGCGCTTTATTACTGAGGTTGTCACCCTGCTTGAAAACTATCTCTATAGGCAAAATGGGGACAGGACCTGATATTCCTCAGTGGCCCCCCTTCGATAAAATACCGTTGTTCGACGGCAATCCCCTGGCGCTCCGCCAAACCGGCGAATGCCTCATGCTGCGCTTCGTTCAGCGCCTCATAGAGCCAGATTGAAGTGTCCAAAATCATTAGGCCAGTTCATGGTGGGAGGGGCAATCAATAGTAAACGCGGATTCTGCAATATAGGGCACCTCGGCACGTGGCCATCTCAATCTGTGAATTGGCCTCCAGTGAGCCGTGCACAGCGGCGGTTAGTTGATCTTTATCAGCTGAGCCAGCAAAAAGCTGATTTTCGTCAACAGCCCACCCGAGCCTTGCACCATGGCCTGGGGGTATGTGTTACACGCATACCTCATGCTCAAACGTCATAATCCTATTTTTTGCGGCGTGTTAATCTGCTGCGACTATGAATAGGCATTGATCGTCAGTCGACAATGGCCCCAACCAGGAAAGATCATGCCAAAAAAGTCCCACTCAGCGCTTCGCCGCAATTTTCGTGAGCTGTTTGCAACGCCAACCTGCGTTGAAACCGCGTCCGTGTTCGACCCTATGTCGGCACGTATCGCCGCCGACCTGGGCTTCGAGGTCGGTATCCTGGGTGGCTCCGTGGCCTCGTTGCAGGTACTGGCAGCACCCGACTTTGCCTTGATCACGCTGAGTGAGTTCGTCGAGCAGGCTACCCGTATCGGCCGCGTCGCCCAGTTGCCTTTTATTGCCGATGCCGACCACGGTTACGGCAATGCACTCAACGTGATGCGCACCGTCGAAGAGCTTGAGCGCGCCGGCGTCGCGGCATTGACGATTGAAGACACGCTGCTGCCTGCACAATTCGGGCGCAAATCCACCGACCTGATTTCCATCCAGGAAGGCATCGGCAAGGTCCGCGCCGCCCTGGAAGCCCGTGTCGATCCTGAACTGTCGATCATCGCCCGGACCAACGCCGGCGTGTTGTCCACCGAAGCGGTGATCGAACGCACCCGGGCTTATCAGAAAGCCGGTGCCGACGGCATCTGCATGGTGGGTGTCAGCGACTTCGAGCACCTGGAGAAGATCGCGGAAAACCTCACCGTGCCGCTGATGCTGGTGACCTACGGCAACCCCAAGCTCAACGACGCCCAGCGTTTGGCGGATTTGGGCGTGCGCGTGGTGGTTGCCGGCCATGGCGCGTACTTTGCGGCGATCAAGGCTACTTACGACAGCCTCCGCGCCCAGCGCCAGCTGACCCACAGCACCTCGAACCTCAGTGCGACGGAGCTGACCCATACCTACACGCTGCCTGAAAGTTACGTGGCGTGGGCCAAGGAGTTCATGGACGTGGAAGAGTAATAACTGCGTGGAATAAGGGGCCAATTACTCCAGCGCCCTCGCCCTTGTTAGTTCAACTTAAAAACTCCCCATGGAAAAAATCCGCCGTAGCAACTACGGCGGCAACCAAAGGGTATTGTCGAAGCAGAGCGGCTAAGACAGTGCCCACGCTACACCTCCCGCCGATTAAAAATAGTGAAGTTTAATTAATCGAGTTTCATCCCCGGCACACCTGCAGGCCGCGCAAAATCTGCCTGGAGTCAGCTTCGGCAAACCCGTCGAAGACAATAAGAAACCGTAACGCCTCACTTTAAAACTCTGCCCATACAAGCGTGTACGCCTGCCAGACAGTGCGGCGTTTCTGTGCGCGTTCATTATTCCGGGGAAGTTAATAACATGATTAAACAGTGGAGCCTGTTGGCGCTGGCGGTGTGCGCCAGTATCAGCCCCGTGGCGTTTGCCGAGTCCGTCACGGACCAGGCCGACTCCAAGGGTTTTATCGACGGCAGCAGCGTCACCGGCTTGTTGCGCAACTATTACTTCGACCGCGACCGTGCGAGCGGCAAGGCCGACAACCGCGACTGGGCCCAGGGCGCCATGCTCAACTACGCCTCGGGCTTCACTCAGGGCACCCTCGGCTTTGGCGTGGATGCCTACGCCTACGGCGCGCTGAAACTCGACGCTACCCACGCGGACGCCGGCACCGGCGACCTGCCGACCGATCGGCACGGCGATCCCGAGAATGCCTACGGTTCCGTCGGTGCTGCGGTGAAACTCAAAATTTCCAAGACCCAGTTGAAGTTCGGTGACATGCAGCCCACCGCGCCGGTCTTCGCCACCGGCGGCACCCGCCTGCTGCCGCAGACCGCCACCGGCTTTGATCTCACCAGCAGCGAAATCAGCGGACTGGACCTGGAAGCCGGGCACTTCACCAGCACCAACAGCGGCATGACCAGCAACCATGACCACGATATCTACGCCACCTACGCCAACGTGGCGGCCAACAGCGCGAGCTTTGTCGGCGGCAAATACACCTTCACACCGTCACTGAGCGCGACACTGTATGCCGGCGAACTGGAAGACATCTGGCGCCAGTACTACACCAACCTCAACTACGTCATCGCCCTGCCCCATGACCAATCCCTGGCCCTGGACGGCAACCTGTACCGCACCCTCGACACCGGCGCCGCCAAGGCCGGCGCGATCAACAACACCACCTACTCGGTGGCGGCGGCCTATTCGTTCCTGCAGGCGCATACGCTGACGCTGTCGTTCCAGAAGGTGCACGGCGACACGCCCTTTGACTACATCGGCACCGGCAACAACGGCGCAGGTGAAGGCGGCGACTCGGTGTTCCTGGCCAACTCGGTGCAGTGGGGCGACTTCAACGGGCCAGGCGAGCAATCGTGGGGGATTCGTTATGACTTGAACATGGCCAGTTATGGCGTGCCGGGGTTGAGTTTCATGAGCCGCTATATCAACGGTTCGGACATCAACGGCACCCACACCCCGGTCAACAGCGCCTATGCCGGCGATTACGGTGCCGACGGCGCCCATCACGAGACGGACGTGGAGGCCAAATACGTGATCCAGAGTGGTCCGGCGAAAAACCTGTCGTTGCGCGTGCGTGATGCCATCGTGGCGTCCAACGCCGACCAGCGCGATGGCGACTTGAATGAGCTACGGGTGATCGTCGACTACCCGTTCACCTTGCTGTAAAGGGAGCCTTGTCAGGAGAGGGAATGGCTCCCTCTCCACGCCTAAGACGCGATCAGCCTACCCAGCCGACGGCAGTTTTTGGAATCACTTCCGACTCATCCAGTTTCGACGCAAACATACTCACGGCCTGCACCGCATCACTGGTGCTGGTGCGGATCTGCAAAATCACCGAACCCGCCTGGTCGGCCAGGTTCACGCCGCGTTGCGCGCCCTCTTGGGTGGAGCTCATGCTGGCCACCGCGTCGCGGGTTTCCGACAGGATCATGCCGATCATTTCGGCGATTTCCGCAGTCGAGCGGCTGGTACGCCCCGCCAACTGCCTGACCTCATCGGCCACCACGGCAAAACCACGCCCTTGGTCGCCCGCACGGGCAGCCTCGATGGCCGCGTTGAGGGCCAACAGGTTGGTTTGGTCGGCGATGCCTCGAATGGTATTGACGATGGCGGTAATTTGCTCGGAGCGCTCGCCCAATTGCCCGACCAGACGCGCCGACGCGCCGATGTTCTCCGCGATCCGGCGCATTTCAGCGGCGGTTTCATGGATTACCTGGGTGCCATGTTCGGCAAACCGCTCGGTCTCGGAGGAAATATGGTAGGCCCGGGAGGCGCCGCGTGAGTCTTCCTCGAACTTTTCCACGCGTTCAGTGATGTCACTGGCAAACTTGACGATCTTGATCAGCGTGCCGTCGCCGTCGTAGACCGGGTTGTAACTGGCCTCCAGCCACGCGACACGGCCATGCTTGCCGAGACGTTTGAATTGCCCGGTGAAAAATTCACCGTTGTTCAAGCGTCGCCAGAAGTCGGTGTACTCGCTGCTGTTGATCAGGCTGGGTTCGCAAAACAGGCGGTGGTGCTTGCCTTTGATTTCGGCCAGCGTATAGCCCATGACGTGCAGAAAGTTCTCGTTGGCGTCCAGCACCTGACCGTTCAAGTCGAACTCGATCACTGCCATGGCCCGATCCACTGCGGCCAGTTTGCTGCGGGTCGCCGCCTCCTGTTCGACTTTGGCGGTGACATCCAGGGCGTACTTGACCACTTTCAGCACTTGGCCACGCTCATCCAGTACCGGGTTGTAGCTGGCTTCCAACCAGACCGTCTTGCCGTGGGCATCCACGCGCTTGAAGGTGCCCGATACGAACTTACCGGCCTTGAGCTCACCCCAGAACTGGCTGTAGGCGGGGCTGTTGGTCAGCGCCGGCAAGCAAAAGTCCCGGTGGGATTTGCTCGCCAATTGGTCGCGACTGTAGCCCAGGGTTTTCAGGAAGTTATCGTTGGCACGCAGGACCTTGCCGTTGAGGTCGAATTCGACGACCGCCATGGAGCGTTCCAGGGCGCTGATCAGTCCTTTGTACTCGGTGACTTCGGCCGTCCTGGCCGCCAGTTCGGTTTTGAGTGTTGTATTGAACATGACGAGCCCTCAGCCGTGCGGAAAAACCTGTGTCTTGACTCGCTATCGGCTGGGAAATACGCGACTTTAAGGGGCGCAGCAGGATTATTTTCTGGCGTCAAATTATTGCTTGAGCCCGCAGGATTCAAGGCTTTGCGGCAAGCGAAGCCAAGCGCTCCCGCATACCGGTACTGGCCGCCGGGCCGGCCTGCAACACACAGTCCTCCAACGGCACGATGTGTCCCTCTGCACTCGCCAACATCGGCTGCACCGGCCGCCCCGTGTCCCGCTCGACCAACTCGACACTGGTGCCTTCTTCGGCGTAATGCCGGTTACCCCACGCCACCAGCGACATCAGCACCATGCGGAAATCCTCGCCCTTGGCGGTCGGCACATATTCATAGCGCGGCGGCCGCTCACTGTAGGCCCTGCGCTCCAGCATCCCCGCCTCCACCAACGCTGTCAGGCGGCGCGTGAGCATGTTTGGCGCAATGCCCAGGCTGCGCGAGAACTCATCGAAGCGGCGCAGCCCCTGCAACGCGTCGCGCATGATCAGGATGCTCCACCACTCCCCTACCCGGTCGAGGCTGCGGGCGATGGGGCATTCGTCGCGGGTCAGGGACTTGCGTTGCATAAGGATTCCTTGGGGCCGGTGCACAGTTGTATGACGCCATGTTACTTTCATCATGATAGTGACGTCCATAAGGTCTGGACCCTCAACGCAACCGGAGTCGATTGATCATGAGTAAACGTATCGTTGTGACAGGCATGGGTGCGCTGACACCGTTGGGCGCCGATGTGGAGTCAACCTGGAAACGCCTGTTGAAGGGGCAGTCGGGCATTCGTCGCCTGCCTGAAGAACTGATCGGCGACCTGGCTATCAGCATCGGCGGCCAAGTGCAGAGCGTGCTGCAGGACCCTGAAGCCGGGTTCGATCCTGATCGCCTGCTGGCGGCAAAAGAGCAGCGCAAGATGGACCGTTTTATCCTGTTCGCCCTGGCGGCGGCCGACGAAGCCCTGAAGCAGGCCGGCTGGGCCCCGAACACCGCACAGCAGCAGGAACGCACCGCCACCATCATTGCCTCGGGCGTCGGCGGTTTTCCGGCCATCGCCGAGGCGGTACGCACCACCGACAGCAAGGGCCCGCGACGCTTGTCGCCGTTCACCATTCCATCGTTCCTGAGCAACATGGCCGCCGGGCATGTGTCGATCAACTATGGCTTGAAAGGCCCGCTGGGAGCGCCGGTCACGGCCTGTGCCGCGGGTGTGCAGGCGATTGGCGACGCTGCGCGGATGATCCGTGCCGGTGAAGTGGACGTGGCAGTGTGCGGGGGAGCCGAAGCGGCGATCCACCGGGTCAGCCTGGGCGGCTTCGCGGCGGCGCGGGCCTTGTCCAGCGCCTTCAACGACGCCCCCGAGCGCGCCTCGCGCCCGTTCGATCAAGCGCGTGACGGCTTTGTGATGGGCGAAGGCGCCGGCATCCTGGTCATCGAGGAGCTGGAACACGCCCTGGCACGCGGTGCCCGGCCTATTGCCGAATTGGTGGGCTATGGCACCAGTGCCGATGCCTACCATATGACCGCCGGCCCGGAAGACGGCGACGGTGCGCGCCGGGCGATGACGCAGGCGTTGCGTCAGGCGGGGATCGAGGCGTCTGCGGTGCAGTACCTGAATGCCCACGCCACCTCGACCCCGGTGGGCGACAAAGGCGAACTGGCAGCCATCAGGACCGTATTCGGTGCCGGTGGCCCCCTGGCGATCAGCTCGACCAAGTCCGCCACCGGCCACTTGCTCGGGGCAGCAGGCGGGATCGAGGCGGTCTTCACCGTACTTGCCCTGCGCGATCAGGTCGCACCGGTGACCCTCAACCTGGAACACCCGGATGACCTGGCCGAGGGGCTGGACATGGTGCGCGGTGATGCGCGGCCGATGGCGATTGAATACGCGCTGTCCAACGGCTTCGGGTTTGGTGGCGTAAATGCCAGCGTGTTGTTCCGCCGCTGGGTATAAGCCAGCGGTTTGCCCCTGGGATTGTTTTCGGGGACCATGGCGCCTTTCCGTTATTGCCAACAAGAGGCGCCCATGGCCAACCACGACCTGTCCTACACCCCCGATCCGGATGCCGACTCGATTTCCTCCGACGTTGTCGGTTTCAACGGCATCCTGGTCTCCACCCAGATCCCGACCCGCGCCGACGGCAGCCTGGAACTGGGCGATATCACCCTGCAAAGCGAATGCACCCTGCAAGCGCTGAAAGTCGCGCTGGAAAAAGCCGGCAGCTCCATGGACCGGGTCATGCACCTGACCATTTATCTGACCGATATGGCCGACCGCGCCGCCTTCAATGAGGTCTACAAACGCTTCTTTGCCAAGCCCTGGCCCGTGCGCGCGGCGGTTGGCGTGGCTGCACTGGCGGTAGACGGCATGCGTGTGGAAGTCACCGCGATGGCCGCTCAAGCCTGAAGTAATGCCGGTCAGGCATTTCACAGCTACAATGCGCGCTTCAACCGTGACAAGCCTGACTAAAAAAACTATGTCCTTGCCCAAGCATCACCTGGAATTGCTCAGCCCTGCCCGCGATGTCGCCATCGCGCGCGAGGCCATCCTGCATGGCGCCGACGCCATCTACATCGGCGGCCCCAGCTTCGGCGCGCGCCATAACGCGTGCAACGAAGTGAGCGATATCGCTCAACTGGTGGAATTCGCCCGTCGTTACCACGCCCGCGTGTTCACGACTATCAACACCATCTTGCATGACAACGAACTCGAAGCCGCGCGCAAGCTGATCCATCAGCTCTACGACGCCGGTGTCGATGCGTTGATCGTGCAAGACCTGGGCGTGATGGAGCTGGATATTCCGCCCATCGAGCTGCACGCCAGCACCCAGACCGACATCCGCACCCTGGGCCGCGCCAAGTTCCTCGACCAGGCCGGGTTCTCGCAGTTGGTGTTGGCCCGCGAGCTGAACCTGCAGGAAATCCGCGCCATCGCCGACGAGACCGATGCCGCCATCGAGTTCTTTATCCACGGCGCCCTGTGCGTGGCCTTCTCCGGGCAGTGCAATATCTCCCACGCGCAAAATGGCCGCAGCGCCAACCGTGGGGACTGCTCCCAGGCCTGCCGCCTGCCGTACACCTTGAAAGACGACCAGGGCCGCGTCGTGGCCTTTGAAAAGCACCTGTTGTCGATGAAAGACAACAACCAGAGCGCCAACCTGCGCGCGCTGGTGGAAGCCGGCGTGCGCTCCTTCAAGATCGAAGGCCGCTACAAGGACATGGGTTATGTGAAGAACATTACCGCCTATTACCGCCAGCGCCTCGACGAAATCCTCGAAGACCGTCCGGACCTGGCCCGCGCGTCCAGCGGCCGTACCGCGCACTTCTTCCTGCCCGACCCGGAAAAAACCTTCCACCGTGGCAGCACCGACTACTTTGTCAGCGACCGCAAGATCGACATCGGCGCCTTCGACACCCCGACCTTCACCGGTTTGCCGGTGGGTGTGGTGGAAAAAGCCGGCAAGCGTGACCTGCAAGTGATCACCCATGAGCCGCTGTCCAACGGCGACGGCCTCAATGTGCTGGTCAAGCGCGAAGTGGTGGGCTTCCGCGCCAACATCGCCGAGCCCAAGGGCGAGTTCGAGGAAGACGGTGAGAAGCGCTACCGCTATCGCGTCGAGCCGAATGAAATGCCGGCCGGCCTGCATCAGTTGCGCCCGAACCACCCGCTGAACCGCAACCTCGACCACAACTGGCAGCAGGCGTTGCTCAAGACTTCGGCCGAACGCCGTATCGGCCTGTCATGGGTCGCACGTCTGCGCGAAGAACAGTTGGAAATCACCGCCACCAGCGAAGAAGGCATCCACGCCAGCGTCACCCTGCCCGGCCCGTTCGGCGTGGCCAACAAACCGGAACAGGCGCTGGACACCCTGCGCGACCTGCTTGGCCAACTCGGTACCACCGAGTATCACGCCACCCGCATCGAACTGGATGCACCGCAGGCATTCTTCATCCCCAACTCGCAGCTCAAGGCATTGCGCCGCGAAGTGATCGAAGCCCTGACCGCCGCCCGTGTTGCCGCCCACCCCCGTGGCGGGCGCAAGGCCGAGACCACGCCGCCGCCGGTGTATCCGGAAGCGCACCTGTCGTTCCTGGCCAACGTCTACAACCAGAAAGCCCGCGACTTCTACCACCGTCACGGGGTGAAGCTGATCGACGCAGCCTTTGAAGCCCATGAAGAGAAAGGCGAAGTGCCGGTGATGATCACCAAGCACTGCCTGCGTTTCTCCTTCAACCTCTGCCCTAAACAGGCCAAGGGGGTGACAGGGGTGAAGACCAAGGTCGCGCCGATGCAGTTGATTCACGGCGATGAAGTGCTGACGTTGAAGTTCGACTGCAAACCCTGCGAGATGCACGTGGTGGGCAAGATCAAGGGGCATATCCTTGGGTTGCCGCAGCCGGGCAGTGTGGTGGAGCATTTCAACCCGGAAAATATCATCTTTCAGGGCACGCACTGACCCTGTGGGAGCGGGGCCACCACCAGCCCCGCTGCAACCCCGCCGCCGCCAGCAGGATCGCCATCACCCCCAGCCATTGCAGCCAGCCCAGGCGATGCCCGAAGGCAATCCAATCGACGAAGATCGCCGCAATCGGGTAGATAAACGACAGTGCGCCGGTGATGGCGGTGGGCAGTTTCTGGATCGCGCCATAGAGCAACACGTACATCAAGCCGGTGTGCACCACACCGAGCGTGACCAATGCCGCCCAGGCGTTGGTGGTGGCAGGCAAGCTGTTCCAAGGCACCAAGGGCGCCAGTAACACTGCGCCGGTGGTCACCTGGATCAACGCCATCAAATGCGGTGGTACGTCCTTCAAACGCTTGATGATCAGTGCGGCAATCGCATACAGCAATGCCGCGCCCAGCGCCAAGGCGATGCCCGCCAGATAATCGTCGCCGGTTGGCTGATTACCATGGGCGGTGACGATCGCCAGCATTCCCAGGAACGCCACGCTCAACCACGCCAGTTTCTGCACGGTGATCTTTTCGCCCAGGAACAGCGCTGCCAGCATCACCAACATGAACGGCTGCACGTTGTACACCGCCGTGCTGATGGCGATCGACGCGCGGGAATAGGATTCGAACAGCAGCAACCAGTTGCCGACAATCGCCACGCCACTGAGCATCGCCAGGCCGAACGTGGCCCAACTGAGCAGGTCCAGGCGCAGGTAGCCGAGCAGCGCGCACACCAGCAACAGGGTCAGGCCGCCGATCACGCAGCGCCAGAACACCACTTCGATCACCGACACGCCGGACACCAGCACAAACCAGCCGATCGTGCCCGAGATCAGCATGGCGGCGATCATTTCCCACGAACCGAGACGGATGGATGAATCCATGATTGATGCTCCTCAAGTGAGGCTCAATTATGGCAATCTGCTTGTGAGCGGCTCCAGTGACTAAAAAAGGCAAAATCCCGCAATCACCTTTTCTTATTAGGCGAACACCATGATTGACACCATCGACCAGCAACTGATCGCCGCCCTGATGGATGACTCGCGGCTGTCCCTCAAGGCCCTGGCGGGCATCACCGGGCTGTCCTCGCCCAGTGTGGGCGAACGCCTGCGCCGCCTGGAAGAACGCGGCGTGCTGACCCACTACACCGTCGACATCGACCCCAGGCACTTCGGCTACCTGCTGCAAGCCATCGTGCGCATCCGCCCCCTGCCCGGCAAATTGCAGGAGGTGGAGCGCCAGATCCAGGCGATTCCGGAGTTTACCGAATGCGACAAGGTCACCGGCGAAGACTGCTTCATCGCACGCCTGCATGTGCGCACCATGGACCATCTCGACAGCCTGCTGGATCGGATCAATGCCTACGCCGAAACCAACACCGCCATCGTCAAGAAAACCCCGGTAAAGCGACGTTTGCCGCCGCTGACCAACGACTGAACAACAACACACCGATTCTTGTGGAGAGTGGGCCGGGTGTGGTGAGCAGGCTTCCTGTGGCAGGCGGGCTTGTTGTGGCAAGCAGGCTTCCTGTAGCAAGCAGGCTTGTTGTGGTTAGCAGGCCTTTTGTAGTGAGCAGGCTTGTTGTGGTGAGCGGGCTTGCCCCGCGCTGGGGCGCGAAGCGGCCCCTAAACCTGACTACTCACTATGCCAGGATAAACGCGGTGCCTTTATTGGGGCTGCTTCGCAGCCCAGCGCGGGGCAAGCCCGCTCACCACAACAGCCCCACCCACAACGGGAGCCTAGTCGTGAAGGGCCTTTGCAGCGGGCAGCAAACTTTGAAACTTGTGATAACGCGCCGCCAACACCGGCTGCTGCAACAGGTCAGGCTTATATCGCGCCTTGACCGGCATCCCCGCCGCGAGCAGCTCCGCCCCCTGCCCCATCGCCACAAACCCCAGCTTCGCCGCGCCAATACACGCGCTCAATTCACTGCCCTGCAAGGTGAAGATTTCCCGCTGCAGGATATTCGCCAGCAGCTGCGCCCAGTACTCACTGCGCGCACCACCGCCCACCAGGGCCAAAGCGGTAACGTCGGCGCCGGTCGATTGCACCGCGCGCAACGCATCAAGCAAACCGAAACCCACCCCTTCCATCACCGCGTAACCGAGCATCCCCGGCGTGCAATCGTGGCCCAGGTTCATAAAGCCGCCGCGCAGCAAAGGATCATTGTGGGGTGTGCGTTCGCCGGCCAGGTACGGCAGGAACAACGGCGTCCCTAAAGGCACGTGCTGCTCAATCGGCAATTGCGCCTGCACCTGCTCCAGTAACGTCTGTTCATCCGTAATACCCGTCAGCCGAGTAACCCAGCGCAGGCAACTGGCGCCGGCGAGCATGGCGCCCATGGTGTACCAGCGGTTGGGCAGCGCGTGGCAGAAGCTGTGCACTGCACTGGCCGGGTTGCCTGCAGCGTGATCGGTGATCGCAACAATGGCCGCGCTGGTGCCAAGGGTAATGAAGCCATCACCGGCATTGACCGCGCCGATGCCGACCGCCGCCACAGGGTTGTCACCGCCACCGCCGGCAATCACCACCTCAGCTGACAGGCCCAGTCCCGTGGCCGTCAACAACGCGCTCGCGGCACCACCCTCCACCAGCCTGGGCAATTGCCCGGGCGTAAGGCCTGTAGCGCGAACCATAGGGGTAAACCATGCCCGCCGCGCCACATCCAGCCACAACGTACCCGCCGCGTCGGACATCTCGCTGATGCGCTCGCCACTCAAGCGCAAGCGCAGGTAATCCTTAGGCGACAGCACGCAATCAATCGCCTGGAACACCTCGGGCTCATGCCGTTGCAGCCACAGCAGTTTCGGCGCGGTCAGCCCGGCCATGGGCAGGCTGCCGGTGACGTCGGCGAAGCCGGGACCCAGTTGTTCGGCCTCGGCCACGGCACGGGAGTCGTCCCACAGGATCGCCGGGTACAACACGCGGTTGTCCGCCCCCAGCAACACCGCGCCGTGCATCTGCCCCGACAGGCCGATACAGGCCACGCGGGTAAACGCCTCGTGTCCGCGCAGTTGCGCCAACGCCTGCAAGCAGGCTTGCCACCAGTCTTCCGGCGCCTGTTCAGACCAGCCGCTGTGCCGGCGCGACACGCTCAAGCGCACGCCGGCATGGGCCAGCACCGCGCCCGTGGCGTCCATGAGGATGGCTTTGAGTTCCGATGTGCCCAGGTCAATGCCCAGGGAAACAGGACTGTTCATGCGTGTGTTATTCCCATCAAGGACAGCCACAGGAGTTACGTAACTGCAGGGTCGGCGCCAGGCGCACGCTCTGGGGCGGTGCGTCAGGCGACGCCATACGTTGCAGCAACAGGTCGACCGCGCGGGCGCCAAGGGCCTTGACCGGCTGTGCGATCAGGCTCAGGCGCGGCACGAAAAAATCCGCCCAGTCAAAACCATCAAACCCCACAAGGGCCATTTGTCTCGGCACTTCAAGCTGCGCGTCACGCAGAGCGTGCATCGCGCCGAGGGTCATCAGGTTATTGCCGGCCATGATCGCCGTGGGTGGCGAAGCCAGGCCCAGCAACTGCGCCGTGGCTTGGCGCGCCGGTTCGGTGTTGGAGCCACCGTTGACCAGCAGCTGCGGATCGAAGGCCAGCCCCGCCGCGTGCAACGCCGCGCGGTAACCCGCTACCCGCTCATCCGTAGTACTGAAACCCGTGCGCCCGGCGATAAAGCCGATGCGGCGGTGCCCGTGACCGATCAGGTGCTCAATCAGGGCCTGGGTGGCCTGGGCATTCTCCACCCCGACCTGGTCAAACTGCTCGCTCATCATGCGGTCCACCAGCACCGCCGGAATCTCGTTGGCGCGCAGGTATTCCAGGGCCATCGAGCCGTTCGACGGCGCCAGCACGATACCGTCGACCCGCCGATGATGCAGCGCCATGACGACCCGCAGCTCCTGCTCCGGGTCGTCGTGGGTGTCGACAAACAGCATCATGTAGCCGTGCTTGGCGCACTCGGTTTCAATCGCGTGCACCGTCTCGCTGAAGTAATGGTTGGACAGCGCCGAGATCGCCACGCCGATCGTGTTGGTACTCGACCGCGCCAGCGAGCGCGCCAGGGTGTTGGGGATATACCCCAGCGCCTGGATCGCCCGCTGCACCGCCAGCACCGTGGCCGGGCTGACCTTGCGGGTGCCGTTCAACACGTGTGACACGGTCGACGTCGACACCCCCGCCCTGCTTGCCACGTCATCCATGGTCACCACGACGCTGTTCCTCTCACGCTATCAATGTTTACTCGACCAGCCACTGTACGTACCGACGTTGTCGCGGGTGATCAGTTTTGGCGTGAGCAGGGTCACCGCTTCGGCCGGGGCCTTGTCGTTGAGCAGGTCATTGCCGACATTCACCGCCGTCTGCGCCATGGCCCACGGGTCCTGGCTGGCTGACGCCTGGATCTGGGTATCGGTCTTCAGCGCGTTCTCGATATCCGGCGCGCCGTCCACCGAGGTGATGATGATGCCGCTGCGCTTGAGCTGCTTGGCCGCCAGGTCGCTGCCGATGGCCTGGGGGTCGTTGATCGCAAACAGGCCGTCGATTTTCGGGAAGCGCGTGAGGTAGCCCTGCATCACGTTCAGGCCGCCTTCGCGGGAGCCTTTGCCGTCCTGGTCGTCGGACAGCACCTTGATCTCCGGCGCGCCGGCCAATGCGGCTTTACAGCCTTTGACGCGGTCGGTCACGGCGGTGACTTGCGGGCCGTTCTGGATAATCACGTTGCCCTTGCCGGCAAGCTTGTCCACCAGGTATTGGCAGGCCAGCTTGCCGGCTTCGACGTTGTCGGTCTGCACGGTGGCATTCACGCCCTTGGCGTCCACATCCACTGCCACCACGACGATGCCGGCATCGCGGGCTTTCTTGATCGCCGAGGCCATGGCAGAAGGGTCGACGGCGTTGATCAGGATCAGGTCGACCTTGGACGAAATAAAGTTGTCGATCTGCGAGAACTGCTTGCTCAGGTCATAGTCGGCCGACACCGAGGTGACCTTGACGGCGGGGTTCAGCTCCTTGGCCCGGGCCGTGGCGCCATCGGCCAGGGTCACGAAATACGGGTTGCCGAGCGAGCCCATGCTGATGCCCAGGGCCTTGAGTTCGCGGGCCTCTGCGGCTTGGGACATCAGGGCAGCCAAGGCAATGACGGGAAACATGCGTTTAAGGTTCATGCGGGTCTCTCTTGTGATTGTTGTCTGAGTGAAATCAGGTCCGTGCACCGGACTGGCGGTAGCGATCCAGCGCGACCGCGCCGATGATCACGATGCCCTTGATGATGTACTGCCAGATGTCCGACACCCCCAGCAGCACCAGGCCGTTGGTGAGTACCGCGATGATCAGCGCGCCGATCAGCGTGCCGCCGATGGTGCCGACGCCACCGGTAAAACTGGTACCGCCGAGGATCACGGCGGCAATCGCATCCAGCTCGTAGGATTGCCCCAGTTGCAGGCCATTGGCGGCGAACAGGCGCGAGGCGCTCATCACCGCACCCAGCCCGGCCAACGCGCCGGACATGGCGTAGACGAACAGCAGCACCTTCCACACCTTGATCCCGGAGAGTCGCGCCGCTTCGGGGTTGCCGCCTACCGAATAGATCTGCACGCCCATCACCGTGCGGCGCAGGATGAACCACGACAGCGCCACCACCGCCACGGCGATCACCACCAGCCAGGGCACGCCAAGGATCGAGTCGTTGCCGATAAAGGCAAACGGCAGGTCGGGGTTGAACACGGTCTTGTCATCGGCCAGCAGACGCGCCAGGCCGCGCATGGCGGTGAGTGCGCCAAGGGTGACGATAAACGGCGGCAGGCGCATGAAGGCAATCAACCCGCCGTTGACCAGGCCCAGCAGCAGGCCGAAGCCGATACCGGCGGCAATCCCGAACATGCCGAACTGCGGCGACATCGACGCCTGCAACGCCACCACGGCCGACGCCGCCAGGATCGCCCCTACCGACAGGTCGATCCCCGCCGTGAGGATCACAAAGGTCATGCCCGCCGCCAGCACCACGTTGACCGAGGCCTGCTGGGTGATGATCGACAGGTTCTGCATGGTCAGGAAGTTCTCGCTGGCCAGGGCGAAGCCCACCAGCAGCAAAATCAGCACCGGCAACATACCGACGGTGCGCATCAGTTCGCGGGCACGTTCGGCCTTGCCTGTTGTTGCAATCATCGAATCAGCCATGGGCAACCACCTGATCGCCACCGGTGGCGAGGTCAATAATACGTTCCTGGGAGATGACGTGGCCGGAGGCCCCGCCGACTTCGGCCACCAACTGGCCTTCGCGCATGATCAGTACCCGGTCGCAGGTGCCGATGATTTCCGGCAGTTCGCTGGAGATCACCACGATGCCCACGCCGGCCTGCGCCAGTTGATTGATGATGCGGTAGATCTCGGACTTGGAGCCGATGTCCACGCCGCGTGTGGGTTCGTCGAGGATCAGCACGTGCGGCTTGACCTCCAGCAGCCGCGCCAGCAGGACCTTCTGCTGGTTGCCGCCGGACAGCGTGCCGACATTGACCTTGCCCGACGCCACGCGAATCGACAGTGACTTGATTGCATCATTGGCACGTTTCAAACCATGGCCACGGTCGAGCACGCCGCCGGCGCGGGCATCCGGCACACAGGCGCAGACGTTGATGTTGTCGGCCACGCTCATGTCCAGGAACAGGCCCTGGGCCTTGCGGTCTTCGGTGAGGTACACCACGCCGGCACGAATCGCATCCGCCGGGTTGCGCAGTTGCGTCACGGTCTTGCCCACCACTTCCAGGGTGCCGCTGGTGCGCGGATCGGCGGCGAAGATCAACCGCGCCAGCTCGGTGCGCCCTGCCCCGACCAGCCCGGCGATACCCAGCACTTCACCGGCATGCAGGTCGAAGCTGCAGTTGCGCACGCGCTTGCCATCGGCCATGTCACGCACGCGCATTACCACCGCACCGGGGTCGTAGGCGGCATGTTCCTTCTTGTAGAAACCGGACAGATCGCGGCCGACCATCATTTTCACGAGGACTTCGGCCGACAGCGCGTCGCGACTCAGCTCGCCGATGTATTGGCCGTCGCGCAGCACCGAGACACGGTCCGACAGTTCATAGATCTCGGCCATGCGATGACTGATGTAGATGATCGCCAGGCCCTGGCTGCGCAGTTGCTTGATCAGCGCAAACAGGCGGTCGGTCTCGCGGGACGACAGCGGCGTGGTCGGTTCGTCCATCACCAGGATCCTGGCATGGGCGTGCAAGGCCCGGGCAATTTCCACCAGCTGACGCTCGGCAATCGACAGGCTGCTGACCTTAGTGGCCGGGGTGAATTCGGCGCCCAGGCGTTGCAGCACTTCGACGCAACCGGCTTGCATGCCCCTGCGGTCGATGGTCCAGCCACGGCGCAGTTCGCGGCCCAGGTAGATGTTCTCGGCCACACTCAGGTTCGGGCACAGGCTCAATTCCTGGTAGATCACGGCGATGCCGAGGGCTTTGGCGGTGGCGGGGGTAAAGGTGGCGACGGCCTGGCCGGCCATGCGGATTTCACCGCCGGGATCGGCCTGGTAAGCGCCGGAGAGGATTTTCATCAGGGTCGATTTGCCGGCGCCGTTCTCCCCCATCAAGGCGTGGATTTCGCCGGGGTAGACCTTCAGGCCGACATTCTTGAGCACGCGCAAACCGTTGAAGGTTTTGCTGATGCCCTGCATCTCGAGCAAGGGTTCAAGGCTCATCAATGAGCTCCTGGTTTTATTATTTTTGTCGTTCAGCCCTCTTTGATCAGAGCCGATTGCCACCGACTCTAATCAGATACATTTACTTACGCAAGCGCTTGCGCAGGCCGTTTGTCGCTAGAAGAAACGTTTCATCAAGCGCATAAAGTGCAATTTTGGCATTTCTAACGTTTTGGCAGCATGCGCACCAGGGTGTTGTCACGCACCCAGTAATGGTGGAACAGCCCCGCGGCAGCATGCAGGCCGATCAACCAATAGCCGGCGCTGCCCAGCCACTCATGCCAGTGCTTGAGTTGCTTGGCCAGGTCGGGGTCCACCGCCAGCAGCGATGGCAAGGCGAACTCGAAATACGGCACGGGCTTGCCTGCGGCGTTGAGCATCAGCCAGGCCAGCAGCGGTGTCACGATCATCAAGCCATACAGTGCCAGGTGCATCAGGTGCGCCACGGCAGTCTGCCAGGCCGGTGGACGCGGCAGGATCGCCGGGCGCGGCGCCAGGCGTCCCAGCAGGCGCAGCCAGACCAGCAGGAAAATCCCGATGCCGAACAGCCCGTGACCGCCGAGCAACACGCCCTTCAATGCATGGCCGCGAGGCAGCAGGCCTTTGATTTCAATGCAGGCGTACACGCCGACAAACAGCGCCAGCATCAGCCAGTGCAGGGTCATCGACAGCTTCGTGTAGCGCTGTGTCAGCAGATGTTCAGTCATGGATGGGGCCTTGTGCAGATGGTGGCCGCAAGCGGCCGTGGAAAGACCGCGCCACCCTGTCCGCGAAGTCTTAAGGCAGTCTGAAGATCGGGAAAAATATCCTTTTGCCACCTTCAGACTTCGTTAAGAAATGCCTCCGATACTCCTCCCAACTTCACTGGGGAGGCGTACTGCCAATGCCCGATATCGATTGGAACATTTCCTTGCCGGTGCTGTTCGGCCATGCCGACAGTGCACCGCTGCGCCTGTCCCGCGCCCTGCCCCAAGACCCGCAGCGGCCTGCCTTCGAAGCGTTTATCCAACAACGTTTTCGCCTTGCCCACGGCGCCGATATCCGCCACTTCATGCCGCAGTTGTTTGGCGTCAGCCAGGCCGACGGCGAGCTGTGTGCCGTTGCCGGTGTGCGCCTGGCAAGCGCCGAGCCGTTGTTCCTGGAGCGTTACCTGGACCATCCGATCGACCCGCTGATCAGTGCCGCCGCCGAACACCCCGTGGAGCGCGGCGCCATCGCCGAAGTCGGCAACCTCGCGGCCAGCGACACCGGCAGTGCGCGCCTGAGCATCATCGCCATTACCTGGCTGCTGGCCATGGGCGGCCTGGAGTGGGTGGCGTTCACCGGCAATATCGGTCTGGTCAACAGCTTCCATCGCCTGGGCTTGAAGCCCGTCACCCTGTGCGCGGCCGACCCGCAGCGCCTGGGCGATGAGCGCCATCACTGGGGCAGTTACTACGAAAGCCAACCGTGGGTGCATGTCGGCAATATCCGCGCCGGGTTCATCCATTTGCGCAACATGGGCCTGTTCTCACGCCTGGGGTTGCCAACCACCCTCGAGGACGCCAGCCATGTCGCCTGAAACCCGCCGCTTCCACGCCGTACTGCGTGGCCATGCCGAACGCAACGATGGCGCCATCGCCCTGTGGGGCGACAGCTTGAAAATGGATTATGCCCAGATGTTCGCCGAAGTGGCGTATCGGCAGGAGCGCCTGCGCGACGAAGGCGTCAAGGTGGTCGCCCTGGCCCTGGACAATGGCGTCGAGGCCATGCTGTGGGACCTGGCAGTGCTGTTCGAAGGCCTGACCTGCCTGACCTTGCCGCCGTTCTTCAGCCCGGCCCAGCGCGCCCATTGCCTGGAACAAAGCCACGCCGAACGGGTGATCGCCGAGCCGCATCTGGCGGCTGAATTGCGCGCCAACGGCTATCAACCGTGCGGCGAATTCTGGTGCCGCGCCTTTGAAGGCCGCCCTTCGATACCCGTGGGTACCGCCAAGGTAACGTTCACCTCCGGCACCACCGGCGCGCCCAAGGGCGTGTGCCTGGGCGCCGACAGCCTGCTGCGGGTGGCCCGCGAGCTGTACCAGGCCAGCCACGGCAGCGACCCACGCCACCACCTGGCGCTGTTGCCCATCGCGATTTTGCTGGAAAACCTCGGTTGCTACGCCGCGCTCTACGCCGGCGCCACCCTCAGCTTGCCCAGCCAGAAGAGCCTGGGCATCCAGGGCGCCAGCGCGGTGGACGCCGCACAATTGCTTGGCTGCCTGGCAACGCGTCAGCCCCACAGCCTGATCCTGGTGCCGCAATTGCTGTTGATGCTGGTGATTGCTGCCGAGCAAAAGGCCTTCAGCCCACAGGGCCTGCGCTTTGCCGCCGTCGGCGGTGCGCGCGTCTCCAAGGCCTTGCTGCAGCGCGCGCAGCAACTGGGCGTACCGGTATACGAAGGTTATGGGCTGTCGGAATGCGCCTCCGTGGTGAGCCTCAATCGTCCCGAGGCACACCGTCCTGGTAGTGTCGGCCGGCCACTGCCCCACGTGGAAATCCGCCTGGCCGAAGACGATGAAGTGCTGATCAAGGGCTCGACGTTGCTCGGCTACCTGGGCCAGACAGACCAACCCGAGCAATGGTGGCCCAGCGGCGACCTCGGCGCCTTTGACGAGGACGGTTTTCTCTACCTCAAGGGCCGCAAGAAACATCAGTTCGTTACCAGTTACGGGCGCAACGTCAACCCGGATTGGGTCGAGGCCGAGCTGACCCAGGGCGGTGTGATCGCCCAGGCGTTCGTGTATGGCGAAGCCCTGCCGCAGAACCACGCCCTGCTCTGGCCCCATCGCGCCGACTGCAGCGACGCGCAACTGGCCGCCGCCGTGGCCGAGGCCAACAGCGGCCTGCCGGACTACGCCCAGGTGCATCGCTGGACGCGCCTGACGCACCCCTTCACCGCCGCCAATGGCTTGCTCACCGCCAATGGCCGGCCACGGCGCGACGCCATCGTCGCCCGTTATCAAGCCCAATTTGCCCCGGCATTCAACGAGGAAGCCTCATCGTGAATTTTTTCGACACGCTGCAAGAAGCCACCCAGCAGGAGCGCCATGCGCTGTTCAACCTGCCGATCATCCGCGACGCCCTGGAGGGCAAGGTCAGCCTCGACAGCTATCGCGCGTTCCTGGCCCAGGCCTACTACCACGTGCGGCATACCGTGCCGTTGATGATGGCCTGCGGTGCGCGCCTGCCTTCGCGCCTGGAATGGCTGCGCAAGGCTGTCTGCGAGTACATCGAGGATGAATACGGCCACGAGCAGTGGGTGCTCGATGACATTGCCGCCTGCGGCGGTGATGACGACGCGGTACGTGACGGGCGCCCCGGTTTGCCCATCGAGTTGATGGTCAGTTACCTCTACGACCTGATCGCCCGTGACAACCCGGTCGGCCTGTTCGGCATGGTCAATGTGCTCGAAGGCACCAGCATCGCCCTGGCCACCCACGCGGCCGGCAGCATCCGTGAGCGCTTGCAACTGCCGGCAACGGCGTTCAGCTACCTGAGTTCCCACGGATCCCTGGATATCGGCCACATGGAAACCTATCGCCGCTTGATGAACAGCCTGGACGACCCCGACGACCAGGCCGCGGTGATACGCGCCTCCAAGGTGGTGTATGCGCTCTACACCGACATGTTCCGCAGCCTGCCGCGTCTCGGGGAGGCGCCCCATGCGCCTGTCTGAAACGCGCGTGGTGCTGACCGGCGCCAGCGGTGGCATCGGCCTGGCGATTGCCACCGCCCTGTGTGCCAGTGGTGCGCAGGTGCTGGCCGTGGCCCGTCACCGTGCACCACTGGAGGGGTTGCTTGAGCGCTACCCGGAGCAACTCTGCTGGGTCGGTGCCGACCTGACCTTCCTCGCCGACCGCCGTAAGGTGCTGGCCGCCGCCGAAGCCATCGGCGGCATCAACCTGCTGATCAACGCCGCCGGCATCAATCACTTCGCCATGCTTGAGCAACTTGAAGACAGCGACATCAACGGCATGCTGGCGCTGAACATCACCGCGCCGATCTGCCTGACCAAGCTGCTGCTTCCGCTGCTCAAGCAGGCACCGAGCGCCATGGTGGTGAATGTCGGTTCCACCTATGGCTCCATCGGCTACCCCGGCTACGCCACCTACTGCGCCAGCAAGTTTGCCTTGCGCGGGTTTTCCGAAGCGTTGCGCCGGGAACTGGCCGACACCCGCGTCGGCGTGCTGTACGTAGCACCGCGCGCGACCCGCACCGCGATGAACAGCCCGGCGGCGCAGGCTTTGAACGATGCGCTCAAATCCAACGTCGATGACCCGCACACCGTGGCATCGGCCGTGATCCAGGCCATAGCCAACCAGCGTCGCGATCTGTACCTGGGCTGGCCGGAGCGTTTTTTTGTGCGCCTCAACAGCCTGCTGCCGAACCTGGTCGACCGGGGTTTGCGTAAACAGCTGCCGCTGGTACGCCGCCTGAGCGACACACCTGAGAATAAGGACCCGAAGCCATGAAACAACTCTTTACCGCGCTGCTGCTCACCGCCCTGAGCCCCTTCACCTGGGCGATGGACGCCGTCGACCAACAACGCCTCAACGAGATCCAGACGCGCTGGGCGCACATCCAATACAACCTGCCCGAGGAACAACGGACCCAGGCTTTTGAACAACTCGCCACCCAGGCTACGGCCTTCACCCACGACCGCCCCCAAGCCGCCGAGGCGTGGATCTGGTCAGGCATCGTCACCAGCAGTTGGGCGGGTGCCCAGGGCGGGCTTGGCGCGTTAAGCAAGGTCAAGGCGGCCAAGGTCGACCTGGAAAAAGCTCTCGCCCTGGATCCCCAGGCCCTGCAAGGCTCGGCCTATACCAGCCTGGCCGCCCTGTACGACCGGGTGCCCGGCTGGCCGATCGGCTTCGGTGATGCGGACAAGGCCGAAGCGCTGCTCAAACAAGCCTTGCAACTGAACCCGGCAGGCATTGATAGTCTGTACTTCTGGGGTGACCACCTGTACCGGCAAAAACGCTATGGCGAAGCCCGTGAAGCCTTGCAAAAAGCCCTGCTGGCCGCGCCCCGGCCCGGTCGCGAAACCGCCGATGCCGGGCGGCGCAAAGAGATCGAAGGCGTGCTGGCTGACATCAACCAAAAACTCAAATGACAAGGAGTCTGCGTGCGCCTTTTACTGATCGAGGATGACGTGGCATTGGGCGAAGGCATTCACCAGGCGCTGGTGCGTGAGGGCTACACCGTCGATTGGCTGCAGGATGGCAGCAGCGCCTTGCATGCGCTGCTCAGCGAAACCTTCGATGCGGCAGTGCTTGACCTCGGCCTGCCACGCATGGACGGTTTGGAGGTGCTGCGGCGCCTGCGTGACAGCGGCTCCAACCTGCCGGTGCTGATCCTCACCGCACGGGATGCCACCGAAGACCGCATCGCCGGGCTGGACGCCGGCGCCGACGATTACCTGATCAAGCCCTTCGACCTGGCCGAACTCAAGGCACGCCTGCGTGCACTGCTGCGCCGCAGCGCCGGCCGGGCACGGGTATTGATCGAACACGCAGGCATCTGCCTGGACCCGAGCACCCAGCAGGTCAGTTACCACGGCGCACCGGTACTGCTTACCCCCAAGGAATATCAACTGCTGCACGAGCTGCTGTCGCCGCCGGGCCGCGTGATGACCCGCGACCAGTTGATGCAGTTGCTCTACGGCTGGAACGAAGAAGCCGAAAGCAACACCCTGGAGGTGCATATCCATCACCTGCGCAAGAAGTTCTCCAGTGAACTGATCCGCACCGTGCGCGGCGTGGGCTACCTGGTGGAGGAGCGCCAATGACCTCGATTCGGCGGCGAACCCTGAGCCTCATTATCGGCCTGCTGCTCACCGGGCTGCTGGTAATCAGCGTGCTCAACCTGCATGACAGCAATCACGAAATCGCCGAAGTCTACGACGCGCAGTTGGCGCAGAACGCCCGCCTGCTCCAGGGTGTCATGAGCATGCCGCTGGCCAGCCAGGACCAGGCCGACCTGTATCGCGCCTTCAACAAAGCCTTGGGCAACGCCATGCCCAAGGTGGACGGGCACCCCTATGAAAGCAAAATCGCCTTCCAGGTGTGGAGCCCACAGGGCGAACTGCTGGTGTTTACCACCAGCGCCCCGTCATTCGCCACGCCCCCCGCACAGCCGGGGTACAGCAATATCGACGACCTTAATGGCCGCCAATGGCGCGGCTTCGTGCTCAAGGACAAGGACAACGGCCTGCGTATCTGGGTCGGCGAGCGTGATGACGTGCGCTCCGACCTGGTCCAGCGCATCGTGCGGCATACCCTGTGGCCCAACGTGCTGGGCAGCCTGATCCTCGCCGCCATGGTCTGGCTGGCCATCGGCTGGGGCCTCAAGCCGCTGGCCGATATGGCCGCCACCTTGCGCGCGCGGCATTCCGGCTCACTGGAGCCGATGCAACTGACGCCCCTGCCCATGGAGTTGGAGCCGATGCAGGCGGCGTTGAACCGCATGCTCGCGCAGATCCAGGACATGCTCGGCCGCGAGCGGCGCTTTATCGCCGATGCCGCCCACGAAATGCGCACGCCCCTGGCGGTATTGCGGGTGCACGCGCAAAACCTGCTGGAAGCCGGCACTGAAACCGAACGGCGCGAGTCCCTGGCCTTCCTGATCAGCGGTGTCGACCGCACCAGCCGCCTGGTCAACCAATTGCTGACCATGGCACGCCTGGAACCCAGCGCCGGGCTGCCAGCCGTGCAAGCTATCGACCTGGCGACAACGGTGCGTGAAACGCTGATTCAGCTGACACCCTGGCTGCTGAGCAAAGGCCTCGAGCTGGTGTTCGATGTCGACGATGCCCAGTACCGCGTAACAACCGATGCCGGCGCAATCAACATCGCCCTGACCAATCTGGTGACCAACGCGGCGAACTTCTCCCCGGAGCACGGGGTGATTACCGTGGGGTTGTGCAAAACAGCCAGGGGATGGGTCCTGAGCGTCGAGGATCAGGGGCCTGGCATCGACGAAAGCCAGCGTGAGCGGCTGTTCGAGCGGTTCTACAGCCGTGGCAATGCCCAGGGCGCCGGCCTGGGCCTGACCATCGTGCAAACCATCGCCCAACGCCTGGGCGGCCAGGTACGCCTGGACAACCTGGCGGCCGGCGGCCTGCGGGCGAGCCTGGAGATTGCGCAGTGATCGGCCCAGCGGGTATCAGGGCGTAATCGCGACTTTCATCACCCCATCGCGCTGATGGGCGAACAGTTCATAGGCCGCCTCAATGTCGTCGAGCTTGAAGCGGTGGGTCACCAGCGGCGACAGGTCCACCCCGCCGCTGGCGACCACCGCCATCAAGCGACGCATGCGTTCCTTGCCGCCGGGGCACAGGGTCGAGACGATGCTGTAATCCCCCAGGCCTGCGCCAAACGCGTCATAGGGGATGCGCAGGTCGCTGGAGTACACCCCAAGGCTGGACAAGCGGCCACCGGGACGCAACACGCGCAAGGCCGATTCGAAGGTGCCTTGGGTGCCCAACGCCTCGATGGCCACATCCACGCCACGCCCGTCGGTCAGGGCCATGATCTGCTCGACCACGTTGCCTTGCTTGAAGTCGACAATATGGGTCGCGCCCAGGCCACGGGCGACGCCCATGCGTTCGCTGACGCCGTCGACCCCAATGATCATCGACGCGCCTTTGAGCCGTGCCCCCGCTACCGCGCACAAGCCGATCGGCCCGAGGGCAAACACCGCCACCGTGTCGCCAATGTTGACCTCACCACGCTCGGCACCGGAAAAGCCGGTGGACATGATGTCCGGGCACATCAGCACCTGCTCGTCACTCAGGCCATCGGGGATCGGGCACAGGTTGGCCAGCGCATCGGGCACCAGCACGTATTCGGCCTGGCAGCCGTCGAGGGTGTTGCCGAATTTCCAGCCGCCGGCGGCACGGAAACCATGGCGGGTGTCGGGGCCGTCCTGGGCACCGCAGCCGCACAGGCACGCATAGCTCTGCCCGCTGGGCGTGATTGCGCCGGCGATCACCCGTTGCCCTTCGACGAAACCGCGCACCTGGGAGCCCAGCCGCTCGATGATGCCCACCGGCTCATGGCCCACCGTCAGCCCTTTGGCCACCGGGTACTCACCGCGCAGGATATGCACGTCGGTGCCGCAGATGGTCGTGGTGGTGATCCGCACCAGGGCGTCGAGCGGGCCGACCTCGGGGATCGGTTTATCCTCGAGGACGATGCGGTTTTTCTCAACGAAGACAGCGGCTCTCATGGTTGCCATGGTGTGACCTCCTGCTGGGCATGTGGGGTGGGACCAGACTGCGCCGCGACGGCGCGCCGAACGTTGATCATGGTCAACCCTTTGCCGATGCGCATGACCGAACGTCGCCTGCCCTGCCCGGCGGCCAGGCGTCTTGATGCAGATCAATGGCGCCCCAGCCCCCGGGGGCATGATCGAGCAAGGCACTGTTGCCCGATGCTGACCGCCAGGAGCCCACACCATGCCTACCCTCGAAGCACGTAACCAGCAGGCCGCCCCCGCCTACGCAGCACTGCCGAAACCGCACTGGATCGATCAGCTCGACGATGGCCGCCATGCACTGGTGCGCCCCCTCGGCGCCGACGACCGTGAACGGGAATACAACTTCATCAAGGGCCTGTCCCGTGAATCGCGGCACGCGCGCTTCCTGGGGGAAATCAACGAGCCCGGCAAGACCCTGATGGACCAATTGATGGATGTCGATAACCAGCAACGCATGGCCTTTATCGCCTTGGTGCACGACAACGGCCAACTGATCGAGATCGGCGTGGCCCGCTATGCCGCAGCCAACGCGGATGAATGCGAATGCGCGGTCACCGTGGCCGATGCCTGGCAACACCTGGGCCTGGGGCGCCTTTTGATGCTGCACCTGATGACGGCGGCACGCGCCAATGGCTTTAAACGCATGTACACGGTCGACGCGGCAACCAATGCGCCGTTGCGCGAGTTGAACCAGGCCTTGGGATTCCACAGCGTCATCAACCCGGATGACAGCACCCAGGTCATCAGCAGCGTGATGCTCTAAACCGCGCCGCACGGTAACAGGGCGGCCCGCCGCCCTGTGTCGGCGTACACCCGTTTGAGTGTATCCATACCGTAGTGCGGGCGGTATCTGCTATTGTCCGGGGATCTCATCTCCTCCTCATCGCGTCCACGCGATTTTCTGTGAGCATGCTCTGCGGCCCTGTCATCGACACGGCCGGGCCGATCTGCCTGGAAAACACCGCCATGGACAAACCCGTCACTGGACCACCGCTTGAAGCCCAATCGCGGGCCGAAAAAATCGTCGAATTCAAACGCCAGAAGACCCTGCTGAAGACCGGTGCCCTGCAAGACGCAATCTTCAACAGCGCCTACTTCTCCAGCATCGCCACCGATGAAAAGGGCGTGATCCAGATCTTCAATGTCGGCGCCGAACGCATGCTCGGGTATGCCGCCGAGGATGTCCTCAACCGCATCACCCCCGCCGATATCTCCGACCCCGCCGAACTGATCACCCGCGCCGCCGCCCTCAGCCTGGAGCTGGACACGCCGATCACGCCGGGTTTCGAAGCCCTGGTGTTCAAGGCCTCCCGTGGCATCGAGGATATTTACGAGCTGACCTATATCCGCAAGGACGGCAGCCGCCTGTCGGCCATGGTCTCGGTGACGGCGCTGCGTAACCGTCATGACACCATCATCGGTTACCTGTTGATCGGTACCGACAACACCGCACGCAAACACGAAGAAGCCGAGCGCAAAGGCTTTGAGCGCGCGCTGGAGGAAAAGAACCTGGAGCTGGAACATGCCAGCCATATGAAATCCGAATTCCTCGCCACCATGTCCCACGAATTGCGCACACCGCTGAATGCGGTGATCGGTTTTTCCGAGGCGTTGAAGGACGGGCTGGTGGGCGACATGAGTGAGACCCAGCGCGAATACATCGGCGACATCTTTACCAGCGGCCAGCACCTGTTGTCGCTGATCAACGACATTCTCGACCTGTCCAAGGTCGAAGCCGGGATGATGGACCTGGAGCTGGAGTCCGTGGAACTGGCGGGGTTGCTCGCCAACAGCCTGTTGATCGTGCGCGAAAAAGCCGCCCTGCAACGCATCCAGTTGAAGCTCGAAAGCCAGGGCGACTTCGGCACACTGGCCCTGGACCTGCGCAAGACCAAGCAGATCATCTACAACCTGCTGGCCAATGCGGTGAAGTTCAGCGAGCACGGCAGTTCCGTGACCCTGGCGGTGCGCCAGGTGGCCCGCGAACAGGTCGGGCGAGTGCCCGGCGATTGGCCGATGCACGGGTTTGTCCTGCAACCCAGCGCCCACCAGCAGTTCCTCGAATTGAGCGTCAGCGACACCGGCATCGGTATTGCCGAGGACGACATGGGCAAGCTGTTCAAGGCCTTCAGCCAGATCGACAGCAGCCTGGCGCGCAAATTCGAAGGCACCGGCCTGGGCTTGGCGATGGTCAAGCAACTGGTCGACCTGCACGGTGGCAGCGTTGCGGTGGCCAGCCGTGAAGGCCTGGGCGCCCGGTTTGTGGTGTGGCTGCCACTCCACCGCAGCACGGAGGCGCAATGGCCCATATCCTGATCGTCGAAGACAACGAGGCCAATATGCGCCTGGCCCGGCTGCTGCTGGTCAACGCCGGCCACACGGTGGTGTGGGCCGCCGACGCCGAGAGCGGCCTGACCCTGGCCCGCGAAGCCCAACCGGCGTTGATCCTGATGGACATCCAGCTGCCTGGCATGGATGGCCTGGCCGCTACCGCACTGCTCAAGCAGGACCCGCACACCGCCCATATCCCGGTGATTGCCCTCACCGCCATGGCCATGAAGGAAGACCGTGAAAAGACCCGGCTGGCCGGTTGCGATGCCTACATCAGCAAGCCGCTGCGCTACAAAGAGCTGTACCAGGTGATCGACACGCTGTTGCAACACACCACCCTCACCCCCCTCAGATGAGTCCTCTCCATGGCCAGCCAACCCGCAACGCTGTTGATCGTTGATGACGAACCCCAGGTTCGCAAACTGCTGGAAACCCTGTTGCAACACGAGGGCTACCGGACCCTGAGTGCAGGCAGCGGCGAGGAAGCCTTGCAACTGGTGGCCAAGCAACCACCAGACCTGATCCTGCTGGACATCATGATGCCAGGCATGGACGGCTACGAAGTGGCCAGCCAGCTCAAGGGCGACGCAGCCACGGCGAGCATTCCGATCATCATGCTGTCGGCCCTCAGCGAGTCGAGTGCGCGGGTCAGTGGCCTGGAAACCGGTGCTGAAGAGTTCATCAGCAAGCCGGTGGAACGGGTCGAGCTGTGGCTGCGGGTGCGCAACCTGCTGCGGCTCAAGAGCCACGGCGATCAACTCAAGCGCCATAGCCAGTTGCTTGAGCAGCAACTGCGCCAACATGCCGGTGACAGCACGCGCATGAACGTGCACGACCTGGCCCGCCAGGAACTGGAAAACGCCCTGCGCCAGGCCGTGGAGCACGATGAGTTCACCCTGCACTACCAGCCAAAAGTCGCGTTGGCCGACGGGCAGATCTGCGCCCTGGAGGCACTGCTGCGTTGGGAGCGCCCAGGCTACGGCGCGGTATCGCCGGCGGTGTTCGTGCCCGTCCTGGAAAGCCTGGGTTTGATCGTGGAGGTGGGAAGCTGGGTGATCCGCAGCGTATGCCAGCAGATTGCGACGTGGCAGCGCAGCGCGATTGGCGCCGTCGAGGTGTCGGTGAACGTCTCCGGCCATCAGTTGATCGAGGGCGACCTGATTGCCGATATCGCGCGCATTCTCACTGAGACCGGCGTCGAACCCCATTGGCTGGAAGTGGAACTGACCGAAGGCTCGCTGATGGAGAATACCCAGCACACCATCGCCAGCCTGCAACGCCTGCGCGCCATGGGCGTGAAGATCTCCATCGACGACTTCGGCACCGGTTATTCCAGCCTGGCCTACCTGCGACGCTTTCCCATCGACACGCTGAAGATCGATATTGCGTTTATCCGCGAGGTCACCAGTAACCCCCAGGACGCCGCGATCACCCGCACCATTATCGAGCTGGCCCACAGCCTGAGCCTGCGGGTGGTGGCCGAGGGCGTGGAAACCCAGGCGCAACTGGCGTTTTTGAAAGAGGCCGGTTGTGATCAGATCCAGGGCTATCTGTTCAGTCGGCCATTACCCGCGACAGCACTGGAGCGCTTGTTATTGGAGCGGTGAGATCCAGCGGGGGGCAGATTAATGGGCGTTCATTTGCACCGGCATGGCGACGGAGGGCTTGCCAGGCGTCTGCGCTGCAGGCAGGTTCTTTAATGCCGGGCTGTCGGGTTTCAACGCCAAGTTATCAGCAAGGTCCCGTGTCTCCTGAACACTGAGAGGCTCATTCCTGATCGCTTTGGCAAGTAACGATCCCAAGCTCCTCGCCTGTCCATAAACAGGAACGAACCGTTGCGCCAAATCGCCGACCCCTTTCAATGCCGAGTCCATGGTTTGCTTGTCAACGCCGAATACCTTGCCGATCTGGTTGCGGGTATTCAAATCAACCAGCAGCGCGCTGAAGGGATTGTCCAGGTACCGCTCTGTGGCATCGGCGGCGTTCTTATTCACCCCGAACGCCTGCAGGGCATCGGCGATGCCGGCGGAGGGATGTTCAAGGTGCCTCAACAGTTCTTCGTAGAGCCCCCGCGTATCGTTTGCACCGATATTGTCGAGCGCTTCGTTCCGAACCGTTTGCTTGAATGCACTTTCCGTCATCGGCACCAGCGGCCTGGGGCTGTTCAAGCCGTTTTTAACAAAATAGAAATTGCCCTTTTTATCTCCACCTTGAAGGTTTCCGTAGGCGTCATATTCAAAGAGTACTTTTGTACCATCCGGTCGCAGTCCTGAATAAAGCACCCGCCCTTCGGGGGATATCTGTTCTTCCTCAAGCCTTGTCAAACCGTTGACCGCAGCGGGCGGTGCGGACGGCCCCTTGTCCAGTCGGACAAATATATCGTCACCTTCGTTGGCATAAGGCCCGACGACGGCATTGATGTCATGGTTTCTGAATCGAATCAGTGTATCGGCGACATGGGCTTGTTTTTCGGGAGCGCTGTCCCGCGCAAAGTGCCGGGTAAATGCCTTGAGTAGCCTGGGGTCGTCAGCGCGTGTTTGCAACCAGGCGTTCATGTCTTCGACAGTATTGAAAGACTGGTATGAACTGCCGTCTTTCTCCGGAACATAAAGCACGATGTCAGGCCCATCAGGTACAAGCGGTACCCGTTGAATGAATATGATGTCCTTGGCTTGAACACCATCCACGGCGAAGGTCCTGACTTGCACGTTGGGCAGGCCTGCCTGGCCTGGCGACAGCACGGCCTCGAGGAGGTTGTTGACGTCAGGCGGCATTTTGCCGCTGTTCAAGTCCTTCACCAGGCTCTCGTTGAATTTTTCCCTGGCATTTTTAATGACAAAGGTGTCCTCGGAATCCTCCCAAGAATTGGCACTTATCGGCGCAGTGTTTATGGGGCGGGCGGCGGCGGTAGCGGTGGAAAAAGTCATAATCGGCCAAGATCGGTAGGGAGTGAGGGAAATGTTCCCCAGCCGCGCAGCTGTCTTCCTGCGATGCTGTCTGAGGTGTGTGTGCTTGGCTGACGAGAGTGTTCCAGCTTCAGTCGTTACCGTTTGCTTCAACGGCCGAGACATTGTTCATACCCGCAGCTGCCTTGCCAGGGCTCGACAGCTACAGGGCCGGGATTAATCGGGCTTTTCGGTATTGCCCACATCCGCCGCGTCATCCAGATCATTGAGCGGTACTTCTGCATCATCCATCAGGGAACCCGGGTCTTCATTGCCCGGATCGTTGAGTTCTTCTTCCAGTTCTTTGGACATGATCGTCTCCTCTAACCGCCCTGGGTGTCGATATCGGCATCGGTTTCAGGCTTGGGCTCGCGCTCAGGCTTGAAGTCTGGACTGTAGTCGTTTTCCTTGGCCTTGGGGTCGGCGGCGGGTTTCGGGTCTTTCGGTACATCGGCCGCCGTGCCTGGGGCCGGTTCGCCGCCGTCGATTGCCGGGTCGTTACGGTTGCTGGTCTGGGGGTCTTTGTCTGTGCTCATGGCTCACCTCGTTTGAAAAACGCAAACTGCGTAAAGGTAAGGTCCCGTGCCGGCCGCTGAAGTTCCAACTGCTTAAGAGCCCGGGTTATCCACCTGGATATAAAACGCGTACGCCCCCAGCAACACCCAGAACACCATGAACAGCCACGGCGCACGCATGGAGAACAGCAGCGACTTGCGATAGCCCTTATGGGAGGACTCCATTTCGGAAAACAGCGGCGACTCATCGTAGGCCATGCCCATCACCGGCTCGCTGCGCAGCAGTTCGCTCTGCTTGTAGTGCCAGTGATCGATGATTTCGTACGCGGCGCGGATCCCCGGCCAGGCATTCAGGGAACTGAGTATGCCGAGCAGCGTCAGGAACACCGGCACCACCAGGGTGAACAACTTGCCCCACTCCGGGTTGAGGTTGCCCATGCCGGAGACAAAGGCAATCACCAGGAACGACTGCGCCGTCAGGTAGGCATCGGTGCGGTTGGCGAGGATGGTGGTTTCGTATTGGATTTCGCGACGGTAGAAGTCCAGGCGGTCCTTGGGCGAGCCGAAGATCTTGGCGTTGTGCTCGCTGTGGTCGGCCAGGTTCGCTTCCGGGGTGTCGGGTGAAATGATTCTGGGCACATCCGTGCTCCCTGCTGGGCTCAAACCCCTTAGAAGAATCGGGCCGTGGCGAAGTTCAAGTTTGTTGTTGCACCATCACGGTGCGCAAGCCGCTCCCTTATGGTGAGCAGCCTTGTCATGGCCGGCCTTTTTTTTGTGGCGAGCGAGCTTGTTGTGGTGAGCGGGCTCACCACAAAGGGAAATCAGCGCGGGATGCCCATTCCGGCACACGCATTGCTTTATCCATTCATCTGCCCGAATACAGGAACATTCGTTACCCCCCGACCCAGAGCCGACCCCATAAGAAAGTAAGGACCAGGCCCGGTGGCACCATCAGCCACGGGCTCATAAAAAATGCGTTTTTTAAAGCGGCAGTGCCACCCCATGCGTCCCTCGGCACTGACAAGGTACTGGAATGGCTCGATCTTTCTTCGATGAAATGAATGACGCAAACGGCGTGTGCCGTGCGCACTATCAGGACTTCTCCCGCTGGCTGGCCAACACGCCGCCGGAATTGCTGGCCCAGCGTCGCCGCGAAGCCGATTTGCTGTTCCATCGCGCGGGAATCACCTTCACCCTCTATGGCGACGAGCAGGACACCGAGCGCCTGATCCCCTTCGACATCATCCCCCGCAGCATCCCCGCCAGTGAGTGGAGCGTGATCGAGCGCGGCTGTATCCAGCGGGTCAATGCGCTGAACATGTTCCTCGCCGACATCTACCACGACCAGCGCATCATCAAGGCCGGGATCATTCCGGCCGACCAGGTGCTGGGCAACGAGGGTTACCAGAAGGCCATGGTCGGCCTGGACCTGCACCGCGATATTTATTCCCACATCTCGGGGGTGGACCTGGTACGCGACGGCGACGGTACCTACTATGTGCTCGAAGACAACCTGCGCACCCCCAGCGGCGTGAGCTATATGCTCGAAGACCGCAAGATGATGATGCGCCTGTTCCCCGAAGTGTTCGCCAAGCAGCGCATCGCGCCGGTGGACCACTACCCCAACCTGCTGCTCAAGACCCTGAAAAGCGCCAGCCGCCTGGACAACCCCAACGTGGTGGTGCTGACGCCCGGGCGCTTCAACAGCGCGTTCTTCGAACATGCGTTCCTGGCCCGGGAAATGGGCGTGGAGCTGGTGGAAGGCGCCGACCTGTTCGTGCACGACCTCAAGGTGTTCATGCGCACCACCGACGGGCCCAAGGCGGTGGACGTGATCTACCGGCGTATCGACGACGCGTTCCTCGACCCGCAGGCGTTCAATCCCGAATCGATGCTCGGCGTGCCAGGGCTGGTCGCGGCCTACTGCGCCGGCAATGTGGTGCTGGCCAATGCCATCGGCACCGGCGTGGCGGACGATAAATCGATCTATCCCTATGTGCCGGCGATGATCAAGTTTTACCTGGATGAGGAGCCGATCCTGCAAAACGTGCCGACCTTCCAGTGCCGCAAGCCCGATGAACTGTCCCACGTGCTGGCCAACCTGGCCGAACTGGTGGTCAAGGAAACCCAGGGCTCCGGCGGCTACGGCATGCTGGTCGGCCCAGCGGCCACGGCGGCCGAGATCGAAGATTTCCGCCAACGCATCAAGGCCCGCCCCCATGCGTATATCGCCCAACCGACCCTGAGCCTGTCCACCTGCCCGACCTTTGTCGAAAACGGCATCGCGCCCCGGCATATCGACCTGCGGCCCTTTGTGCTCTCGGGCAAGGAAACCCGCCTGGTGCCGGGAGGCCTGACGCGGGTGGCATTGCGTGAGGGCTCGTTGATCGTCAACTCGTCGCAAGGCGGTGGAACCAAGGACACCTGGGTGGTGGAGGGCTGAGTATGTTGAGTAGAACCGCCGCGGATCTGTATTGGATGTCCCGTTACCTGGAACGCGCCGAGAACCTGGCGCGCATGCTCGAAGTCAGTTATTCGCTGTCGCTGATGCCCCAGGCCGGGCGTAGCGATGGCCTGGACGAACTGGCGATGTCGTTGCTCAGCAGCGGCACCCTGGACAGTTACCTGGAGCGCCATCAAACCCTGGATGCCGAGCGCATGCTGCACTTCTTCGCCCTCGACGAAGAAAACCCCGCCAGCATCTACAATTGCCTGCGCGCCGCGCGGGGCAATGCCCATGCGGTACGCGGGCGCATCACCGCCGACATGTGGGAAAACCTCAACGCCACCTGGCTGGAAATGCGCAGCATCGCCGCCGGCGGCCTGGCACGCCATGGCATCAGCCACTTCTGTGACTGGGTCAAGCAGCGTTCGCACCTGTTCCGCGGCGCGACCTCGGGGACCATCATGCGCAACGACGCCTATCGGTTCATTCGCCTGGGCACTTTTGTCGAACGCGCGGACAATACCCTGCGCCTGCTGGACGCGCGCTACGAGATGTTCGGCGAAGAGTCGGAAGAAGTCAGCGACCTGTCGGCACGCGGGTATTACCAGTGGAGCGCCCTGCTCCGCGCGTTATCGTCGTTCGAGGCGTATACGGAGTTGTATCCGAATGCGCTGAATGCGCGGTCGGTGTCCGAGTTGCTGTTGCTACGCAGCGATGTGCCGCGTTCGTTGCATGCCTGTATCGAAGAGTTGAGTCATATCCTCGCCGACCTGCCCGGCAGTTACGGGCGCACGGCGCAGCGGTTGGCGGCGGAGTTCGAGGCGCGGCTGCGGTATACGGGGATTGATGAAATTCTGGAGGATGGGTTGCATAGCCGTCTCACGGAATTCATCGAAACGGTGCGGGGGGTGGCGCGGGCGATCCATAGTTCTTACCTGGAGGTTGTTTGAGTGCGCTTGCTGACTGTATGTCGTGCTTAGGATTCAGATAAGGTGAAGCAGATTGATTCAACGTAACCTGCTTCGCCTTTCAACTGTATTACCTCGTAGACGTTATACCTTTATTCCAACGGCAGACCCTCTGAAGCGACCGTCTACAGCGCTTTGGCTGCCATCGGAAAATTTCAAACAATAATAGCTGTTATCGCCAGGCGCTCTATCACTAGACCAGTGAGCATCACTGTCCAATGGCCATCTTGCCCCATAAGTATTATAAATTTCGCGTAACTGAGCCATGCTCGGCATACTTGCGCCTTCCCTTGCAAGCGCATTACGAACATCCTCAAGAAAATCTCGAGCAAGTGGAATAACCGCAATAGCGTTGGTCACGGTCAATGTATAGCTTGCAGTTTGTTGCTTTTGATCTCGGACCGTTATCGTCGTAACACCTCTTCCGCTCACCTGGACAACACCTGTGGTGGGATTCACAAACGCGGCGGCTGGATTGGAAGATGAATAATAGTAATCCGGCTGTCCTCCTGTTGCCTGCCGTTGCATGGTCGTTCCGGCAGGCCAGGATGGAAGCGCATGTGAGTACCCTCGAATCACATACACCTTACCAGCCAGCGTTGCTGGAGAAGTATCAAATACCAACGGGGGCGGAGCACTTTTGACGGTGTAGGTCACCTGCGGGAAGACAATGGCATTGGCCTCCGTCACGCCAGGAACTAAAGCTGCCTTGAAATGCAGTGTCAGTTGCGTGTTGTCCCCTAACTCTTTCAAGTAGGCCGCATAACTGATTGGACTTTCCCACCACCCTTGGTTGAACCAGGTCGTATTCACATAGGCCCCCCCACCGTTCCAATGTTTGAGGTTGTGCGCCGCCCCTCCGCTTTTGAAACCCTTGAACTCAATCCAGACCGGGGAATTGGTCGTAATGAACGGCCAGGTGCCGACCCGCAGTCTCCTGTTCCCCGTTCCGGTCGATAGATCCAGCACCTTCGTCGCTGGGTTGGCCTCATTGATTTGGATTACGGTTCCCGCCAGTTCGCTCGCAGGTATCGGGGTCACTGTTACCGTCAACACCGACGACGGCCGAACGACATTTCCACGGGTGAGCTCGTACTTGAGGGTAAACATCGTGTGGGTATTGCCGATATTCGCCGCAATCGCCGTCTTGGGAATATCAAACGTCACCACACCACTGGTCAAACCGTTCTTCGCCGCAATAACCGGTGACCCCGCACCGGCAGTCCCTTCCATCGTGACCTTGATGCTGTCAGTGGTGTACATCGGCAAAAAACTGACTTTCAGCGTTGCACCATTTTGCGCATTCATCGGCGCAAGGGTCACCGAAACACCTGAGCCTGTGGCTTGGATCAATTCGGGAACAGGCATCTCATTCGGCAGGTGCACCTGATATAGCTGGCGCAGGGATTCCTGAGGCAGTTCATTGCCCCGTGTCACGCTGTAGAACACGTCGATAAAACGCCCGTCAAAACGCTTGAGCTCAGTGCCCGGCACATCGAACGTCATATCATCGCCGGGGGCAACCTGGCCCACGAGCCGTCCTGCCGTGTAATCGACGGTGCCGCCGGCGTCGCTGGCCAGGATGGTCACTTGTACCCTGTCTGTGCTGACCCAACTCGCCTGCACAGGGAAGCGGATCGTAATCAACGGCAAGCCTGGGTCCAGATCCTCTCCCAGGGCTTGGTCTACGGTCGGTGCCGGCCATCTGACAATCTCGCCGATCACGGTGAGATAACGGTTATGCGAGCGTTTGTCAGGCAAGCCAGCGCCTTTCAACTCGTAGTACACCACCGCACTGCCTTGGGCGATCGCACTGACCAAAGCGTTGCCGATATTGAAAAAGTAACCCTTGGCGCCTGACAGTGGCCGATCCTCAAAGTAATGAACCGAACTGCCCTGGGCACTTACCCCGTTCCAGTACAGAAAAACATGACTGTAGACACGAGCATCGGCCCCGCCGACGGTCAGGCCGATTTGTGCGTCCCGAGTGCCGAGTATTTCCAGATCGATTTCTCGGTCGGTCTCGGGTACTTGCACCCAGGGTGCGTCCAGGCGGTCAGTTGCCAGGTACACCGAAACCAATACCGTGGTCGACCAGGGCGCCCAGGGATCGGGGTAGTTGCCGGTCGGTCCGCGAACCTGGAAGGCCACTGGCAGCAAGTCGCTGTCCCCGGCTTCCTTGATTGCATCCTCGTCGAGCATGCAGGTGATATCCCGCCCGACTTCGGCGGGCAGGATCAACCGCTCGATTCGCACCGAGCCCCAGACGAGGATAAGCAGGTCATAGGCGGCCATGTTCAGCCAATGCCTGACGATCACCTCCACACCCTGCCTGGCCCGATCGGCACTCACCCCACCAAGCCTTACATCATCCGGCAACTCAAATACCAGGCCTTGATTTCCGGGGGTGGGATTGGGGTCTTGTCCACCCGGATGTTGCAGGTTGACCCTCAAACGCAAAGGCTGGGTTCGGGATTCGTTTCCGCTGCTGCGAATAACCCGGACGTACACCGGATCTGCCCACGGCTCGCGAATACTGTCATAGGGCACGGTGAAGGGAATGCGCGTCAGGTTCTGGTCGCCCTCGCGGATCAGGTTGTACGCGACCGGATCACCGCCGCCCCAGAACAATTCGAAGAACGTTCCTTCAGGCGTACTGCTTGGTCTGTCGATATGCACGACCAGGGGTCTCAGGGTATGCGACACACCAATCCCCCCGTCGGCCTCCTCCAAATCTCCTGCAATCGGCGGTTGCATCAGCGGAATATCCACCGGGGGCAGCTCGGAGATCAGACTGGGAGGTTGAGCGCGATACTTGGCCATGCTGGTTTCCTCGGCATTCCCCTGCGCACTGGGCATGGGTTTGAGAGAAATCAGACATCCAGTAGCAGGGTGTTGGCAACTGTCAGAATTAACAGGTGGCGACCGATGGCGTGGCACCTTAGATACCCACGACCGTCTGTCAGCACCTGTGAATTCTGACAGTTGTCAGCGCGAAAACGTGGGTATTTGATATCGCCAGAGGCAGGTAAATCGTTAACAGCGTCAGCCCCCCCATTCAGGGACTTGTTCAGGAGAATAAAGAGCATGAGCACTGAAAGCGCCAAGACCTCCCCTGGGCAGCCCAAGCAGCTTCCTCGCCTGTCGATCCCGGGCATGACTCCCAATGTGGACGGTTACGACGGAGGGATTCCCGACTGGCTGATGGTCTCCGGGCTGACGGTCCGAGTGGATAACAGTTGGGTTGCCAGTCCTGGCGACATCATCAATATCGTCATGATGCCAAGTATGACGTCCTTGGCGATGAAGCCGGTCCGGGCGGGAGAGGAACAACACCACAGTTACTTTTTTTCCATTCCACGGGAAAAGCTGCCCGACGGAGAACTACGCCTGGGTTACGTGGTGAATTACAGAGGCAGCGACGACTACGAGGCATCCTATCCCCTGAGTATCTTGGTAAAAACCGAACTGCCGGCGGGCGAAGACCTGGATCAGCTTGAGCCGGGTCACTCGCAACTCAAATACACACTCTCGGCCCTGGAAGTCTATCCGCCCGAGGCAGCCAAAGGCGTCAGCGTAATCGTTCAGCCTTACCCGAATATGCATCCAAGCGATCGCATCCACTTCCAATGGGGCAGCCTGAACGTCGTGCAGAAAGTTGCAGGCGTCGGCCAGGCGACCCTTATTGTGATTAATCACGCCCAGATGATTAAAGCCGGTGACAGTGATGGCCTGCTGGTGGGGTTTTACATCGTCGACCTCGTCGGCAACGCCTCAACACCACGATCCAAGTACACCCGCGTAGTGGTGGCGCTCGACAATGCGCAACGGGAAGGCCCATTCATCCAGTCCGACGATCAGCCGGGCTATATCGATATCGAAAGACTCAATGGCGCCAACTTGAAGGTTGGCATGTACACCCCTGGGCACATCGGCAGGACGGGAGACTGGTATGTGATCACCTTCAAGGCCTACCCTCCGCTTGGAGGTGAGGTGGTGCACCGACGCATCGAAGTGATCACCAGGGCTGGCACCGCGACCTATCATGAAGTGCCCTACAGCAAAGTCCGTGCTGCGGCCGGAGGATGGGTGGCGATCAGTTATGAACTGATCCGGGCAGACGACTTGACCCCTTACGTTTCCAAGCAGACCTGCGCTGAAGTCGTGGGGTCGGTCATTCGATTGGAGGCGCCCTATTTCGAAAAATACCCTGAAGATACGGTGTTCATAGAAAACTCCCTCGTTGTGAATATCCCCTGGTACGCCTGGCGCAAACCGACAGATACCCTCACGTTGATCCTGCGTTACGTGAAGTCACTCAACGAAATCATCCTCTTCAGCGTGACGAAGCCGGTGGGATCGTTCTGGTCGGATGGGCAGCCGGTTCAGTGGGCGCTCACCGGTACGGATCTTCAACCGTTCGTGGGCTACGCCCCTGATCTGTATTTCGTGTACGAATCCGAGTCCGCCTCTGTTGTCAGGGCCCGCTCCGTGGATTTGAACGAATCGCTGCGCCGTCAAGTGCAAATCCTGCAAGGTTCCTGACCGGGCGTGTTGCGCGCCGTCCGCCCGTCGCCACCTGTTAATTATGACAGTAGCCAAATCCTTCTTTAACGGCGTTTGATAGGTCCAAGCGCAGGAGCATTTCCTGTCACGCGTGACAACTTTCTATTGGAGAAAGCCATGCCTACCAAGAACAGCAAGCCGGCCACGACCAAACCCAAGAAGGCCTCGCCGGTCAAACCCAAGTTTCTTGACACGCTGCGAGTCCCTGGGATGTCCCCTGCATTTGCGGGCTATGACGGTGGTATTCCGCTCTGGTTGCTGGCCAGAGGCCTGACCGTGTCGGTGGACAAGAATTGGCCCGCGAAACCCGGAGACAAGATTGAGGTGCTTTCTATAGTGGGGATGAAGGTACTTGCAGAGAAAACCCTGGAACCTGGGGAAGAAGCCCGCAGCAGCTTCTCCTTTGCCATTTCGGACAGCGACCTCCCCAATGGGGATCTGATACTGGGGTACAGGGTGTGGTACACCGGCGGCCCATCCAATGACCTCTCTTATCCGCTGACCCTGATGGTCAAGCGAACCCTCCCGGCCGGCGAGGATCAGGACCACATCACTCCCGGCCATTCCGCACTCAATTTCAAAATATCCGATACGGAGATCAGGGAAATTCAGGCCGAGCGAGGCGTGACCATAACCTTCGAGCCTTATCCGAATATGCATCCACTGGATCGCATTGAATGCCAGATTGGTAGTTATTTAGCCCCCTCTCAGCAGGTAACCGGTGTCGGCCAACAGACCGAGATAAAACTCAACCGCGATCAGATTATCCAGATCGGTAACGGCACCAATCGATTGGTGAGTTTCCAGGTTGTCGACGCCGTTCGCAACGTATCCACCCCCCGCTCGCGCAACATCCCGGTGCTCGTGGAAGTGGGCAGCGCCAACTATGCCGCGCCTATCTTCGCAACCCAGAACTATCCAGGCTTGATCGACCTTGAGTCACTTAACGGCGGGCCTTTGCATATGCAGTTGTTCACTTATCCGTGGGAGGGCCCTGTTGGCTACACGTATTTTGTGTCTTACCAGGGCTACCCAAAGCTGGGGGGCCGGGTACTGCACGATCAATACATCCCCATCGAAGCGGCCGGCCGGCCTCATGATTTTTTCGTACCTCATGACAAAGTGCGTGCCGTGGCCGGTGGCAAAGTGGAGATCAGCTTTATCCTGTTCCAAGGGCTCAATATCGTGGGTTACTCAAAAATCGCCTCTGCCACCGTGCAGGACGCGATCATCCGATTGCAGGCGCCTATTTTTTTGCGATACCCCTCCCATGTCGTCAACCCCATCCCCACCGGTGGTGCCGCCGTCGAAATTCCTTGGTACGCATGGCGCAGGCCCACTGACAACATCATGTTGCTTATGCGTTACGTGATACCGGGCAGCCATGACCTGATCCTCTACGACGACCTGTTTACCGTGGGGCAGGTGCCTGAAGGCGTGCCCATCAGACGTCTGATTCCCTATGAACATCTCTTGAGGTTCAACGGCACCACCCCTGAACTCTATTACGTGTATGAGCCCGAAAATATTCTGGCGCGCAGTACATCGCTAAACGAATCGTTACGCCAGGAAGTACGGATTGGTGCGCCGGGCCGTGGGAGATGAAGCCGCTGCGGTTTCTATCAGCCACACCGCCCCTCTTGGAGGCCTGACCATGTCCCGTAAAACCAGAACCCCGGCCCGCCGTCCCCGCAATGACCACGACCTGGGCCCAGTGCTGATCAGCGGTATCGAGCCCCCTCCTGTAGGGGATACCCAGTCTGACGGCGCACTGGGCGCACGACATGTGGAACATAATCTGGAGGTGCTGCTCCTGGCGTTCCCGGGGGTAGTGCTGGACACGGAGATCTACCTGATTTGGAACAACCCTGAAGCCCCGGTGGATTACCTCATCATCCAACCGGACAACCTGGGGAACCGGTTTTTCAGCCTCACGGTGAATAAAGAGCAAATTCTGCCGGAGTGGGCCGAAGTCTATTGCCTGATCAAGCGCCCCAGCGGCAACCGCTCTAAAACCAAACCATTGAAGCTCAGGGTGAAACGCAGTCGCCCGGCGCACCCTGATCCGAACCCGGACGCCGACGGTAACCAGGGCCTGGTGTTTTTTCTGCCTGCCGACCTGGAGGCCGGCAGCCACGTGGATATGGCCCGGGCAGATCGCGGTGTAGTGCTCGAAATCCACCCTTGGGAAAATATGGCCGAGTGGGACACCTGCCGTATCGCCTGGGGCTCCACTCTCATCGAACACGTGGTGACGGCCAGTGAGGTGCAACGGCCATTTGAAATGTTCATTTCCCCCGAGCAGATCAAAGAGAACCCTCATTACGTGAACATGCCGGTGGCCATGCAAATCAAGGATGTGGGCGGTAACTACCCGGCTGATCCCGATTCCAAATCGAACTGGTCGGAGACACAGCGAGTAGAAGTCAACCTCGGGCTCTTGCGGCCACGGCCACCGTTCCTTAAGCAAGCCGGAGAAACCGTTGAACTTGATGAGTTGGGTGATGCCGCACAAGTCGTCCAGATATTCATCGATAACGACTTTTTCGAGCGCAACGACAAAATTGCATTTGAATGGGAGGGCCGAGACACTTACAACTTGCCTTTTTTCCATGGCGAGGAGAGAGACGTCAACCTTGTCAACTTCATCGAAGACTTCGACGTGCCCAACGAAATCGTCAGCGCAATCGTCGGCGGCACTGCAATTATGTACTACAACCTCTATAAGGCCAGAGATGATGTATGGTTGCCGTCAAGAAAAGTACGGGTAACGGTTAAGGGCGAGTTCATCGCCTGGCCCGCACCGAGCATCGTAGAAGCGCCAGACGGAGAATTGAATCCAAACTCAAATGCCACGGTTAAATACCGTGCCCAATTTGGCTGGACCGCCACCACACGCATCCGAATAGTATGGGCCGCACACTCGGTTAACTTTGCTGAAGAGTTTGTGCTGGGACCTATTCCGGACGACCGGGAACTTTCATTTACCGTTCCGAATGCACAAGTCAGGCGCTTTAATACATTGCCTGTCGAGGTGTATTACGAACGCATCGACCAGTCACCCCATCGGCAATCCCAACGTCTTCAACTGCAAGTGGGCGAGCCTACAAGGACACTGCCAGCGGTAAGGGTTGACAGCGCTTCGGGTAACTATCTGGACCCGGATAATTTTGGCACCCATTTGATGGTTACGCTCCCGCTTACCGACAGTCTGGGCGACGATGTGATCAAGTTGGATTTGGATGGAGATGTCATCAGCACCTCCGTTCAGATGAAGTTAAATAATGACCAGGCAGGGGAAACACTGGAAATCCCTATCGAACGTAACTTCATCACTGGAAACCTCGATAGATCCATAAGGCTGAAATACAGTTTGGCCCGGGCCAATGTTCCCAGGCGATTTTCCCCGATTCTCGCGTTGCGCGTAATCGCAGGCTTCGACCACCTCACCACCTTCGACAACAGCAACTTAAACGGATGGGTGCCAGGCCCTGCGGTCAATGGAGGGCGTGATATTGAGTTTAGAAAATATGCCACCAACACCGTTTTCCATAACTTTACAAACACCCCCGGGGATAAAAGTGGGGTAATCCTCAGCCAAGGATTTGCCAACTTGCTACCAGGTCATCGATACGAATTCAGTATAAAAGCCAGAAGATTCCGCGGCCTATATGTAGTCCCTTCCCTCTCCCTGAGTACCACTCAAGGCGCTGTCACAGCGCCCACCCAGCTCACCGACTTAGTAAACTGGCGAACACTTTCGGGAAGTTTCCTCGCTAACAGTTCTTATGTCGTGCTTTACATCAATAGTCATGTAGTGACTACCAGTGGTAACGACTACGAAATTGACGATATTCGCTTCAGACGCCTCTAGCCCGAACTTTGCCTTTCGGTGTCTTACCCGTTGATTTATAGAAAGGAGCCACTCCATGTCCAACGTCGTCCCCCCTCCCCCTGCGCCCACCGCCGAACTAGGCGATCTTTACATCCCAAGGCTCCACCCGGCCGCGGCCGGTGATGTGGGGGTCGACGGCAACCTGGGCCTCAGGAATATCGAAACCCCGCAGGTTGTCTACGTGAAAACCAGTTCGCGCACATCACCCGGTGAATTGCTCGAACTGTTCAGCAACGACCCTATCCTTCCCGTCGCTCACACCTTTGTCATGCCCGGGGATACCCAGCGTGAATGGCTGCCAATTCTCCTGCCGGCAGCCAGTATCCGACCTCAATGGATAGACCCGTTGGTGTGCCGGATCAACGCCTCGGGCGCGTCTACCCTACCCCTGCGCTTACGGGTTGACCTTGCACGTCCGGGCGGCCACGACCCCGACCCTTCCAGGCCAGGACACCAGGGACTGGTCATCTATCTGCCTGACGATGTGCTGGTTAACGGCGTCAGTGAAGCCAGGGCCCGCGAAAATATCGAAATTACGCTGATGCCTTACGCCCACGCGGCTCCGGGAGACCAGGTCCTGCTGTGCTGGGGAGATCAACAGGTCACCTATTTACTCACCGAGTCAGATCTGAACCATGCGGTCAGCCTGATAGTGCCTTACACGAAAGTCATGGCCGCCCGCGACGGCAGAGAACTGAACGTGAGGCTTCAGGTGTGCGGGCATACCGGTAACTTCACTGACCCGGCTGAACGCTGGTCTGCCGTCAGCAAGGTATGGGTATATGCACAACGCGATATTTTGAGAGAGCCTTACAGCGCCGAGGTTGACCCGCAAACCGGGGTCATTGACCTGGAGAAGCTGGCAGGCAAATCCGTCACGGCTTCGGTGTTTGCTTCAGCGGATTACTTCGAGACGAGAGATACCCTGGAATTTGTCTTCAGGGCTACCGATGCTCAAGGAAACACTGTCACACATCGCGAGGAACGCCCAGTGGAGCGGATCAACGCGATCTATGACTTTCCGATCCCTCCTGCGTTCATGGGCGGTCTGGCCCAGGGGCATGCCAAGCTGTATTACACCCTGCGCAAATATGTCGGTTCAACGACGATGTATTCGCAAGCTGCCTACGTGAGTGTCAAAGGTGCAACGGTTCTGTGGCCAGCGCCCTATGTGATCGACACCATGCCCTTCGCTGAAATACGTCCTGTACCGAAAGATGGGCAAGCCTACGTGCCTTACCAGGCCAGCTGGAAACCGTGGGACCTGATCACACTGGTCTGGCTCTTGCCTGACCGAGACGGCAGCGTGGAATACCGCTTCACCCGCAGTGCAGGTGAGCGCCCGGAGCACGACATCATTGAGTTCGTACTGCCCGTGGCCCAAATCAAGCGATTCGAGGGGCGCCCTTCCGAAATGCACTACGAGGTCAATGGTACTGATGGGCGGCTGCTGGGTGAGTCTGCGCGCAAAAGCCTGCTGGTGGGGAAACCGTTGGAGCCCATGGCCGCTCCGGTAGTCGACAAGGTTGCCGGCCATTACCTTGATCCGGACCTGGTACCGGAGGGCGTCTGGGTCACCATCCCTGACCCGCCTGTCGGCCAGCATGTTCGACTGCACTGGTTTGGCCCGGTGAACCGCATTGTCATGCTGATGCATATTTCCACACCCGGTGAAGCTCGAATCAAAGTCCCGGCGAAGTATGTATCGGACAACCTCAATCGCATCGTAAAAGTCTATTGGGAGGTCAACCGTCACGGTGTTCCACAGCGCTATTCCGGTGTGGTGACGCTGCGTATTGCTCGCCGAGGCATTTTCGGATTCGAAGACATACCGTAAGGATGATCATCACGCGGCTGCCTGATCGATTTTCAACCCCTTTCATGTGGAGGTTTCACGATGTCTCGTGCTCCTGAAAGAAAGCTTGGAAGTACAGTCGACGATAGACAATCCGAGCTGTACATCTCGAACCTGGGCATGCCTATCAAGGAGGACACCGAACCTGACAGGTGCATTGGACTGCGGCATGTCGAACATGATCTCAAGCCGTTACTTTTCCCCAAGCACAAGTTGGCGCTGCACACAGAGATATTCTTGTACTGGAACGGCCCGACGCCAGAGGACTACCTGATTATCGACGAGAGCAATGCGAATAACCCGATGCATACCTTGACCGTGTCCAAGGAAAACATTCTGCCGGAGTGGGCTACTGCCTACTGCACCATTGAGGAGCCCGGAAACGGCCTCGTCGACACCAACCGGCTCAGGCTTCGGATCAAGCTCAACCGTCCCGGCAAAGAAGACCCGGACGCTGACAAACCGGGCCATCAAGGACTGGTGTTCTTCCTCCCCGAAGATCTCGAGGCGGGCGCAGTGATAGACCCCGAACGGGCCAGGCTTGGGGTCGTTCTTGAAGTCCAGCCCTACGAATACATGGCCGAATTCGATACCTGCACAATTGCCTGGGGTTCGAAGCTTATCAGTCATGTGGTAACCCCCAGGGAGGTCGGCAGACGGTTCCAGGTAACGGTTAATGAGAGCGTCATCCGTGCCGCCGGCAGCAACCCTTTCCTGCCCATCGCCATGCAGGTCGTTGATGCCGTGGGCAACAATCCGGTCTTCGACCCCGAATCGGACGCAAATTGGTCACCACCAACCTGGGCAAATGTGGACCTCGGTACTCGGCCACTTGAAGCACCTTTTCTTGAGCAGCCAGGAGACGTTGTCGACTTGAAACGGCTCGGGGACGCGGCGCAGAAGATCAAACTGTTCCTTGATCCAACAGTGTTCAAAAAAGGCGATCGAGTACGCCTGGATTGGGAGGGTCGAGACGCAGAGAACTTTCCTGTGCCCTACAGCGAGGAAAAGACCGTCGAGCGCACCAATAGCTTTATGGAGTTCTATGTCCCGAATGAAAGAGTCAAGGCCCTGGGCGGCGGCGTCTCAATGCTGTCTTGCAGCCTTCATTCGCTGAACACCGACGATGTGCGTGTTTCGATGAAGACGCGTGTGAGCGTACGCGGGGCCGCCAGTCCCTGGCAGGCGCCCCGTGTCCAGGAATCCGCGGCTGGCTATCTCGATCCGAGTGTTCCTGAGGCGACGGTGGTCATAGTCGCTCCCGACGGATGGGCGGCGTCGACCCGGATTCGTCTGGTGTGGGTGGGTGGCTCGGTGATCTACACCCAGGAATACACGCTGGGGGCGATCCCCGCGGATCGCGTCCTGGTGTTCAAGGTCGACGGCGAGCATATCGAACGTTTCAATACCCTGCTCACCGAGCTGTATTACGAACGCGCGGACCGGCCATCAAGCCGTGAGTCGCTGCGCTTGCAATTACAGATAGGCAAGCCTGCCAGCGCGCTGCCCCAGGCACGGGTTGAAAGTACCCGTACCGAGCAGCAAGTGCTGGTGATACTGCCTTTTACCGAAACCGAACCCGGAGACGCCGTGACATTACAGTGGATTGGTGACCAATCGAGAACCACGGTACCGAACACACTGGATTCAGAAACGGCTGGCCGGGAACTGCACATTCCGATCCCAGTGAATGACCTTGAGGAGGGGGAAATCGTACGGGTGTATTACAGCCTTATACGACGAGGCCAACCCGTCCGTTATTCGAAGCTGCTTGTGTGGGTAATGGGCTACGGTGCTGGATGCCAACCATCAGTTGAACGACCGAACCTGCCCTAAAAACTCGAGCACCAGCGCATTGACCCGTTGCGCCTGCTCGTTCTGGATCCAGTGACCGCAGTTGGCCAGGCTATGCAGTTCAAGGTCAGGCACCCACTCAGGCATGCGCTTGAGCGTGTGGGCCTCAAACACCCCGACCGGATCGCGGTCGCCAATCAGGAACAGGGTCGGCTGCAACACCTGGCGGCCGGCGAGGAATTCGGTGCGCTGCCAGTTGCGCTCGAAATTACGGTACCAGTTCAACGGGCCGCGAAAGCCGTGTTCAGCGAAGGTTTGCACGTACACGTCGAGGTCTTCCTGAGTACACCAGGGCGGCAATGCATCGGGCGTTGAAGTGCCCTCAAGCAACGTGGCGGTGGCCGGTTTCTGCTGTAGAAACACATCCTGGTCCTGCATGAACAGGCGCAAGGTGCGTTCGATATCGGCATCCAATTCCTGCTCGGCTACACCCGGTTCCTGGAAATACAGGATGTAATTGAAGCGGTCGGCATACAGCTCGCGCATGATCTCGATCACCGGCCGCCGAGCACGCCCGGCGAAAGGCACGGACATCGTGATCAACCGAGTGACGCGCTCCGGCTCGAGCAACGCCAGGTGCCAGGCCACCACGGCGCCCCAGTCATGGCCGACCATCACGACCTGTTCGTGCCCGAAATGGTCCATGGCCTGCTGGATATCGCCGCACAAGGTCATCACGTCGTAGTCGGCTATCTCGGCGGGTGCGCTGGATTGGCCGTAGCCGCGCATTTCAGGGGCAAATACCCGGTAGCCTGCGGCGGCCAGCGCGGGTATCTGTTCACGCCAGGAGTGCCAGCACTCGGGAAACCCATGGAGCAGCCAGATGGGGCGGCCCTGTTCCGGCCCCGCGACATGCACCCATAGCTCAATACCGTTTACAGGGATCTTTTGCGCGGGCAGTTGGCTCATGGGCGGGGCCTTTCCTGGAGGTTTTTGCCTAGCCTGGGGGATCCGTCGTGCAAGAACCAGCATTATTGATGGCAGGAATAGCTCAATAAACCGTCCACCATTCCGGCAACAACTGGCGGACCCGCGCCTCCCCGAACCGATCATCCATCAACATCACCACACCCCGGTCGTGCTGGCTGCGGATCACCCTCCCCGCCGCCTGCACAACCTTTTGGATGCCGGGGTACAGGTAGGTGTAGTCGTACCCTGCGCCAAAAATCGCCGCCATGCGCAGTTTTATCTGCTCGTTGACCGGGTTGAGTTGCGGCAATCCCAGGGTGGCGATAAATGCGCCGATCAGGCGTGTGCCCGGCAAGTCGATGCCTTCACCGAACGCGCCGCCCAGCACGGCAAAGCCGACGCCTTGGCTGTGCTCGGTGAATTGATCGAGAAAGCCTTGGCGTTCGGCCTCGGCCATGCCCCGCGACTGTTGCCACAGCGGGATCTGCGGGTGTGTTTCGGCGAGCAGTTGCGCCACCTGTTGGAGGTAATCAAAGCTTGAAAAAAACGCCAGGTAGTTGCCCGGTTGCCGGGCGAACTGGCGGGCGATCAGCTCGACAATCGGCGCCAGGGAGGCTTGGCGATGCACGAAGCGGGTGGAGATGTCGTCGACGATGCGCACGTGCAGTTGTTCGGCCTTGAACGGCGATTCCACGTCGACCCAGGCGGTGTCCGCTGGCAATCCCAGCAGGTCGGCGTAATAGTGGCGAGGGCTCAAGGTGGCGGAAAACAACACGCTGCTGCGGGCCGCCGTCAAGCGCGGCCGGATGAATTCGGCAGGCACCACGTTGCGCAGGCACAGGGTCGAACTGCTGCGTTTGCCGCCGAGCTGGCGCTTGCTGATGTCGAAGATAAAGTGCTCGTTGAACAGCTCGGCGACCTTGGTAAATTGCAGGGCTTCGAAGTAGAAGGCTTGCAGGTCACCGCTGAGGGCTTCGGGGTGGTCGTTGAAGTAATCGCCCAGGGCGCTGGTGCACAGGCTCAGGGCCTGAAGCAGTTTGTCCGGGCGCACGGTGTAGGCCTGGTACGGCGCGAGCTGGTCCTTGTGCAAGGCGTTCCATTCACGGTTGAGGCGCTGCAGGGGTTTCTTCAGCGGCTCGGGCGCGGTGTCGCGCAGGGTCTTGAGGCTGTACTGGTCGAGGCTGGCGCTGTACATCGAACGGGCGCGTTCGACCAGATTGTGGGCTTCGTCCACCAGCACCGCAGCGCGCCATTGGTTGAGTTGGGCCAGGCCAAAGAGCATGGCGCCGAAGTCGAAATAGTAGTTGTAGTCGGCGACCACCAGGTCGGCCCAGCGCGCCATTTCCTGGCTCAGGTAATAAGGGCATACCCCGTGAGCGAGGGCGACATCGCGCAGGTTGCGCTGGTCGAGCAGGCGCACCTTGGACGCGGCGATGCGTGCGGCGGGCAGGCGGTCGTAGAAGCCTTTGGCCAACGAGCAGGCGTCGCCGTGGCAGGCTTTGTCCAGGTGTTCGCAGGCCTTGTCCCGCGCCACCAGTTCGAGAACGCGCAGGGGCAGGTCGCTGCTGGCATGCAGCACCGTGGCGGCATCGAGGGCGAGTTTGCGACCGGGGGTCTTGGCGGTAAGGAAAAACACCTTGTCCAGTTGCTGGGGCGCCAGGGCCTTGAGCAGCGGGAAGATCGTGCCGATGGTCTTGCCGATGCCCGTGGGCGCCTGGGCCATCAGGCAACGGCCGGTGCTGACAGCCTTGTACACCGACTCGGCCAGAGTGCGTTGGCCGGGGCGAAAATCGGCATGGGGAAAACGCAAGGTCTGCGCCGCAGCGTCGCGCGCTTCGCGGTGCTGCATTTCCTGGCGGGCCCAGCCGAGAAACAGTGCACATTGCTGATTGAAGAACGCTTGCAGCTCGTCCGCCTGGAAACGTTGATCGAGCAGGGTCTCGCCTTCGCCGACGATATCGAAGTACACCAGCGCCAGGTTGATTTCCGTAAGGCCCAGCTTCTGGCACATCAACCAGCCGTACACCTTGGCCTGGGCCCAATGCAGTTGCCGGTGGTTGGCGGGCTGGGCAGCCAGGTCGCCGCGATAGGTCTTCACTTCTTCCAGGCGGTTGGCGTCCGGGTCATAGCCGTCCGCCCTGCCCCGCACCTTGAGCTGCTGGTAGTCACCTTCAAGGGCCACTTCGTTCTGGTAGTGCGCGCTGCGCCGCGACGCGACGGTGCGATGGCCCGCTATGCCTTCCTGGGCGCTGGGCGACGGGGTAAAGCGCAGGTCCAGGTCGCCCACCTTGGCGGTGAACTCGCACAGCGCCCGCACGGCTACGCTGTAGCTCAAGCGGGTTGCTCCGCCCAGCGTACGTAGCAGACGGTGACGGGCATCTGGTATTCGCCGCAGAACTCCAGCCAACGCAACTGGTTGTCCTGCAGGCGGTCGCCAGGGCCCTTGACCTCGATCATGCGGTAGGTCTTCTGCGCCGGCCAGAACTGGATCAGGTCCGGCATGCCGGCACGGTTGGCGCGGATGTCCAGCAGCAATCGTTCGAACCAGTAGCGCAGGTGTTCAGCCGGCAGGCAGGCCAAGGCTTGTTCCAGCAGGTCTTCACTGAGCAGGTTCCAGAACACAAAGGGCGACTGGATCCCCCATTTATCGAGGTAGCGTTGGCGGATGGTGGTCGTGTAGCGCCCGTCCTGCAGTTGCGCAAAACACGCGTCAAACAGGGGGACGCGGCGCGCGTGGAAGTCTTCGCTGTGCAGGTCCGCCGGCCCACGCTGGAACGGGTGGAAAAACGCCCCCGGCAGCGGCGCGAAGATCGCATCCCAGCACAGCAGGCCGAACAGCGAATTGATCAGGCCGTTCTCGACGTAGTGCACCGGTGCATCAGGTGCGCTCAGGTGAGCCTGGACACAGTACTCCACCGACATCAACGGTTCCGGTAGCGCAAGTTCCAGGTCCAGGCGCGTGACTTCGCGGGATTTGAGCGTCGGCAGCCGGGGTTCGCCCAGCTTGCGGCGCAGGCGGGGCATCACGCGCAACAGGTGTTGCTGTTCGGCGGCACTTTCCGGTGCCTGTTGCGCGACGCTTGCCAGGGCCATGGCCTGGGCGTAATCCTCCTGGCGCTCCAGCACGCGAATCAGCCGCGCGCGGGCGCCGGGGTAGGCGCAGGTGCGGTAGATCTGCTGCGCCAGGTCCAACTCGGCACTGCGCTCGCAATACTGGCCGAGCTGGAACAACAGCTTGGCCCGGCGCTTTTCCAGCCAGGGGTTGTCGGTGTTCAGCGTGGCCACTTCAGCCAGCACCTGCGCCAGCGCCTCACCGCGTTCAAACGCCTGCTGGCATTGGTGCAGGAACAGAAAACCGTGCACGTCGGCGCGACTGCGCAACCCCCGCGATTCGGCGCAGAACTCGACTTTTTCATAGGTGTAGATGCCCAGGTCGGCGAGCACGAACTCGGACCAGTCCTGGTGCAGGTTGCCGAAAAACATCAGCCGCAGGCGGTCGCATAACTCCATCACGGTGAGGCTGTACAGCGTGTCGGCGAGGTCCGGGCACCAGTCGGCGAAACGGCGCGTGTCGGTGAACTGCGCCGCCAACCCTTCCAGCCAATCGACCTTCTTGCCCTTGGGCTGGCCGATCCAGGGGGCGAAGGTGCTGAGGATCTCGCCTTTTTGCAGCAAGGCGAATAATGCTTCAAATGCCAGAAGATGGTTGTCGTCCACCCATCCCAATTCCCGCAAAGGCGCGGCAGCGGCATGGGGGCAACCGATCTCCACGTAGTGCAGCTTGCCCGCGCGAAAATGCACGCCCTTGCGCATCACCATGCGCACCAACAGCGCCTGGGAGGCTTGCGGCAACCTGTCGAATTGCTGAATGAAATGCTGTTCGTCAGGGTCGAGCAGATCGGCATAGCGTTGCCCCAGCCAATGCAGGACCTGGCGGAAGTTATGCAGGTAATAGAGCGGGTTTTCGAGGGGATTGGCCATGGTACGCATTGGTCGAATACTGGTTATGCATACAGAGTGCCGTCGTAAATGCGGTGTTGCAATCGGTAATAGATAAATGGCACACGCAACTTTTTGCATAAAAATGATCAGATGGGGAGTCGATGGCGTAACATTTGTCGCCCGCGTCCCTGGCGTGGGATTTTTCAGGGTTAAAGGTAAGGGTTATGAACATGAAGAATTTGGGGCTGCCGCTGGTTGCACTCACTTTTCTGGTATTGGCCGGTTGCGCGACGCAAACCGTAGTGACGCTGCAAAATGGCACGCAGTATTTGACCAAGGACTCTCCAAAAACCAAGACGGCCGACGGGTTTTATGAGTTCACCGATATCGCCGGCAAGCGCATCCGCGTCAAAGCCGACGATGTGGCCACGGTGCGCAAGGAAGACTGATTTCCAGCGGCCCGCACTGATCAAATGTGGGAGAGGGCTCGCCCCCTCCCACCGTTTTAACCGATCACAATCCCCTCCCCCGACAAGCCAACTACCCCCACCAACGTCACCGAGTCCGCGCCAAAACTGATCACCGTATCCCCGCCCACGACCTTGGCGTGATCACGGTAATCCGCACTCCCGTCAACGTCCCTGAACACCAGCTTGTCCGTTGCTTGATAGCCGATAATCCGGTCCTGGCCAAACGGCCCGCTGAACAAAAAGGTGTTATGCCCGCTGCTGTCGCGGATCGTGTCATTGCCCTTGCCGCCCTCGATAAAGTCCGCGCCCTTGCCGCCCTGGATCAGGTCATTGCCGTCGCTGCCAATGATGTAGGTATCGCCCTTGTGCGGTTCGGCATTGCGGTTGAGGTCCTGCACCCAGGTGGTGGCGCGTGCCGGGTCGGACAGGTTGGCGACGATAATCGTCGAGTCGCGGCTCATCTGCCCATAGAACCCGGACTCGAGGATGCGCGTCATCCCGTCGCCATACCCCGTAGGCAAATGGGAGATCCAGGTCGGCAGGTTGGTGATGGAAAACGGCAGCACATTCCACAGCGTCGAAGCGTAGTGGTCGTTGAAGCTGACGATATTGTCGGTGGTCGATTCATGGGGTTTGTCATGCACGCCCAACGACGACCAATTGAAGGATGAGCCGTCCAGCGCCCGGAATACCGGGTCGTTTTCGTAGCCGATATTCAGCACCTTGTCGCCGGCGCTCTGGGTCGGCGAGGCGTAGGCCAGGTAGTTGGCGTCCTGGTAGAAACCTGCCCATTTGCTGCTGCTCAAGTCGGCCATGCTGTTGACCGCCAGGCCGCCCAGGCTGTGGCCGCTGACCACCACGTCGTGGCCGCTGAGGCCGTGGGCACTGGCGTAGTCGGCGACGTTCTTGAGCAGGCCGCCAAAGGCTTCGCCGGCGTAGTTCTTGGCGTAATCCTTGGGCCCCAAGGCCGCGAGCAGATCGCTGACCAGATCGCCAATGGAGTCGCTGACCAGCGTTTCCCGAGGGCCCGACGTACCGCGAAAACCGATACCGATTTCCAGCAGCTTGCCGGCGTCATCGTACTTGCCCAGCACCTCGACCTGGGCCGTGGTGTATCCGGCTTTTTCGCCGAAGAACGTGCCGCGGGCGTCGACCTTGCCGGTATAGCCCAGGGTGCTGGCGCTGATGGGCGTCCAACCGGCTTGTTGCACGGCCTCCAAGGCGGCTTTCTCCGAATCCGGGTTCCAGGGAATGCCGGGAATCACGCCCTGGGAATCGGTGCTGCCCAGCAGTGCACCCACCAGCGTGGCGGGCAAACCGAGCCCCAGGCCGTTGTGCTGGTAGCCCACGGCAAAGCCGTTATCCAGGTTGTGGTAGGTATACAGCGTGATCGCCATGGCATCGGCGAACAACGCTTTGGAGCCCTCGGCCCCGAGGTTTTTATAGTCGAACACACCCATGGTATTGCCTCTCTGTTGTTGGAATTGTCGAGAAAGTCAATTAATGCGGTGCCGGCCCGAACGCCTCATCCACCTTGGCCAGGTCGGTGTCGCGCAGGTTGCCGGCGTAGTAATGCAGTTTGGTCCAGGCCATCAGGTAGTCGTAACGCGCCTGGGCCAGGTCGCGCCGCGTGCTGTAGAGCTGTTGCTCGGCGTTCAGCGCATCGAGGTTGACCCGCTCGCCACCGAGGATGCTCTGCTGGGTCGACACCACCAGCGCTTCTGCGGAGGCCAGGGCCTTTTGATAGGCGCGCAGTTTGCTCACGCCCGACAGGCACGCGCTGAACTGCCGACGCAGTTCGATCAGGGTCTCGCGGGTCTTGCCTTCCAGTTCGTACTCGGCCTGTTCCATGGCGCGGCTGGCCTGGCGGGTGGACGCAGAGATGCCGCCACCGGCATACAACGGCAGGCTCACTTCGACGCCGATCGTGTTGGTGTCGTAGCGCTGGTTGTAGGTGTTGCCGCTGTCGGACTCCTGCTGGCGCGAACTGGCATACGCAGTGACCTTGGGCAGGTGCCCGGCGCGGTTACGCTCCACTTCATAACGGGCGACTTCCAGGGCATGGCGCTGGGACGCCAGCGTGGGGTTGTTGCTGATCGCCAGTTCATGCCAGGTGTCGTAGTTCGCTGGGGTCAAGGTGAACGCGGCGAAGCCTTCGTTCAACGGGGCGAGGTCGTCGATGTTGACGCTTTGCACACCGATCAGCGCGCCCAGTTCTCTAAGCGAGGCATCCTGTTCGTCCAGCGCCTGGATCTCTTCGGCGGTGGCCAGTTCATAGCGCGACTCGGCTTCGAGGATATCGGTGCGGGTGCCCTCGCCCTGCTGGAACAGGTGCCGGTTCTGCTGGAACTGCTGCTCGAAGGCCTTCTTCTTGGCCCGTGCGATGTCGATCTGGTCCTGGGCAAACAGCGCCTGGGTGTAATAGCTCAGCACCCGCACCAGCAGCGCCTGGCTCTTGTCGCGAAAGCTTTCATCGGCGAACAGCGCCTGGGCCACGCCCTTGCGGTAGTTGGCGTATGCCTCATAGTCGAACAGCGGCTGTTGCAGGCTGAAGGTCGAGCCGTAGCTGTTGTAGTTGCGGTCGTCGTGGTAATTGCCGCCGCGCCCGTCGGGCAAGGTGGCCTGGGAGTTGTTGCGGCCCTTGTTGTAGTTATACGACAGCTTGGGCAGCAGGCCTGCGCGGCCGATGGTGCGGTTTTCCAGGCCGGCGTCGCGCTCCTTGATCGCACCGAGAAACACCGGATCGTTACGCAAGGCCTGCTCGTACACATCGAACGGGCCCATGGCGGCCTGGGCATGGACGCAGGTGCACAGCAAGGCGATGAACACAGCTTTCATGCTCATTCCTCGGTCAACGCGGAGCCGGCGCGGTCGAGCAGCGGCTTGAACAGGTAATTGAGCAAGGAACGTTCGCCGGTGCGTACGAACATCTCGGCGGGCATGCCCGGCTTGATCACCAGGCCGTGGAGGGTCTCCAGCGCCGCCTCGCTGACGGTGGTGCGCAGCACGTAATACGGCGCGCCGGTTTTTTCGTCGAGCATCTGGTCGGCGGAAATCAGGCTGACCTCCCCCGGCACACGCGGGGTGCGGCTCTGGTTGAAGGCGGTGAACAGGATATCCACCGGCAGGTGCGTGCCGACCTTGTCCACCAGGTGCACCGGCAAATGCCCTTCCACTTCCAGGCGCGTGCCCTGGGGCACGATTTCCAACAGGGTTTCACCGGCACGCACCACGGCGCCTTCGGTGTGCACGCTGAGGTTGACCGCAATGCCGTCGGCCGGTGCGTTGATCTCGCTGTGTTGCAGATCGAAGCCGGCCGAGGTGAGCTGCTGCTCGAGGGTCAGGCTGCGCAATTGCGCGTCGGCCAACTGGCTGCGCACGTCCTTCTGGTATTCCTCACTGTGCTGCTGCAATTTCAGGCGCGATTCAAGGATGCCCTGCTCCACCCGGCCGCTTTCGCCGGTGTTCTGCGCCAGGTCCTGTTGCACCTGGGACAGCTGGCGTTGGTACTCCATCAGCCGGTTGCGCGGGATATAGCCGTTGTCGGCCAGGGGTTGCAGGTTGCTCAGTTGGTCGCGCAGGGACTGGGCCTGGGCGGTCAGGTCGCTGCGGGCGCGGCGCATGCCGTTGAGCTGCGCGGTGGCGCCCTCGATATTCGCACGGATGCCCGCCTGTTCACGGGCAAAGGCTTCGCGACGGCTGCTGAACAATTGGCGCTGGCCTTCCAGGACCAACGCCAGTGCCGGGTCGGGGTTGCTGCTCAGCTCGGCGGGAAAGGTGATAGCGGATTGATTGTCGCGCTCGCTCTGCCACCGCGCGACGCTGGCCCAGGCCATGCGGTACTGGGCCTGCAGGGACTGCACGTCAGCCTGGTGCTGGGTCTGGTCGAGACGGAACAGCGGCTGGCCTTGCTTCACAAGCTCACCCTCCTTGACCAGGATCCGACTGACCACGCCGGGGCTGAAGGTTTGCACCGCCTTGCGTTTGCCCGACACCACCACCGTGCCCTGCACCGGGATGCCCTGGTCCAGGGGCGCCAGGCTGGCCCAGAGGAAAAAGCCACCGGCACCGACCACGGTCAGCAGCCAGCCCATGCGCGCAAAGAACCGGGCGTCGCGCTCTTTGAAACGTGGTTCAACAGTGATACGGCTCATGCGCCTGGATTCCTTCCGGCTTGATACTGACGGCTGAAACTCACACCGGGTTTTTCCTTCGGTGCTTCCTGCTGGCCCGATAACGCTCGCAGCACGTCCTGGCTCGGCCCGAATGCCTGCAAACGCCCTTCGTTGAGCACCAGCAATTTATCGGCCTGGGCCAAGGCCGAAGAACGATGGGTCACCAGTACCACACTGCTGCCCTGGGCCTTCATCTGCACAATGGCGCTGGCCAGCGCGGCTTCGCCGACGGTGTCGAGGTTGGAATTGGGCTCATCCAGGACGATCAAGCGCGGCCCGCCGTACAGCGCACGTGCCAGGGCTACGCGTTGTTTCTGGCCGCCGGACAGACCACCGCCGTTATCGCCGAGGACCGTGTCATAACCGTGGGGCAGGCGCAGGATCAATTCATGCACGCCGGCTTGCTGCGCAGCTTTCACTACCAACTCGGGGTCGGCCTCGCGAAAACGTGCGATGTTGTCGGCGATGCTGCCGCTGAACAGTTCGATGTCCTGGGGCAGGTAGCCGATGTGCGGGCCGAGGTCGTCGCGGTCCCAGCGGTGAATGTCCGCACCGTCCAGGCGCACGGTGCCGGCCAGGGTCGGCCACACGCCCACCAGCACGCGGGCCAGGGTGGATTTGCCGGAGCCGGAGGCACCAAGCACGCCGAGCACTTCGCCGGCGCCAAGGGTGAAGCTGACCTGATGCAAGGTGGGCATCCGCCGCCCGGGCGGCCCCGCGCTGACCTGTTCGAAGCTGACCTGGCCCTTGGGTGCGGGCAATTTCATCTGCTCCACTTCCGGCGGGAACTCGCGCAGCAGTTCGTCCAGCCGCTGATAGGCCAGCTTGGCCGAACTCCATTGTTTCCATACCGCAATCAACTGGTCGATGGGGCTGAGTACACGGCCCATCAGGATCGAGCCCGCGATCATCATCCCGGCGGTCATGTCGCCCTTGATCACCAGCAGCGCGCCCAGGCCCAGCACCAGGGATTGCAGGCACAGGCGCAGGGATTTGCTCAACGAGGTGATCACCGAGCCGGTATCACTGGCTCTGTTCTGCAAACCCAGGAACTGCGAATGCACAGCAAACCAGCGGTGGCGCAACGCGCCGAGCATGCCCATGGCCTGGATGGTTTCGGCGTTGTGCAAATGGCTGGTGGCCAGCTGCGTCGACTGCTGGGAGAAGCCACTGGCCTCGCCCAATGGCTTCTTCGTCAGGTATTCGTTGAGGCACGCAAGGCCGATCAACAGCACTGCGCCGGCGGTGGCCAACACCCCGAGCCAGACGTTGAAGAGGAAAATCACCAACAGGTAGATGGGAAACCACGGCGCATCGAAGAACGCGAACAGCGCCGGCCCGGTGATGAATTGGCGGATATGGGTCAAGTCACCCAGGGATTGCCCGGCATGCCCCTGGCCGCGTTGCAGGTTGCGCTCGAACGCGGCCTTGTACACGCGCAAGTTGAAACGCCGCTCCAACTGGCTGCCGATGCGGATCACGATAAAACTGCGGATGACCTCGAGCAGGCCAATAAAGGCAAAGAAGCCCACCACCATCAGGGTCAACATCACCAGGGTGGTTTCATTCTGCGAGGAGAGCACACGGTCATACACTTGCAGCATGTAGATCGACGGCACAAGCATCAACAGGTTAATCAACGCGGTAAAACAACCGACGCTGATCAAGATGCTCTTGTATTCACCCAGCGCCTTGAATAAAGGCGCAACCGCATGGGGCCTGGCCATAGGTTCTGATCTTCCTTGAATCAAATTACGCGCATAAGTTTGCCGTCCTCCGCGATAGAGGCCGCTCAACTAATGAAATCGAGTTATAGGCTTATAACAACAACTAAGGCACTCGTTTTAATTCAACCACGGTGCCGGACTTCGTCCGCGCCTGATACTCACCGTCTTTCTGACGATTCAAATGGGTGATCCCGCTGCCTTCGGCATTGAACAGCCAGATACCGTCGGGTGTGGGCGACCAGGTCAGGGGCTTGTCCCCCAGCCACTGCGCCACACAGGCCACATCGCCGCCCAAAGCATTGGCCTGCTCGAGCAGGTCCAGTGCACACACCTGATCCTGCTGGTGCAACTGCCAATGCCCGGCCAGTTGGGCGCTGGTGGGTAAAACAAGACTGCTCGCCATTGCGTGGGCTCCTGCCGACACGAACATCACCTGCAACACGCAGGCGATCACATTGTAAAAACGCTGCATCTGTACGCTCCAGCCTGGAGGCGCGGCGCTTGCGCGCCGCGCCCGTGCATCATGCCACGATGTCGCTGACCGCTGCCTGGCCGACGGTGGTGACGAGGAAATCCGCCACGCCGTGCCCGGAGAAGTCGACGGCCAGGGTGCCCAGGTTGGTGCCTGCCGCGTAGGTCAATACCGCATCGCCGGCATGCCCGGTGAAGGCATTGACGAAGGTCAGGCCGGCCCCTTTGGTGATGCCGCTGAGGTCGATCTTGTCGGAGCCCGAGGTGAAGTCAAAGATCTTGTCCGCCGCCCCTGGCTTGGAATCGGAACTGGCGCCGAACACAAACGTGTCGTTGCCCGCGCCGCCCCACAGTTGATCCGCGCCGCCGCCACCGTAGATGAGGTCGTTGCCGGCCCCACCCTTGATCACGTTGGCCGCGTTGTTGCCGATGATCAGGTCATTGCCCGCGCCGCCGAACGCGTTCTCGACCGTCACGCCCTTGGCGATGGAGACGTTGCCGACCAGGCCGCCAACATCGGAGAACGAGGCCTCATTGAGGTTGATCTTCTGGTTCTGGGTGAAGCCGGAGAAGTCCAGGGTGTCATTGCCGCCACCGTCCCAGACCGAGAACACCAGCTTGTCGGCGTTGGAAGTGGCGCTGAGGAAATCACGCCCGGTGTTGGAGTTGAACCCGTAGGTGGTGTCGCCGGCGCGGGTGTTGTAGTTGGCACCGTAGAGCTTCTGGATCGCGGCGATGTCGTCGATCAGCGGGCCGGAGGCATAGGCTTCTACCCCGCCTTTACTGAAGTTCTGGTTGGTGTTGCTCTCGCTCCAGTAACTCATGAGGCTGTAGCCGCGCGTGTCCTGTCCATAGGTCGCGTCGTTGTAGGTCGGGGCGCCTTCGCCGGCGTTGTAGTCGCCAGGGTGAGCCAGGCCCAGGGTGTGCCCGATTTCGTGGGTCAGGGTCTGCCGGCCGTAGTTGTTCAGGTCCGGGGTCTTGTTCGGCGTGTAGCTGTTGTTGGTCAGGTACCACGAGGTGCCGTCGTAGCCTGCACCGGTGCCGGGCAGGTAGGCGAAGGCTGCCGCGCCGTCCTGGCCGCTGCTGTAGTTGCCGAATGTCATGTGGCCGTCACCGCCGCTGGCTTTCTCGGTGAAGGTGACGTTGGCCACGTCCGACCAGGATTGCATGGCCAGGGCGGCCTGTGCTTTCTGCTGGGCGTTGAACTGGCTGAAGCCCGAGATGCCATGTTTGTTCATGGTGCTCGAGGACGCCGAGGTCAGGAAGGTGTAGGTCAGGTCGATCTTGCCGTTGCCGTCAAAGTCCCGGTACGCGGCGCCGTCGCGCAGCAGCTGGGTGGCCGCCTGGTCAACGGTGTAGGAGGGTTTGCCATTGATCGTGAGGTTGCCGCCACGGTCATACAGATGGCTGAAGCTATCGATTTGCGAGTAAGCGGTGCTGGCTTGCGCCGCTGACACGATAGCCTTGTCTTTTGCTTTTGACATAAACGTACTTCCTTGTTTGCAAATGCATCAGTCTTGGGTCGATAGGAATCCCGTGGGCGAGATCGTCCTATCACTCGCCTCTTTTGAAGGCGTCACGAAACTGACACAACTTGAAATCTTTCGTCTACATCTTTTCCAGCATGAAAATCGGGCAACAAACATGCATTCCAAGTTAGGCGCCGTATCTGTTGGGCAACGTTGCTGTTGTCCGACAAAAGACAGCGGAGGATTATTTAAATATTAAATAGCGCTAAAGCCGCTCAAGTTGAACGGCGTACTTGATAATTGGATCCATTGTATTGTCACGGTGTCATTAGCGACATTAAACGGCCACTGTTTATATTTATATATCGGCGCCAGCCCTCCATTATCGGGACCAGCGCCAGCCCGTGTCGTGCAATGCCCGTAACAACGTTTCGCCTTTCAAGCCCGGCACCTGTATACCGTCGTCGGTCACCATGTCTTCGCCCGCCAGGATCGCGTTGATGATCGCCTCCTCCACCGCCTCCGCCGCAGCGCTGAACAGCGGGGAAATATGATCGTTATTCACCATCTGCAAGGTGCTGCTCAACGGCAGGCCTTTGCGCGCGTAGTCTGCTGGCGGCAGATCCTGGTTGCCGGTGGCGAAGGCCAGGAACAGATCACCGCTGGAGTCCTCGGTGCCGCCGCCGGTGCGTGCGATGCCGATAGACGCGCGTTGTGCCAGGCGCTGGCATTGGTGCGGCAGCAGGGGCGCATCCGTGGCGATGATCACCACGATCGAGCCCATGCCCGGCGTGCCTCGTTCGGCGAAGGGTGACGGGATGTCCATCAAGCAGCGGCCCACCGGATAACCGTCGACCCGCAGTTCCTGGCGCTTGCCATGGTTGGCCTGGACCAGCACGCCGACGGTCCAGCCGCCCTGCTCTGCCGGCAAGCGCCGCGAAGCGCTGCCGATACCACCCTTGAATTCATGGCAGATCATCCCCGTCCCACCGCCCACGGCGCCTTCTTGCACGGGGCCGCGTTCGGCGCTCTCCAGCGCCTGGCGCACATGCTCGGGGGTGACGTGCTGGCCCCAGATGTCGTTGAGCAGGCCGTCGTAGGTTTCCATTACCACCGGCATGCACCAGTACACCGCCGGGTCCGCCAGGCGCTCGCGCTCCAGGGCAATCAAGGTGTCGCGCACGATGCCGATGCTGTGGGTGTTGGTGATGGCCAGCGGCGTGGTCAACAGGCCCGCCTCGCTGATCCATTCCAGGCCGGTGGCGTCGCCATTGCCGTTCAGCACGTGATACCCGGCAAAGCATGGCTGCAACCGCGCTTCCCCGGCGCGGGGCTGGACCACGCTGACGCCAGTGCGCACCTGTTTACCGTCGACGCGGGTCTTGAGCGTACAGTGACCGACCCGAACCCCGGGAACGTCGGTGATGGCATTCAACTCACCGGGTGTGCCCAGCCCCAACGTGATGCCCAATTGACGTGCACGCATAACCACTCCTTACAATTTTTGAAAGGCCAGACTCGACCGGCCGCTGATGCAATACAGAATCACCGACAGGGCCAGCAAGCCGATGATGATCATGATGTCGCGTACTGACGCCGCGTAGATCAAGGTCACCAGCAAGTAACCCGCGCCCAGTGCAGCCAGCAACGCCGGCAGCGGCCACAGCGGCATGCGATAGGGATGCTCGCGGTCGCGCAGCAGCACGCGGCTCATCAGCGCGCTCAACGCCACCACCAGGTACACCAATATGATCAGCAATACGCTGAACGAGGTGAGGTCGGCCAGGTTGGAGCTGAAGCTCAGCAACGCCGACGGGATCGCCAGGAACAGCGTGGCCAGCCAGGGTGAATCCCAGCGCGGATGAATGCGGGTGAACAGCTTGTTGATGGTAGGCGTCCACAATGCATCGCGCCCGCTGCTGAACACCACGCGGCCGATCTGGATAACGATGGCGACGATGGCGTTGAACACCGACAGGAAGATCCCCGCACTGACCAGGCGCGACAGGGTTTCATTGCCATGACTGGTGAGCAGGTAGCCGATGGGGTCCGGACTGCTGATCATCGCACTCAGCGACGGCGCGCCGATCAGCAGCGCCGTGATCGGCACCAGCTCGATCACCACCACCAGGCCCAGGGACCACAGCACCGCCTTGTGTACGCCCTTGCCCCCGCATTTCATGTCTTCGGCCAGCAACACGGCGGGGCCGTAACCGTTGTAGGAAAACAGGCCAATGCCTACCGCGCCGATCACCAGGGCCCAGGGCGCCAGGTGCAATACACCGTTTTCGACGATCTGGGGTTGAAACAGCACGCTGGCGGGCTGCACCGGGTTACCGAAGCCGATGCACACGATCACCAGCAACGCCGCGACTTCCAGCAGCAGGCAGGTCCCGGTGATCCAGGCGTTGAGCTTGATATTGAGGATGCCCAGGGCGTAGCTGCACACCACGATCACCAGGGCCACGGTTTGCGCGTCGAATGTCGTACCCAACGCGTTGTTGAGGTAGGTGGCGGCACCGGTGGCCAATACCGGCGGGATAAACAACAGCATCACCAGCACGGTCAGGAACGTCGCGTAGCCGGCCATGCCGCCGAACACGCGCTTGGCATACACATACTCGCCACCGGCGCTGTTATGGGCGCGGCCCAGTTCGGCGTAGCAAAACGCGAACATCAGCGCGAGCAGCCCTGCCATCACGAACGCCAGGAACACGCCGCTGCCGGCCTGCTGGATGGCAAAGGGCGCGATCACGAAGACGGAACTGGCGGGGGTCACAGCCGAAACGGTAATGGCCACCACATCGAAGACGCTCAGGGTGGGTTTCAGCACGCCGTCGGGCGTGGGGGAAGTGCTCATATCGTTATCCTCTGTCGTTGTTCTTGGTGTGAGGCAGAAACGAAAGGTCTGAAAGTGACGGGATATGTTTCCCGCTGAATGATGCCAAAGGTAACCGTGGGGTTTATGCCAGCCAATTCCCCTATTGGCGTACTCCCCTTGACGGCTCCCGGCAAAAGCCGAACCCTTGGCCGACCTTTTGCTGGCGGGAGCCTGCTACATGAGCCTGTTTCGTGAAGTCGGCATGCACGCCGGCCTGGGCCGCACCGTTGCGCACATCGGCACCGAGCGTTTCTGGAAACAGCTGGTGCTGTTGCTGCACCAGTGCGTGCCCTTCGATAACGCGCTGGCGATCTTCTACCCCGTGGATGGTGCGCCCCAGGCACTGGAAGAGTACGACGCCCAGCCGAGCAGCAAGCCGGCGTCGATGCTGGTGTACCTCAATGGCCTGTATTTGCTCGATCCGTTTTTCCAGGCCTGTCGCGAGGGGTATGCCAGCGGTGTGTATCGCCTTGAGGAAGTGGCGCCGGACCATTTTCGCCAGAGCGAGTATTTCCTCAGCTACTTCCACGACAACGTGCTGGAAGACGAGGTGCAGTTGATCCTGCAATTGCCGGGCGCGGGGACGTTGTCGCTGTCACTGGGCATGCAGCGGCGATTCAGCGTTGAGGAGACCGGGTTGCTGACGACGCTGGCCGCCTGGGTGCTGCCGTTGATGCAGCAGCATTGGCAACAAAGCACCCGGCGCGTGCCGGCCATGGACAGCCAGATCAGGGATGCACTGAGCCAATTCGGTTGCGGCGTGCTTTCGGACCGCGAACTGGAAATCGCCCGCCTGGTACTGCGCGGGTTCTCGTCCAAGGCCATGGCCGAACGCCTGCATATCTCGCCGGACACGGTGAAGGTGCACCGCCGGCATCTGTACGCGAAGCTGGACATTTCGTCACAGCCGGAATTGTTTTCATTGTTTATCCAGTCGTTGGGGCATGACCTGGAAAACCCGTGAAGCCCAGGGTGTACTCAAACCCAGTGTGGGAGGTCCCACACTCTCTTCGACCTGGCGCTGTCGCGCAGAAAACTGGGACCCCTGTGGTGAGCGGGCTTGTCCCGCGTCGAGCTGCGCAGCAGCCCCAAAACCAGGCGCAGAGGAATACCTGATACACCGCATTCGTCTTCATCAAGGGCGCTTCGCACCCCAGCGCGGAACAAGCCCGCTCACCACAAGAATGCGGTCGCCTGAAATTGTTTATGCAAGACTCCGATTAATGGGGGGCTCGCCCTCCCCCCACATCAGACTTCTTCAGCGGCCCATACGAATGGTGTTCCACACCCGCGTGCGAATCCGGTCGATATTCAGCGGCATCGCTTCCAGCGCGAATAACTTGCCCATCATTTCGTCGCTGGGGTAGATCTTGGTGTCCGCCTTGATCTCAGGGTCTACCAGGCTATCCGCTGCACGGTTGCCGTTGGCGTAGTGCACGGAGTTGGTGATATCCGCCATCACCTGGGGCTCCAGCAGGTAGTTCATGAACGCGTAGCCGGCCTTTTCATCGGGGGCATCGGCGGGCATGGCGACCATGTCGAACCAGATTGCGGCGCCTTCCTTGGGAATCTCATAGCCGATCTTCACCCCATTCTTGGCCTCCTTGGCGCGGCTTTCGGCTTGCAGTACGTCGCCGGAGAAACCGACCGCCACGCAGATGTCGCCATTGGCCAGGTCGCCGGTGTATTTCGAGGAGTGGAAGTACGCCACATAGGGGCGCACTTTCATCAGCAGCGCCTCGGCCTTTTTGTAGTCCTCGGGGTTTTTACTGTGGGGCGGCAGCCCCAGGTAGTTGAGGGCGATGGGCAGCAATTCCGGGCCGTTGTCGAGGATCGCTACCCCGCACTTGCTGAGCTTTTCCATGTACTCGGGCTTGAAGATCAGGTCCCAGGAGTCGACCGGTGCGTTATCCCCCAGCACCGCCTTGACCTTGTCGATGTTGTAACCGATGCCGGTACTGCCCCACAGGTACGGGAAGCCATGGGCATTACCCGGATCGTTGTTTTCCAGGGCCTTGAGCAGGACGGGGTTGAGGTTTTTCCAGTTGGGCAACTGACTCTTGTCGAGCTTCTTCAGGGCGCCGCCCTGGATCTGCCGTGCCATGAAGTGGTTGGACGGAAACACCACGTCGTAGCCGGAGTTACCCGTCATCAGCTTGCCGTCGAGGGTTTCGTTGCTGTCATACACGTCGTAGCTGAAACCGATGCCGGTTTGTTTCTGGAAATTCTTCGTGGTGTCCGGCGCGATATAGCTGGACCAGTTATAGATCTTCACCGTCTCGGCGGCCTGGCTGATAGCGGCCACCAACATCATGGGCAACAGGGCAATGGCTTTCATGGTTCGATTTCCTGGCGATTTTAGGGCTGTTTTTATGGCAGGCGATCAAGGATCAAAGCGTTACAAAATCAGTACGTAGGTTTTGCGCACGGTTGCCTGGATGTCCCAGATACCGGTGCTGTTGGCCGGCAACATCAGTGCGTCACCGGCTTGTATGTGAACGATTTCACCGTTGTCAGGGGTGAAGGTGCAGCGACCCTGGATAAAGTGGCAGAACTCCTGGGATGTGATCTGCCGACGCCAGCGGCCCGGGGTGCATTCCCAGATACCGGTCTCGACGCCGTCGCTGCGTTCAACGCTCAAGGTCGAGGCCACGGCGATCGGCTCGCCCAGGGGCACGGCCACCGGTGATGAGTCCGGCAGGTGGGCATGCAGCGTGTCTTTGAATTGAGTGATGCTCATGGGGGTTTTCTCGTGTAGGTGAAACGGCTCAATGCATGAAACCTTCCATGAACCCGGCTATGCCGATCGCCAGCTTGCGGCGCCAAGGCGCTGTGTTGGGGTTGGCCAGCACCTGGTCTTCATGGACGAAACTGCGAATGATCGCGTTGTAGCCAAGCCAGCGGCATGGCTCCGGCTCCCAGGCCTTGAGCGCGTGCAGGCCACGCTCGCGGATCACCCAGGGTTGGTGGATCAGCGGTGTGTCGCGACCGAGGATCAGGTCGGCCAGGGTGCGGCCACCCAGGTTGGTGGCGCCGACGCCCTCCCCGCCGTAACCACCGGCCAGGGCGATGCCGATCTTGTGATCGCAGAGCATGTGCGGGCGGAAACGGCGCGACATGCCAAGGTTGCCGCCCCAGGAATGGGTAATCCGCACCTTTTTCAGCTGTGGGAAGAGTTCGCCGAACAGGTAGCGGCGCAGTGCCAGTTCGCTGTCAGTCAAATCAAAGTTGTGGCGCAATTTGCCGGCGAACTGGTAACCGCCGCGGGCGCCGAACACCAGGCGGTTATCCGCCGTACGCTGGCCATAGGTGACCTGGCGGCTACTTTCGCCAAAGGCCTGGCCATGGCTCAGGCCGATTTCATCCCAGGTACCGGCGGGCAGCGGTTCGGTGGCAACGATCAGGCTTTGCACCGGCAACTGGTATCGGCCCAGGGGCGGCAAGGTATTCGCATAACCTTCGACAGCCGGCACCACCCAGGCAGCGCGCACACGGGCCTTGGCGGTGCGCACAGTGCCGGACTGCCAGTGGGTGACCGGACTGTTTTCATAAATCGTCACGCCCATGTTCTCCACCACCCGCGCAAGGCCGCGCACCAGCTTGGCCGGGTTGATCGTGGCGACATGGGGGGCATGGATACCGCCATAGGGCTTGGCGATGCGGATCTGTTCAGCCAACTGTCGAGGGCTCAGCCAGCGGTAGTCGGCTTCGGTCAGGCCTTGGGCGTAGAGTTTGTCCAGGTAAGCGCGCAGGCTGCCTTCCTGTTCGGGATAGCGCGCGGCGCAGTACAGCACGCCGCCCTTGCGGTAGTCGCAGTCGATGCCTTCACGGGCCAGGACCTGGGCCACTTCGTCGGGAATGCCATGCAGCAGGTCGAAGGAGGCGCGGCGCTGTTCAGGCGCAAGGCCGGCCAGCAGGCGGTCTTCGCCCAGCAGATTGCCCATCAGCCAGCCGCCGTTACGGCCCGAGGCGCCGAAGCCGGCGGTTTGCGCCTCGATAATCGCGATCTTCAGCTCAGGCGCCTGGCGTTTGAGGTAGTAGGCCGTCCACAGGCCGGTGTAGCCGGCGCCGATAATGGCGACATTGACGTCCAGGTCATGCTCAAGGGACGGCCGCGCTATCAGCGGGTCATCCAACTGGTCCATCCATAAACTGATGTTGCGCCATGCCGGCATGCCAAGCTCCCCAACCACGTTTCGATGGGGGGATCCTAGAACTGCGGGTTATTCGCTGTCTTGCGCGCGTGCACGCAGGGAAATTTGTTTGACGTAGGCCTTGGGCGACTGGCCGGTGTGCTGGCGGAAGGCGCTGTAGAACGCCGACAACGAATTGAAACCGGCGGCGAAGGCCAGGTCGTCGATCTTGATCGGCGGTTGTGCTGTATCCAGTGCGGCCAGCAGGTGCTGGAGCCGAGCCTGGTTGACGTAGCGGTAGAAACTTTGCCCCAGCACCTGGTTGAGCAGGTAGGAAATCTGATTGCGGCTGTAGCCGCATTCCTTGGCGACGCGCTGCAGGTCCAGTTCCGGGTCCAGATACGGCTGCCTGCGCTCGAAGTACTGCTGCAAGTCATTGGCCATATGCCCCAATTGCTGGGGTGACAGGCCCAGGCGGCTGACGCTGGGGCGCTGGGCCTGAGAGGGTTGTTCATGCACCAATGACGCGTACTCATTGACGCGCCAGATCAACCCATCGCGGACGGTGATGGCCTCGCTGGTGCGGAATGACACCAGCCCCTGACCGCCGCGCAAGGTGATGCGGTACTGGATGAACGCCGTGTCGCCATCGGCGCGGATGCGGTCGGTGTGTTCAATGGCCTCGTCGGCTTCCCGGGGCATGCTGGCTTGCAGGTACTCACGCAGTTCGGCGTAACCGACCACACGGTTCTGGAAAAAGTCGTGGTACTGGATGTCCGGGTGGTAGTAGGACATCACGCCGTCAAGATCGCGATGACGCCAGCACAGGTGGTGGCGCAACACCAGCTCACGCGTGGCATGGGTGTTATGGCAATCATCGTCTGGCGCGATGTCGGGCATGGAAGGCTCTGAGGCGGGTAAACCTCGGAGATTGCCGAATTTTGCCAGTGCCGACAATGGCCAATTGGAACTTCGCATTAGTGGCATTGTGCCCAGTCGTGAGTAAGAGATGACCCACATCAAGTGAATGGCTGACAACCGCCGAACGGGGCAGAAAAAGTCACCTTGTACTTGCGAACGAATGCTATTTTTAGCTCCTACGACGCCACGACCAGTGACGGTCCTGGCCCCCTGCCGCGAGCTAAAGGAAGCGCTCAATGAACAAGGTGGGCAACATGAACAAAGTGACATTCCCCAACGCCTGCCAGCTGATGCGCTGGCATTTTCATCCGATGGGCTTCGAGGGCAGCATGGATGCGCCCGGCAGTATGGTCGCCCGCCTGTTCGACCGGGCCAGCGGCGAGACGCTGATTGCCATCGCCGGCATCCCCTGCGCCACTGTGATGAATGCTGCCGATGTGGAGCGGATTATCGAGGCGGTGGAGGATGAGTTGGAGTCGTTTGTGCCGCCGTTGTCGCTGAGGGCCTGATTCCGGCCCAGCCAACAGAAAGAAGCTCAACTGTGGGAGGGAGCAAGCCCCCTCCCACATTGGAATCGCATTTATCCCCTGCTAATGGCGCTGATCGTCGAAAAACGCTTTCTTGCCGTCGACCCGCTCCGAGGCCTTGGGCACATTCACCGCCTGGCCTTCGGGTTTTTCCACATACCAGTAGCAATGGCTCACGGCCCGGGTAATCCCGACGTAGGCCAGGCGCAGCACTTCGTCCTTTTGCGCAGTGTCATAGGGTTCGCTGTCCCCCTCCTTACCCAGGCCCGCCATGCGGTAGACCTGGTTCTTGTAGGGCGAGCTGGTCACATGCTGGCAATCCCCGAGCAGGAACACCGTATCCGCCTGCAGGCCCTTGGCGCTGTGGTACGTCAGCTGCTTCAACCTGCGCGTCGCTGCAGGCAAGCTGGAATCAACATTAACAATCGACTGAATATGCTCTTGAATCAGTAGCTTATCGCTACTTTTTCGATACAGCATTAATATCGAATCGCCCCTTTGATAATGCTCCAGCAGTTGCCGCCCCAACGCCGCATCGTCCCGCTCCAGTACCGTGACCGGCACCAAGGCTTTTGGCGTGCCGCTGGCCTTGGCCTTTTTTCCCGGGATTGCCGGCGCAGCGCGCACGATATGTTCGGCGGCGTCGATGATGTGCTGATGGCTGCGGTAGTTCTCGCCGAGCATGACGCGGGTAGTGCTCGGCGCCGGGAATTGCTGGTTGAATTCCATGAAGTACTTGGGCGAACTGCCGCGCCAGCCGTAGATCGACTGCCAGTCATCACCCACGCACAGCAAGGACGAACGTTGCGCGCCACGGCCCACATGCATCGCCGGCCCACGACTGCGGATTTCCCGCAGGCTGGCGCGTATCCACGAGACGATCTGGGGCGATACGTCCTGGAATTCGTCGATCATCAGGTGCGACATCGGCCGCAGCAGCGGATCGCTGAGGAGCTTGAGGTTTTCCGGGGTGTTCTCGCCGAACAGCGAGAACATGCGGTTATAGGTCATGATCGGCGGCGACTGATCCAGCAGGTGATCTTCCAGGGCTTTCCAGAAGATGCTCAGGGCCTCGAAGAAGAAGCGGTCCGGGTCGTCCTTGGCGAAGCTCATCTGGCCGACGGCAGTCGGCACGTCCAACCCCAGGTTCTCGATAAAGCCGGCGGCCATCACGAAACTGTCCAGCAGCGGCGCCGACACCAGCTCGCCCTTGACCTTGTAATCAAAACCGGGACCCGCGCTGGCATCCCCGGCGAGGCTGCTTAACAGACGCTTTGATGCGTCATAGCTATCAAACCATATCAATGGCTTACGACAGAAAGCTTGAAACAAGGTGCGCTTTACCGCCCACTCTGCACGGACCGACAGCTTCGAATTCGGCCGGCTGATCTGGGCATTTTCCCTGGGATCAAAGCCCAGCATTACCCACGCATCCAGCGCCGGGATATAGCCGTGGCAATGGAACTGCGCGCCATTGATTTCGAAGCGCTGGCGACTGGGCTCAATCCCCTTGATCGGCCAGGCGCCGGCACGAAACCACAGGTCCTCGATCACATCGCAGAGTTCTTCATCGCGCTTGGCCGCCAGTTCGGTCACGGCTATGCGCTTTTGTACATCCGGATGATCGCGCTCCAGTTCGCGCAGTTGCAGGCCCTGGCGTGCCAGTGGCGCAATCAGTTCACGAAACCGTGCATGTCGCCCCTGCAACTGGTGGTAGCACGCATTCATCTGCTGGCGCTGGGCGTCGCTGATGCGCAGGTCGAACGGGTTGCTGTCAGCGTCTTCGAAACCGGCACTGAGGTTTTCAAACGCCTGCAGGCGTTCAAAACCCGGCAGGCTGCGGACCATCGGCAGGATGCGCGAGTGAAAGGTCCGTACCACCGCCTGGGCTTCTTTCATATCAATGGGTTGGCCCCACAGGGTGAGAATGTCCATGAGCTTGTTGATGAAGTCTTTGCGCGACTCGCGGGTGAAGGTCACCACGGTCATCGAGCTCAATTCGAAGCCCAGGTAATGGGTGAGCAGCAAAATACGCAGCACCAGCGAGGTGGATTTACCCGCGCCGGCACCGGCGATCACCGAGGTTGACGGCGTATCGCTGAAGATCATCTTCCATTGCGCCGCGCTCGGCTGGGCATGGGCCGGCAGCAAGCGGGCCACGTCAGCCTTGATGCGTTTCTTCACGTCGGCGGTCAAGGGTAGCCGCCAATCGTCGAACAGGCTGTCATCGACGCCGGGCGCGCTGTGCTCATCGGGACGGAAGTCGCGGATCAACAGGACTTGTCGGCCTTCCTCGATGCCATCGGCCTTGCCCTCGCGATAGCCATACTCCACGCCGGCCTCGTGACCACTGCGAAAACCATCGGCCTGCCCGTGCAACCAGGAAAACCGATGCTGTGCGCGCAAACGCGTCAGGCCATGGCCAAACAGGCGTGCGGCAAGGCGTTTGAGCAGCGGCATTTCCGCCAATGGACGCAGTTCGGGGGGCAGATCAGGCTTGTGTTGCGGCACGCGGACTCCTGCGATGAGCTGGGTTTTGACAAGGGCACCATGGTCGCCGGAATCGGCGCTCAGTTCCAGCCAATTGCTTTACCGTCATGCAGTTAGGCGATGAAGTGAAAGTCAAAACGCCAGCAATCAATCTAATTCACCGATAGGAATCAGGCATTTTTTACGCTTTTTATCGATCATGGGCTCACGGATCATGGGCGCCATCAACAGGAGACGATCATGCTTGAACTTCGACCTTTCAACACCCTGGGCGGCGCCCACCACGGCTGGCTTGACGCCCATCACCACTTTTCATTTGCCGAATACCACGACCCCAAGCGCATGCACTGGGGCAACCTGCGGGTCTGGAACGACGACATCATTGCCCCCGGCACCGGCTTCCCGCAGCACGCCCATCGCGACATGGAGATCATTACCTATGTCCGTGAAGGCGCGATCAGCCACGCCGACAACCTGGGCAACAAGGGCCGCACCGAGGCCGGTGACGTGCAGGTAATGAGCGCAGGCACGGGGATCGCCCACAGCGAGTACAACCTGGAAGCGACGCCGACCAAGATCTTCCAGATCTGGATCATCCCGAACGAGGCCGGCCTGCCACCCTCCTGGGGCGCCAAGCCGTTTCCGAAAGGTGATCGCGAAGGGTTTGTGACCCTGGCCAGTGGCAAGGCCGGTGACAGCGAGAGCCTGCGCATCCGCGCGGATGCCCGCCTGGTAGCGGCGAACCTGAAAGCCGGGGAAAGCGCGGAATACCGCTTGGACAGCGGCCGTCGAGCTTACCTGGTGCCGGCGACCGGCGTGATTGAAGTCAACGGCTTGCGTGCGCACGCTCGAGACGGTGTAGCGGTTGAGAATGAGCAGGTGTTGCGGGTGACGGCGGTTGAAGACAGCGAGATCGTGTTGGTCGACCTGGCCTGATCAACCCTGTGGGAGGAAGGCAATCCTCCTCCCACAGGGGTTTTGCGTTGTTACTGGGAGATGGCGCCGTCTACCAGTACCTGCGCCTCTTGCACCAGCTGCTTGAGGTGATCTTCACCAATAAAGCTCTCAGCGTAGATCTTGTAGATGTCCTCGGTGCCCGATGGTCGTGCGGCAAACCAGCCGTTTTCGGTCATCACTTTCAGGCCGCCAATCGCCTGGTCGTTGCCCGGCGCGTGGCTGAGGATCTGCTGGATGCTTTCCCCGGCCAGTTGCGTGGAGGTCACCTGCTCTGGCGACAGCTTGCCCAGCAAGGCTTTTTGCGCCGGGGTGGCCTTGGCGTCGACACGAATGGCGAACGGCTCGCCCAAGGCATCGGTGAGGCCACGGTAGATCTGGCTCGGGTCCTGGCCTTTGCGCGAGGTCATTTCCGCCGCCAGCAATGCCGGGATCAGGCCGTCCTTGTCGGTGCTCCACACCGTGCCATCCTTGCGCAGGAACGACGCCCCGGCGCTTTCTTCGCCGCCAAAGCCCAATGAACCCTCGAACAGGCCATCGGCAAACCACTTGAAGCCTACCGGCACTTCATACAGGCGACGACCGATGCGTGCGGCCACGCGATCGATCAGACCGCTGCTGACCACGGTCTTGCCCACGGCCGCATCGGCGCGCCAGTCGGGACGGTTCTGGAACAGGTAGTCGATGGACACCGCCAGGTAGTTGTTCGGCGCCAAAAGGCCGCCGGACGGGGTCACGATGCCATGGCGATCATGGTCCGGGTCGCAGGCGAAGGCCACGTCGAAGCGTTCCTTGAGACCGATCAGGCCTTGCATGGCGTAGCTGGAGGACGGGTCCATGCGGATCTGGCCGTCCCAGTCGACGCTCATGAAGCGGAACGTGGCGTCGACTTCAGTGTTCACCACCTCCAGGTTCAGTCGATAGTGCTCGGCAATCGCCGACCAGTAGCGCACCCCTGCTCCGCCCAGCGGATCCACGCCCAGGCGCAGGCCGGCACTGCGGATGGCGTCCATGTCGATCACGTTGATCAGGTCGGCCACGTAGCTGTTGAGGTAGTCATGGCGATGGGTGGTGTCGGCCTTGAGCGCCTGCGCATGGGTGATGCGCTTGACCCCGGCCAGTTTATTGGCCAGCAGTTCGTTGGCCTTGGCTTCGATCCACTTGGTGACGTGGGTATCGGCCGGGCCGCCGTTGGGCGGGTTGTACTTGTAGCCGCCACTTTGCGGCGGGTTGTGGGACGGCGTGATAACGATGCCGTCGGCCAGGCCGCTGGTACGGCCACGGTTGTAGCAGATGATGGCGTGGGAAATTGCCGGGGTTGGCGTGTATTCATCGCCTTCGGCGAGCATCACGTGCACACCGTTGGCAGCCAGCACTTCGAGTGCGCTGGCACCGGCCGGGGTCGACAGCGCATGGGTGTCCAGGCCAACGAACAGCGGGCCGTCGATGCCCTGGGCCTCGCGATACAGGCAGATGGCCTGGCTGATGGCAAGCACATGCCATTCGTTGAAGCTCAGTTCGAACGAGCTGCCACGGTGCCCGGACGTACCAAAGGCTACGCGCTGGGTGGAGATCGCTGCATCAGGCTGGCCGGTGTAATAGGCCGTGACCAGTCGCGGGATATCCACCAGCAACTGGGCCGGCGCCGGCTTGCCCGCAAAAGGACTGATTGTCATGCATAAACCTCGGATAGAAGGATTCGGAAAAAATGGCAGTTTACTGAGAGTTGGACTGCTGCGCGACGGTATCGATCCTACATCGTTAAGAGAAATTTCACCCAGTCTGCGCCTGGCGCAATGCGTCGCTCAATGCTTCCAGGGCAATGTCCAGATTGGGTTGCCCGTGGAAGGTGTGACTCACGCGCAGGTGCTGCTGGTGCAAGCCACTGACACTGAACAGCTCCCCGGGGGCGATCACCACTTGCCGTGCCAGCAGGCGCTGAAATGCCTGGCGCATGTCTACGGCCCGGGTGGAGGCCAGCCAGAACGCGGCACCGGCAGCCGGCATCCGATAAGTCACCTGGTCGCCCAAGTGCTGTTCCAGGCGCTGGCTCATGTGCGCCGCCTGCTCGCTCAGGCGTTGGCGCAGTGTGCGCAGGTGCTGGTCAATCCGCCCGCTTTGGTACAAACGGGCAATCGCGCGCTGACGGATCGACGATAAACGGAATGAGCGCAGCAGGAACTGACGCTGCAACTCATTGCTCATGCGCCGGCACAGCAGGTAGCCGTAGGGGGCTTCCGAGCCGAGCGCTTTCTCGAACGAAGAAAACACGATCAGCCGCTCAGGGTTCACCCGTTCACGCAATGCGGTGTGGGGGGCTTCAAAACCCAGCTCGCCAAAGGTGTCGTTTTCAAGCAACCAGCAACCGGACTGCTCCAGCAGGTGTGCCACGTCGAGACGCTCGTCGATTGACATGGCCACCCCGCTGGGCAGGCTGACGGAAGACGAGAGCAACACCAGATGCACCGGCTCATCACGCAACAGCTTCCCCAGCACAGTTCGATCCAGACGACCCTCCGGCGTCCAGGGCAACTCGATGATGCGCACCCCGGCGTCCTGCAACAGGCGCAGGATCAGCCAGTCGCAGGGCGACTCGACAATCACGGTGGTGCCCCGCAGGCCCAGCACTTCGATCAGGATATCCAGCACGCCGCGCAGGTCGGCGCCGATGTACACGTCGTCGGCATGCCAGCAGCGCATGGGCGACGAGGTATAGCGCGCGGCCAGGGCTGCGCGTAATTCCCATACACCGCAGGGCTGGGACCAGGGCTGCAAATGCGACGGGTACTGGCGCACCAGTTCCCGCTCGAGCCGCAGCAGTGTTTCATCCAGGGAGCCCAGCAATGCCGGCTCGTCACCACTGAGTACCAGCATGCCGGGGCGCCGGGCCGCCGCGTAGAGGCGATCAAGCAAATCCCCGCCGGCCCAGGCCAGCGGGTTTGCCGACATCGGCCAGGCGTAATAGCCGGATTTGGCCACCGAATACACCCTGCCCTCCTTCTCCAGCAGCGCATAGGCGTACTGGATCGTTGAAATGGACACGTTCAGGCGTCCGGCCAACTGCCGTAACGACGGCAGTTTTACCCGGGTGTCGGTACTGACCTCGTTGATCAGGCTGATCATGTAGCGATAGACCGCCTGATACGCGAAATCCGCCTGACGCTCGCCGCGCAGGGTCATCGCCCGAACAATGGCACGGCCTGCGCGGCGCCCTGGGCCGCAGCGGCGCGACACATGCCGTTTTCTCTGGCCAGCGGCCGTTTGCGGTACAGGTGCTGCAACAAGGGCATCGGCAAACCGCTGGTGTCCGTTACCCACTGCTGCAGCATTTCGGCGGAACCGTTGCCCTGGAGGACTTTGTGCAACTCAGGCAACGCCACCAGCATGCCCGGGTGACATTGGCGCAAATAACCTTCCAGTCGCTCTCCGTGATGAACAAAGGGTGAAAACAGCAGGCAGGTCAGCTGGGTCTCATCCAAGCCGAAGAACTCCTGGGCGTAGGTACTCCAGAGCATGCGCCCTTCGCGGGTCCCGGCCTGAATGAGCAAGTCGTCGGGCATGCGCAAATGGCGCATGTACGCGGCGGCCTGCTGCACAAAGCCTTCGACGCCGTCCTCATAATCCAGCGCACGCAGGCATTCGGCCTGCAACCCACGTAGGTGAGCCATCAGCAACGGATTGGAATAGGCCGGATGGCTGAAGTGAAAGCCCAGTGGATCGGGAGCGTAGGCCATGAACTCGGTCAGCAGGGAGGTCGACGCGATGTCGACATCTTCCAGCAGGTCGGCGATGCCGATGTAGGCCAAGTGACGATGCCCCGCCGTGCTGGGGTTATCGCTGGCCACGTAATGCTCACCGAACACATCCTGGTAATAAGCGGTGCTCCACTCGTCCATGTGGGCGAACAACGCGTTGAGCGACAGCGGATGGCCCTTGGGAACTCGGACGCCTGCGCCCTGGGCGGTTTTCTTGAGCCAGGCAAGAAACTGACTTTGCCTGCGCGGGGAGTCACCACTGACCAGCGCGTGGACGCCGCCATTGCACGTGGTGACACGCTGGTAAAAATCACCGACGGCCAGGTAAGTGTCGTTGCACAGGGTGGCGCGGCAGTCCCCGGCACTCACATGGCCCATCATCAACATATTGCGCTGGCTGATCTTTCGCCCGATCGCTGAGGCCGGACGCTGGTGATTGAAGGGTTGTACCTCCTGGTTTTCCACCATCAACAACTCGACACGCGGGTCGTCGTGGAGAAACAGCCGGCCGTAGCCGCGATTCAGGGTATCGAGCTGCCCCTCGGTCATGCCCGCGTGACGTAACGTCGCGACCCTCAGTTGAAAGGTACGTGGCGCGCGACCGGCAATGGTCAGTTGAGCAGCTCGCAGCAGCGCCAGGGTATAGCTGCTGACTTCACCGCCACCGTGGGCCACCAGTACCTTGAAGTCCCCCACCTGTTCCATCCCGCCTGCCGCGACAATGATTCGCTGGACCAGTAACTGGAGAGCGGTACGTCCCGCGCGACTGAAGTGCCCGATCAGACGTTGCAGAACTTGCTGGTAAACATGATTCATAGCCTGTTCGTGAATAGTGCTCATAGTTCTACTACCCGAGTTGAAATATCAGTTTCAAGCAACTGCTGACAGTGTTTGCTTGACCTATTTTGCGTGTAGGAAAATCGCGCCTCGCATTGTGCGCCGATGATTAAACACTAGCACCACGCAACAAAACGACAGGGATTGCCGGGACGCATCTTTTACCCGCACAGGCGCATAACCTAATGAAAGTACTGGTAAAAATTTCTAAAAGGTTAGCCTTAGGAGTCTTCCGACAAGGTCCTACGCGTTTTTAACCAGCCTTTTAAAGAAGTGTCCGACAATAGGCTCAAACAACTTTTCCATTTGCATGGCCGGTACGCTTTATGAAAGTACCTGTCTTGCTGAGTACACCTGTGGGCCGCGTCGATAGTTCGAGCAACTATCAGCAGCCGAGTCATGGATTCAATCATTGCTCAGTCCTTGAGATGAAAGTGAAGGCGCAATTATCAGTGTTGGAATAATGATTAATAGATACAGAAGCGGGCCGAAAACCAGTTCAGATGAACAACCGATGTCGCGTAAAAGGTGCACATGCAACGACGCCGCACTGGGATTCAGGGCGGCGTCAGGGAGAGAGGGCCGGATTTGTGGGCTAAAGTGCCAGGTCGGCAGCTTCTGGGGCGGGCGGGTTAAGCCCTGTCAAATGGCGCATTTGCCCCATTCACTCAGGCGTCGGAGCGCTCATTTACGAATACTCCTACAGCTCAAACAGCCGCAACCTGCAACGCAACCCGCTCGCGGCACGGGCATTCATCCATGTAACGGTGGGCTTCGACAAACTGATTGAACGGAAACACCGTGGTTTTCAGGGGCACGAGCACACGATCGGCGGTCAGTTGGTTGATGTCACGCAACGCACGCTGCAACGCCACCTGATCCTGGATGATGCCCAGCTCCGGCTTGCCGGTGAAGTTGCCGATACAGTGCACGAAGAACTGAATGTTCTTCTGGAACGCCGCGCACGCCGGGAACGGTGTCTGGTTACCACCCTGCAAGCCATACAGCACCAGGCTGCCACGGGGCGCCAGCACATCACCGAGCAGCGACATCTGCGGGCCCCCCAAGCCATCGAACACCACATCGACACCGCGGTTGTCGGTGAACTTGTTGATTTGCATCAGCAGGTCCTGTTCCTCGGTGACAATGACTTTTTCTGCGCCAAGAGAAAGCAGGTACTCGCGCTCAGCGCTGTCCTTGGTGGCGGCAATCACCCGCACACCCAGGGCCTTGCCCAGTTGCACAAACGAAGGGCCGGCGCAATGGCTGGCGTCGGTCACCAGGGCAAACTGCCCGGGCTTGACCCGTGCCAGGTCCACATACGCAAAGTAGGCAATCAGCAGCGGCGTGTAGTGCACGCTGGCTTCGATGGGGCTCAGGACGTCCGGATAGCGGGTCAGGGCCGAACGGGGCAGGACGATCTGTTCGCCATACACCGGGTAATCATTGGGGCTCTCGGCCGGAAAACTGGCCACTTTATCGCCCACTGCCAAGTCATCCACGCCCTCGCCCAAGGCAACGACCACCCCGGCCATCTCATGGCCAAGGCCGGATGGAAGGCGTGCGTGGGAAGACGCCAGGTTCTGGCGCCACAAAATGTCATACCAGCTGATGCCAATCGCCTCGACACGGACCTGCACTTCGCCCGGTGCGGGCTGCGCGGCTGCATGCTCTTCGCACTTGAGCACCTCGGCCGGACCAAACTTGTGAAAACGGATCGTGCGGGACATCGCAAACCTCGTCAAAGTAACCTCTATTGCCATGAACTCTATCTGGGCTTTCCGGCTAAGGCCACCGGTCGCCGTTAATAGTCGACATGTCTGTCATTGATTCCGCATCTGAGGAATAGACCTCAAGTATCGTAGGAAAACTCAATTAGCCGGTGCAGAGTACCAGCCTTTCCCCGTAAGATTCATACCGGTCACGCGTCTGAATGGACCTTCAGGGCTCTTATATCGCCGTTCTCGTCAAATAAAGCTGACTCTTCCAGGACACAAGATGAACCGTAACGACCTGCGTCGTGTCGACCTTAACCTCTTGATCGTATTCGAAACCTTGATGCATGAGCGCAGTGTGACCCGCGCCGCCGAGAAATTGTTCCTCGGCCAACCAGCCATCAGCGCCGCGTTGTCGCGCCTGCGTGGGCTGTTCGACGACCCCCTGTTCGTGCGCACCGGCCGCAGCATGGAACCCTCGGCCCGGGCCGTGGAAATCTTCGCCCTGCTCTCCCCGGCCCTGGACTCGATTTCCACCGCCGTCAGCCGCGCCGCCGAGTTCGACCCGGCCACCAGCACCGCGGTGTTCCGCATCGGCCTGTCCGACGACGTCGAATTCGCCCTGCTGCCCCAACTGCTAAAACGCCTGCGCGCGGAAGCGCCCGGCATCGTATTGGTAGTGCGCCGCGTCAACTACATCCTGATGCCCGGCCTGCTCGCCTCCGGCGAAATTTCCATCGGCGTCAGCTACACCGCCGACCTGCCGGCCAACGCCAAGCGCAAAGTACTGCGCCGCAGCCTGCCGAAGCTGCTGCGCGCCGACAGCGTCCCGGGCTCCCTGAGCCTGGACGACTTCTGCGCCCGTCCCCACGCCCTGGTGTCGTTCGCCGGCGACTTGAGCGGGTTCATCGATGAAGAACTGGAGAAACTCGACCGCAAACGCCATGTGGTGCTGGCGGTGCCGCAGTTCAACGGGCTGGGGACATTGCTGGCAGGCACGGACATTGTCGCCATTGTGCCGGACTATGCCGCCGAGGCACTGACCGCCGCAGGGGGGTTGCGCGCGGAAGAACCGCCGTTGCCGGTGCGTTCGTTCGAGCTGCATATGGCTTGGCGTGGGTCGCAGGACAATGATCCGGGGGAGCGGTGGTTGCGGTCGCGGATACAGATGTTTTTTGGCGACCCTGAGAGTCTTTAGGTGTCGTCGGGCAGGCTGTTCATCTGATCATTTTTGCCTTTCCACAAACCATGGAGCTCCATGCACTTCCAGTGGATTGCTACATTGGGGGCACATCTGAGGGCATGCTTTGGATGGTTTGAAAAGGATGCCCCCACTGCCCGCAATCCTGCCTAAGCATCAGTGTTTCGCTAAGCGCCAAGAGAACTTTAGCGACATCATCGGTGTACGATTTCCGGCTGGAGCACCCCCGCTACAGGCATGCGCACTACCCAAGGGAATCGTTTGGGATCGGCCTGTTCGTACTGATTGACCTCCAGGCGAGGCAGATTCCGCTTGTCATACAACATGCCTAGCCGCAATGCCAGGCTTGCAGGGGCAGCCAGAAACAAAGTTATTTCTGTAACGCCTTTTCGAACCAAGGACATAACTGTATCGAGAAACTGCTGAGCGAGTTGTTGTTGTTTCAACTCGGACCAATGCGTGTCGGTACCACGCCCTTCCAGATCCATCCGGATAATGGGCGTTCCTGCTTCAGCGATCTGCACATCAACATCCAAAACATCGTACGAAGCGGACACACAGAGCGCCACGCGGGTCGCCCCTGCTTGCAAGGTATCCAAGCCTGCCACCACAAAGCGTTTACCGTCATCATCAACGGTCAACCCACGCCAGGCACGCAGTTGCCGATCCCAGTCCATGATGACCGTGTTTGACTCATCGTCGACGATCACTCCGAGGAGAAAAAGCAATGGCACCGGTGCAAGCCCACCGAGCACAAACGATATATCGGATCGATCCAACCCATCGCAACGTCGTGCAATGTCATCCGGCAGGCTTGAAATTCGACGTACTGCAGCCTCTGGGCTCACGATCTGCCCGTCTACAACTCCTTGCCTCAAGTCGCTGATCACCTGCTCACGGCGACCGGGTATTGATGAGGGAACCGCTGAAGCCAGAGGTTGACCTTGCCAATCTCTCAACCCTCTGGCCTCGATCACGATGACCTTCTTACGGCTCTCTCGGCGGATATCACAAACGACCAGCCATCCACCTAGCAATACAATCACACAAGCTATCGCGAACACACCCCAGCTCAACGCACCGGAGCTTCCAGAGGTATCCCAGCTAAAGTTAAACGGCCCCTGGGAAGTTGGAATCGTAATGCCGACTGTCAGTCCTACGAGCACCAGACCAAAGAGGGGCACGCCTACTCGAATCAGTGTGACGCCCGGCGAACGTCGCCTGAAGACCCAATCGATAAGCGATTTAATGAAGTAATTTATCAATGTCTATGCTCCAGAATGACAACCGGTGATGGGCTAAAATGGCGACGAAACAAGGTGCAAGAACATGAGATCTTACGCCACCATTGCAGCCGAACGATCAGCAGAACCGCAAAATCGATACCGCGCTCACCGTTGACAAGATCGACCATAGACTCAACGTCCTGAGCACTTGGCGTCACCGGGAATCGAGGGTGCGAATGCCACTCACCCAAGTAGTTGAAGCGATCATATTGATGCCCGGTTTCGCAGAAGAACGCATTCAACGCCTCGGCATGGGCTTCCGAACTCCGGACGAAATGGGCTTGCCCTCCCGTCTGGCTGTCAATCGTCAAGTCAACAACTCGGAAATGACCGGGCTCAATCTGCTCCCCCATCAACACACCGCCAATCTCTCGACTACCCGCCGCTCTGAGCGCCTTTCGCAACTGCTCCTTGACGCTATCCGCAAATTCAACTTGCATCGTTGGCCTTTGGTAGAAGGTCTGCGAAGAATTTCTTGAAGGCCTCAACGTCGCCATCTTGTACCTCCATGCTCCAACCATCGGTTGGGCCAAGATCGATCGGCCTAACATCGAATGGCGCCGTAAAGAGCCATCTTCCAGACAGGCCAATCAAATAAGCGGAGTATGGGAAGATCGTCGCTTCGGGACGAGCAAGTAGGTCAGTGGCAAAGCGAGACAGGTGCGCAGCAATCACAGTGACGTCTGCATCGTCGGCTATCAGCGGCACTCCCGATTCGCCGTCCCCAGCATAAGGCTGGGCGGCCGGCTCATCAGGCCATTCGACGCCCTGAGTGGCGTACCACGCCTCAATGCGCCTACGGGTCTCCAAAGGTGTGGGATCTATATCTGGACGTAACCGAACAACTATTCCGCCAGCCCCACCACCAAACACCTGAGCCCAGCACAATGATTTCTTGGCTCTTCGTGCAATGGCCGAACAAAGGTTGAAGACCGTGGGATCGGCGGTTGCATCAATGATCAAATCACAGTCTGCGATGTACTCCATCGTGGTAGCGGTTGACCCTCCGCTCTCTTGGCCACCGAGCACAGTAGTACGAGTGAGGACTTCGCAATCGGCATTTACTTCATTCACGCGAGCGGCCAGTGCTTGCGACTTGTGCATCCCCACCGCCCGCCAATCGAGTTCATTACGAACCAAATTACCCACAGCCAGAATGTCGCCATCCACCAGCACAAACTTGCCCACACCAACTCTGGCAAGCTGCACGGCCACCTTGGAACCTAGAGATCCGCAGCCAACAATCGCAACCTTGGCAGACCCGAGGTTGACGTATGCGGGATCAAGACGAGCGCCATCACGCTCAGCAAATACCAGGTCGTAGTTGATGAGCGTTTTTGCTCCAGCCTGGCCCAACATCATCAGCGCTTGAATACTCTGTCCGTCGAAGAGGATGACTTCAATCTCGCTCGGCTCTTGTACCAAGTCAGATGCCAACTCTCCAAGGCCAAACTGCTCTAGTAGTGCGACAAGCTCATCGACTGCTCGACACTTGACTGCAGCCCCCTCTGGCAAGCGGACTACCTTTGCTTTCAATGAGGTAGCACCATAGCCACGTCTGTTGGGCTCTTGCCAAATGGGCTCCTCTGTAGGGCCTATTCGTGCAAGCTGAGCGGCGTATACACCGGCGAGGTGATGCTCCTGCAGCTCAGCATCCACTGCATGTCCCTCTTCAACCGACAACAGGCCAGCCCATACAGCCCTGGAATAGAGGAAGCGGAATTTGGAGTTTCTTGCTCGCTGCGCAGGGAGGACTCTGTGATCTGACGGCGCGGGCTCACCAGTTTCCTGTTCGGATGAAAGCAGGCGATGAGCACTTTCGATCATCATGGCGCCAGTGATCTCTGGCATCCAATTGTCGGAGCGGTACTCCAAGCACAGCTCACCCGATGGGCCGTACTGATGGCCGGACAGACGTTCCTTTTCGCGGGATACAACCGACGGCACCACATCCGGAAAGAACTCAGGAAAGTCCAGTGTCAGTGGAATAACCCTATCATTCACTACCAGCTCGAAGTCGACGGCGATCTGTAGCTCCCCGGTGAGCCTCCAGACCACCGCTTGTAGCCAGTCATGTTTGTCTGCCAGTTCCGATATCGCAGCACGCTCCGACTGTGCCCTGCGTGGTTGCTCCGCCCACCAGATCAAGCAAACCCCCTTGGCGAAGTAGGTTCCCGCCGAGTATTCGGAAAAGCTGGGGCACTGGCTGTTGAAGCGATTGCAGCGGCGGCTGAAGCAGGACTCAGCATGCTGCCAGGTAGAGGGCCGAGACGTGTGGCAGCCCTCTCGACGGCAGCCCCCATGCGGGGTTGAACACTCTCGATCAGACGGCGACGCTCAACCTGGCCCGCTAGCTTCTCAAAATCTTGACGTGCCTGATGCAACCACTCAAAAAACGCGACCTCCCGTTCCGGATGTACAGGCCACTTGTCTGCAAAGTTTTCAAGGGGATCGGAAGGGTTGCGAATAATGCAGTGTGATCCATCATGCTCGATGAAGTCATGCATCCGCGAGAGGATTGCGTACAAGGCATCAGCGATCTTTTCCTCGCCATTGTAAGCATGGGCGGCAAGTGTCGTGATGATGATCGAGATCGGGCGTTCGTCGTACCGCCCTTCGAACATGCCGTCACGATGACGCTTCAAGATCATGATGGCGGACTGAAGAGGTGTTCTTACCTTGTAATCTGGAATATCTTCGACGCTGGCTCTGATCGACTCCGCCAATGCGCGCTTGCGGCGCTCGAACACTTCCCCCATCCTGCCCTTGAACCACTCGGCATAACCCTTCGGGTTGGAGCGCTGCCAGTCATCGGAAACCACATGGTAGACAGGCGACTCAAGATCCGTAATGACCATCGCCGTCTCGGACCATTTCAGGTCAAGATTTCGAGCTTCGAGCAACAACCGCTGCCGCTCAGCGTTTGGGACAGCCGGGACTATATCCATGTGAAACTGGGCACCATCTGCATAGTCAAGCACCCAGCAACGCCGTCCCTCTCGAACAGGCTTCACCATGTTCTGGGCTCTGCGGTATGCCTTTATCTCGTTCCCGACAAGCTCCTTCAGCTGCGCCTGGGTCAGATCTCTCGTTCCAAGGAACCGGAGCAGACACACTGAGTCGACGTCGTACTCTTCCTCATCATTTAAAGGACGAATTGCCGTCCCCAGCCGAAATGATCCTTGCACATAGACCTGAGGATCGTAAGCAAGGACGGTGGACTCTGGACGGTGCAGCCAGTCACCCAATGATGCATAGCTGCGGCGAGCCTGGTCGTAACGTGACTCGCTGATTGCAAGCTCATCCGCTAGCGCGGCCAGAAAATCTTCGGCAGTTTTTGTCGGCATGGACCTCTATTCCCTGAATGTTGCCTGTCTATAGCACTAATATGCCACCACCGTTGGGGGGACGGTAGTGGCCACCGTTCGATTCGCGCCCCTCTTGGAACTGGGGCCAACCACCGCCCCTTCAATCGGGGGATAATGTAATCCGTATTGAGTGCTGTGGCTCACGTCAAGCTGCCCAGGATCTCGCCATTCCCTTCCAGGAGTGGCGTCACCATGCATTCAATGGTCTTCAGGCCACAGGCAGCTCTATTCGACCTCGGGATCGCCTTGGTTACGAACAAGGCTGCTTCACCGGGCGACTCTGACCCGAAAATTGAACATGCCCAACTAACCGATACGACCCTCTTCGCCATCGGTGCCTGCCAATAACGCTTGGACATTGGGCTTCTTCGCCACATACAGCACTGCGCCGATGGACTCACCTTTTACCCGATGGACCGTCTCTACCCTGATACCCGGCCCCTGTTTGGCATCTGCACCCTAACCAGCAAGAGGGAGCTCCAGAAGCTTGGTCTTTGCCAGCTTGTTACCTAGGGTGCCAACTGCCTTCAATCCAAACTGCTTTTCGATTGTCGCAAGCAGGATTTTAAGATTCTTCACAAGCCAGGGATGCCAATCGGTTTTGGCAATGAGATTTGAGGACGGCAAACCAGCGTCTTCATTGCGAATGAAGGCCCATAGCAGTCGCCTCAACCGCAGCATCCATCCCTCATGCGGGGCACCTTGTAACTCGGTACTGAGTCCGTGGGGAGGATCATCCAGCAAACCGACGACAGCTCTGCATACACATTTAAAGCACTCCTAATAGCGCCCTTGCTGATCTCGTAGCAACGCCGCTTCACTGAACATGGCAACGGTGCCTTGTCCCGGAGGGGCGACCTTTCCAGCCAGCATCACCGCTCGATCCGCCGATCTGCAGAGAATTGCCGCATCGTCGTGCTGCATTTTCAACTCGTCGATTCGAGCTTTGAACGAGTCAAACAGCCTGGGGAGCTCCGAATATTTGTACCCAATGAAATAACCTCCCCCCGCCTCGGGATCTCGATCTGGTTTGTCGTTCCTGCCACAAAGTCGGTTCGCAATGTCGATGATCGGTGGTAACGAACGATAATTTCGAGTGAGCTTGTATGGGGTGACACCGGCCCGCGCCTCGTAGGTGTGCAGAAACATGCCGTCAGCGCCCGCAAAAGCGTAGATGCCTTGATTACGTCCCCGATGAGGGACACCGTTGCACCGGCCTTTATGATGAGTTCCAAGATAGCCTGATGCAGCGCGCTCAAATCCTGAGACTCATCAACGAGGATTTGCGGGTAACGGGCTACTAAAGCTCGAAGCACAGCCGGCTGCTCTACCAAAGTTCGATAAACCCGGTAGCGTCCGAGGTCATGGGTGTAAGCGCCTGTGCTGCCAAGCCGCGTCACAGAATCTAGCGCCTTCCAGGTGACTAGGTGTGCTGGCCCTGCGTGAGTATCGACGAAGAAAAACGGACTCCCGTCTTCCATTCCTACCTCTAATTCCTTGACCGAGATCGGGCGATCGTCACCCCCTGGCCAATACTGATAGTTACTCAGGAACAGCTCAGAACCTGCTACGAGGTAGGCAGCCTTGGTCGCTGCCATGGTCCGATACGGCGCTTTTGCCCAAATTGTTTGGGCCTACCAACACGTTCAGTCCCGGCTGAAATTTCAGCTTGGCGTCACGCAGTTTGCGGAAATTTTTGATCGTCAGCTCAGCGAGGTACATAAAAGGCTCCATCCTTGTTTTGCAGATCAAATCCTATTGAGCTGAAGCGTGCAATAACGGATACGTGATGGATGCTGCCTCAATTGCTCCAAGCTGGCGCAAGGTAAACTGACGTCGAATTGACCCAGTGGCTGACGGCGCGCTGACCCAGAATCGATCAGTGCGCTGATCGGCGCGCGCCCCCTAGGCGATGCCATCATCGACCGGCTGCCACATAACGCTTATCGCATCGAGCTACAGAGCGAATCGATGCGCAAACGCATGACGAAACTGAAGACGGCGATCACTTCAGAGTAACAATGTCAACCTGCGTCAGTACGCTCCGAATTCCTGTCCGGATGAACGTAGAATGAATATCTAGATGCTCGTGGGCTGAGAGTCCGGATAGCGTGGAATCCGCAGTCAGACCCTCGTCGAGCTCATCAGCCCCGAGCTGGCGCCCCTAGTACGGCGGAGGCTGAAGCTGAAATCGAAGCCCGAAAAGCCGCTTTTCACGGTTTTAACCCAGGCGGTACCAAGTTCGTTGTGCGTTGCCTGGATGCGGCGCTTGGGATCGCCCGTCCCTGTGGGGCATATTCCCGACCGTATATAACGCAATCGAGTGTTCCGAGAAAGGCCCGGCCTGGCGCCGAGCTCGCGCACCTCAAAACTGAGTGAGGCCTTGCCGTCCATGCGTTAACCCGGTAACGGCCAAGCTGACGACTGCCAAGGCATTCTGCGTAACAGCGTCAAAGCCTTCGTAAAACACACGCAAGGATAATCTCCTGAACCAAATCGCGTCCCGCTCAACTAGCCGGGCGAATGATGGTGTTCGCGTTATCGAAAAAACCATGACCGTTCAGTAAGCTACCAGCACAGGCGTCGACGCAGTGAGCGACCCACCAAGGATTTCGGAAGAACATGAGTTCGTATGATCTGATCAAAGATCTGGAGAGAAAACTGGCGCTCTACAAAGACACGCACCCTTCGCGTGTGGCCTCTCCAAACTCCCTTCACGAGCGGATCGCTCATTACATTCACGCTGCGCATATCTACCCGAGACCTCTAAACCGAGACAACGTGACAGCCCTGCTAGAGGGGCGAGATTCCTGGCCAACAGTGGCAGGTGCAGAGTTTTGTCTAGCCTACCCGGTGGACGTCTCGGAGCTTGAACAGGCCCGCGTTATTGCATTCCCGGATGACTATCTGGCCGTACAGCCCAAAGTGCCCTCGACCCCCGACATGCCGCCAAAGCTGCGGCATCAGCTAGATGCACACACCCTTCTGTACGAGCTGCGGTACCTCAACGATGTCTGGGAACCCCCGCAGTTAAGACTTTGCCAAGAAGACGTTACCTCGATCGACCTGGCCTTCCTGCGCGATACCTTTGAATCCCGAGCCGAAGGTTATCGGCTGAAGGTAAAGCGCGAAGACCTTAAAGGCGTAGGCACTTTCCTATGGAAACGACTGATAGACGGCTCAGTAGACCCAGATACCGCTTTTTCCAATTACATCACCAGGATGCGACTGGCCGCTGGCAGTATTGCTATCTTCCAAATCGATTTCGATCTAGATATCGACGTTAAACAGTACCTTGACTGCGCCTTCAACTATATCGCTGCAGATAAGACACTATTTGATAGCTGGGCAGACTGCGCAGCCAATGTCGCTATCAGTCACAATCGTGTTAACAACATCATCAAGAAGCCATCTCCTCTAGTGGTGCGGAAAAGACCGGGACAACCTGACGAAGTGAGCCAAGAAGCGGAATCCTATTGTGAGGCTCTTGATTTCTCTCAGCTTGAAAGCATGATCTACAATCTAGCGAGCAGCCCCCCCACCACGCTCATAGAGGGTGCAAAATGGTGGAAAGATGTAACGCATTATCGATTCCAAGGGATCGGAGGCATTAGCGAGCACTTAGTTCACTTAATCCTCCAGCGCGAGCATAACCTTTACTCCCCCAGAGACAGCTTCCCTCTCACCCGAAAACTAATCGACTTAGCCCATCGCTCCCCTAAATTGGTCGGAGCCCTGTTCAGTGATATCTATCACCCTCCCTATCTTTGCTTCTTACTCTCGAACCCGAAGACAAACCAATTTGGCTTGATCGGTGTTTATGAAAATATAGAGCGGAACATGCGCCCCATATCAGAATATGCCTCTTATGAGAAGAACTGGGGTGACTTAGTATGGACTCAAGCTCTTGAAATATTTTACAACAGCTACGAGCAGTATGTTCGCCTACCAGCCCTACCCGAAGCTATAGATCAGCTTTGCGAAATGATCGCTTGGTTCGCCAACCACGAGATCAACTACAACTCTCGTCACAAGTTAATAGCAGACACTCGCCTGCCTAGCCTCCAAAAGACCATAAGCACCGTGAGGTACTTGGATGATTCAAGACAAGTTAGGTACCTCATAGAGGATCACCGCCAAATACTCATCAATCGTGCGCACGAACACCTTCAGAAGGCTCGTATAGGGGACCGATATCTACCCCTCGGAGGGTGGCTGATTTTATTCTGGTGCCTTGACTGGGATTTGGCCTCATCCAAGTCACACCATAATTCGAGTAGCCATGCACTTGATGCATGCGGGGCATTGATCGATAGCTACCTAGGACTGCTGTATGACCGCCTGAATGGTGACACAAATGCGGTTGATGACCCGCTCGCATTTGATGAGCTTGAATGGCTCAGCGTCTATATAAACGCATTAGCCGAGCAGCGCGAACGCTGGATCAGTGCTCTTGATGATCAACCTGCGATCGATTCAGGTGACCCCGCCAAAGAAAAAAGAGACACCGTATTCGCTGCTCGCATGCACACCCGATTGCTACTGAAACTTTTCACGCAAACTGAATACACTCCAGAGCACGCAGTGGAGAAGCGCATTTTTGCAAGTAAGCTCATGGGTATTATCGAACGCTTTGGCTTCTATTCAGAGTGGCAATCTGGAATTTTCGATTATTTGCATGATAACTCGGACTACAGCCCTATAAAACTATGGCCAACAGTTTGCAATGTAGCCAACAATTTTACTCCGATAGAATTTCAAGAGCTAATTGCAATTTTGCGGCGAAGGGAGGCCCCCTTAAGAGCGCTATTTATAATGCTAGAGCGCACTACTGCATATGAGAACAAGAAACTTGTAGTAGGACTGTTAGCTGAGCGTAATCTAGAAGAAGCGGCAACCAACTGGACCCCCGAAGCCTTCGACATCATCCTGAAAGCCGCTAACAATGGTCAAATGAAAATTGCCAGGGAATATCTAGACTACGTAAGGAAATACTCTCACAAAACTTTTAAAAACAAGACTGCTGAAATATCTGCCAAACTAGACCTTAAAGATATATTTGACAACAAGAAGCTGCCAGACCAGGAAAAAATCAATAGACTATGCTTGTATAAAATATCCAGCGAAGAACAACAGATCACGAATGAAGTTCAAAGCTTCAAGCGATACCTGATTGCTTCCCTTACAATGTTTGTGGATCATGCCAAAGCACTGGAGATGTTCAGCAGTGTGCTCGATGTAGAACAAACATTACAGAACGCGACGGGTTTGATCAAAGTAGCGCTCTCTTGGCCCACTGACATTGCTCGACCCGAACCGCTTGAGTTTTATTTAAAGCGCTGGCTGGACACCTATCAAACAACTTTCAAGACGGATCTCGCCGCCAAACTCAGCGATGTTGAGCTAAATTACATTCTTCAGCTCTGCTTGGAAACGGAACATTTCGACGATTTCAAACGATTCTGGAATGTGGCATCGCCCCAGCAGCAGAAGGCCTATGAATTAGCTCCACTGAGGGCAGAGTATCTCAAGCGTATGAGAAGCGCCGAAGAAGCACTGTCTTATCTCCAACAGATACGTATTTCTCATCGATCTTTCCCACTCGATGTAGAAGAGAAAATCGCTGCCATTGAGAATAGCCTCAGGAGCACCGGCACCGTGGGCCTATCTAAGCCTCAGCCAATCCTCAATGCTGAGATTGACTCCTCTCATGACAAGCTGCGTCTTGCATGGCTTACAATCAAGGACATGAACGCATACGATCAAAGTCAAATATTTATGAATGCCACAACAAATATTGATGAGTACCTGTTCGAATTGGTAGAGCATGTGGGTCGGGAGTTACTGAAACGTAATGGAAATCTCCAGCGCAAAAAATTGGCTCCAGCGTCCGCGAGCACGATCATGCTCGATGAGGAAGACATGATTAACGACTGGTTTGTATCGCTCGTATGTCAACGCATGAGTTTTCTTAATTGGACGATGCCGGATCAGTCACGTACTGGGCGCTCAGGCAGCGGTAAGGGTGTCGGCGAGACTGATGGTTGGGTACGGGATGGAAGGGGAAACCCGGTTTTCCTATTTGAAGGTTTTAGGCTTGGGAACTACATCGACACTACGCAAATTGATGAGCACCTGAACAAGATCGGCAGATATAACTCCATGGGTATGAGTACGGTGTTTGTAGTGATCTATGTAGCTACGGAAAACTTCTCACGGCTGTGCGAATCCTATGTTAAACATGTTGAGAAATGCGACTACAGAGACTTTGACGATGATTACAAAAGCGGATTACAACTCATAACCACACAGGGAAATAGCTTTAACGCCAGATACTATAAGGAAACACGTAAAATCAATCAGAGTGATGTGAACATCTACCACCACTTGTTACATCTCAAACCCCCCATGGACAGTGATGAGGGTTGATTTGAAGGATTTGGAATGAGAACTCCATCACAGAGCTGCCTGAACTGAATTAAAGAATGGAAACGAGACTCGAACTGCGGATGCCTACCAGCTTGCGCAGGGGTACGCGGTGGTAACGGTGATCAATGGGCAGCCGGTGGCCTCCAAAGCGGATCAGGCCGGCACCAGGCAGATGCTAAAGGGGCTGAAGTTGCCCTGATTGCGACGTACACTGTATGCCTACCACGCACTCATCCATGAGGTACGGCTTTGTACGCCAAATCCCTGCACATCTATGACTTCAAATGCTACGGCAAGGCAGTGCTTGATCTGCAGTATCCGAGTCGTGTTGGCAAAAGCGTGCCTGAGCTGAAAAACGTCAATCTGATACTCGGTGACAACGGCGGTGGCAAATCCTCGGTGTTGCGCGCCCTGGCCATTGCCACTCTGACCCCTGCACTGCTGGAGTCGGGGTTTGTGCCCTATCGCCTGGTTCGGCGCGCAAAACCCGACGCTCCCAGTGTTGCGCAATGCCTCCTGAAGATTGAAGCCGTCATCACACGCGATGAGGCCTTTCCTGAATCCAGGCGCAAGAAGCTGGAACTGCTGGCTCGTCTTGAAACACGTGGAAAGGGGAGCCTGGACCGGCTTCATCTTGAAAGCACGCCAGACTCTCCGATCAGCCGGTTGCTTGAGGATGATTACTCACCCGCCTTCTTCGTGGTCGGCTACGGCGCTACAAGACGGGTCGAGACCGGCGACTATTCCGCAAGCAGCGCGCGACGTTCGCGAGGTTTGCGCTACCAGCGAATCGCCGGGTTGTTCGAAGATCAATTGACGCTGCGCCCGCTTCACCTGTGGCTTTCACGCCTGCAGCATCGGGGACCTCAGCGCTTTAAGTCGGTCATCGAACTGCTTAACCGTGTATTGCCGGGCAACATCCGGCTCACCGGGGAGCGCGATGACGAAGACGAGCAGTACCTATTCCTCTTCGACGGCACCCCTACCCCCTTTACCGCCCTTTCCGATGGCTACAAGGCCTTTATCGGCTGGGTCAGCGACCTGCTGAGCCACTTGTGCGACGTGACACCCGAAAACCGGCGCATCGATGAAGTGCCCGGCATGGTACTGGTGGACGAGATCGACCTTCACCTGCATCCCGAATGGCAACGCAGTGTCGTGCCCACGCTGGCAACCACCTTCCCCCAACTGCAGTTCGTCTTCACCTCGCACAGCCCACTGGTCGCCAGCACCGTCAAGCGCGAGAACATCTTCATCACTGATACGGCCGATGACGGCACTGCGACCATCAAGCAACTTGAGGAACATGTGTTCGGCAAAAGCATGGAACAGCTACTTTTGTCCGCCTACTTCGGGTTGCAGACGACCCGGCCAGATGCCTTCAAGGCTGAAGATGAGCAACTGTTCGAGAAAGCCGCAAACGGTGATACGACGGCTGCCATCGATTTCCTTGCACGGCTCACGCACCCGGCGCCACTGCCTGCCAGTGCCAAGGGAGAGGGCAAGCAATGATCAGGTATGCCGTCGAGCTGGCAGAACTGACGACCGAGATTGCCGCTGTCGACCCCAAGTGGGCCGGCAAAGCCCAAAAACGCAAGCTCAAGCTGTTCGCGCAAGGCCATTACGCCGAAACAGCGGCTATCTGGAGCACGGTGAAACCCGTGTTCATGAAGCTGCAGCTCAACAAATGCGTGTTCTGCGAGCGGCAATTCGAAAGCCCGCTATACGGCACGATTGAATTTGACCTCGAGCATTTTCGGCCAAAATCCAACGTTCTGGCCTGGCCCAACCCGCAGCGGCATTCTGCTTTGAACTACACCGTGGCGATGGGCGACGCCAGCGAACAGGGTTACTTCTGGCTTGCCTATGACCCTCTGAACTACGCCGCTTCCTGCAAGGTGTGCAACTCTATCTTCAAGTCGAACTACTTCCCGATTGCAGGAGCAAGAGGAGCGGTCGAGTCATCCGTCGCGGACCTGACCACCGAGCGGCCCTACCTTTGTTACCCGCTGGGTACCCAGGCAGAAGACCCTGAAGCGCTCATTACCTTCGAGGCAACGGTAGCCGTTCCGACACAGGCAGCAGGCCCGGACAGGTTGCGCGGACAAATCATCATCGACTTCTTCGGGCTGAATGCGCGTGAGCAATTGCACCGTGACCGGGCGCGCATGATCACAGTGTTCGGCCCTGCGCTGCTGGCACAGCAACAAGGCCAGGCCAGCGCTTCAGACCTTGATCTGATTGCCAGGATCGACTCGCCAAACCTGCCGCACGCCAACTGTCTGCGGGCCTTCAAACGGCTGTGGACAAGCGATGCCACAATGGCCAGGCAGGTTTTCGAACAGTGCCGGGTATATATGTTGAGCGAGTTGGGTACACCGCTGCCGCAAGCCTGAACGGCGTGACTACCCATAAGCGTTCCAGGGTGGCATGCTTCCCCCCTTAATTGCTGCTGCCCCGTCATGGCAGTGCTCCCCTCACGTGACAACTGCAGGTCAAGGATGTCAGGCAAAGGCAACACGCATAAAACATCCGGCAGCGTTGCCGCCAAGAAAACCGGAGGTGGCAAGGCCACTGCCGGTGGTGTCAACTACCAGGCCACCGTGACAGCCATCGTAGCGGCGTACATTCTCAGAGGTACCCCGCTGGGCTGGCTGGAGGGTGTGGTCAAGGATCGGCCCCATGCCCTCTGGGCGGAAAGCGAGGGGCCCGGAGATGACATTCGCATAGAGCTGGAGAACAACCAGGTCATCGAGATCCAGGTCAAGAAAGGCCTAAAGTGTGGGCCGAAGCTATGGGCCTCGCTGGAGGCCATGGCCAGTGCCATCCATCGTGGCGAACTTCATTTTGGCGTACTTGCCGTGGCGCCGGATTCCAGCGAACCGATTCGGCTCAAGCTGGCTGCGGATGTCAAGAAACTCGGCCAGGGCCGCACCGACAAACTCAGCGCCATCGGCCAGCAATGGCTCAATCGCCTGAGAGCCCTAAACATTGCCCCCGATCAGGCCTGCCACCGCTTGAGGATCCACATCGTCCATGGGCTCGATGCCCAGAATGCCGATATCAAACTCGCCAAAAAGCTCCTGCTCGATGTCTGCGCCAACGAGCAGGATGTCCAAAAGGCCTGGTCTGTGCTGTTCCAGCACGCCGCAAACCTGATGCAACATGGCGGGCGCTGGGACCTGCGCGAACTGATGCGCTTACTCGCAAGCCAGGATATCCTGATCGCCCAGGGCGATTTTCCTTCCGCTACCATGGGCCGGTTGACCCGCTGGGTCGTTTCGACCAACGCGCATTTCGCAATCGCCGGCACTCGCCGCAGAATCCCCCTTGAGCACCTGCTTGCGATGAAAGTCAAAGCCATTGCTTTCGAAGCCGAGGATGCCACGGACGCCCTGGCAGCATTGGCTCGCTACCATACGACCGAGCAATACACATTTGACCTGAAGCACTTCGATTCGACTTGGATCGGACGTTTCAGGAAGCTTGCCGTGGTCGTTGCCGGCCCTGGGCTGGGCAAGTCCACGATGATGGTCGAGTTGGCGCACCAGTATGCGCTCGATGGCTACATTGTCCTGAGCGCATCACTCAAGGCCATCGCAACTACCATGCAACAGGGTGCGACGCTCAGCGATGCCTTGATGGGCATTGCCCTTGATGGCTCAGGCGTCACCCCAACCGAGCTCCTGAAAACTGCTCCGTCCAACTGGATCATTCTGCTCGATGCGCTGGATGAATGCGGCAAGGCTCAGGAAGATGTGGCCCGGCAGCTGGCCCGCTTCGCGGCCGGCCACCCCCAGGTGCGCATGGTCGTGACCACCCGGCCCATTGGTTATGACACGGTGGAGCTGGAGGGGTGGGTCCATTATCGGCTGCTGCCACCGGCCAGTGACCGCGGGGCTGCCAACCTTGCTCGTCTGCTGCGGGCCGTCGATCCGATGGCGTCGGCGCAAACCGACTACGAACAGATCGCCAGGAAGGAACTGGAACGTACCTCGGCGCACAAGGCCATCGTGGCAAGCCCACTGCTGCTAGGCATGGCGGCCTCCCTGATTCAGCGAGACCAGGTGCTACCCGCGACGCACCCGCAGCTATACAGCCACCTGATCGATTTGTTCAACGCACTCCCGAAAGGCAAGCCAGAGCGGGAAATCGATACAGCTTCATTCGTTCTGCACATGACTGGCTGGGAGTTGATTCGCGAACCACTGCTCACATTCGAGCAGTTGATCCAAACCTGTGCAGACGCCCTTTCGCCATTGATTGACAAGCCGCGGTTCGCCGCCCGGCAACAGGTGCGTGAAGCATTGGCTCACTGGGAACAGGTGGGCCTGATCGAACCGATCAGCCACGCCTCGGACACATTGCTGACCTTTACCCACAAGACGTTCGCCGAGTTTTCTGCGGCATGTTTCCTGGTCGAATGCCCGCAACATTTGACCGTGGACTTGCTGGAAGGCAGCGCCTGGCGAGAAACCATTGTCTTCGCCACCTGGCTAGGCCTGGCCGACAAGCTGATCGCGCTTCGCAGATCACTGCACCAGAACGGCGCCTCTACACAACTTCAGGCCGCGCTGGCCCTGCTGGGCAGAGGCGGAATCACGGTGTCCCGCTCCTGCGCCCAGGACCTAGTGCAGTATGCGTTCGATGTCATGGAGAAGGGCGACAAGGAAAGATTCAGCATCGCCGTGGCGCTTTCGGACCTGGCCATCAGGGATGCCAGCCTCGTCGCCCCCCAAGCCGCGGCCCGGCTCACGGCAGAGGACCCTCAACTCAGGCTGATGGCCTGGGGCGTGATCGTTCATTGCACTGCGCCGGATTATGACGCGTCTGCGCTGACCTCCGTGTTTTGGGGGCTACTGCCCCATCGAAACGCTATACCTGCCCCCCAGCGCATTCTGCAGAAAGACGACCTGAGCGACCTGGAGTTGCTGGAACGCATTGCCATGGCAGCACTGAAAGCCCAACCCCTGGAGCACCTCCAGCATTTTGCAGAAGTCGAACTCGAAGACACAGGCCTGATGACCGTCGGTTTCAGGCTCCAGATGGTTGAGTACCTTCAAGCGCAGGGGCTGGATGTCAAGAATCCCTGGTTGGTGGAAGAGGATAAAGCGACCCCGCACGTAACACTCACACCGCTGGGCCCGGGCTGGCGAGACGCTTCGCGCATAGCCACCTACTTGATTGCCGAAGCTATTTCAAATGGCCTCCCCCCTTGCGACTCAAGGCCGCGACAGAGTTTCCCGAATTACGCTGGCCTGCTGCGAGTGTCCGGATTCGATAAATGCCCCGTCTCCGACCTGTTCAACTGGATGTCGAGACCGGACCTCACAACCGTGTCGTCTCTCATGCAGGTGATAGCCAGGATTGCCCCGCTTGATGCAACGGCACTGGTCCATGAAGCAAAGGCTTTCATGGCTTGCCTGGACGCCAACCCGGAACATACCCCGTTCGAGCTCTTGCCCAGCGTAGATGTACCGCCTCCTGACTGGGAAAGCCTTGAAAAACGCCTGATAGACAGGTCGAACATCAAGCGTGCGCTCTTCCATGACTCCAACTGGGTGGTTTCTCTCGCCGCTCAGGCCCTGCTGTACATCCCCATGGATGAGGGCGAGCTGACTGAACTGCTGGAGCAGGCGACAGGCTTGTCTCTGGATTGCACGATCGCCCTGTTACACCAACACGCCCCCACCCAGGCGACTTCGATGATGATCAAACGTCTTGAAAAAGACCCATACGGTAACGTCAGCGGTTTGTTCGAGTCATTGACAGGTGCCGATCTGGGTCAGGACTCCACCACGCTCCTGCGGCTGGCCACGCAATGTTTGACGTCCAGCCACGAGGCTAGCGCATTGGCCGCAGCGGGTCTTCTGCAGCAGTGGATCGAGGCTGGAAACACGCTTGAGATGGCCCCGCTTGCCCGTGCCCGGGCCCATTGGCAAGCAGTTGATATGAAGCAGTCTGCTTTTATTCCTAGCGAAATTGCCTTTGTACTGGGCGAACTCTGTGAGAAGGCAAGCGTAGTTGCGGGGACTTGAGAGATTTGCAACATCGAAAAAAGGACCCGAACAGACTGTGTGAAAACACACTGATAGTCTCTAGAACAAACGCCCCGACTTGTTCGGGGCGTTTGTTTCTTTGCTTAAAAAAGGCTCTTCAGCCCATCAACTGCATCATTTTCTTGGTGCCCAGTACACTGATCGCCCGCTTGAGGTTGTATGCGGTCACGGCCAGGGCTATTTCGGCTCTCGTCCCTTCGAGTTGCCGTAGCAAGAACCGTCCGTTCCCAAATAGCCATTGTTTGAGATTGCCAAACGGGTGATCCACGATGGATCTGCGTCTTTCCATACGACGCCGTTCGTCAGATCCAAACCTCAAACCATGTGCTCGCAAGCAAAATGGCATAATATGCCAATAATCGGAAGAAACTGTTTACCGAAAGCTGGAGCTCATTATGGCAACGAGAAACGTTGTACTCACCCCTCACCAGGAACAGGTTATCCAGGACCTAGTGCAGTCTGGCCGGTATCAGAATGCCAGCGAAGTGATGCGAGAAGGTTTGCGGCTATTGGAACAACGCGTCGCCGAAGACACCGCCAAAATTGAGGCACTGCGTCAGGCGACCTCGATCGGCATCATGGATCTTGAGCACGGGCGCTTTACTCAGGTGAACGAAGGGGATCTGGAGCACTACCTCGAGGGCTTGAGCCTGGAGGCAACCCTCCCCGCGAGAGAGAAACACTGAGCATGCCGCAGTATCGGATTTCCAACCCGGCGCGCGCCGACATTGTCGGCATCCTTAGGCTCTCCCAGACGCAGTTCGGCGATCAAGCACGCCAGCGCTACCAGGCGCTGATCCTCGCGGCACTGCAAGCGCTTGCCGACATGCCTTATCGCATTGGCAGCCACGACCGCGATGAGCTTGCACCTGGCCTTCGCAGCTATCACCTCATCTATTCACGCCAACAGGCCAAACAAACCCATGGAACGGTCAAAAGCCCACGCCATATCGTGTTCTATCGTGTGGCAAACGACGACGTGATCGAGGTCGTCAGACTCCTTCATGACGCCATGGAAGTGCAGTTACACATGCCGAACGACTGATCAGCGACCTGACCCAACGGCCTTACAGGCCAGGAATAGCGAAGGTAAGGCGCCGCCTCCACATTGCAATCCGAGCGTCCTCGCTGCCGGCCGACTCGGCCGTCAATTGAAGTGGTGGGTTCTGGGTCTGACCGGACTATCCGCTTGGATATCGACTCATTACCCATACCCTCTTCCGAACAACCAAGGATTTGCCAGATACGGGTTGCTCATCCAGTATACGGAGGCGCACTGAATGCCAGCCATTGCCATACTGGAGCCCGTCGGAGATCGCCATTCGCGATCACTCGCATACTCGGTGCGAATGGGGGCAAAAATGGGGGCAAACAAAAGCGTTATCGACCTGAAAACACTATTCTAGAGCCAAGTCAAAATGTTTTTTGGCGATCCTGAGAGCCTTTAGGCGACGTCGGGCAGGCTATTTATCTGATCATTTTTGCCTTTCGACAAACCATGGAGCTCCATTCACTACCAGTGGATGGCTACATTGGGGGCACATCTGAGGGCATACTTTGGATGGTTTGAAAAGGATGCCCCCAGCCTGAGGTCCAACAGTTCCCTTCTAGAAATGTCACCCTTTGTTCTTCCCACACACCGCGGTCATTTGCCCTCCGGCTCTACCGCATGCAGTAGAGCCACCTTCCTCAGCAACTGATCTACGTGCTCCCTCTCCGCTCGAAGCGCCGAACGTAGCTCCTTGTTCTCTGTCTCATGAATCCGCGCCCAACGCAGGCTCGCACGGCAATTGACGACCAACGTCCACACCTTCTGCAGTTTCAAGTAGTGGGCCAACAGCAGCACAGCAATCGCCACCATCATCACCAGCGCCGCTGTCGAAATCACATCCGTCTTAGTCATGCTCAATCCTTTCGCTAGGTCATTTGTTCCAAAGACAGCCAAAGGATATGTAGTGATTTTTTACACGTATAGATTGTAGACTTGTACAGGTAAACAAATCACGCACATGGACGGCCCATGAAACGCACTCAGCAGATCAATCAGGTTCGCTGGGACCTGGCACTTCGCTATCGCTTGATCGAGACCGTGGCCTGGTGGGAGGGCCGCCTGACCACGGGCCATCTGATGCAGAGCTTCGGCATCAGTCGCCAGCAAGCATCCAAGGACATCAACACCTACATCACCGAGCATGCGCCTAAGAATCTTACATATGACAAACAACTGAAGGGCTATGTGCCGAGCAAGCACTTCAAGCCGCTGTTCATCGACGACAGTGCCAATGCCTATCTGCAACTGTTGAACCAGACCCACTCGCGGGCACCGCATGTGGAGGGGCTGGCACTCGCCTATGCACACACCAAGGTGCTGGAGGTGCCGAACCGCACAATACGCCCAGAGGTACTGAGGCCACTGCTCAAGGCATGCCGCAATGGCGAGGTGATTGCCATTGAATACGTGTCGTTAGCCAACCCAGTTCCGGAGACGCGACTGATCTCGCCGCATACCTTGATCTACACAGGCATGCGCTGGCATGTACGGGCCTACTGCGAGAAGAACCGCAAGTATCGGGATTTCGTGTTGAGCAGATTCCGTGGGGAGCCGGAGTTCGAGCGAACGAGCGAGAACCTGATCGGCGATGACGAGGAATGGAACACCCTCATCGATGTGATAATCGAGCCGGATTCGCGGCTGAAACCTGACCAGAAGGCGATCATCGAAGTCGACTTCGGTATGGACGATGGCGAACTGGTCATCCCGACGCGGTGTGCGCTCGTGGGTTACGTACTGCAGCGCTACCAGATCGATCCGAAAAAGCTTGAGCCCAAGGCCCCGGCGCAACAGATCGTGGTGAAGAACCTGGAGGCGTTGACCCCTTGGCTCTATGTATAAGCCCTGTTACAGGAGAGATGGCGTTGAATCGTGGCCAGTGTGCAGACATATGTAAAGTTTGCGACGCACCCAAGGTGCTTGGGATGTGCGTGCACTTCAACGCCCATTGATTCACTTGCAAAAGCTTCACTTGCAGTGGCCCAGGGGCCAAGCGTCCATCCCTCCGAGCCCCGGATTCGAACGTCCTCCTCTCGAACTGCAAGCCCCTTTCCAACTATGCCAGGTGTTCATCCATGAATTCGCCCCCCGAACCTGCATGGATTTTTTACCTGTGCATGTAAACACTCTAGATACGCCCTGAAATCCTACATATCTTGCCCCTATCTGACACGGTTGACCTCATCGACTCAGGTCGCTGCGCCAGACCCAAAAAGTCAAATTACCCGAAAGGAACGCACCATGAAAAATCTCCTGGCAACCATTGGGCTCGTGGTGGTGATCAAGAAGGGCTACGAGTTGCACCGCGAATATTCGGAGTTAAAACGCGCCCTTTCGGCACGCGAAAAGGCTCAGTCATGAACTGCTTGTGTGTAGCCGCTATCGCCTAAAGTCAAAATGGCATTGCGCCACCATCCGAGTTAGCATGTCGCGACTCGCTTAACCTAGAAAAGGACCTTCCATGAGTGTTAGCGCCTATCTTCGCGAAAACCTCCGCTCTATCTCTTCCAAGAATGTTTCCGTTGCTCCGGGGATCGATGAAAAAAAGCTGAACAACGCACTTAAGGCCTTCGCATACAACGGGCTGCCAGGAAACGTCGTGGCATTGTTCGACAACACCCTGTTCGGTACTGGCAAGGACGGTCTGCTGTTCACTGGCGAGCAAGTGATCTACCGCTCCGGATTCGCCGACCCGATCCACTTCCCCTACGAAGATATCCGCAGCGCCAAGTACACCCAGGTGCACACCGGAAGCATGGACAAGCTCGAGCACACCCTGATCTTCGAGCGTAAGGATAATAGCCAACTGGTCATCAAGGACCTGAGTGATTGCGACTACGCAGCACTCGCATCCGTGCTGCAGGGCGTTATCGAAAACTTCACCGAGTTCCAGGACGAAAAACAGCTCATCCCTCTCGAGGAGATGGAAGAAGCAGTCAAAGTGGCTTACCTCAAAGTCATCGTGAACATGGCCTACGACAACGACTCGGTCATCGATGAAAAAGAGTTCGCGGAGATCTTGCTGTTGATGACGCGGCTGGACCTGGAACCCGAGTCGCGCTTCACTGTGCGCGCCTACATGACCGGTTTCAACCAGGCGGCAGCGCTCGATGCACTGCTTGCGGAGCTGGACAGCCATTGCCCACGGGGGCAGATTAGGCCGCTGCACATTTCTCTGACCAAAGACTTGATCAACCTGCACTTCTCCACCGGCGGCGGCTCGCTGGAGACCTTTGGCTTCCTACAAAGAAACCGTGCGCTCTTGCAGGTCACCGATGACGAGATCGACCTCGCCGTCGCGGCCATCCGTAACGACCACAGCATGCTGAAGGACGATGTCACCGATGACCAAATTGTCAGCGCGCTGAAGCTGCTTTCGGCGAAGGCCGCGGCTGTCGGCACCCCACTGGCCGCAGTGTATCTCTCGGGTTCGGTGGTAGGCATGTCTGCGGCCGGGCTGACGTCCGGCCTCGCCACGCTGGGCATGGGCGGCATACTCGGCCTGTCGGGCATGACCACGGGGATCGGTGTCGCCGTGCTGCTCGGTGTGGGCGCCTACGCAGGCGTGCGCAAACTGACGGGCGCGGACGAGCTCACGCGCTCGAAGCGACGCGAGCTGATGCTGGTCGAGGTCATCAAGCAGACCCAGGCGACCATTTCGCTGCTGATGCAGGACCTCAACCACATTACCGATCGGCTGAGCCAGGCCCTGGCCGAGCATGGCGAGCAAGGCCAGATGATCCAGCGCCTTACCGCCATGATGGGGCAGATGACCGGCGCCGGTACCGTGCTGACCAACAAGTGCGAAGCGACCCAGAGCAGCGCGACCAAACTGCGCTGCGCTCGTTTCCTCGACGACGCCAAGCTCAAGACGCTCACCAAGGAGCCTACTAAGGCAGAGCTGTTCGACTTCATCAGGTCGTTCTACGAAGAACGTTCATTCTCCCAGGAGAAGGACGGCCAGCAGTTCGAGACGCTCAAGCTCGCAATCAAACCAGGCGTTTCGCCGAAGGCGCTGGAGAACCTTGCCCGAGCCTTTGAAGCGGTCGGTTATTTCAACGTCAGCGATGTACTTGTCGGCGGCGCCGCCGACATGGCAGACAAGGCTAAGGGCAAGCTGCTCGGTCTGTTCTCATGAGCATTAAGAATGCGTCGACTGAACAGGCCCAGGCGATGCTGGTGCAAAAGCACCAGTTGAACACCGCGCTAAACCACGTAGGACTGGTCAATGGTGCACTGCAAAGCCTGCAGGTCACGCAGGCACAGAGCCGCCAGCATCTCGAACTGTTGATGCTCGAAGCTGAAACACTGCTCGAAGGGAACCAGGTGATTTTCGAGGTGGATGACGACGATGCGCTGCTTGTCGAGAGTAGTTATGCCGTACAAGAAAACATCGTGAGCGTCGGCACGCCGCTGCCAAACCTCGACTTCATCGACATGAAAGGCAAGAGCGACTGGAATGGCTATCTCGACCAGGTCACTGCCTATGCCCAGCGATGGCGGATCGAGTTTGGCCACGATCCGTTCCGCGACCTGATGAGCGCAAGCCAACGTATTGCGCTGGAAAGACGCATCCGCGATGAGTTCTCGTACAAGGGCGCCCAGTGCGACAAATACGACTACATGATCGCCGGCACCTGCGGCCTGATCGGCGGCCTGGTGGACGTTCTGTTCGTCGGCCTCCCAGGTCAGGGAGCGCTCACCCACTTTACTGACGAGATGACCGATAACGCGGTGCGGAGGTTCGCTGCCTGGAACGGCTGGCAAGGCCCTAACAAAGGCAGTGACCCGGTAACCAGCGCCATTGGTTTCCTGGAAAGGAAGTACAAGGTCAACTACGACCATCGTCACGGCGGCGATGTCGGCGGCCTATTCAAGATGAGCACGCGCAACCACCACATCAAGAGCCTGGCGCATTCGCCGGACCTAGTCGGGTTGTTCTTTTCGATACTGGATCAGTTCACCAGTAGCGCACATTTCGTCGATGGCGGCCGAATCATCAGTGTCGATACCGAAACGTTCGAGCTCAAGGGCTCGAACCTGGTGGCTAAGCTGTTCTGCGGCTGCATGAATTGGCTGGGGCACCTGTTCTCGGATGTGGCCGGCTCCTCTGGCGCAAAAACGCGAGGGTCGGGTATTCCGATTCCTTTTTACTCGCTACTGCAGTTCATCAACCTCGGCGAGTTTGGACAGCATCGGCAAACCTTCGCCACGATCGCCGTCCAGGTGTTCGAAAAGGGCTACGACCTGCGTCACGGACTGGCAATGGCTATTCCGGTGATGCTTAGCGAAATGTTGACCCGAGTGATGTGGGTCGTGAAGCAGCGCTTCTATCACGAGAAGGAATGGGCTGAGTGCATTCCATCGGCCACTAATCCCGAACTTCAGCGGATGCTGCTAATGGCACACGGCACCCTTTGCGTGGTAGATGGCGCCGATGCGGCGATTCGCTCGGGCGGCGACATGATCCAGTTCATGTTGCGCTCAAACCTCATTGCCTGGGCGCGCTTCGGCACACTGGCACTCAAGGAACTCAACTCCTGGTACCAGGACGGAAGGCTCGACATCAAGGCCGTCGATACCTACCTGGACGCTGAGTACGAGCGGCTAGTGGCGAGCGCGTGACAGATTCAAAGATTTAAAGCTTGGCAGATATGAAGGAGAGACCGCCGGACTGCCGCCCGTACGGCCGCCTTATCGCAGGCCACCCAATGCGCCGCAAGCAGACGGAAGCACCATACAGCCACAACTCAGAACTCTGATAGTTATCAAATTCACGCCCGCGGCCCTTCCCTCTGGCGCGTAGTGAAATCCGTGCGCAACGAATGCGAACGCAGTTGATCCAGTGAGAGCAGTCATGGAAAAAAAAGTACTTGGTGTTTTGCAGAATTTCCATTCCGAAGGTCTTTACGTTGCCCCAGACATTCCACGCAAGAAGGCCGATAACGCCGCCGCGTCGTATGGCATGCCCTCTTCCGCGAAAGTGTTCGCCATCGTTGATTCGACGGTTTTCGGTTCAGCCAAGAACGGCCTGGCGTTTACCTCACATGGCCTGTTCTGGAAAAACGACTGGACTACCACCTCGGCTAAAACTCATATGCCGTGGGAAGAGTTCAAAGCCACGACTCAGGGTCGGGCCACAAAAGGCTCTGAACTGTTCTTGGGTAATGGCTGCGCGTTCGGCATGGCCGGTTCGAGCATGAAGCCCGAGGCTCTGCTGCAACTGCTGGAGAAGTTAGCGGAGCAGTTGCAGGAACCTGCCGAGCCGGTGGGGCATGCAGTCGAGGCGCCCATTGGGCAGCCTGCTACCGGCCAGGCGCCAGTTGTACGCGAAGAGCCTGTCAGCGCCCCGCCTGCAGCTGTTATTCCTCCTCGGCCACCGCAACCTGAGCCTGAGCCTATCCGCAAGCCCGCGTTCGAAGGCAGCTATCAGCAAGATCAGCTGCAGATCCTCAATGCAGTGGCCAAGCGACACAGGTTGTCCCACCAGATCCAGGTGGCACCCTCGATCAAGGTGTACAAGGTCGAGAAGGTCATCGAGATATCGGCTGGGCAGATCAAGCCATACGACATCCTGATGATCGTCGATAACACCTTCCTGCAGACTGCCAAGGACTTCTTGGTGGTGACCGCTCAGGCAGTGTGGGCCAAGGGGACACTTCGCAAACTCGAGCAATTCCCGATCAGCGAGATTCGCAGCATTCGCTGCGAGGCGAAGAATCTCTACATCAACGACTACGATTTCCAGTACTTCGATCAGCTTTCAGAGAACGAAGTGCTGGTGATGACCAACATGCTCAAAGAGCTGGTTGTGGCGTTGGGCAACCAGCAGCAGCGCTCGGTTGGCGGGGGCGAACCACAGCTACCTCACCTGCTAGACAACGTTCTGTCTGCGATATACGACGATGTCATCAACGATGCCGTCAGCCGTATGCGCCTGGACAATCCACAAGGTCGAGAGCTCATTACGGCACTGACTGACTGCTGCTTCGCCACATTCTTGCTGGTGAGCGCTCGCCTACAAGAGCATCAGAGCTCAGACCGTGCAGAGATGCTGGGGCAATACCTGCTGGCACAAACCCTGGCGACTGTGTTCGCGCTCCGAAGCAGTGGCGAGTTGTGGAGCAGCCTGGAACTACAAGTAGCGTACATGATGATTCAGGGACGGTTGATTTACCGCGTGTTCGGGCAGACCGAGCGGGCCGGTATCGATATGTATCCTGGGCAAGAGTGCTATGTGCAAGCGCTTAGAAGTGTGATGGAGGCAGGTAGTCTTGATGACGGCCTGGATGCGCTACGCGACGTGCTGGGGGAGATTACGCGGGCGAATCAAAAAGCAATTGAGGCTGCGTTTGAATGTGCCGATCAAGTTCAAGAGATGTTTATTGAAGGGTTGTAAGTAGCGGTCTTCCAGGGTTGAAGCGGGCAGACGGGGGGGGGGTCAAGCCCGCCGTCTGCTAGGTGCGAATACAGAGATGCTGCCAACTGAGCCATGTTTATCGCAGTGCCAAGCTACACAGGCAGGTAGAAAATCGCACCGGCCGCTTTGCGTTAGGCGGGCCGGACAAGAACTGGGCTGCACATAACCTGCTTTGATTCCAGGTCACCGAGGGAGAACGTCTGGGTGTTCCAGTCCCCTACCCTACCCAGTTTGGACGTACACCGAAGGCCATCCAGAGCCATCCAGAGCCATTCTGGATTTCGTCAGGAATCGCCATTCGTGATCGCTCATGTAAGGCTTCTGAGTGGGGCCAAAATTGGGGGCATATTAGGATTTTTTTAAACTGAAACTACCGAGCTAGAGCCAAGTCAAAATGTTTTTTGGCGATCCTGAGAGCCTTTAACGCCAGGTTACGCCGACGATTCACAAAGCCTGTACACGTGAATAAAACGCTGTCCTAACCAAGCCTCAATCGTCCATCAGCCCCGCGAAAGGACGTTCAACCTAACCCAGGTCGAGCAGCAAAACGACCTATCGAAGGAACTCTCCTGATGGAGCTCAGACAGCTTCAATACTTTCTTAAGATTGCCGAACACAGAAGCTTGAGCCGGGCTGCTGCTGAGCTTGGCCTGGGGGTTTCTGCCTTAAGCCAGCAAGTCAGTAAGCTGGAAAATGAACTGAGTACTCGGTTACTCAATCGCACGACCACTGGCGTGACACCGACCAGCGCCGGCATGGCGTTTCTTCACCATGCGCAACTTGCGGTAAGGCAGATAGGTAATGCGGTAGATGCCGCTCAGCGAGGTCGCATGAGCGGATACGTCAGTGTGGGCCTGCCACCCACTACGGCCAGCGTTCTGGCGTTGCCTCTGATCGAGCGCATGCGCACCCGCTACCCTGACATTCAGCTGCACTTAGTGGAGATGTTATCTGGCCATCTCGCGAGCCAGCTTAACGCTCGGCAGTTAGATCTGGCGGTTGTGTTCCAAGCCGATGCCGGAAGGCGATGGCACGTCACTCCGTTGCTCGACGAAAAGCTGTTTGTCATAGCAGTCCCGACTCTGCTTGATATCCCTGAAGGCGATACCGTGCAAATTGATCAACTCGGGCATGTACCGTTGGTTATGCCGAGTGCACAGCACGGATTACGCACTAGCATAATCATGGCGTTTGAGCGCAGTGAAACCGTTCCTCACATCGTGATGGAGATCGATGGGCTAGCGACGCTGATGCAAGCAGTCAAAGCTGGACATGCAGCGACAATACAGCCTGGTGCCGCCGCCGCTCGCTTAGGGGATGCAGAACTTCGCATGGTCGAAATCTCTGACGACCATGTGGGGCGCCGCAACTTCCTAGCCAGCCTTTCGGACGACGAGCTGTCCCCTGCTGCGTTAGCCACGCGCGTCGTTCTTCTTGAGGTCAGCCGTGAGCTAGTGAATATGCACCTTTGGCCGGGGGCAAGCCTTCAACCGCCAGAGGCTCTCCATCGGGTAGGCCTTTAGTAAAAGTAAAGGCCCTGCCGCTAGCACGTTCTTTCGACCACCCAGACCTCGCATTAAGCTTCGCTCACTCACAAGGAGCACCGTGCTCCAGCCGGTTGTAGAGTCGAGTCGAGGAAAATAACAATGATTGATGTGTTAGTCATCGGAGGGGGTAATGCCGCCTTATGCGCTGCGCTGATGGCGCGGGAGGCTGGTGCGAGCGTCATGCTTCTGGAAGGCTCGCCCAAGATTTGGCGGGGTGGCAATTCGCAGCACACACGTAACCTTCGGTGTATGCATGATGCGCCGCAAGACGTTTTAGTAGACGCCTACCCGGAGGAAGAGTACTGGCAGGATTTGCTGAAGGTCACCGGCGGGATCACGAATGAAAAACTTGCCCGAATCACGATCCTTGCATCTTCCAACTGCCGAGACTGGATGCGCTCCCACGGCGTTCACTTCCAGGCGCCGCTCTCCGGCGCGCTCCATGTTGCAAGGACAAATGCCTTTTTCATGGGCGGTGGCAAAGCCTTGGTCAATGCTTATTTCCGAAGCGCTGAGCGAATAGGCGTTCAGATTCGCTATAACGCCCAGGTCACCGATATCGAGCTCAAGGACGGAAAGTTCATTGCTGCACATCTCCCTGAACGCGTGGTGGATGACGAGCATCTGCCGGCTGAACGGATCGAGGCCAAGTCCTGTGTGCTCGCTGCTGGCGGTTTTGAATCCAACCGTGAATGGTTGCGAGAAGCCTGGGGCCAGAACGAACGGGGTGAATGGCCCTCCGATAACTTTTTGATTCGCGGCACGCGTTTCAATACCGGAGTGCTACTTAAACGCATGATAGCGCTGGGCGCGGATGTCATCGGTGACCCGACTCAAGCCCACATGGTTGCGATTGATGCGCGGGCTCCTCTCTACGATGGAGGGATATGCACCCGTATCGACTGTGTGTCTCTTGGGGTCGTAGTCAATCGGGAAGGTGAGCGCTTCTACGATGAAGGCGAGGATTTCTGGCCCAAACGTTATGCCATCTGGGGTCGACTGGTCGCAGGGCAGCCCGGTCAGCAAGCGTATTCAATCATCGACCAGCAAGCTATAGGCAGATTCATGCCACCTGTGTTTCCAGGCACCACCGCTAACACACTGGCAGAGCTTGCCCGGAAACTGAACCTGCCCGTCGAGACCTTCGTTAAGACGGTGGAAGATTTCAATCAGGCATGCCAGGCAGGGACATTCGATCATACCGCGCTCGATGACTGCCACACTGAGGGCCTAACCCCTGCGAAGACCCACTGGGCGCGCCCTCTAGTTAACCCCCCTTTCTATGCATATCCGCTCAAGCCGGGAGTTACGTTCACATACTTGGGACTGGCGACTGACGAAACCTCTGCCGTTCATTTCAACGGCAAGCCTAGCCCCAACTTGTTCGTCGCAGGGGAGATGATGGCTGGGAACGTACTGGGAAAAGGTTACACAGCCGGGATTGGCATGGCCATCGGCACTGCTTTCGGTCGCGTTGCCGGGGTCCAAGCCGCAGCCAGCGCAGACATTGCTTCCAAATCAGAGACAGGGGGATCTCGATATGCAGCTTTATGATCCCAAAACTGCCAACCCGTTGATTCCGGTTCTAAATGTCGATGAGACTGAAGTTCAGCGACAAATGACCATTTGCAACTCGTGCCGTTATTGCGAAGGGTTTTGCGCAGTTTTTCCAGCCATGACGCGCCGCCTGGCGTTTGGGCAAGCAGACATCCATTACTTGGCCAACTTGTGTCACAACTGCGGCGCATGCTTGCATTCTTGTCAGTACGCAGCCCCGCACGAGTTTGCGGTCAATGTTCCCAAAGCCATGGCCAAGGTGAGGGTCGATACCTATGGGGAATACGCGTGGCCTAGACCATTTGGCCAGCTTTATCAGCGTAATGGGCTGACCCTCGCTGTAGCCTCGGGTATTGGCCTGGCGCTGTTTTTGTGTCTGACGCTGGCCATCATGGGCAACCTGTTCCGTGAAATGCCGGGCGGTAATTTCTACGGCATTTTCCCTCATAACACCCTTGCATTGATGTTTGGCGCCGTGTTTGGTTTCTCCATATTGGCGTTAGGGATTGGCGTGAGGCGTTTCTGGAAAAATGTGTCACCCGCCCAAGTTCCTACTTCCCTGAAGGCATCGGCAGCCATCGAGGCAACAGCCAATGTCGCTAAGCTCAAGTACCTGGACGGCGGTCATGGTGAGGGGTGCAACAACGCCGATGACAAATTCACGCTCTGGCGACGTCGCTTCCACCACTTCACGTTCTATGGCTTCCTGTTGTGCTTTGCAGCCACTTGTGTGGCCACGCTTTTCCACTACTTTCTCAACTGGTCCGCCCCCTACCCTCTCTTCAGCCTTCCAGTGATTCTCGGCGTACTAGGCGGCATTGGGTTGTTGGTGGGTCCTGCAGGCTTGTTATGGTTGAACTTCCGGCGTGATCCCGAACATGGCGATGCGAACCAAAGGCCCATGGATCGTGGTTTCATAGCCCTGCTGTTTCTGGTCAGCCTTAGCGGTCTGGCTTTGCTGGCCTGGCGGGAGTTTTCAGCCATGCCGCTGCTGCTGGCGATCCACTTAGGATTCGTTATGGCCTTCTTCCTGACGATGCCTTACAGCAAATTCGCCCATGGGATTTTTCGATGTGCGGCGTTGCTTAAGTTCTCAATCGAGAAACGCCAACCAAATCCTATCAACGCCGGGAGCGATTGAATCCGGCCTTCACGATTAGAACCCGTTTTTTCACAGAAATAACTAATGCAAGGAGACGAAATTGAAAACTCTCGAGTTTCTCACCCATGCTCTCAATAGTTACGTATTGCGGAGGAAACGCTCGAGCACATTGTTGGTGATCATCACGGTGTAGATGTCTGCCTGCATGAGCCCATGCACCCATTCGCACGTGGCGGCAGTGAACACCTCGCCTCGACCTTTGTGGAAGTGCACCACCATGCCGGCCCCGCGGCTATGCATATCGATGCTGGCGTCGCTGAGGTCCGGCGCCAGGATGGAAGCACGAAACCGCGCATCGCCATCGCCGAGCATGAATGAATAGGCATCCTCGGACCGGCCATGCTCGGCATTGGTCGCCCAGCCCATGGCGAGGATTTGCAATCCGCAGGGCGCCCCGTCTGTGTAGAGCGGTTCCGGGAGGCCGTCGACGAAGGTGTATTCCAGGCCATCCACCTCATAGCCGAAGAGGTTGGCTTCGTCCGCGAACATATCCGCGTAGCCGAGGCCCGTCCCCATGAACGCCCAGTGCTTGGGCCTGAAGACTGTGTAGCCGCGCGGGCTGCGCGGCGCCATGCCTCCAAAGCTGGCGTAAATGCCTCGCAGAGCATTCACCCCGAACGTCGTTGCCCCGGGGTGATTCACCCTCGGATCTTCCCAGGCCCCCGTTAGCCGATGAGGCTCGGTAGCGGCCACAGGATCGAGCGCACCGGCGTCGTACTTGTAGGCCACCTGCCGCCGGCCTTCATCCTCCAGGCGAATCTGCCACATGAAATTGCCGGCGAAGCGTGCGACCTTGCCGCCCTCCTCGACAAAGGCGTCGACATGGTCACGCATTTCCCGCGTCCAGTACTCGTCGTGCCCGATGAAAACGGCGCAGGCGTAGCCCTCGAGTGCGTGGGGGTCGTGATGCAAATCGTCCTGGGTCAGGATATGCACCGTATAACCTTGCTGCTCGGCCCAGAGCACAAAAGGTCTCTCGTAGGAAGCCCACCCCGCCAGCGCGTAGTACTTGGCGTAGCCGTTTAGGCTGGCCCATTCGATGAACTCATAGCGCGCCGGCCCTGGCGTGCGGGGCCGGGTCGCGTTGACGCAACGTGGCGCATCGGCCGGCAGCCACACCTGCCCTCGCGCCCAGGGGCGCTGTGCCGACAGCAACGGTGAGCGACCACGTGGCGTGCCGGGATGAACGCCAAAGTAATGATTGGCGCCGCCCCAGTCGTTATAAGCGGCCCACGTCGAGGTGGCCGCGACGAGCACCAAGGCATCGGCACGCTTGCACAGCGCCTTGACGATAAACAGATGATGCCCGAGGACGCTGTCGTCGCCGTCCCGCACTTCCACTATGTAGCCACCCTGCTCGGCATCCGCCGGAATTGACCATTGCATGAAGACAGGCCATTGGCAGCCATGCTCATAGGCACGTTCGGGTATGGGGTGGAATCGAGCGTCAAGGCTGTCGGTGGTATGCAGCGTGCGGGCGATGGCGCCATCACGATAGATCCGCAGCCTCACGTGCGGGCGGTTCGACGACAGATACAGGCAAACCGAATCACCCGGGTTATAGGCGCGACGGTCCGAGTAGCACCAGGCGGCCGCCGGGCCCGACTCGCAAGGAACTTCGACCCAGGTCTCGCGTGCGGCCTGACGTGGGCCCGAAGTCTGGCTGACGATCACGTTGGCGCCCGGGCGTTCGCCTCGCGCAGCGGTGTTTTTGAGGTCTGTGGAATTCATTGAGTCGTACTCCTTTGATCGGCTGATTCTGCGGGTCGACCAGCCAACGTGTTTACGCTGACTCGAGCGCCAGGCGCCTTGATGTGCGCAAGGTCGATGCCCGCTGTTTCGTCGATAAGAAACCCTGCCAGCACGGTGACGACGCCCAACCCGATCACATAGCTGACGTACAGATAGCCAAGGTCGGCGCCGCTGAGATAGTTGTGTAGATAAGGGGCGGTGCCGCCAAAGATCGCCACCGAAACCGACGAGACCAAACCCACGCCCTGGGCCCGTGCCTGGGTGGGCACCTGCTCGGAGAGCACAGCAGGGAAAATCGCCGCGATCAGCGACCAGGCGCCCAGCCCCAGCACCTGGGCCAAAAACAGCGTCCAGGGCTCAGTGGTCACCATTATCGAAAGGGGATAGGTCAGCACGATCACGCCCAGGCCCCAGGCGATAACCATGGGCCGGCGCCCTACCCGATCGGACACCATCCCGCAGACCGGCAACCAGCACACACAGAGGAGCTGCGCGAGAAGGCTGGCCACATAGGCTCCCGTGGCGTCCATGCCCTGGGCAATCGCCGTCGAAGCACCGAACGTGACCCACGCGTAGTAAGTGACATTGGCGGCCGCTGCAAGCATGACGATGTTGCGCGCCACGCGTAGCATTTCGCCCCTGGACAGCTTGCGCGGGGGCCGCGCTTGCCCTTGCTGCTCTACGAACACATGAGATTCCTGCGCACCGCGGCGCAGAAACAGCGCGTAAATACCGAGCACTCCACCAATGGCGAAGCCGATCCGCCAGCCGTAGTCACCCATGGCCTGGGCGCCCAGCAGCCAGGTCAGCGTCGCCGCCACGGCCGTTGCCGCCATCACGCCCAGCGTCACCCCCACATACACGGAACTGGACCATAAGCCACGGTGCTTGCTTGGGGCGATCTCAGCGACATAGGTGTAGGAAACCCCTGTCTCGCCACCATGGGCGAGCCCCTGCATCAGCCGGAAAAATAGCAGCGCGCCCGACGCATACAGGCCAATGCTCTGGTAGTCAGGGATAAGCGCGATGCCCAGGCTGCTGATCGCAAGCAGCAGCATGGTGAGCACCATGATGGTCCGGCGCCCCAGTCGGTCGCTCAGCCGGCCAAACAACCAGCCGCCGACAGGGCGTGCGACAAAGCCAACCGCAAACACTGCAAGGGTCGCGAGCATCGCGGAGCGCGCATCGGTCTTGTCGAACAGGTTGCTTGCCAGGTACACCGAAAAGGTGGCGTACAGGGTCCAGTCGAACCATTCGAGCGCATTGCCGATACCGGCTGCGCGCAACGATTTGAGGCGTCCTTGGTGAGACGTCGTATTGTTCATGGGGTATCTCCTGGTGACGAACGGGATCGAAGCGGTTTGGCAAACCGGATCAAAGGTGCAACGCGGGCTTGGGCTGGCGTACGCCCTGGGCAGATGGGACGCGGACACGCAGCGCAATCAGCAACGCCGCCAGCAGCATCAGCACGGCCGCCGCTACGAATACGCCTGCGCTGCCACCGAAGCTGAACACTGCACCGCCAGCGGCGGCGCCCGTGGCGATGGCCGACTGCACAGAGGCCACTACCATGCCTCCGGCACTTTCCGCCTGGTCAGGTACCGCGCTGGCGACCCAGTTCGACCACGCCACCGGCACACCACCAAAGGCCAAGCCCCAGACCGCCAGCAGTAGCGCCTGCCCCGGCACCGAGGCCGGCAACAGCACCAGCGCCAGGGCTGCAACGCCGACCAACGCGGGCATCAACACCAGCGTGGCCAGTGGGTGGCGCTCCAGCAGCCTGCCGGCCAACAGCGTGCCGGCGAAGTTCGCCACGCCAAAACCCAGCAACATCAACGACAGCCCCTGGGGGCCGATGCCAGTCGTCCCTTCAAGGAATGGCCGAACATAAGTGAACATCGCAAAGTGGCCGCTGTGCACCAGCACACAACCGAACATCCCCATGGCGATGCCCGGGCGCTGCAACACCTCGAGCACAGTGCGCAGACGTGCCGGCCGGCGCGGCGCCAGGCGCGGCAGCGTGAACGACTGGAAAGCCAGGGTCACCATGCCTACGGCCGCTGCGGCAAAAAACGCGCTGCGCCAGCCGTACAGCCCGCCCAGATAGCTGCCCAGCGGTACTGCAACGACCGTCCCGACGGCAATGCCACTGAAAATGATCGACAGCGCCCGGGGCAACAACGCACTCGGCACCAAGCGCATCGCCACCGCCGCCGCCATGCTCCAAAAACCGCCAAGGGCAATGCCCAGCAAGATGCGCATCACTAACAGCACCGCGAAGCTGGAGGAAACGGCGACCAACAGATTGGAGGCGACCATCAACGTGGAAAAACCCAGCAGCACCCAACGTCGGTCGATGCCGCGGGTCAGGCCTGGCACCAGCAAGCCAGCAAACAGCGCCACCACGGCGGTCACCGTCACCGCCTGGCCAGCCAACGCTTCGGACACCCCCAGATCGTTAGCCATCAGCGTCAACAAACTGGCCGGAAGGTACTCAGCGGTCAGTAATCCGAACACACCCATTGCCAGCGAGAAGACGGCCATCCACGCGGGCGTCGCAGGCTCTACGTCCGCACCGACGCCGGAATGGCGGTCGGATACGGTGTTACATACACAGTCAGTCATTGCACGGATCTCCCAATCTTCATGGCGAGCCGAAGTCTAGGCGCGGGAAGCTGGATGATCTATGATCGAAAATCTCTCCTTTTTGACTAAAACACCTGAATAATGCCAGCAGATCAGTTTGCTCTTTCCTCGGACCTCATCAACGAGCTGTTGCGCGGCATGCGCCTGCGTGGCGTCGAATACCGGCGTATCCAGGCGGGTCCAACCTTTGGTCTGGGCTTCGCGGAAAAAACTGGGCACGCCTGGTTCCACTTCATGGCCGTCGGCAACGCAGTGCTGCGAATGGAGGACGGCAGCACCTACGCTCTATCTGCCGGCAACGCCGTGTTCATTTCCCACGGTGCGGCCCACCGACTGTTTTCCGATCAGGACGCGCCTGTTCAAGACATCGACCGCCTGGACGGCGCGCCCTTAGGTGACACCGTCAGCGCGGTTAATACCGGAACCGATGCCAGCCCCACGCCGAGCACTATTTTGTTCAGTGGTTGCATGGAGTTCGAACTGGGCAGCATCCATGGCCTTGGCCGGCTGATGCCGGGACTGATGCTGATTGATGCCGGCGGCCAGCGTTACCCCGGACTGGTGCCGATCCTGACCACCATGGAGCGCGAGGTCGGCGCCGCGCGTATCGGCTTCGCCGGTATCCTCGCGCGGTTGGCTGACGTGGTGGCCGCCATGGTCGTTCGCGGGTGGGTGGAGTGCGCCTGCGGGAATGCCTCTGGCCTGGTCGCCGCCTTGCGCGATCCACGCTTGGCCGGTGCACTGCTGGCGCTCCATCAACAACCGGGCCGCGACTGGACCGTTGCGCAGCTGGCCGAGCACTGCAATACCTCGCGCTCGGTCTTCGCGGACCGCTTTCAGGTGACGATTGGCATGACCCCGCTGCGCTACGTCACCGAACTGCGAATGCGGCTGGCAAGCCAGTGGCTGACGCTGGAGAGGCTGCCGATTGAAGAGGTGGCGCAGCGCTTGGGCTATACCTCCCAGGCCGCTTTCAGCCGCGCATTCAAGCGCATTACGGGCAAGACACCGGGTTTGAGTCGCAAGGTGAGGCCGCACGCTGTTACTTGAAGCCGATGAGCCTTTGACTCATTTACCCCCCGTTACGTCGAGGAATGTACCGGTAACGAAGGATGCCTCCGCGCTCGCCAGCCATAGAATCGCGTGCGCCACTTCCTCCGGCTGACCACCCCGCCCCATGGGGATCGAATCCTTGACACGATCCACCCGCCCCGGCTCACCGCCACTGGCATGCATGTCGGTATAGATATGTCCGGGGCGAATACAGTTGACCCGTATCCCTTCCCGGGCCACCTCCTTGGCAAACCCGATGGTGAACGTCTCCAGCGCGCCCTTTGACGCCGCATAGTCGACGTACTCATTGGGGCTGCCAAGGCGTGCCGATGCCGAAGAGACATTGATCACCACCCCACCCGGGCCGTTGTAGCGGTAAGACATGCGCTTCAACGCCTGCTGGGCACAGAGTATTGGCCCGATGGCATTGACCGCAAAGATGCGCTGCATCCGCTCGAAGCCGAGGGCCTCCAGGCGTGACTGAGGTGCGAGCATCCCGGCGTTATTGACCAGTACGTCGATACGACCGAAGGTGCGGTCGATGGCCGCGAACATATCGGCCACCTGTTGCGGGTCCGCACTGTCGGCTCGCATCGCCAACGCCCGGCGCCCCAATGCTTCTACATCCGCCACCACCGCCAGCGCTGCGGACTGGTTGGCAACGTAGCTGATCGCGACGTCATAACCTCTTTCGGCGGCCAGCCGGGCGGTTGCCGCCCCCACTCCACGACTTCCACCTGTGATTAGAATCAGCGGTGCCTGCGAGACGTTGACCATCAGACATTGCTCCTGAGCCGTTGGCTGTATCAGCCGATGATGAGGGTGCCGCTGGCGATCACTACGCATGCCAGTATCCGGCGGGGGGTGAGCGTTTCGCCGAGAAACACATAGCCGATCAACGCCGCAAACAGCACGCTGGTTTCGCGCAATGCGGATACCGCGCCCAGTGGCGCTTCGTTCATGGCGTAAATGATCATTCCATAGGCGAGCAAAGAGACCAGCCCGCCGACCAACGCGGTCACTGTTCCAGGCCGGACGCGGAACAAGCTGCGGGTGTCGCGCAGGCCGATGTAGACCACCGGCATCAGCACGCCCCACAGCGCGCACATCCACACCGTGTAGGCAAGCGGCGCACCGGAGAGCCTGGCGCCGATGCCGTCGACCACGCTGTAGGCCGCAATAAAGCCGCCCGTTCCCAGCGCATAGGGCAGGCTGGGAATCGACAGACTGCGCCCTCTGAAGGCCAGCGAAATAATCCCGCCGGACACCAGCGCAATACCGAGCAACTCGCCAGGCGTGATGCTTTCCCCGGCAAACACGGCGGCCCCCAAGGTGATCAGCACCGGCGACGATCCCCGTGAAATCGGATAGATCTGCCCCAGGTCGCCGACGCGGTAACTGCGCACCAGAAACAGGTTGTAGCCCACATGCAGCAACCCCGACAGCACCGCGTAGCCCCAGCTTTCAATCGCGGGGGGCACCATGAACGCTGCGGCGACGACACTGGCGATGGCGATGGCAATGCACATCACCGTCATGGACCACAGCCGGTCGGCGCCGCTACGCAGCAGCGCATTCCAGCCGGCATGCAGGAGCGCGGCGAAAAGCACTAGGAGGATGAGATGAGTAGGCATGCCCCACTGTAGGCAATCCGGCGCCGGGGCTAAAGCGAAGTCTCCTCAGCGCAGCATGAGCGGAGACTCATGGCTCACTCATCCGGTCGCTGGACTTTCAGTGCCTCGCTGACCAGCCATTGGCGAAAGCTGGCGATGTGCGGCTGGGATTCGATGCCCTTGGGGCAGACAAAGTAGTAAGCCAATGGCGATGGAAGCGGCACATCAAACAGCCGCACCAAACGGCCATCGCTGATTTCGTTCTCGACATGCCCGCTGCGCACCAATGCAACGCCCTGGCCGAGCAAAGCCGCCTCGACCGTCATGTTGGTATCGCCAAACCTGACGCTTTCCTGGAGCGGCAAATAGGCCAACCCGACGGCTTGAAACCACACCTCCCACTTTGGCACCAACTCGGCGCCATCCCGAGTCAGGAGCGGGAAATGCAACAAGTCTGCCGGGCGTTGCGGCGTGCCAACGCGCCGCAGCAATTCGGGACTGGCCACGGGAAATACCTGCTCCCCAAACAGGAACTCCGAATGCAGGCCTGGGTAATTGCCCTTGCCGAGCCTGATCGCAACATCAGCCTGGCCGTGAGAGAAGTGGATGATTTTATCCGTGGTGTCCAGCGAGACCAGCAGCTCGGGATGCTGGCGAGACAGACGCGGCAAGCGTGGCAGCAGCCATTTGAGCGCAAAGGAATAGGTGGTGCTGACGCTGAGCCGAACCCGGCCCTTTTGCTCGCGCAGGTCACCCAAAGTCGCCTCCAGGCTGATGAAAAACTCCCGCACGATGGGCGCCAGCGCAGCCCCCGCTGCCGTGAGGCGTAACGCCTTGCCACGTTCAAACAGCGGCAGCCCCCAAAGCGCCTCAAGGTGCTTGAGCTGGTGGCTGACCGCGCTTTGAGTCACATGCAGTTCCTGTGCGGCTGCAGTAAACGTCGGGTGGCGGGTGGCAACTTCAAAGGCGCGCAAGGTCGCGGTAGGCGGCAGGTCTCTCATCGGGGCAGGATCCAGCGAGTTATGGGAAAAGCGCATGCATGAACGTTAGCTCATGCAGCAGATTACCTCACTGTACCCATTTGAATCCTCGTCCTTGTTCAGTCCGCGCCTACAGAAGCAGCCGCTTTGGCGAATTGACCGACGAGAGGACGCCGGCGCCCTCCCCTCGAACACCCCTTGCTCAGGTAGGTTGCGCCGCTTGAGCCTTGCTCGCGTTGCCTGGGCGGATTTTGAACCAGATGGCGTACATCGCCGGCAGGAACACCAACGTCATGATGGTGCCGACCAAAGTACCGCCGATCAGTGTGTAGGCCAGCGTGCCCCAAAAAACAGAATGGGTCAGCGGGATGAATGCCAGGATGGCCGCCATCGCCGTCAGCAGTACCGGGCGAGCCCTCTGTACCGTGGCTTCGATGACGGCGTGAAAGGGATCCAGGCCTTCCTGGGCGTTGTGATGGATCTGCCCGATCAGAATCAGCGTGTTGCGCATCAGGATGCCCGACAGCGCGATCAGCCCAACCAGGGCGTTGATACCAAACGGTTGATGAAATATCAGCAGCGTCGGCACCACGCCAATAAGTCCCAGCGGTGCGGTGAAAAACACCATGATCATTGCCGAGATCGAACGCACCTGGACGATGATGATCAGCAGCGTCAGCGCAATCATGATCGGAACCAGCGGCACTATCGCCTGGCCTGCCTTGCCCGACTCCTCGATTGCACCCGCTTGCTCGATCCGATAGCCGGCGGGGAGCGTGTCGATAATCGGCTGCAGTTGCTTGATGATCACACCCGATACGTCCGGTGGTTGAAGGCCTTCGTCAATATCGCCACGCACGGTGATCGTCGGTGTACGGTCACGGCGCCTGAGGATCGGATCCTCCATGCGCACATCCACCTCTCCGACCTGGGACAGCGGGATCCGCTGGCCCGCGGCGCCCACCAATGTAAACCCTTCAATCCGCGCAGGGTCCAGACGTATATCGCCTGCGGCGCGGCCAACCACCTGCACTGAACGAATGTCTTCACGAACCGACGTGATCGGCACGCCCGTCAGCAGGAATTGCAACTGCTGGGCGACGGCGCTGGAGGTCAGTCCAACCGCCTGCAAGCGATCCTGATCCAGGCTGAAATGCAGAGTCGGCGCCAGAGGGCCCCAGTCGCTGTTGACCGTCCTCATCAACGGACTCGCGTGCATGACCGCTTGTACACGGCCCGCAATCTCGCGCAGCTTCGTCGGGTCAGGCCCCATTACCCTGTAGGCGACGGGATAGGGTGAATACGGACCAAACACAATTTGAGTCGCCCTGACACGGGCCTCGGGGGCGAGCCCGGCAGCGACCGCCTCGCGAAAACGCAGCTTGAGGGTTTCACGTGCCTCCTGGCTGGACGTCAGCACCACGATCTTGGCGAACGAGGGATCCGGCAGTTCTGGCGCCATCGCCAGGAAGAAACGCGGAGCGCCCTGCCCGATATAGGCCGTGACGATTTTTGCCTCTTCCTGCTTTTGCAGCCAGGCCTCGACCTTTTTCGCAGTGGCGCTGGTCTGCTCGATGGAGGTTCCGTAGGGCATTTGCACCTCGACCATCACCTCGGGACGGTCTGACGTCGGGAAGAACTGCTTCTTCACCAGGCCCATGCCCAGGACGGCCACGACAAACAGCGTGATAACCGTGCCAGCCACCAGCCACTTGAGTTCGATGACCCGGGTCAGGACCCGGCGGAAGCGGTTGTAGCGCGGGGTATTGTAGATAGCCGCATGCCCACCCTCTACCTGCTTGATGTCTGGCAGCAACTTCACGCCCAGGTAAGGGGTGAAAGCCACTGCGACAACCCAGGAAGCGATCAGAGCAATGCCCACGATCCAGAACATGTTGCTGGTGTACTCGCCGGCAGTGGACTGGGCGAAACCGTTGGGCATGAAGCCAACCGCCGTTACCAGTGTGCCAGAGAGCATTGGCGCGGCCGTATGACTCCAGGCATACGCAGAGGCTTTGATGCGGTCGTAGCCCTCCTCCATTTTCACGACCATCATTTCGATCGCGATGATGGCGTCATCTACCAGCAACCCGAGCGCCAGGATCAATGAACCGAGGGTAATACGGTCAAAGTTCTTTCCGGTGGCCGCCATCACCACAAACACGATCGCCAGTGTCAATGGCACGGCAGCTGCGACCACGACGCCCACACGCCAGCCCATGCTGAGGAAGCAAACAAGCATCACCACAAGCAGCGCGACAAAAAACTTGACCATGAACTCGCCAACGGCCGAGTCGATGTTGACGGCTTGATCGGTCACCTTGGTCAGCGTCATGCCCAGTGGCATGCCTTCATTGATCTTGGTCGTCTCGGCGTCCAGCGCCTTGCCCAGGTCCAGGCCGTTCCAGCCTTCGCGCATGATGACCCCCAGCAGCAGGGCCTCTTCTCCGTTACTGCGCACCAGAAAGGTTGCCGGGTCTTCATAGCCACGTTCGACAGTGGCCACGTCGGAGAGCTTGAGCGTGCGCCCCTGAACCACAATCGGCGTGTCACGAATCTTCTCCAGCTTATCGAAGGCGCCGTCCAGGCGGAGGAAGACCTGCGGCCCATTTGTTTCAATCGAACCGGCGGGCGTGAGCACGTTCTGGTTATTCAGCGCGGCAAAGATGTCCTGAGGCGCAATGCCCAGGGTGGCCAACCGATCATGGGAGAACGAAACAAATATCCGCTCGGCCTGCTCACCGATGATGTTGACCTTCTTCACGCCCGGCACATGCAGCAGTTGCTGGCGCAACGACTCAGCATCACGCACCAGCAGCCGCTGCGGCTCGCCTTTGGCTTTGAGGGCGAACAGCGCAAACGTCACGTCCGAATACTCGTCGTTGACCAAGGGCCCGATTACACCCGCCGGTAGCTTGGTGGCTTCGTCGTCGAGCTTTTTGCGTGCCTGATAAAACTCTTCCTGCACCTGTGAGGGGGGCGTGCGGTCCAACAACGACACCATGGTGAAAGCAAGACCGGGCCGCGTATAGGTTTCCGAGCGGTCGTACCATTTCAATTCCTGCAGGCGTTTTTCAAGTGGCTCTGCGACCTGGTCCTGCATTTCCTGCGCAGTAGCCCCCGGCCAGGCAGTAATGACCGTCAACTGCTTGACCGTAAACGGTGGATCCTCCGCACGCCCCAGCTGGAAGAACGCCAGGGTGCCCGCAACCGCGATCAGAAAGATCAGGAATACCGTAATGGATCGCTCACGAACGGCGATCGCAGAAATATTAAAGCGGCCTTCGCTCATGGATGACTCCCGGCAACATGGGCGTCATCCTGCTGGGGCACTCTCACGTCTTCTCCATCGCGCAGCAGATGGGCGCCTAACGCGACGATCTGCTCACCGACCTTGAGATCGCCTGCCACGCGTGCGGCATCGTCGCTCAATCCCAGCACCTGAACAGGACGCCAGCTCACCTTTGCCGGCGAGCCTGCGATCACCCACACACCGGTGCCATTGCCTGGGTCATAAAGGGCCGCGATGGGGACTTGCAGCGCCTGCCCGTGCGCGGCGCCTTCTGCGATCCGCAACGTGACCGTCGAACCTATCGGGGCATTGGCCAGCGCGCCCTCAAGCACATACCGCGCCTCAAACGTGCGCGTCACTGGGTCGGCAGAGTCAGAAAGCAGCCTGAGCTTCGCTGTAACAGCCCCTGCGGTACTGCCGTAAAGCGTCGCTTGCGCGCTGGATCCGGCTGCAGGACGCAACGTCTCGGGCAGATGCACGATGGCTTCGCGCTGGCCTGCGCGGGCCAGTCGAACCACGGGCTGCCCCGGGCTGACGACTTGCCCGGGCTCTGCGAGTGTCTCCACCACGACCCCGTCGGAATCCGCAAATAACACCGCGTAGCCGGAAGCATTGCGGGCGACATCGGCCTGGGCTTGTGCGGCGCTGAGCTGCGCCTTTGCGCTATCCGCTGCGGCCTTGACCTGGTCGTAGGCCGATGCAGAAACAGCCCCTGCGGCGACGAGGTCGCGATATCGCGCCTCGTCATCGGCTGTCTGCCTGGCGCGGGCCCTGGCGGCGGTGACCGACTCTTGCTGTGCTCGCGCCTGCAACCCCAGGTCGATAGGGTCAAGGCGCATAAGCGGCTGACCGCGTTTAACGCTCTGGCCGGTATCGACCAGCCGCTCGAGGATCTTGCCGGAGACCCGAAAGCCGAGATCGCCCTGCACGCGGGCCGCCACCACTCCCGTGAATGAGCGTGACGTCTCCGAGGAACCCTCAACCGTTCCGGGCCTTACCAGAGGAGCCTGCGTACGCGGATCGTCAATGTTGGATGAGTCACCACACGCCGTCAGGACGAGAGGCAACAAGCAGGCTGCAATGGGGATGGGTCGGAGCCGGAGCATAGGTTCCCTTATTGAATAGAAAGAACAGGGATCACATATTCAGACTGGTGACTATTATTGTCAATGGTCACGCTCGAGATCTCAAATAACGCAGAAAGATGCGCTCCCCCCGCAACGCAATCGCTCATGACCTCGTTGAAACAAGACCCGGCTGATGCAGGACTGCATATTCCAAAGGAGCACATGACGGGAATGAACGATATTTTCCAGTCATATCTGAATTTAGCCCAGAGGCCTCAATTGACAGAGAGTGACCATACAGTACTATGGTCACCAACAATGTTCGATTCAAGGAATCTCAATGCACTCCCTCCGCCCCGCTGCTTTTTTGATCAGCGCCAGCTTGATGACAGGTTGTGCGGTCGGTCCGGACTATCGCCGTCCGGACGCCCCGCTCCCGGACCGCTACCTGGGCCAGTCTTCTGTCGAGCAGAGACCAGGGGTGACGCCTGCCAGCCTCGTCATCTGGTGGGAGGGCTTCGGTGATCCACTGCTCGCCGACTTCGTCGCCAAGGCGCTTGAACAGAACCTCGATCTGGCGCAGGCCCAGGCACGAGTCGCGCAGGCGCGGGCAGGACTAGGCGCCGCCAATGCCGCTTTATGGCCCTCGGGAAATATCAGCGGCCAGGCCGCCCGCGCCTACCAATCAGTCGAGACGCCACTCGGCCAGGTGCTGAACTCAACCCCCGGCTACGATCGCTATGGCAGTTCCTATGAGGTCGACCTCAATGCCAGCTGGGAAGTGGATGTCTTTGGCGGCCTGCGACGCGGACGCGAGGCGGCACTGGCCGAGTACCAAGCGTCCGAGGCTGGCGCCGCGGCCACGCGATTGGCCATCGCCGCACAGACTGCGGATATCTACATCACTGTCCGCGGATTGCAGGCTCGGCTGGACATCGCTAATCGACAAGTCAAAACCCAGCAGGGGCTGCTGGAGAAAGTCCAATTGCTCTACAGCAAGGGGCTTGCCGCCAGCCATGAGGTTCGTCAGACCGAGGGGGCTTTAGCACAGGTCCAAGCCACCGTACCGGTGCTGCAGACCGGTCTGGATGCGGCCATGAATTCACTCGATGTCATGCTCGGCACGCCACCCGGTACTCATCGCACGCAACTTGCCATGGTCGCAAGCATTCCGGCAGCGCCGCAGTTAAAGACCATGGGAACGCCAGCCGACTTACTGCGCCGCAGGCCTGACCTCATTGTGGCCGAGCGCCGCCTTGCCGCCTCAAACGCACGCATCGGGGAGGCGATTGCCGAGTACTACCCTAAGTTCTCTCTGAGCGCATTACTGGGGAGTGCAACGGCTGTATCGGCAGGCAATCTTTTTTCCGGCGGCGCCAGTCAATCGTCGGGCGTACTGGGACTGCGCTGGAGACTCTTCGACTTCGGGCGCATCAACGCCCAAATCGACCAAGCCAAGGGACAGGAAGCCGAATCCCTGGCCGCGTACCGTCAGTCTGTGCTGCGCGCCACCGAGGATGTCGAGAACGCGCTCTCCTCACTGGTGAATCGGGACGCCCAAGCAACCACCCTCATTGGAGGCGAGACGTCTTTGACGCAAGCGCGCCAATCGTCGTTCACTGCTTATGAGAAAGGCACGGCCAGCTTGATTGACATCCTGCACGCTGACGAGACCCTGCTTCAGGCTTCCGACGCTCGGGCGCAGGCACAAACCGAATCGGCACGCGCGGCAGTCGCCGCGTTCAAGGCGCTGGGTGGCGGCTGGCAGCCCTCGGATAGCCGACTGACGAGCCGATGACACGGGTGGTTTTCGAGATTCAAACAAGGGGTATGCAAGATGGCCGTGAAAGAAAATTCATGGGTGCTCATTACTGGAGCCTCCAGCGGATTCGGCAAGGAATTTGCCCGACAGTACGCCGCAAAAGGGAAATCGCTGATTCTGGTAGCCCGCAGGCTGAACGAGCTTGAAGCACTCGCGGACGAATTGCGTAGTCGTTTCGACGTCGACGTGATGGTGCAGCAAGCAGATCTTTCATCAATAAATGTGATTATCGATCTGCATCGGCGCCTGCATGACAGCAATACGGTGGTCGATGTCCTGATCAACAATGCGGGTTACGGCTTGCAGGGAGCATTCCTGGATGAGCCCCTGGAAAGCTCCCTGGCGATGATCGACCTGGACGTCGCCAGCCTGACCGCCATCACTCGTCTGTTTGCAGAGGATATGCGGGCCAGGCGCAAGGGGCATATCTTGATGACAGCCAGCCTGCTGTCCTACCAGGGCGTGAAGAACTTTGCGGTTTACTCTGCCGCCAAGGCTTACGTACTCAGATTCTCCGACGCCCTGCATCGTGAGCTCAAACAAGACGGTGTGGTGGTCACAGCGCTTTGTCCAGGCATGTCGGATACCGGGTTTGCAGCAAGTGCCAAACAAAAGATAACACCGGTCTTGAAGAGGGTCATGATGCAACCCGAGCCTGTAGTGCGAGCGGGGATACAAGCGTTGCACGCAGGCCGCATGAGCGTCGTGCCGGGCTTTGGCAACAAGGCTATTGCGGTCTTGACCTGGGCCACACCCCGTCGACTTCACCAGGGCCTGATGTCACGGGTAATGGGTGTTTGAGCGGGCCAGGCAATGCCCCCGACGACGGATACCTGATCCACTAGGTATCCGCTCTCAGGCCCCGCAGTGAGTCAGAATCGATAGCTGACAGAAGTCCCCAAACCGCTCGCGCTATTTTTATACTTCGAGCTGTAGGCGCCTCTTGAGGCGGATACGTCATTGACCTGTACGCTTTCCTCCCATAGGTAGGAATACGCCACATCGATCGTGACATTCTCCGCCGGCGTCCACCCTGCCCCGACACTGATGACTTTCCGGTCACCGGTAGGGATTCGCGGCCCACGGTTGACGTTGTTGGTGGGGGACTGGTCAACCGAGAAGCCGGCGCGAAGAACCCACTGATTGTTCAGCTTATACGCCGTGCCGATAGCGTGCGCCCACGTGTCGTGCCAGTTCTGCTCCTCGGTAATACGACTCAGCGTTCCGCTCAACGCCGCAGGCAAGCCACTGTTTTCGAACACCAACTCCTTGAAGCGACTCCAGCGCGTCCACGTACTGCCCAGGTAGAGCGTCCAGTCACTGTTGAGTTGGTGAGTCACGGAAAAATCGACTGATTCCGGGGTGTCCACATCCAAGGACGCGTCATAGCTCGTACCGCTTACACCCAGCACACTGAAGATGCCGTCGGTGAGCTTGGTCTTGGCATCCAGCCGGTAGCTGACCTTGGAGTGATAGGTCAGACCCAACCGAGTTCGATCTGTCGCTTGCACTAGAATACCCGCGTTAAATCCAAGCGCCGTGTCATCGCCGGTGCTTTTGAGCTTTCCGTCATTGCGGCCTGGGCTGAGTGGATTGAGCACCATCCCGGAAAGCTCACCACTGATACGGTTGATGGTCGGTCCGAAACCGATGGAGACCTTGTCGTTGAACGCATAGCTGATGGTGGGCTGAAACGTAAGGGTCGTGACCTCACTTTTGTTGGCGTAGTAGCGGCCGGCGAAACCACCGCCATAATCGGTCATTAGCCCAAACGGCACATAGAAACCCACACCGAACGCCCAGTGCTCATCGATGGGTTTGACGTAGTAACCCATGGGCACTGTGGTGGTCGGCACCATGTCCCCGTCCTCCTGCCCCCCGAATGTGCTGCGCGTCTGGCTTATATGGGCCTTTGCGAAAAGCGTTGCCGCCCCGACGCTGGCCTGCTCTTTTTTCAAGCGAGACATACCGGCCGGATTACCGAAGACGGTACTCGCATCTTCTGCCGATGAAGAACGGCCGGCAAATCCGGAGCCCATCCCACTGATGCTTTGTTCATTAAGAGCGAAACCGCTCGCGAACAGTTGAGTCGACGAGAGGGCAACAGCAAGGCCAAGCGGGGTCCTGCGCAGTATTTTTTTCATTATTAGGACTCGATAGATCATCGGGATAAAGCGGTAGAGAGCGTCACGCTGAGCGCGGGCTACCGGGAGGGGCCGCAGCGCAGATTTACGAAGATCGTGCGCGCCACGGCGATTCCTCCAGGATAGGTACAGCATACTTATTCATGTGACCATTCATGTCAATAGTCACAAATCCGGCAAATGAACATGCATGGCTACGCGGCAAATGCTGCGCGGATAATCCACTCAGTTACCTAGTGAGGTTTGATACGAGGCCCTGAATATGGGGATCAGGCCCCGGATTCGAGTTAATACCGCGCCCCGGAAAATGGTGTCCACCTGGATCGGTGTTCACCATCATCTAAGCGTTGATATCAGAGCAAAGTGATAGAGATGATTAACGCAGGCTCACGGCATCAAGCTACGCAGAATGAGATTGGAAGTGAGGACCGGAGCCAGCTCGACGAAGTCAAGGTTGTATTGCAAAAGCAACGGATTGACGAAAGGGCGCAGCGTAAGGTGGATCGAATCGACTGTTTCGTCCAAGGGTGTTTTGCGTTCAAATTCGCCGATTTCTCGGCCTTCACGCACAATCTGCAACACGAAGCCCCTGACCAAGACGTCATATTGCTGAGCGCAGGGCCAGTTCTCAGACGCTGCAAATGCGGCGATGTCATAGAGCTTTCGATCGCTGAAGAACAAATTCACCCCGGTAGCGATCAGCGTTTTCACCAAACGTCGAAAACGTTCGGTCGGCGAAATGTCCTCTACATTGATGGCCTGTTCTACGGCCGCGATGATTTCCGCCAGGCAATTGCCACAGATAGCCTCACCAATCGCCTGCTTGGAATCAAAAAACTTGTAGATGTACGCCTTGGAAAACCCGATCGCTTTCGCCAGGTCGGAAACCGTGGTTTTGCTATAGCCGTATTGACTGAAGTGCTGATTGGCCGCCGCGACGATCTGATTCCGGATCTCATGATCGGCTGGGCCACGGATGCTGGGGGAAGCTATGGATGTCTTGTTCATACGAGCTAGCTTACGCATCCGAAAAGCGCTTGACAACGAGTGACCAAATTATACTTTTGTCACAACCTCGCAATGATCAGGGTTGGTTTCAGGTCAATGTCTCTACGCGGAAGGCCAAACACCTCCCCTATCAATCCCTGTCAGCTTGCCGGATTGCGTGCCATGACGATCCACGTCGCGCCGTCGATCATCACCGACCGCTCGCCGGGTAGGCCCGCGAAGGCGGCGCTAACCGCGGCCCAGGCGCGGGCTCGGATGGCGTCGGGCTGATCAGCGAGCACAAGCGCCAGCGGGCCCCCCTCGAATGCCATCTTCACCGCGTCGTCGATCGCCGCGTCCCGCGTCACGCCCTCGCCGAACGGGATGGAAGCATCGAAGGGTGTGCTGGTGATATCGGTAAAGCCGGCCGCTGTCAGGATGCGTGCCACGCGCTCCCGGTCGCCAAACGAGAATGGGCCGGGCGCTTCGGGATCGGGCCGGGCGGTCAGCGGGAGGATGCCCTTGAGCACGCCCATCGGCAGGCGCACCCAATCATTCTCGGCCACACCACGCCAGCAGACGAAAGCGACCCGCCCGCCCGGCCGGAGCGCGCGTCGCATATGGGCGAACGCCCCTGTCGGATCGTCGAAGAACATCACCCCGAAACGCGAAAACAGGAGGTCAAACGCGCCCTCGGGCAACTCGGCGCTGCTGGCATCGGCTACCCGGAACCGGGCCGGCGTATCCTGTGGCGCCAGCGCACGCGCGCGGCCGATCAGCGGTTCGGATATGTCCACACCCAGCACATGACCACCCGCGCCGACGCGGGCGGCCAGAGCCAGGCTCGACGCGCCCGCGCCGCAACCGATGTCAAGCACGCGTTCGCCCGTGGCTGGCGCGGCGGCTTCGATCGCGGCCTGGCCGAATACCGCAAACATGGCGTCGAGCCGGGCCTGGTTAGCGGCCCAGTATTCTCCGCTTTGGCCATTCCAGTCGGCAACCTGATAGGCATTTTGCTCTGTCATGACATCTCCTCGTTTTGATTCGTTTTTAACCAGGCCGTGCAAAAGCCGGGAACGGCGACCTTCTGAGACCCGTGTTCCAGAAGCCTGCGACAACCGAATTGTCCTCAAACCAGCATCGACTGTTGGGCGGAGATACCCGCCGTCGCGCCGTGCGATATTGCCAGGGTGACCGAGGCCATAAGGGGGTTTGCCAGGTCGCCGGCGGCATAGATGCCGGGCACGCTGGTTTCGCGACGCTCGTCGACCTTCAGGGCGATGCCCTGGGGCGTATCCACCGTGGCGAGGCCCAGCGACTCATGCAGGCGCGCAGACGGCTTGTTGCGCGGATGCGCAAACAGAATGTCGACCGCGACAGGTGGGCCGGCGTTGAGCCTGACGGTGGCATTATGGTTCTCGGCATGGTCGATTTCGGTGATCCGGCCATTGACGACAGAGATGCCACGTCGCGCCAGATCGGCCTGGATGTCGGGTGGAAGGTCATGCCCATTGGTGAAGACCGTCAACGTGTCGGTCCAATCGTGGAACAGCCTGACCTGATTCATCGATTGCGGGCCGGACCAGACGAGGCCCCAATGCTGGCCGGCGACTTCAAAGCCGTCGCAATAGGGGCAAGGCACGATGGAGGTGCCCCAGTTTTCGGCATAGCCCGGAACATCAGGCATCTGGTCAACGACGCCATAGCTCAGGATCAGGCGGCGGGCCCTGAGGCTTTCGCCATCGCCAGTGAGGACGCAGAAATCGTCGATGGCGCCGGAGATGCTCTCGGCACGGGCAGTGACCAGCCTGACCGTGGGATAGCGTGCCAGCTGCCGCCGCGCCTCGGCCAGGATCTCCAGCGGTGGCTTGTGATCGTGGCCGAGCAGGCCATGGGAGTGGCCGGCGAAGCGGTTGCGTGGCAGGCCGGTATCGAGAACGGTGACCGTGCGCCGGGCACGACCGAGCTGCAGGGCTGCAGCAAGACCGGCAAAGCTGCCGCCGATGATGATGACGTCATTCATGGTGATGGGCTCTGTGCTGTGGATGAAGGGAGATCGGCTTGCATGCTTAAGATACTTTGAAGTACCCTAATTCAAGAATTAGAATACTGTCAAGTACTGGAATATTTATGACTGAACACAACCAGGGTCGGCGCGGCCGGCCCGCCAACGAGGCGCTTGGCCAAACGATAGTCGACGCCGCGTGCGAACTTTTTGTGGAATTGGGTTTTCAAGCGACGACAATGGACAAGGTCGCCCAGCGGGCGAAGATATCCAAGCTCAGCATCTATCGGCACTTTGAGAACAAGGAAGCGCTGTACAGCGCGGCCATCGCGGCCCACTGCCATCAGTTTGCACCACAGACCCTTATTGAAGGCGTCGACGGTTCGGCGGCAGATCAGCTCATGGCGGTGGGAACATTCCTGCTTCGCACGTTGTTGAGCCCGGATGTGCGCAGTGTCGAAGCCATGATCATGGTCGACAAGACGAATCAAACGTCGTTAAGCAAGCTCCATTACGAAGCCGGCCCCGCCTATGTCATCGCCCAGATCGAGGCCCTGTTGCGTCAGTTGCACGGGAAGGCGGTGCTGAACGTGCCCGATCCTCTGGGGTCCGCCCGCTTGTTTGCCGCGCTTTTCAAAGGCTCCGATCTCCTGATGATCGCCCGCTTCGATGAGGCGAGAGCAGAGGATGAAATCGAATCCTATTGCCGATCGGCCGTCACCCTGTTCATCGCCGCGCATGGTGGTAACGACCGCGCTGGCGGCTAAGCATTTCATTGCTCCAGGCAGCTTGGCCTGAGCCGCTGCCCGGGCCTTGGCAGCTATCACCTGATCTATTCGAGCCAGCAGGCCAAACATCTGCATGGCCCCATGGCTTAGCTGAACACCGAAGAACTCTCAGCTTCGATATCGACCAAGGCGCGCCCTTTCGACCAACGCTTATAATCCGCGGGAGTCATCCCCGTCAGTTGTATAAAAGAACGACGAAATGACGTGTCCTCGTTATAGCCACAATTAAGGGCTACCTGTTTAACGCTGGCCCCTGGTATCTGTAGCAGTACACAGGCCGTCTCTATTCTCACGCGGGTGATGAGTTCTTTAGGCGATTCATTTGTGAGGTTCTTGAAGCGTCTGTGTAAAGTTCGCTCGCTCACATTCAACGCCTTGGCCAGCCCCGCAGCGGTCAGGCCAGGATTTCCGTGTCGAATGATTTGCTCGGTTTCCAGCAGCAGGGGATCGGCATTGTTAATGAATCCTCGGGGCGCGTAGACGGACTGGGGCAATGGCAAGCTATCGGTCACAGAAATATCAGCCGTTAATTTCGCTACCTCCGCGCCTGCCAGGCTCCGGATCACATAAAGCGCCAAATCAATCCACGACAAAGGCCCGCCGGTAGTCACGATGCGATCCTGGGACTCTACTGCGGAACCCCATGCAACCAGCGCCTTGGGAAATCGCTGTTTGAAAACATGGTGGAGCCACCACGTTGTAGTACAGCGCCGACGGTTCAACAGGCCTGCCTCGCCCAGCACAAATGTGCCGGCACACGCCGCACCCACCAGTGCTCCCTGTTGGTGATTGGCTTTAATCCACTGTGCAGCTCGCGTGAGGGATTCAGAGCCAGGTGGCAGCCGATCAGCCCCGAGTGCCATCCCGGTAACAAGTACAGCGTCGCAAGGCCCGACATTTTCAAATGTTGTATCAACGGGGATCACCCGCCCTTGCGGGTCTCGCACTGCGTTGCCATCGGCACTGACTATGATCGTCTCAAACTCGTCGCAGACGTGGGCCTTTAAGGCCGATGGCAACCCCGCCGGTGGAGACCTCAACGCCTGATTGGTCATCCAGAACAAATCAGCCAGCCCGGTAATCGCAGACATCAGGCTGCCCTCTAAAGCAACGATGGCAATGCGCATGGTAATTCCCTGTTTAAAGATCAAGATGGCGAGTTTTGCATGAAATATGGCCGATCCGAGCCCTCACGGTTTTAGCAGAGTCTCCCTAGACTTGCAGCACAAACTGTAGAGACGGCCTGCATGAAAAAGCTATTGCACCTAAATGTTCACTGCGCAAAAGAACGTTTGTGGGCGTTTCTAAGGTGGTCAGGTCGACTCACTTTCACAGTGGGAGCGTTCCTGCTGATATCTGGAGGCTCCGCCATGGCGGCAACAACCGCACACCCCGTGCCTCATATCGTGCTGGTACATGGTGCTTTCGCAGATGGCTCGAGTTGGTCGGCAGTGATGGAGCGATTGACTGCGATGGGCTATCACGTCACCGCTGTCCAGAATCCATTGACGTCATTGAGTGATGACGTAATCGCCACGGAGCGCGTTCTGCGCAGGCAAAAGGGCGATGTACTGCTGGTGGGACACTCGTGGGCTGGCGCGGTGATAACACAGGCTGGCAACGCCAGTAATGTAAAAGGCCTGGTCTATCTATCCGCGCTCGTGCCTGACAGTGGTGAGTCTGCTGCGGATCTCTTGGCGCGGTTGAAGGCGCCAATGACGGGCCTCAGCCCGGATGCGGATGGGCTGCTTTGGCTGGATGACCCAGCGCAATTTCATCACGTGATGGGCGCAGACCTGGCGATGTCAAACGCACGGTTTCTGTCATCAGTGCAGCAGCCAATTGCCGCCGTCTGTTTCGCCGCAAAGGTCAAGCATGCGGCCTGGCATGACAAGCCAAGTTGGTACTTGCAAACAATCGATGACCAGGCACTTCCCTACCCGGTACAGCAAACCATTGCGCGCCAGATTGGCGCCAGGACCTTGTCTATTCGATCCAGCCACCTGTCATTGATTTCTCAGCCCGATGCAGTAGCCAAATTCATCGACCGTGCTGCCAGCGAATCGGAAAGATGAGCCTCTGCCCACAAACAACGTTGATAACAACGCTTTTCCACTCCCGAGGAAATCAAGAATGAAAGTGCTCCATATTGACTCCAGCATCATGGGCAAAGATTCCATCACCCGAGATCTTACCGCCTCCATCGTTGCGCACATTCAAGCCAGTAATCCTGGTGCCCACGTGCAGCGCCGCGACCTCGCCGACCAAGAAGTGAGACACCTGAGTGGCTCAATTGCCGCAGGGTTTCGACAAATGGGAAACAGTGATTTTTCGGCAGAAATTTTATTGGAGCATCAACTCTCGGAAACGCTGGTGACCGAGTTTCTCGCGAGCGAAGTGCTCGTAATCGGTGCGCCAATGTACAACTTCAGCGTTTCGACTCAGTTGAAGGCTTGGTTAGACAGAGTCGCGCAGGTGGGGCGCACGTTCAAATATACCGAACGCGGCCCTGTTGGCTTATGCGGCGGGAAGCGCGTCATCGTGGCATCGGCGCGCGGAGGTTTTTACGCTGAAGGTCCTTTTCAGAACATGGACTTTCAGGAAAGTTACCTGAAAGCGTTTTTTGGCTTTCTGGGAATTGACGATATCGAATTCGTTCGTGCCGAAGGCGCCTCTAAAGGCGAGCAGGTTCGCGATAACGGCGTAACGCTGGCCAAAAACGCCATTACCTCGGCAGTGGCACACTTGTCAGCCGCCTACTAATAACCATTAAAGCCAGGAGATTAACGGATGCTTTACGCCATAAAGTTGACCTACACCAGTTCTGCCGAACAGATTCGGGAGCACCTGGATGCGCACAAGGGCTGGCTGATCAAATACATCGGATCGGCACATGTGCTTTTCGCCGGCCCGCTCATGGATAAGAGTGGCGGATTCATTCTTGCCCACGCCCATCAGTTGTCAGACATTCAGAAAATAATGGCCGAGGATCCTTTTGTTGCCCACAGGCTTGTAAGCCTCGACATAATTGAGTGCGACCCGGCAATTCGCTCGACGGATTTCGCAGCACGCTGGGCCGAGAATGCGCAGTCTGTATAAATGACCGGTGAGTTTGGAAACAACAGGCTGCTTTAGACGAGGGGTCCAGAAATACCAACTTTGTCGACTCTTCACACCAATCTTTGGCTTGCCTGCACCACCGCGATTCGATGAGTAATCCGATTCTATACGCTATGTAGAAGCGTTCCTCATCATTCACCTCTGATTGATCTGGAACTCCCCATGGATATTTCTTTCACGACCTTGGTTCTATTTGCTACGTCAGTGGCGATTCTAATGATCACGCCCGGAGCGGACATGATCTACATCCTGTCTAATTCGATCAGTAATGGTGCCCGCGGGGGTATGGCTGCAATTCTTGGCGTGGCGAGTGGCGCGTTTTGTTATGTGCTTCTGGCGATAGCGGGTGTGGCGGCCCTGATCGCCGCATCTCCACTGTTGTATGGCCTGTTGGTAATAGCAGGCGCGGCATACCTCTCCTGGCTGGGTGTGGGCCTGCTCCGCTCCGGTCAATCGGTGACACAGGTCCAGGGCGGAATCAGGGCAACTTTCTGGCCCGTCTACCGACGCGGGTTGATGACCAACTTGTTCAACCCGAAGGCGATGATGTTCACCCTCTCATTCATGCCGCAATTCATTCCACAGCACGCAAGTCATAAAGCACTTTCGATGCTTTATCTCGGTGTCGTCCTGGTAGTGGTCATGATTTTAGTAGAGCTGCCCCTTGCGCTCTGTGGACGACAGATTGGCCTTAAGTTAGGTAATAATCCACGCATTGGTGTGTGGATCAACCGAGTCGCAGGGGCGTTGCTGCTGTCCATTGGTGTTTTTCTTGTACTCTCTAACGTCTTCTAAACCGTCTTGCCCAGGATAGTCGTTGGACAAATAACGGTCATTCCCTTTGGAAAACCACAGCGCTAGAACACAAAGCTATGCCCTAACTCCACCTCCATCCACCCCAAGAACCGCCTGACCCTGGGAAAACTGGAGTGCGCCTTCGGGAACACCAAATGGTGGGCGGCAACCGCAGCGCTCAACGCTTCGGGGGCGACTTCAACCAGCGAACCGTTGGCCAGGTATTTTTGCGCCAGCAGCGTGCTTTCAAGGGCGAACCCCAGGCCGTGGCTCGCGGCTTCCAGGCTCATGTAGGAACGGTCGAAACTCAAGGCGTAGGGCTTTTCGGGGCGCGCCAGGCCATGCTGGGCGAACCACTCAGGCCACCTGAGCAAGGTTGCTTCGGAAAGGATCAGCTCTTGTGCCAGGAGATCCGCGGCGTTTTCTACCGCGCAGCGCGCGATCAGCTTGGGCGAGGCCAGCACCGCGAAACTTTCGTTGCGTACGGTGCGCACTTCATAGCTGGGCCAATTAGGCCGGCCGTGACGAATATCCACATCGATCTTGTCCTGGCTGAAATGCAGCGACTCATAGGAACACGACAAATTGATCTGGATGTCCGGATTGCTCGCGCGAAACGACTCCAACCGCGGCATCAGCCAGAGCAAGCCAAAGCTGGGGGCCGAATGCAGCCGCAGGCAATCCAGGCTGACGTCACTCGCGGCGCGCTCGGTGGCGACCTCAAGGCTCTGCAACAGACCGGAAATATCCTTCAAGTACTGCTCACCCACTGGCGTCAGGGTCACCCCACGCGCTGCCCGCACAAACAACTGCCGACCAATCATCACCTCCAGCTTGGCCAGTTGATGGCTGATCGCTGACGGTGTGAGGTCGAGCACTTCGGCGGCCCTTGCCAGGTTGCCGAAACGGGCTGTCTGCTCGAAGGCCTGAATGGCTCTCAGCGGTGGCAGATTGGAGGTGGGGATATCGTCCTGGCGCATCGGTATTCAGCCTATTGTTTTTTGGGTCGCGGGCGGATCGTGCCATTCAAGCATTTGCGGTCCACATTGACGAGTGCTGAATTTTATTCATGTAGCAGTGAGGTTTGCGTTATTGCTCGGCCCGTCGACGGGGACCACTCTGAGCCATCGATCGCTGAATCGAACCATAAAAACAATCAGAGGTATCCCTCATGCTTCTTCAAGGCAAAGTCGCGATTATTACTGGCGCCGCATCCGCACGCGGCATCGGCCGCGCAACCGCGCTCACCTTCGCCCAACACGGCGCCCGCGTTGTCATCCTGGATCTCGACGAGTCCGCCGCCCGTGACGCCGCGGCCACCCTCGGCGAAGGCCACCTGGGCCTGGCTGCCAACGTGGCCGATGAGCAACAAGTCCAGGCTGCGGTCGCCAAGGTGCTGGAGCACTACGGCCGTATCGACATACTCGTCAACAATGCCGGCATCACCCAGCCCATCAAGACCCTGGACATTCGCCCGAGCGATTACGACAAGGTCCTGGATGTCAGCCTGCGTGGCACGCTGTTGATGTCCCAGGCGGTGATTCCGGTGATGCGCGCCCAGGCTTCGGGCAGCATCGTCTGCATGTCATCCGTATCGGCCCAGCGCGGCGGCGGCATTTTCGGCGGCCCGCACTACAGCGCCGCCAAGGCCGGCGTGCTCGGACTGGGCAAGGCCATGGCCCGCGAATTCGGCGCGGACAACATTCGCGTCAACGCCATTGCGCCAGGCCTGATCCATACCGACATCACCGGGGGCCTGATGCAGGATGAGCGCCGCCACGCAATCATCGAAAGCATCCCCCTGGGTCGGCTTGGTGCCGCGCAGGATGTTGCCAATGCGGCGCTGTTTCTCGCCAGCGACTTGTCCTCCTATCTCACCGGCATCACCCTGGATGTCAACGGCGGCATGTTGATCCACTGACCACAGGTGCCAGCACCCGCTGTCCATTAAGTTCTGGATCGAAGATACGTCGGGCTTCAAGCCCGGCGTTCTATAAAAACAAGAGATCAGACCCTCATGATGACCACCATGACGCTCGACACTGTGTCCACAGTGCGCGCAAGCGCGTATCGCAAAACTGCCTGGCGATTGATGCCTTTCCTGATGCTGTGCTACCTGTGCGCCTACCTGGACCGGGTAAACGTCGGGTTTGCAAAGCTGCAGATGATGAATGACCTGTCCCTGAGCGAAACCGTATACGGGCTCGGCGCGGGCATGTTCTTTCTTGGCTATTTCCTCTGCGAAGTGCCGAGCAACCTCATCCTCCACAAAGTCGGTGCCCGGCGCTGGATCGCGCGGATCATGATTTCGTGGGGCATTATCTCCGCCCTCTTCGCCTTCGTGGAAACGGCCTGGCAGTTCTATGCGCTGCGCTTCCTGCTCGGTATCGCCGAAGCCGGGCTGGCACCGGGCCTGCTGCTCTACCTCACCTACTGGTTCCCCTCCTACCGCCGCGCCAAAATGACCGTGCTGTGGTTCATCGCCATCCCGCTCTCCGGCATGATCGGCGGGCCGCTCTCGGGCTACATCATGACCCAGTTCGCCGGCGTACATGGCTGGGCGGGCTGGCAGTGGATGTTCGTGCTCGAAGCCATTCCGACCGTCATCGTTGGCCTGATGGTGCTGGCTTACCTCAAGGACGGCGTGCACCAGGCGACCTGGCTCACCGATGAAGAAAAAGCGCTGGTCCGCAAAGAACTCGCCGAGGACAACAGCCGTAAAGTCACCCATGCATCGGTCGGCGCCTTCCTGCGCGACCGCCGCCTGTGGATTCTCGCCTGCATCTACTTTTGCGTGGTCATGGGCCAGTACGCGATCACCTTCTGGCTGCCGACCCTTATCCGTAATGCCGGTGTTGCCGACCCGATGCACATCGGCTTGCTCACCAGCCTCCCCTACCTGTGCGCCATTGTCGCGATGGTGCTGATGGGGCGCAGCGGCGACAAGCACCAGGAGCGCCGTTGGCATCTGGTGGCGCCAATGCTTGCCGGTGCGCTGGGCCTCACGTTGGCGGCGGTGTTCGGCACCCAACTGATGCTGTCGGTGTTGTGCCTGTGCCTTGCAGCAGCAGGCGTGCTGTCGGCGTCGTCACTGTTCTGGATGCTGCCGACCACCTTGCTCGGCGGCGTCTCCGCCGCTGCCGGGATCGCTGGAATCAACAGCTTTGCCAATCTGGCGGGTTTCTGCTCGCCCTACCTGATTGGTTGGATCACCACCACGACCGGTTCGAGCGCCATCGGCATGTACCTGATTACCGGTGTGCTGTGCATCGGTGCCTGCCTGGTGCTGCGCATTCCTGCCGCTTCGGTCAATCGTTGAGTTAACGGAGAATTTCCATGACTGCCACTTTATCTCGCGCGTCCTCCACCACCCTGGTGCAGCGTGCCCATAACATTCGCCGCCATGCCTTGCGCATGGGCCAAGTCCAGGGCCAGGGCTATGTCGGCCAGGCGCTGGGCGCGGCAGACTTGCTCGCCGTGTCGTACTTCCACGCCTTGAACTACAAGCCCGAAGACCCGGAATGGGAACAGCGTGATCGCTTTTACCTTTCCATCGGCCACTACGCGATAGCCCTGTATGCGGCGCTGATTGAAGCGCAAATCATCCCACTGGATGAACTTGAAACCTACGGTTCGGATGACAGCCGCCTGCCCATGTCCGGCATGGCCGCCTACACCCCCGGCATGGAGATTACAGGCGGCTCCCTGGGCCAGGGGCTGGGCATCGCAGTGGGTGCCTGCCTGGGCTTGAAGCGCAAACAGTCCGCCTCATTCGTCTACAACCTGCTGTCGGACGGCGAGCTGAATGAGGGATCCACCTGGGAAGCGGTCATGTCCGCTTCGCACTGGAAGCTCGACAACCTGATCGCCATTGTCGACGTGAATAACCAGCAAGCCGACGGACATTCCAGCGAAGTGCTGGCATTTGAACCCATCGTTGACCGCTGGCAAGCCTTTGGCTGGTTCACCCAGCGGGTAGACGGTAACGACCTGGATGCCTTGGTCAAGGCGTTCGACGCGGCCCGCAGCCACCCCGGCGCACAACCGCGCGTCATCATCTGCGATACCAAAATGGGCAAAGGCGTGCCGTTCCTGGAAACCCGCGAAAAGACTCACTTCATCCGCGTCGACGAGCATGAATGGGATGTGGCCCTGAACAACCTGGAAGAAGGCAAAACCGTATGAGCAACGCACACAAGACTGACGTTCAGGCACCCGCAGCGGCGAAGAAAAAGCTGACCACCTCGGCGATGATTGCCTCGATTGCCGCTGAAGGCCAGGCCACAAAACCAGCGCCATTCGGTCACGCATTGGCCGCACTCGCGGACCAGCGCCAGGACATCGTGGGTTTATCGGCTGACTTGTCCAAATACACCGACCTGCACATTTTTGCCAAGGCGCATCCGGAGCGTTTCTACCAGATGGGCATGGCCGAGCAACTGTTGATGAGCGCGGCAGCCGGCATGGCTCGGGAGGGGTTCGTGCCCTTCGCTACCACTTACGCGGTGTTTGCGTCGCGCCGGGCCTATGACTTCATCTGCATGGCGATTGCCGAGGAAAACCTCAACGTCAAAATCGTCTGCGGCCTGCCGGGCCTGACCACCGGGTACGGCCCCAGCCACCAGGCAACGGATGATCTGGCGATTTTCCGCGCCATGCCCAACCTGATGATCGTCGACCCCTGCGATGCCCTGGAAATCGAACAAGCCGTGCCCGCCATTGCTGCGCATCAAGGGCCGGTCTACATGCGGTTACTGCGCGGCAACGTACCGCTGGTGCTCGACGAATATGGCTATACATTCGAGATCGGCAAGGCCAAGACCCTGCGCACGGGCAATGAGGTTTTAATCATTTCCACCGGTTTGATGACCATGCGCGCCCTGGAAGCCGCCAAGGAACTACAGGCAGATGGCGTGGATGTCGCGGTGCTTCACGTGCCCACTATCAAGCCTTTGGATGAGCAGACCATTCTGGCTGAAGCCAGAAAGCCGGGACGACTGGTAGTGACGGCCGAAAACCACTCCATCATTGGCGGATTGGGCGAAGCGGTGGCAACCGTGCTGTTGCGCAATGGCGTTACCCCGACGTTCCGGCAAATAGCGCTGCCGGACGCGTTTCTCGATGCGGGAGCGCTTCCGACGTTGCACGATCGCTACGGTATTTCCACCCAGGCTGTGTGCGCGCAGATCAAGGGTTGGCTATAGGGTTTGAACCTGCTGGGGACTGAATGAGTCCCCTGCAGGAGTGCCTCCGTTTGAGGTGGGGCCGCTCAGGACGCTACAAACGAAAAGCCGCGACTGGCCGCACTGCGCTCATATTCCAGGAGACACTCATAGTCAGCCTCACTGGCCGGCAGGACTTCCTTGATCGCGAGGTCACGGGACACCTCAGGAAGCTGCCCCAAGGCTTCGTTCATTGCGTTTCTGATTGAAACGGCGTCCTGACCAATCGAGGTGATGTAAGGCAGGCAGGGACTGCGCGCACTTCGTGTCAGGATCCTGAGGCCTTCGATCTCGTCACTGTGATCTCTCGCAAGATAGTCGTAGGTGACACTGTCGATGGAAGCCAAATCACCCTCGCCTTCTCTAAGCCTTCGCAGGCTCGCCCTGTGGGATCCGGTGAAGGTGAGTTTCGAGAAGAAACCTCGGTCGCTGATCCCGGCCAGCGTGTGGCGAAATAAATTCATTCCAGAGTTGGAATCCAGGGCGTTGATCAGGCCATGGCGCCCCTGGAAACCCGCCAGGTCAATCACGGCCGAATCAGCCCTGCAGAGCAGCAAACTGCAATGGTCCCCGCCGGAGCCATGGGTAAGCTCATAGCTCGGGCGCCCTACCAGCTTTACCTTTCCCCGCAGCGACGTAACGAATGGATAGCCGCAGGTCTGGGATAACAACAGATCCGGGGAAAGCCAGTGCGCCGCGAGATCAACGACCTGTGTTTGCCCACGGCGCTCGCCGAGAATCGCCAGGATGCGCTCAAGCCAGGCATCCTGTGCGTGTAGAACCCTGGCGGGAGCGAGGTACATGGATAGATCGCTGGTCATATGACATCCATTCAGAGGGTGCGATTGATACTGCTCACAACAGGAAACGGTTGGCCGGCGTCTTCAAGCCCAAGCGATCCCTCAGTGTCCCGGGCTCATATTCCTGGCGGAACACCCCTCTGGCTTGCAGCAGAGGCACCACGCCACGGGTGAAGGTTTCGAAGTCAGTGGGCAAAAACGGAAACATGAGGTTGTAGCCATCGACGGCATTCGACTCGTATAACGCTGAAAGCTTGTCGGCAATATGCTCCGCCGTTCCGATCAACAGCCAGGTGCTGGAGCTCTTGACCAACCGGCGCCCTATTTCGCGGATGGACAGGGAGGTGTCGTACTGCTTGAGCAGGGCCAGCTCGGTTCGAATGCCATCAAACTCGGACTCATCCGGCAACGCTGGCAACGGGCCGTCCGGCGATAGTCCTGTCAGGTCCAGGCGGGTGTAGCTGGAGACCAGGTCAATCGCCACCGCATCGATAATCAGGCTGTCCTCCAGGTGCCGACGTCGTTCCTCCTCAGTCTCATCCCCGAGCACCACCGGCAGCACGCCGGTGATGATTTTCAGATCACTGGAATGCCTGCCCTTCAACTCGAGTCGGCGATTCAAATCTGCCCTGTACGCCAGTCCCTCCTCGACCGAGTTGATAAAACAGAAGTGTACGTCCCCATGGGCGGCGGCCAGGTTCTTGCCGGCTTCAGAAGACCCCGCCTGGGCAAGGACCGGATGCCCCTGGGGTGGACGCGGCACGTTAAGCGGCCCACGTACGCTGAAATGTGCGCCTTTGTGATTGATCGGGTGGATTTTCGAGGGGTCGGCAAAGTCGCCGGTGCCCTTGTCAAATTCAAGCGCGCCCTCCTCCCAGGAGTCCCAAAGCTGCTTGACGACCTGGATGAACTCCTCGGCCCGCAGATAACGATCGCCGTGTTTCGTCACGCCTGACAATCCGAAATTCGAAGCCTCTTCTTCCAGCCAGGACGTCACGATATTCCAGCTGGCCCGCCCTGCGCTGAGGTAGTCCAGCGAAGCAAAATAGCGCGCGAGGTTGAAGGGCTCGTTATAGGAAGTCGAAGCCGTGCCCATCAGCCCGATGTGCTCGGTAACCGCCGCCAGTGCGGACAACAGCGTAATCGGTTCCAGGCGGGCGTTGGCATAGTGCCTGAGCCCGCTGGCCACGGAATCCCAGACCGCAACGTGATCCGCAACAAAAACCGCATCAAACTTCGCCGCCTCCGCCGCCTGCACCAGTTTTACGTAGTAACCCAGGGTCAATATCTCTTGGGTCGGTGCCTGCGGGTGGCGCCAGGAAAAACGATGATCGCCCTGGGGGTTAAAAAAGAACAAATTCAAAATCATACTTTTATTCGACATAACGCCTCCGCGACCTTACCCACGTCGCATTGATTTTCACTGGACCGTCTTGACGGTATGTTCGGCGACCCACTGCGCCGCGACTTTCGCGGGGTCCTTGTGATCGATATCAACCAGGCAATTGAGTTGCTTGAGGTCGTCATCGGTCAGCTTTGCAGAAACCTCGTTAAGCACCTGGGTGACTTCCGGGGTCAGCAACGCCTTGCGCCCCAGTGGCGTGATGTTTTGCAGGGGCTGTTGGTGCTTGTCGTCCTCGAGGACAACCCAAGGCTCTTTCGCCAGGATGCCTTGCGTGGAGACCACCGTGGCCACGTCGATGGCGCCGGAGTTCAACGCCAGCCGCGACAAGGGCCCGCCCATGTCCAGCGACTTGACGCTCTTGAAGTTGATGCCGTAGACCGCCTTCAACCCGGGCAGCCCTAACGCGGCCGTGGCGACTTCGGGAGGCCCGCCCAGGGTGAAATCACCCGAGACGGGCGCCAGGTCGGACAAGGTGCGCAGGTTGTACTTTTCTGCGGTCTTTTGGGTGACGGCCCAGGCAGTAATAGAACCTGCGGACGAAGGCTCAAGCAGCTGGAGGTCCGCCGGCAACTTCTGTTGCAAAGCGCTGAGGATCTCCTTTTGGGTGGTCAGGGCGGTCTTGTCGTCATAGAAACTCAACAGTGACCCCAGGTATTCGGGGACGACGTCTATATCGCCGTTTTCCAGGGCCTGGGCGATGATCTGGCGGTTGCCCAGATTGAGTCGGGTCTTGACGTCTATCCCTTGATTTTTCAAGGCTGACGCATAGATGTTGGCGAGAATCGTCTGCTCGGAAAAATTGGCCCCTCCAATGGTGATGGACTGAGCGCTGGCCAACGCGCTGCCCACCAGCAAGCCCAGCCCCAGCAGCAATGAAACCGAGTGCGCTGAGCGAGCCTTCGAACGTTGTTTGTTTTTCATGTGGGTTTGCACCTCTGCAGAGTTAATACACACTTTCAAGTGCCTCAGGTCATGTAGCGCTTAGTTCGATTTTCCCCGCGCGCCATTTTCTAACCATGAATGTTTCTATCATTGAACAAACCCACTCACTGGCAATCGCCAGTGCCGACACCATCAGTGCGCCGCCAATGATTTGCGGCGTATCATTTCGGCCCAGTCCATCAATCAGAAACCTGCCCAGCCCGCCGAAGCCGGCATACGCGGCGATGGTGGCCGTGGCGATAAGTTGCACCAGGGCTGAGCGGAACCCTGAAAAGATCAGCGGAAAAGCCAGCGGCAACTCGAGCTGAAAAAACATCTGCCCTCTGCGCATGCCCATCGATCTGGCAGCCTGCTTCAGGGATGAATCCACCTGATCGATGCCAACATAGGTATTGGTTAATATCGGCGGGATGCTCATGGTCACCAACGCGATAATCACCGTGCTGGTTTCATAGCCAATAAGCATGATTGCAAGTATCACAATACCCAGGGACGGTAATGCTCGCCCAATATTGAACAGCCCTATCGCCACCTGCGCGCCTTTGCGGTAGTTAGCCAGTAGTACGCCGAGCGGCAACGCTATTGCGCAAGCAATGGCCAGGCTCAAGGACACATAATAAATATGCTCTGCCAGCCGAGTCAGTATGCCGTTTTCACCCAACCAATTATCAGGTAGAGAAAACCAAAGGTAGACACTTGCGATCATGTTCATCAGCGCACCCAAGGCACCAGCCATTTATTGATTGAATAAAACAGAAAATCAAAACATAACGCCAACATCACGGTCAGGACCAGGCTGACTGCCACAGGTGTAGTGAAACTTTGAGCCAGCCCGGTAATGAACAGCTGGCCCAATCCGCCTTGACCAATCAAGGCAGTAACCGTCACCAGCCCCACCAAAGTAACCGAGGTTGTTCGTAAGCCCGCCAATAACGCAGGCAGCGCCAGTGGAAGTTCAACCCCGAGGAACCTCTGCATGCGCGTATACCCAAGCGCGCGGGCTTCCTCCAATACGTCCGCAGGGTTGCTCGCAAGTCCCGCCAAGGTGTTTTGCAACACAATAAGCAAGGAATACAGGCTCAAACCAATGACCGCAGTGGTCTTGGATAAGCCGGTAAAAGGCATTATCAAAATAAACAGTGCCAGGGACGGAATGGTAAAAAGTATGCCGCAGGCATAAATCATCGGCCGCGCCAATCCTGGCTGCCACAACGTCAAGAGCACCATTGCACCCGCCAACAGCATCCCTATACACAGGCCCAGGGTCACCAGTTGAATATGATCGACCAACAGCTGGCCGATCTGCTGCCAGTTTTCAACGATCCAGGACCAGTCAATCATTGCGCACTTCCGAAGCGGCGTTCATTAAGTGCGCTGTGAAGGCTGGCAATCGACAGGCAACCTTCGTAACCGCCGGCCTCGTCCACGCGAACAACCACCCCCATAGGCGCCGTTAGCATCTTAACCAGAGCGTGATGCAACGAGTCGTGACTCGACACTGTTGTCAGCTCCGGAACAGGCATGTCCGAGTCACTGACCCACTTCAACGGGTTGGACTTGTCATCCAGTAGAAGTTTGAATTCACAACTGACCTCATCCACCGGAAGATCAGAAACCTTCATCAGCGAAAGTCTTTTTAACAGCGGATCTTTGCCGATAAAGCTCCTCACAAACTCGCTGGCAGGATGGGCAAGGATGTTGTGAGGGGTATCGAACTGGACAAGTTTCCCTTCGCCCTCGAAGATCGCAATCCGATCACCAATCTTGATGGCCTCCTCCATATCATGGGTCACCAGGATAATGGTTTTATGCAGACGTCGCTGAAGCGCAACCAGTTCATCCTGCAGTCGCTCGCGTATCACCGGATCAAGCGCGGCAAAGGGTTCGTCCATTAATACAACCGGTGGGTCCGAGGCCAATGCCCTTGCCAGGGCGACACGACTTTGCTGCCCGCCCGACAGCTGATTAGGGTAGCGGTCCAGAAATTCCGGCTGAAGCCCAACCAGGGAAATGAGCTCGCTCACGCGCCGGCGGATTTTATGTTGGCTCCAGCCCAGCAGCCGCGGGACTGCGCCAATATTTTCGGCAACCGTCTGGTGAGGAAACAAGGCGGCGCTCTGCATCATGAAACCAATGCCGCGACGTAGCGTAACGACGTCAAGTTCATCGGTCGCCACGCCGTTGACACGGATGCGGCCACTGTCCTGGGTATCCAGCCGGTTGATCATGCGCAGAATGGTGGTTTTGCCGCAGCCACTCGGCCCGACAAATACACAGATCTCCCCCTCCCGGACGTGAAGCGTTAAATCGCTCACGGCCATTCGCGGGCTGCCTTTATGAGTTTTCCTGATGGCTTCAAAACGTATCATTTTCCGACGCCCACATTAGCTTGCCTAGTGTTAGTGCTCAGCAGGATGGCGAGGACAATCCACGGGACTGACCAGATGTTTCTGCAATAACTGGAAGTAGCCATGAATGACATAGCCATTGTTTCGCGCGATCCATTGTTCACGCCTGGCTCTATACACCCTGGGTAAGTAAAACCAGGGCAAACCGGGAAGATCGTGATGAACCAGGTGAAGATTGAGGTTGAGAAACAGCCAACTCAACAGCCCCGACGATTCATTGATAACCGTGCGGTGTTCCGGATACGTTGACGGACGATGTTCGTAAAACGACCTGATCATGGCAATCGACAAGGCCGGCAACGAAACCAGGAATAAGTACTGTATGGCACTGATGGCGCTGTATTCCTCAACCAAAGCCAGCACTACGCCAACACTGAGTAGATGCGCGGCCCACATCCGCCAAGCGATTCGGCCGGTATGAAACAGCCCTCTGATTTCGCTACCCGCAAGGGCTATCACCGCCAGTGGCGCGCCCATAAGCAAACGACCACCCAAGGTCTTGTTTACCCATAACAACGTTCTGATATACCGAGGCGAGCGCAACCAAAAAGCACCGCTGACATAACGACTTTCCGGATCTTGCCCGGGTACCGTCAGCACTTCGTCGTTGTGATGTGCCAAATGGGTGTCCCTGTAAATGTCATAGGGGTACCAAACGGCAAACGGCAGAAATCCCAAGGCCTTGTTTATGGCGGGCCAACGGGTTGGATGACCATGGATAAGCTCATGCTGAATCGACATCCACAGCACAACCAGTGGCACCAGCAGGACAAGGCTGAATACTTCGCCAAGTACTTGCCCATAAAAAATAATAAACGCCCAGGCCAGATAAAACCCGACTAACAAAAGCCAGGTGGGCCATTCGGTTCTACTGGTCAGGGTAGTGCTCAGCTTGACGATTTCCGCTCGATGAGCGTCATCCAAATAGTTTGGCATTGTTGTCAGTCGCGATAGAACGTGCTCGGAACGGGCGCCCAATCACTCACACTTCAAGCTGCAACCCATAAACCGGGATTACCTGAAGATGATTGGCTGGACTAACGGTATGGAAGTGCCCAACAACGACGATTCACATGGCGTAGAGAAGAAACGCCAAGCCTTCGCTGATTGCACTGCAGGCTTCGCTGTTGGCCTGACAAGGGAGAGGTTTGCCGGTAACGGATGGAACGGCAATGGAAGAAAAAGGACGGGTGCTGATATTGTCGGCGTGAGAAATCGCGACATGGGCGCCGTCATGTGACAGAGCCTCAAGGCTGATTTGGAAGATTCGGGCGCCGGACATAGTCGTACCATAACAATAGGATTGAACATATCCGGCGGTCCGGTGACAGCAAGGTAGCATGATGACTAATACGATCAAGGACTATATTTTATTATGCTTATTCCTAAAATGAATAAGTGATCCAGGCGAACGATGCAAGCCAGCTGCATCGGAACAGACCTCGAATAAAAACAACGGAGGGTTGCCTACCGACTATGAACATTCTCTACGATGAACGCGTCGACGGCGTCCTGCCTGACGTCGACAAACAGGCACTCCTGCGCGCCCTGCAGACTCGCTTGCCTGACCTGGAAATCCTGCACCAGCACGAAGCGCTCAAGCCGTACGAATGCGACGGACTCTCGGCTTATCGCACCACGCCCATGCTGGTGGTGCTGCCGCGCCACATCGATCAGGTCCAGGGCGTGCTTCGAGTCTGCCATGAGCGGCGTGTACCGGTGGTGGCTCGCGGCGCGGGCACCGGGTTGTCCGGCGGTGCGCTGCCGCTGGAAAAAGGCGTGCTGCTGGTGATGGCGCGCTTCAACAACATTCTGCACATCGACCCCGCCGCCCGCACCGCCCGGGTTCAGCCGGGGGTACGCAACCTGGCGATTTCCCAGGCGGCTGCGCCGTTCGGCTTGTATTACGCGCCGGACCCTTCCTCGCAGATCGCCTGTTCCATCGGCGGTAACGTGGCGGAAAACGCCGGTGGCGTGCATTGCCTGAAGTACGGGTTGACCGTGCACAACCTGCTCAAGGTCGACATCCTGACCGTCGACGGCGAACACGTGAGCCTGGGTTCCCAGGCCCTCGATGCTCCGGGTTTCGATCTGCTGGCATTGTTCACCGGCTCCGAAGGCATGCTCGGGGTGATCACCGAGGTCACGGTCAAGCTGTTGCCCAAACCACAAACCGCCAAAGTGTTGCTGGCAGCCTTCGATTGCGTTGAGAAGGCTGGCCGTGCGGTGGGTGACATCATTGCCGCCGGCATCATCCCGGGCGGCCTGGAGATGATGGACAACCTGGCCATTCGCGCCGCCGAAGACTTCATTCACGCCGGCTACCCGGTGGACGCCGAAGCGATTCTGTTGTGTGAACTCGATGGCGTGGAAGCCGACGTCCACGACGACTGCCACCGCGTGCGCCAGGTGCTGGAACAGGCCGGCGCCACCGAAGTGCGCCAGGCTCGGGATGAGGCCGAACGCGTGGGTTTCTGGGCCGGGCGCAAGAATGCGTTTCCGGCGGTGGGCCGCCTCTCACCGGATTATTACTGCATGGACGGGACAATCCCGCGCCGCGAACTGCCTGGGGTGCTGCACGCTATCGCGGCGTTATCGACCGAGTACGGCCTGCGGGTAGCGAATGTTTTCCATGCCGGCGACGGCAACATGCACCCGCTGATCCTGTTCGATGCCAATCAACCGGGCGAACTCGACCGCGCCGAAGCCCTGGGCGGCAAGATCCTCGAATTGTGCGTGAAGGTCGGCGGCAGCATTACCGGTGAACACGGTGTGGGTCGCGAGAAGATCAATCAGATGTGCGCCCAGTTCAACAGCGATGAGCTGACCGTGTTCCACGCCGTCAAAGCCGCCTTCGACCCGGGCGGATTGCTCAACCCCGGCAAGAACATCCCGACGTTGCATCGATGCGCCGAGTTTGGCGCCATGCACGTTCATCTGGGTCAGATGCCCTTCCCCGACCTGGAGCGTTTCTGATGCGCAGCGAACACCCTATCGACGCCAGCGCAGCGCTGCTGGAGCAGGTCAACCAGGCGCTGAACGACGCCACGCCGCTGCGTATCCAGGGCTCCAACAGCAAGGCGTTCCTCGGCCGCGCAGTCACCGGGGAAGTCCTCGACACCCGCGTCCACCGGGGCATCGTCAGCTACGACCCGACGGAACTGGTGATCACCGCCCGTTGCGGCACGCCCTTGGCGGAGCTGGCAGAAGTGCTGGACGCCGCGCACCAGATGCTGCCCTGCGAACCGCCCTCCTTCGGTGAGCACGCCACCGTCGGCGGCATGATTGCCTGCGGACTCTCGGGGCCGCGGCGTCCCTGGTCAGGATCGGTCCGCGACTTTGTCCTCGGGACGCGGGTCATCACCGGACAGGGCAAGCATTTGCGCTTCGGCGGCGAGGTCATGAAGAACGTCGCCGGCTACGATCTGTCGCGCTTGATGGTCGGCAGTTACGGCGCACTTGGGGTGGTGACCGAAGTGTCCCTCAAGGTCCTGCCCAAACCACGGCAAACCTTGAGTATCAGCCTGGAAATGGACACCGACCGTGCCTTGCTGCGCCTGGCGGAATGGGGGCAGCAACCGCTGCCGATCAGCGCCGCGTGTCACGATGGCCAGCGCCTGCACCTGCGGCTCGAAGGGGGCGAAGGCTCGGTGGCGGCGGCCCATGAGCGCTTGGGCGGCGAGTGGCTGGACGCGGCTTACTGGCAAGACCTGAACGAACACCGGTTGAGTTTTTTCGATGAGGATCTGCCCCTTTGGCGCCTGTCCTTGCCGCACAACACCCCCCAACTGGCGCTGCCAGGTACCCAATTGATCGACTGGGGTGGCGCCCAGCGCTGGCTCAAATCCGACGCCGACGCGAGGGTCATTCGCGCGGTGGTCGAAAAAGCCGGCGGGCATGGGACCTGCTACCACCCGGGCCTGATCGACAGTCCCTTCCAACCGCTGCCCGACACGTTGATGCGCTACCACCGGAACCTGAAGCAGCAACTCGATCCACGGGGCATCTTCAACCCCGGTCGCCTGTACGCGGAGCTTTGAACCATGCAGACCACCTTGAGCGAAGACGCCCGCCGACTGCCGCGCGCCGAAGAAGCCGAACGCATCCTGCGCAGTTGCGTGCACTGCGGTTTTTGCAATGCCACCTGCCCGACCTATCAACTGCTGGGCGATGAACTGGATGGCCCGAGGGGACGCATCTACCTGATCAAGCAGGTGCTCGAAGGCAATGAAGTCACGCAAAAGACCCAGCAACACCTGGACCGGTGCCTGTCCTGCCGTAACTGCGAAACCACCTGCCCCTCTGGCGTCGACTATCACAACTTGCTCGACATCGGCCGGGCGGTGGTCGACGCGGCAGTGCAACGCCCACTCAGTCAGCGTTTGCTGCGCGAGGGGTTGCGCAGCGTCGTTCCCAATCCCGCCCTATTCAACCTGCTGATCGGCAGTGGCCAGCTATTTCGGGCATTGTTGCCCAACACCTTGCAGTCCAAGTTGCCTCGCCGCGTCTACCCGCCCAAACCGCGCCCGACCACGCGCCACGCCCGCCAGGTATTGATGCTTGAGGGCTGCGTGCAACCGAGTCTGTCCCCCAATACCAACGCCGCCACGGCGCGGGTGCTGGATCGCCTGGGGATCAGCGTCATATCCACCCGCGAGGCAGGCTGCTGCGGTGCGGTGGATTATCACCTCGACGCTCAGGCGGCGGGCCTTGAGCGCGCCCGCCGCAACATCGATGCATGGTGGCCGAGCATCGAAAACGGGGCCGAGGCCATTGTGCAAACCGCCAGCGGCTGCGGGGCCTTTATCAAGGATTACGGCCACCTGCTCAGCACCGACCCGGCGTATGCCGACAAGGCGCACAGGGTCAGTGCCCTGGCCAGTGACCTGGTTGAAGTGCTGCGCGGCGAGCCACTGGATAAGCTCGGTGTACACAGCGACCAGCGCCTGGCGTTCCACTGCCCCTGCACCTTGCAGCACGCGCAAAAACTCGGCGGAGCCGTTGAAACCCTGCTGACAAGCCTGGGCTTCAACCTGACCGCGGTTCCCGACGGCCACCTGTGCTGCGGCTCGGCGGGCACCTATTCGCTGACCCAGCCCGAATTGTCGCGGCAACTGCGCGATAACAAGCTGAATGCGTTGGAAAGCGGCCACCCAGACGTTATCGTCACCGCCAATATCGGCTGCCAGTCCCACCTCGACGGCGCGGGACGCACCCCGGTCAGGCACTGGATCGAACTGGTCGAGGCCGCGTTGCCCTCACCAGGTACTGCAGAATCCTTGCAGCTGCACGCACCGAAGCCCCCAGCAATCTAGCCGGGGCGCAATGCCTGGATTGAATCGGCCCCCTGTGGTGAGCGGGCTTGCCCCGCGCTGGGCTGCGTAGCAGACCCAAAACCAGGCGCTGCGGTTTACCTGACAGAACACAGGGAGCCTGATTGGGGCTGCTGCGCAGCCCAGCGCGGGGCAAGCCCGCTCACCACAATAAGCGCGCGCAGGCTCACCCAATAACGCATTCGAGAGTGCACCTCCACACCCCACGTGATCTGAGGACTACTCGTCACCTGTGGTGAGCGGGCTTGCCCCGCGCTGGGGTGCGAAGCAGCCCCTGATGAAGACGAATGCGGTGTATCAGGCACGCCTCTGCGCCTGGTTTTGGGGCTGCTGCGCAGCCCAACGCGGGGCAAGCCCGCTCACCACAACAAGCCCGCTCGCCACAGGTTTCTTTGCGCTCTCCCGGACAGGGTTCAGCCACGGCGGCCTTAAGCAAGCGTGAGGAACAATGCCGAGGTCCAGACCCGGGACTGGTCGCGTTGGCGCGCGCAGATGAACAGCGGATGCTCGCGCCCCGCGTGCAGATTGAGTGGCGCCAGCTCGATCTGCCCCTGCAGTTCACGGGGCAGCGCTTCGGCGGTGGTCCTTTCCAGGGAGACTTTCAGCTCCGCCCCTGGCAGCTCTTCGATCACCTGGGATTGCGCCAGCAGTTCTTCGCCGGACAGTTCCATCAGCACCGTCGGCGCATGCACGTAGGGCTGCGGTTCGGACGGATCGCCGACCTTGATGTAGTTGTCGATGCGGCTGCGGACCTGCAACGTCGCGCCGGCCAATTGCGACAGGTCGATTTCGATGCTGTCGGTGTCGCCGTTGGTGTCGGTGCGAAAGGCCAGGGTCGTGGCGTCCTTGCGCCATACGGTTTGCTCCGGATGATCGAGGCCCAAGGCGCGAAAACCATTGATGACCGCGCCCGTCACCCGGATTTCGCCGGTCCAGTACGCGCCGCGATAACGGTCCTTGATGCGTGCGCCCCCCAGGCGCAGCCGGATGCGTTGGGCGGAAAACCCCAGCTCCTGATGCAGGTTGCGCGACCAGATCAGTTTATCGCCGTCGAACAGGTCCACCTGCTCCCAGCCCGCCTCGCCCAGCAATCGATAGTCCAGCGTCGCATTCGAATCGGCGCTGAAGACCTCGCCCATGAAGTGCTGGCCCTGGCGCAGGCTGGCAAATGCACGCTCGCCCGTCGTGGCAAAGGTGCGACGGGCGCGAAGGGCCTTGCCGACACTCGAACGGTCGAAAGACTCGGCAATCACACCGGTCAACCCGCCGCGAGAGCCAAACACGGCCGTGGCCGGAACCCCGCCGCCGCAACGGCCCTGATGCTCATCGCTGTTCGCCGCGGCGCCGACCCGATAGCCACGCTGAAGGGCTTCGGCGTAGACCCAATGGAACTGGCCCCAGGCCGAGCCGACTTCGATCAAGCGTTCCAGCTCCGGATGGTGCCAGTCGAGGTTGCAGCGGCGCCCGCCGACATGGGGCATCATCAGGTGACCTTCCGGGTCTTTCGCATAGGCCGCGTACAGCTCGTCCACCGGCCAGGCCCCCGGTTTGATGGTGCCGGCAGTGAACTCGTTCCACTCGAAAGAGCGCACCAGGCGCCCTTGGTTGTCGAACGGAAACTCGGGCTTGCGATCATGCAGGAACACCACGTTACGGTCGCCGCCCGCGCAGGAGTTGCCGCACCACTCGGTGCCGGGGTAGCAGACGAAGCGGCCGGGCTCGTTGAGTTCGTGAATCAGCTTCACCGCCTGATCCCAGCGTTGCTCGGTGATATTGAAGTCGTTGGCGGTGTAGCCGAGCACATCGAGGCCGGCGACATCGCGGCCGTAGCTGAGGTTGTAGAGCGTGTCGTTGGTGCCCACGGTGTCATCGGAGTGCACATGCAGGTCGGCGTACAGCGGGCGCAATGCGCTGCCGGCCGGGTCAACCGTCACGAAGGCCTGGGCGCCACGCACGCCGGGCGCCTGCACCTCGGCGGACAAACGCCACTCGCCCACCGCCCCGAGGTCAAACCCCTCGAGCCGCACCGTCGCCCACCCTTCATTGGCCAGGGTAAACCCTTGCTGGCGCTCGCCGCCTTCCGGATCAACCAGGGTCAGTACCCCGTTGAGCGGCAGGTTGCGGCACGTGTTGCCCCAGGCATCGTCGACTCGCAGCAGCACGTCGAACGCCTCACCGGCGCCGACCAGGCGCGGCACAATCAGCTGCACACTCTGCGCCGGTCCCGGCACGATGTTCAGCAACGGATCGCCGGGCACCTCGGCAAATTTCGAGCTGCCCAAGGGGTCGATAAACAGCCGGAAACGGAAGTCTTTCTCGACGAAACTCTGCACCCGCGTGCCCGCCCCGCCCTGGCGACGGTCACCCAGGCGAATAGTGATTTTGTCGCCGGGATTCAGGTAGCCGTCGATGATGTCAATGATGATCGCTTTCTGGAACGGCCGTTCGTGACCCTTCTGGTCGAAGCGCACTTTCAGGTGCTGCACGGTGGCCTGGCTCTGCCCGGGGACCAACTCGCCCGCCTGGTACTCGGCGCTGACGTAGTTGGGGCCGGCCGGGTTCGAGGTCTGGAACAGTGCCCAATCGGAGTAGAACTTGAACGCCAGTTTCAACCAGGCGCCATCCGCCAGGCCGCTGCCGCCGACCTCGTAGACCAGGGTGATTTCATCCCATTGCCCGGCAATCAGCGTGTACCGATCACAGTCGATGCTGCCGAGGAACGGGCGTTGCTTGTTGCGTTCGTAGAGGCCTTGGGGGGCGATGTAATGCCCGGCTTCGCGGGGATCGAATACGTTACTCACATGACACCTCGTGCAGTGGTCCACTGAAGGTTTGAAAGGGTTCGAAGGCAAAGGACGATGCTTACTGCACGCGCCATTTCTGGTAGTGACGCTCGATGCGCCGGAACACAAGACTCTCCATCAGCCAGGCAATCAGGCCGATCAGCACGATGCCCAGCAGCACCTGGCTGCTGTTGCCGATCTGCCCGCCGGTGGAGACCATCCAGCCGATGCCCTGGGAGGCGCCGATCATTTCTGCGGCGACCAGTGCCCGCCAGCCCTGACTGAAACCGATGCGCAAGGCCGCCGTCACGAAGGGCAATGAGGCCGGCAGGTAAACGTGGGCCAGCAATTGCCAGGGGTTGGCACCCAAGGTGCGCGCCGCGCGGACTTCGCCACTGCGAATGCTCTGCACGCCTTCCTGGATGGTCACCGCCATGGGGAACATCGCGGCAATGAAAATCACCAGCACGATGGAGACATAGCCCAGGCCGAAAATGATCATGATCAGCGGCGCCCAGGCAATCGGCGGGATCGCCATGAACAGGCTGTTGAGCGGCGAGATGAAATCGCGAAAGCGCGAAGACAAGCCGCCGGCCGTGCCCAGCACAATCGCGACAAGCACCGCCGCACAGAAGCCGCCGACTTCCTCCAGGACGCTCGCCCTGAGGTGCTGCCACAGCGAACTGTCGCTGAGCCAACGCAGCGCTTCGCGCGCCACATCCCAGGGCTGCGGCAGGATGTAGGTGGGAAAGCGGCTGGCCAGGGCCATCCAGATCAACAGCAGGAATGGCAGCGAAGCCCATCCCCAATTAGGTTTTGGCAAGGACATGACAGGCTCAGACTCAGCGCGAGGCTTTTTCCAGGTAGGCGGTATCCACGATCTGCTCGGTCTTGAGCGTGGTGTCGATAAAGCCCAGGTCGTGGGAATAATTCATCAGGCGCTGGATGAATTGGATATCCGCAGGCTGCAAGTCCGCCGACCAGCCCAATCGCGTGCGCGCCTGGGCGACGATGGCCTCCGGGGCAATGGTCTTGCCGTCAGGCCCCTGGACCGCTTCAAGCTTGAACGCCTCGGCGATGATGCGATTCGACTCGTCGGGATGCTCGTTGAGGAACGCGATGGCCTTGCGGTGCGCACGCAGCAGCTTGACCACGTCGTCCGGTCGCTCCTGCAAGGTTTTGGGCAGCGCGATCACCACGTACCACGGGTAGTTCGGCAGCGCCTGGTTGACGTCGAGCAGAATCCGGCTCGACCCGCGCAGCAACGATTGGCTGACAAAGGGTTCCCAGGAAAACGCCGCGTCGACGATACCGCGCTCCAGCGCCGCGTTCATGTTGCCGGGTGGCATGTCGATGATGTCGAGGTCCTTGTCCGGGTTGAGCCCGGCTTTTTCTTTCAGCACATAGCCGCGCAACAACACGTCCATGCCACTGCCCTTCTTGACCCCGGCAAGCTTTTTGCCCTTGAGCTGCTCCAGGCTGTTGATCTGGCTATTTGCATCGACAATCACCGCCGCCTGACCGTAATTGACCTTGGCCAGAATCCGGCTTTGCAAGCCTCGGGAGAACCATTGGTACACCGGCGGCGTGCCGACATAGGCCACGTCCAGCTCATTGGCGGCCAGCGCCTGTTGGATCACCGGGCCATCGCCCAAGGCCTTGAGGTCGACATTCAAGCCTTCCTCGCGGTAGTAACCCTGCTTGTCGGCGATCAGCGCCGGGGCGTTGGCCATGGCGAACACATACCCCACGCGCAGGGGTTTCTCTTCAGCGGCCACGGCACCTGTGCTGCTTGCCAAGGCGGCAACAGACAAGGAAAGAGCAAGCAGCGAACGTTTGATCATGGGGTTAACTCGGGTTGGCAGGTGGGGTTAGGGATGGCTTCGGCCGCGCCCATGACCTGGGAAATGCGCTCCATCAGCTCATTGCGGTAATCGAGAAAGGCCGGCAGGCGACGGGTTTTCAGGTTGGAACGCGGGCGCGGCAAATGGATATCCAGTTCGCTATGGATACCGCCGGGGGCGATGTTGAGCACGATGACCCGGTCGGCCAGGAACACCGCTTCGTCGATGTCGTGGGTGATGAACAGCACCGTCTGACCCAGCTCGGCCCAGATCCGCAGCGTCTCTTCATTCATGTTGTTGCGGCTGATGGCATCCAGCGCGGCGAAGGGTTCGTCCATCAGCAATACGCTGGGCTCCAATGCCAAGGTCCTGGCCAGGGAGACGCGCTGCTGCATGCCGCCCGACAGCTGATGGGGCAAGCGCTGTGCAGCGTTCTCCAGGCCGACCAGGCGCAAATACTGCAACGCCTGGGCACGCTGTTGCGCCTCGCTGAGCTGCGCCGTCATCCGCAGGCCGAAACGCACGTTCTCCAGCGCGCTCAACCAGGGAAACAACTGCGGCGCCTGAAACACATACCCCAACTCCGAGCGCTCCGGGCGCACGGCGGTCTGGTTGATGCTGATCCGGCCGCTCTGGGGTTGCTGAAAACCCGACAACAGATTCAGCAACGTGGTTTTTCCGCAGCCCGACGGCCCGAGGATCGCGACGAATTCGCCCGGCTTGGCATTCAGGCTGAACGCGTTGAACACCCGATGGCCGTTGGGGTAGCTGAAACTGATGTGATCGACCGTCAGGGCGTCGGCTTGCGGTGGTGCGTAAGGCAAGGAGTCGGGCATGGCAAGTATCGTCAGGTCGTTTACAATGGGAATGCCTGACATAATACGTATTAATACAAGTTGTCCCAATAACCTATTTTTATAACCTTAGAAGTGAAGGCGCACCGCCCCACTCCGAGGCCCCTGGAAGCCGACCGTGTCCACGTCCATTCTGCGCGACAGCACCACCTCGCTCTACGAACAGATCGCCCATCGTTTGCTGGAAGAGATTCAGCGCGGCGATTTCGAACCCACCGGCAAACTGCCGTCAGAAGCCGAACTGGGCGAACGCTTTGGTGTGAGTCGCGTCACGGTGCGCCTGGCGGTGGGCAAGCTCAGCGACGACGGCGTGGTGGAGCGCAAGCAAGGCAAGGGCACGTTCGTCGCCGCGAAGCAGGTTCGGCATGGCCTGGATGCGTTGCGCAGTTTCCATGAAGCCTTGTTATTGCAAGGGCTCAAACCGAGCATGCAGGTGATCAGCCACACGCTGCAGCCCGTTCCGGAAGCCTTGATGGCGTTGTTTGAAGGCGCCCACGATTGCCTGCTGCTGGAGCGCCTGCATTTCGTGGATGATGAGCCCATCGCCCTGGGCCGCAGCCATCTACCGGCCGAGTTGGCCGGCGTGGTCTGGACAGACGTCGAGCATCAACCAATCTACTCGATCCTGGAATCGATCACCGGCCAGGCCGTCACCCGTGCCGACCTGGCCATCCGTGCGCAAGCAGCCGATGCAAGCCTGGCCAGCACCCTGCACGTCAAACGCGGTGCCGCGCTGCTGGTGATGGAGCGCAGTTCTTACTTTGCCGACGGCCGTTGCTGCGACCGCACCACCTTCTTTATCCGTCCGGAACGCTATGCGTTTGTCCTCAGCGGCGTATTCAAATCCGGCCCTGCCAAATAACGATCTGTACAGGTCATTTGAAGGGATCGGCAGACACGCGGCGCTGGGTCTTCTAGCGATAGCCCCGCGCCTGAACGTCGAACAGCTCGGCATAACGTCCACCCGCAGCCATCAGCTGGTTATGGCTGCCCTCCTCCAGAATCTGCCCGCGTTCCAACACAATAATGTGATCCGCACTGCGCACACTGGAAAAACGGTGGGAAATCAGCAGGGTCATGCGGCCCCTGGCATGCTCACGGAAGTGCTCGAACACCGCCGCTTCAGCCCCGGCATCCAGCGCGGCAGTGGGTTCATCGAGGATCAGCAGATCGGCATCCTGACGCATGTACGCCCGCGACAAGGCCACTTTCTGCCACTGCCCCCCGGACAGTTCCTGGCCTCCAAACCAGCGTCCCAGCTGGGTTGAATAGGTATGGCTCAAGCGCTCGATAAATTCCGCCGCCACGCCTTGAGTGGCAGCGCTGCGCCAGCGGGCCTGGTCGTCCAGGGCATCGACGTCCCCCACGCCGAGGTTCTCGCCGACACTCATCTGGTAGCGGATGTAGTCCTGGAAAATAACGCCGATGCGCTGGCGCAGGGTGTGTTCGTCCCATTCCTGCAGGTCGCTGCCATCCAGCAGGATGCGGCCTTCATCCGGGGTATACAGACGGGTCAGCAGTTTGATCAGGCTGGTCTTGCCGGAACCATTTTCACCCACCAGGGCCAGGCTTTTCCCCGGTGCCAGGTGCAGGCTGATATTGCGCAGCGCGGCGGATCCGGCGCCTGGGTAGGTGAACCCCACCTGCTCGCAGCGCAGGCCATCGCCAGGGCGCGCGCCCTCGGTGAGCCGGCCGCGCGGCGTGATCACGGGGGTTTCAAGGTATTCATACAGGTCCGAGAGGAACAGGCTGTCGTCGTACAGCCCGGCAATGGCGCTGAGGCTGGCGGTGATTGCGGCCTGCCCCTGCTTGAACAGCACGATGTACATGGTCATCTGGCCCAGGCTCGTCTGGCCACGCACGGTGTCGAGTACCACCCAGGCGTAGGCCAGGTAAAACGCTGCGGTGCCCAGCAGGCCCAATGCAAAGCCCCAGGCGTCGCGGCGCAGCGTCAATTGGCGGTCCTCCGTATACAAGCGCTGAGCGTTGTCGCGATAGCGCTGGAGGAACAGCGGTGCCAGGCCAAACAGCTTGACCTCCTTGGCATGGGACTCGTGGGAGAGCAAGGATTCCAGGTAGTTCTGCCGGCGCGTCTCCGGTGCACGCCGGTGGAACAGGCGGAACGCATTGCCGGAAAAATGCGTCTCGGCGAAAAACACCGGCAACGCACCGACCACCAGAATCAACAGGGCCCACGGCGAAAAGTGCACCAGCAGGACTGCAAAGCTGACCAGCGAAATGAGGTTCTGCACCAACCCCAGTCCTTTGGTGACCAGGCTCAGCGGGCGTGTCGAAGCCCCCTGGCGCACGCGCACCAGCTTGTCGTAGAACTCGGCGTCTTCAAATTGCAGCAGCGAAAGGGTCTGGGCTTTCTCCAGGACCATCAGGTTGACCTTCACGCCCAGCTTCACCCGCAACAGCGACTGCTGCATCGACAGCGCCCGTTGCGCCGCCGCCAACAAAGCCAGCACACCGGCCTCGGCCAGCACGTAGCGCATCACCGGCCACACGGGGGCCTGGCTGCCGGCCGCATGAACCTGCATGGCGTGGACCACGCCATCAACGATGCGCTGTCCAATCCAGGCGGCCAGTGCGGGCAGCAGTCCGGCGACAATCGTCGCCAGCAACAGCCCCGTGAACAGTGGCCGCGAGGTTTCCCACACCAGCCCCAGTGCCCTGCGCGCCTGGGTCGAAAACGCGCTCAATCGATTGAACAGCACCATGAATGGCACGGACTCCTTGAGGGGGGTGAAATCAGGCCGGACGGCCGAGAGCCATGGAGATGGGCGGGTCACTGCGCCACTCGCTCCCGGATCCAGGCGCGCCCCGGATTATGACAGGCCGTGACACCAGAACCACGCGTATTCATCGATGTTCTTCCCAGGCGCGTCGTCGCCAGTGGTTGGCGTGACGTCTTTTGACTCGATGGCGGTTGGGCGCCCGACCTTAGGTCACGTCCTGACGCCCCGCGCGGCCCAGCGACCAGCCAAAATTCATGCCCGCCGCCGCCAGCAGGATCGCGCCTGCGCCCATCACCTGCAGGGTGCTGAGGGGATGGGCGAAGGCTACCCAGTCGACCAGGATGGCGACAATCGGATAGATGAACGACAGCGCCCCGACCAGCGCCGTGGGGATTTTCTGGATGGCGCTGTACAACAGGGTCGACATCAGCCCGGTATGGACCACCCCGATAATGATCAGGTAAGTCCAGGCGCCCTTGAGCGTTTCGCCCCCAGTGAAGTCCACGAACGGTGCCAGCACCAGCACGCCGACCACCATCTGGATCAGCACGATCAGGTGCGCGGGCAAATCCTTGAGACGCTTGGTGATCGCCGCCGCCACGGCATAGAAGAAGGCTGAAGCCAGGGCCAGGCAGACACCCAGCACGTAGTCGGCACCGGTGGCCTGCCCACGGCCCTTGGCGGACACAATCAGCATCAGCCCGGCGAAGGCCAACAGCAGCCAGCCGACCTTGGCGATGCTGAGGCGTTCGGCAAAAAACAGCACACCCAGGCCAACCAGCATGAACGGCTGAACGTGGTAGACCACCGTGGCAATGGCAATGGAGGAATGGGTGTAGGCACCGAACAGCAGCACCCAGTTGAGGACCAACGCCACCCCGCCCAGGCACACCAGAAGGAATTGCCGGGCAGTGATCCGGGAGCGACGCAGCACCCCAAGCGCCAGGCACGCGACCAGCATCGCCAGGGCGCCGAACAGGCAACGCCAGAACACCACCGCCTCCGGGCCCTGCCCCGACATAACGACGAACCAGCCGACTGTGCCGGAGATGACCATGGCCGAGATCATTTCGAGCGTCCCACGGGTTTGCGACTTCATCACTCACGGCTTCCTTGCTATCGACATCGCCATGGCCCAAGCCACCGTTCGCGGGGAAATAGGCTGGCAAATACAACTTTATAATGAACGTATGGCCGATATACTGAACATGGTACCCAAGAGCGTCAACCCATTTATGGATGGTTTATAAAACAAATGACCGATATAACGAACGACCTACCGAAAAATAATCTGACTCGAATCGATCTGCTGGCGCTGTCAATCAAGCGCGAGCGCCTGGCCGCCGGGCTTTCCTTGACCGAGCTGGCGAAGCGCGCCGGGCTAGCGAAGTCGACCTTGTCTCAATTGGAGTCGGGCATCGGTAACCCCAGCATCGAAACCTTGTGGTCGCTGGCGATGGCCATGGGCTTGCAAGTCACCCGGTTCTTCGAGCAACCCCGGCAGGCCCTGCGGGTGATTCGCGCCAACGAGGGCATGACCGCCTATGCCGAGACGGCCCATTACGCAGCGACCCTGCTTGCCGATTGCCCGGCTGGCGTACAGCGCGACATCTACCGACTCAAGGTGCAGCCCGGCGAAGTTCGTCTGTCTCAGCCTCACCCGCAGGGCACCGTAGAGCATGTGGTGCTGTGCAGTGGCAGTGCACGTATCGGCCCGGCGAGTGGCCCGGTGTTGCTCAACGCCGGCGACTACATCAGCTACCTGGCGAATGTGCCGCATGTGTTCGAGGCACTTGAGGCGGACACCACGGCAGTGATGGTGATCGAGCATTCCTGAGGTGGGAGCACCTTGACGCCTGTCAAATCCGTAGCTGCCGAGCCCTGGCGAGGCTGCGTCGGCCGGGACTCGGGCTTGAATCGGCAGGGGGATCGCTAGCAACTTGACCCTTTCATCTCGTCCATTTTATCGAGCAGGACGCCAATAACCCCCGCCTTTTTTTTGGGGGGCCCATCAGTTGCGCGTCAAGAGCGTGTGCGGCGCAACCCCAAACGCCTTGCGAAAAGCATGGCTGAAGTGGGAGAAATCGGAAAAACCGAAATCCAGTGCGGCTTGGGAAACGCTGCGCACCTGGCCGCACTCGATAGCCGCGCGACTGGCATTCAGCCGTTCTTTCCAGATCTCCGCGACCGGGCTTTTCTGATGACGGGCGAATGCACGGGTCACCGTGCGGGTGGACACGTGGTGGGCTTGGGCGATCAGTTCGATCGACAGTTCTCGGTCGCTCAAGTGGTGCTGGATGTAGGTCATTATCCGCGCATACAGATCCAGCTCCTGGTGAGTGGTCTTCAGGTCCTGGAGTTCCAGGCTGATCACGAGCAGGTCGATTATCGTGTTGGAGTAACGATTGCAAATGCCTCCATCCTCCAGAAGCACGGGAGTGTTCGCCATCTGGCGCAGCATCTCGCGCAGCGGCACCACGCCAGGGCGGCGGTCATCCAGCACCATTGCGGTGCATTCCGCCACACGCGGCAACCGCTCGGTCAGCAACTGCCGAGGGATACGCATCAAGTGGTTTTCGCTCCCCCCCAGGCTGAATCGGAACGGTCGGGTTGCGTCATAAAGGAACAAATTACCCGCACCCAGTGTGGCCTTGCGCCCCTCTTGCTCAAGTTCGCCATACCCATTGAGGGTAAAGCCCAGCCACAGGTCGTCGGCGGGGCCACTGCGTAAATGCCGCTCGGAACGGACCCAATGGTGCAGCGGGGACGACAGCCTGGAGACATCCAACGCCCCTACGCCGGAGACCTGGAGCGTTCCGTTGAAATCGCTCTGGGTCGAGGGTTTGCTGTCAGCCATAAGACAATGGCGACACACCACTTCTTTCCAGTAATCGAAGCGACGCGGTTGCGAAACGGCAAGGGTGGAATAGTGATTGTTCTGAGCCATGGCACTCACCTTAATGCAACGACTTGAAGCAGCGACACGCTGCCGGTCGATCTTGGAAAGCAAAATTCAGACCACGCCCAGCCCTCTTTATCGCGCCTGAGCCCTGGCATCGGGCATCTGTCTTTTCCAACCAAACGGTTGTCCTGGCGAACAAAGCGAGGCGGTTCGTACCTGCCTGACTATGACCTCACAGCCTGTCCAGCCCGCTACGCCTGAACCTGAAAAAAACAAGGAGCCGCCCATGGAATCTGCGATCGACAAACACCTTAGATGCCCACGGACGTTGTCCCGCCGGGTGCCCGAGGACTACCAGCCGCCCTTCCCTATGTGGGTCGGCCGCGCTGGCGAACAATTGAAGCAGGTAGCGATGGCCTACCTGGGCGTGCAGTTTCGCGGTGAGGCGCAGCGTGAGCGTGCCCTTAAAGCCATGCGCGACATCGTCGGCAGCTTCAGCCTGCCCGACGGCCCGCAGACCCACGACTTGACCCATCACACGGACAACAGTGGCTACGACAACCTGATGATCGTCGGCTACTGGAAGGACGCCGCAGCCTATTGCCGCTGGTTGCGATCGCCGCCCGTCAATGACTGGTGGGCATCGCCGGATCGCCTGAACGACGGCCTGGGTTATTTTCGCGAAATCACCGCGCCGCGTGCCGAGCAGTTCGAAACCCTCTATGCGTTCCAGACGCAGTTGCCGGGGGTGGGCGCGATCATGGACACCACCAGCGGCGAGATCGAAGAGCACGGTTACTGGGGCTCGATGCGTGATCGCTTCCCGGCGTCCCAGACCGACTGGATGAGCCCCACGGGCGAACTGAAGGTGGTACTGGGCGACCCGGCCAAAGGTGGCCGTGTCGTCGTCATGGGCCATGACAACATCGCGCTGATTCGCTCCGGCCAGGATTGGGCTGACGCCGAGGCTGACGAGCGCTCGCTGTACCTCGACGAAATCTTGCCGACATTGCAGGACGGCATGGATTTCCTGCGCGATAACGGTGCGCCCCTGGGCTGCTACAGCAATCGCTTCGTGCGCAACATCGACCTCGACGGCAACTTCCTCGACATGAGCTACAACATCGGCCACTGGCGTTCGGTCGAGAAACTGGAACGCTGGGCCGAATCCCATCCCACCCACCTGCGCATCTTCGTCACCTTCTTCCGTGTGGCGGCCGGCCTGGTGAAGTTGCGGCTGTACCACGAAGTGTCGGTCTCGGACGCCAGGAGCCAGCTGTTCGAGTACATCAACTGCCACCCGCAGACCGGCATGTTGCGTGATGCAGGTGTCGCGCAAAGCTGACACCCGGCACCGCCCCATTCGTCCCGATTATTTTTTGGCCCTCATCTCTAGCGCATGGGGTCGGGGCCACTTTTTGACAGGCATCTGACCATGAAGTGGCACCGCGCTGAGCTGTCCTGTTCAGCCAAGCGAGTGTCCTGTTCAACAAAGCCGCAGTGGCAAAAGAGGCCTAATTTGTTCTCCATTACGACCCGGAATGATCCGACCCCGACAGTGCTGGAAGTGTTTGAACAGCCTCAAGTCTTCCCGCCGATCATCGATGAAATCAAGGAAAATCATGGCCATTATTCGACCCACGCTTGATCAACTGCAGGACCTCGCCACCCAGTTGCACATGCAGCTGACGCCAGAGCAGGCAGCGCAGTACCTGGACCTGATGCAACCGAGTTTCGACGCGTACGACCTGGTCGATGAGCTGCCTGATTTCGTTCCGCCCGTACGCTACGAGCGCAGTTCGGGCTATCGGCCCTCGGACAAGGAAAACCCGTTGAACGCCTGGTACTACCGGGCTGAAGTGAACGGGGCCCGGGAGGGCCTGCTGGCCGGCAAAACCGTCGCGCTGAAAGACAACATCGCCCTGGCAGGCGTGCCGCTCATGAATGGCGCCGCGCCCCTGGCCGGTTTCGTGCCGTCATTCGACGCCACCGTGGTCACGCGCCTGCTGGATGCCGGGGCGACGATCCTGGGCAAGGCCACCTGTGAACATTACTGTTTGTCCGGCGGCAGTCACACCTCTGACCCTGCCCCCGTGCACAACCCCCATCGTCACGGTTACGCCGCCGGCGGTTCTTCCTCGGGCAGTGCGGCGTTGGTCGCGGCCGGAGAGGTGGACATGGCCGTTGGCGGAGATCAAGGCGGGTCCATCCGAATCCCGTCGTCCTTCTGCGGCACCTACGGCATGAAGCCGACCCACGGCCTGGTGCCCTACTCCGGGGTCATGGCGATTGAAGCCACGATCGATCATGTCGGCCCCATTACCGCCAACGTGCGCGACAACGCGCTGATGCTGCAAGCCATGGCCGGCGCGGATGGGCTTGACCCGCGCCAGGCTGCGCCGCAAGTCGACGACTATCACAGCTACCTGACGAGGGGCGTGCGCGGGCTCAAAATCGGTGTGTTGCAAGAGGGCTTCGCACTGGCCAACCAGGACCCTCGCGTCGCCGAGAAAGTGCGTGACGCCATCGCCCGTCTCGAGGCGTTGGGCGCGCAGGTCGAGGCGGTGTCCGTTCCCGAGCACAACCTGGCGGGCTCGTTGTGGCACCCCATCGGCTGCGAAGGCTTGACCATGCAGATGATGCATGGCAACGGCGCGGGCTTTAACTGGAAAGGCCTCTACGATGTCGGCCTGCTGGACAAACAGGTCGGCTGGCGCGAGCAGGCCGACCAATTGTCCGCGTCGCTCAAGCTGTGCATGTTCGTCGGCCAATACGGGCTGAACCACTACAACGGACGTTATTACGCCAAGGCGCAAAACCTCGCGCGCTTCGCCCGGCAGGGCTATGACAAGGCGCTGCAGACCTACGACCTGCTGGTGATGCCGACCACGCCGATCATTGCCCAACCCCATCCACCGACGGATTGCTCGATCACTGAGTACGTGGCGCGCGCGCTGGAGATGATCGGCAACACCGCGCCACAGGACATCACCGGGCATCCCGCCCTGTCGATTCCATGCGGGCGGGTCGACGGCCTGCCCGTCGGGCTGATGCTGGTCGCCAGACACTATGCCGAAGGCACCCTTTACCAGGCTGCGGCGGCGTTTGAAGCCTCCGTGGACTGGCGCACGCTCTGAGCCATCTACGGGCGCCGCCGGCGCCCGTAGAACAATAAGAAATCCAATGACTTTTACCACCGTGTTGACTGATAGGAGTGACCCCATGAGTACAGCTACTTCAACGCCCGGCGAAAGAGCCTGGGCATTGTTTCAAGTCCTCAAGAGCAAGGAACTCATCCCGGAGGGCTATGTCGAGCAGCTCACGCAATTGATGGAGCACGGCTGGAGCCCCGAGAACGGCGCCCGTGTGGTGGCCAAGGCGTGGGTCGATCCGCAGTTCCGGGCACTGTTGCTCAAGGACGGCACGGCGGCCTGCGCCCAGTTCGGCTACACCGGCCCCCAGGGCGAATACATCGTCGCCCTGGAGGATACGCCGACGCTGAAGAACGTGATTGTCTGCAGCCTGTGCTCCTGCACCAACTGGCCGGTCCTCGGCCTGCCACCGGAGTGGTACAAGGGTTTCGAGTTCCGCGCACGCCTGGTCCGGGAGGGGCGCACGGTACTGCGCGAGCTGGGGACGGAGTTGCCCCGGAACATGGTGGTCAAGGTCTGGGACACCAGCGCCGAAAGCCGCTACCTGGTGCTGCCGGTCAGGCCGGAAGGCTCAGAACACATGAGCGAAGAGCAGCTTCAAGCGCTGGTGACCAAAGACGTGCTGATCGGCGTCGCCCTGCCCCGCGTGGGCTGAAAACAACACCTCATCATCGTTCACTCCCGGAGTTTTGATTATGGATGGCTTTCACGATCTCGGCGGTTTCCAAGGCTTTGGAAAAGTCCCTCACACCATCAACAGCCTGAGCTACAAACAGGTGTTCAAGCAGGACTGGGAGCATCTGGCCTACAGCTTGATGTTCATCGGTGCCGACCACTTGAAAAAGTTCAGCGTGGACGAAGTGCGTCACGCCGTCGAACGCCTGGATGTGCGCCAGCATGTCGGCACCCAGTACTACGAACGCTACGTCATCGCGACCGCCACCCTGCTGGTCGAAACCGGCGTGATCACCCAGGCGGAGCTTGATCAGGCCTTGGGCTCCCACTTCAAGCTGGCGAATCCCGCCCATGCCGAGGGCCGCCCGGCGATCACGGGGCGGCCGCCCTTCGAGGTGGGGGATCGGGTGGTGGTGCGAGACGAATATGTGGCTGGGCACATCCGCATGCCCGCCTACGTGCGCGGCAAGGAAGGCGTGGTCCTGCACCGCACGTCAGAGAAATGGCCGTTCCCCGACGCAATCGGCCATGGCGATGTAAGCGCAGCCCATCAACCCACCTACCACGTCGAGTTCGCCGTGAAGGACCTGTGGGGAGATGCCGCCGATGAGGGTTTTGTGGTGGTCGACCTGTTCGAAAGCTACCTGGACAAGGCCGCCGGCCCGCGCGCGGTGAACCCATGACAGACGGCGCCCAGGCAAGCCGACTGCCGGTGACGGTCCTTTCGGGCTTCCTCGGCGCCGGCAAGACCACCCTGCTCAACCACATCCTGCGCAATCGCGAAGGCCTGCGCGTGGCCGTCATCGTCAATGACATGAGCGAAGTCAATATCGATGCCGAAGAAGTGCAGCGCGATGTCGCGCTGCACCGTGGTCGCGATGAGCTGATCGAGATGAGCAACGGGTGTATCTGCTGCACCCTGCGCGCCGATTTGCTCGAGCAGATCAGTATGCTCGCACGCCAGCAGCGTTTCGATTACCTGCTGATCGAATCCACGGGGATCTCCGAGCCGATGCCGGTCGCGGAGACGTTCGCCTTCCTTGACGCTGATGGCTTCAGCCTCAGCGAACTGGCGCGCCTGGACACCTTGGTGACGGTGGTCGATGGCAGTCGCTTCCAGGAACTGCTCGAATCGCCGGACACCGTTGATCGCGACGACGCCACGCCAGACGCACCCAAGCGCCACCTGGCCGATCTGCTGATCGAACAGGTGGAGTACGCCAACGTCATTCTCGTCAACAAGCTGGACCTCATCGATGCTGCGCAGTACCAGGCCGTGCAGGCGATCCTCAAGGGGCTTAACCCGGCGGCGCGGATCATGCCGATGGCCCACGGTAACATCCCGTCAGCCAGCCTCCTCGGCACCCATCTGTTTGATTTACCCAGCCTCGCAGCGTCGCCGGGCTGGATGCGGAAAATGGAGGCGGCAGACGCGCCGGCCTCCGAGTCGGACACCTATGGCGTGACGTCCTGGGTGTACCGCGAGCGCGCGCCTTTCCACCCGCAACGGTTGCTCGACTTTCTCCAGCAGCCCTGGAGCAACGGGCGATTGCTGCGCAGCAAAGGTTACTTCTGGCTCGCCAGCCGCCACCTGGAAACCGGCCTGCTGGTGCAAAGCGGCAAGCGGTTCCAGTGGGACTATGTCGGGCGCTGGTGGAACTTCATCGAGCCGTCGCAATGGCCCCGGGACGAATACCGGCTGCAGGGCATCAGGGCCAAATGGGACAGCGTGGTCGGCGACTGCCGGCAGGAGTTGGTGTTTATCGGCCAGGGCCTCGACACCGACGCGTTACAGCGCGAGCTCGACCACTGCCTGCTGAGCGCCCAGGAAATCGCCGCCGGCCCACTGGCCTGGCAGGCACTGCCGGGGGCGACCGCCTTTGACCAGCGGGCCCTTGCCCGCATACCCACACAGCCCATGGCGATTGCCCCCATTTGATCCGAGATAGAGGTGCCCCATGCTCTTTTTCAGCCGAACCAACCGCTGGGTATTGGCTCCGCTTGCCGACAGACTGGATGAGCCTGACCAGGCGAGTACACCGCTGTCGTCGAGCAACCCGTTATTGCGACGCATCCTGGCGGGCGTCGAGACATTGCTGCAAGAGCGGCGAGCCCTGAAAGCACAGACACACGCGCTGGCATTGGAAGCAACCCAATTGACCGAACACCTGGCCCGCCGCGACGCGCTTTTACAGGAGCAGGAGGCGCGCTGGGCACTTATCGCCCAAGGCGCAGGTGAACTGTTTTGGGAACTGCAACCGGCAGGTGTTGCTGCACCCGCACCGGAGTGGGCTATGAAGTGGACAGGGTCCGCGTCGATCCCGACCCAAGGTATTGATCAACTTGGCCGCTGGAACGAGCACCTGCACGCGACGGACCGGCAACGCCATCTTGACGCGCTTGCCCGGCACCTGGCTGATCGCAGCGGGCGAACGCCCTTTGCGCTGGACGTACGCATGGCCCTTGCATCAGACGGTGACTATCGTTGGTGCAGGATCAGCGGTGTGGCGCGCCGCGATGCGCAAGGCGTACCGGTCGCCATCGGCGGAAGCCTGCGTGACATTCATGAACAGCGCCTGCACGAAGAGTCACTCGAACTGGCGGCCACACGCTTCGAGATTTCCCGTGAAATGCTCCATGACGGGCTCTGGGACATTGAGGTGGTGGCGGGTGACCCGGCGAACCCGAACAACACCATCTGGTGGTCTTCGCAAATGCGGCGACTGCTGGGGTACACCACGGTTGAGGAATTTCCCAACACATTGGAAAGCTGGACCTCACGCTTGCATCCAGACGACAGCGCACGGGCAATCGCGGCGTTTGTCGCCCACGTCGAAGACCACAGCGGTAAAACACCCTTTGATGTCGATTATCGGCTCAAGCACAGCAGTGGCAATTACCGCTGGTTTCGCGGCCGTGGGCAGACGCGACGCGCAGAGGACGGCTCCCCGCAAAGGGTGGTGGGTGCCATCACCGATATCCATGCCCACCATGAAGAAAACAGCATGCGTGAGGCTCAGGAACACCAGCACCGAGTGATGCAGGAGACCCTGCGCAAGCTGACGCACATTGTCGCCACCATCCAGGGCATCGCCAGCCAGACCAACCTGTTGGCCTTGAACGCCGCCATTGAAGCCGCCCGCGCTGGCGACGCCGGACGCGGGTTCGCGGTGGTCGCCGATGAAGTTCGCAAGCTGGCGACCCGCACCAGCCAGGCGACCCAGCAAGCGGCCGACATGATGGACAGCTAGCGCCACCGCGCCGAGTCGTGAGCAGCGCAACTATTGGCCGTACAAACCCAACAATAAGAACCAGGTATCGTTATGCGTGATTATCAAGCTGTGGCCACATCCTTCAATTACCAACAGACCGCCGAACTGGCTTTGCAAGGTGACCTGACTGCCCTGAACGCCTGCGTCGAATGCTGCGACCGGCACGCCCACGACGACGCCGTGGCGTTGTATTGCGAAGCACAGGATGGCAGCGCCGCCCAATACACATTCAGCCAATTGCAGGCCAGCGCCGCCCGCTTCGGCCATTTCTTGCGTGAGCAAGGGGTAAAACCGGGCGACCGCGTCGCCGGCCTGATGCCGCGCACGGTTGAACTGCTGATTGCCATCTTGGGGACCTGGCGGGTGGGCGCGGTCTATCAACCGCTCTTCACCGCATTTGGTCCCAAGGCGATCGAGCAACGATTGGGCTGCTCCAACGCGCGCTGGATCGTGACGGATGCGCAGAACCGTCCCAAGCTGGATGAGATCGGCAACTGCCCAAGCGTGATCGTAACCGGCGGGGGCCCGCAGAACCCCAGCGATTATCCGTTCTGGAGCATCCTGGACGGCCAAGACGTCGAGTGCGAACCGGTACTGCTGGACGCCAGCGCGCCATTCCTGTTGATGTGCACATCGGGTACCACGGGGCCGGCCAAGCCTCTGGAAGTGCCGTTGCGCGCCATTCTCGCCTTCAAGGGTTATATACGCGACTCCATTGGCCTGCAGCAGGACGACCGCTTCTGGAACCTGGCCGATCCCGGCTGGGCCTATGGCCTGTATTACGCGGTGACCGGCCCGCTGGCCTGTGGTCATGCCACGCTGTTCTACAACGGCCCTTTTACGGTGGAGAGTACGTGCCGAGTCATTGCCAAGTACGCCGTCAGCAATCTGGCCGGCTCCCCGACGGCCTATCGCCTGTTGATTGCCGAGGGGGCAGCGTTCGCCGACGCCGTGCGCGGCCGCCTGCGTGCCGTCAGCAGTGCCGGCGAGCCGCTCAACCCACACGTGATCCGCTGGTTTGCCGAGCAACTCGGCGTGACCATTCACGATCATTACGGCCAGACGGAAATCGGCATGGTGTTGTGCAATCACCATGGTTTGCGTCACCCGGTCCGTGAGGGCTCGGCGGGTTATGCGGTGCCCGGCTACCGCATCGTCGTACTGGACGACGCGCATCGGGAATTGCCGGCGGGTCAGCCGGGCGTCCTGGCGGTGGATCGCGAACGCTCGCCCCTGTGCTGGTTCGACGGCTACCTGGGCATGCCCACCCGGGCCTTTGTGGGGCGCTATTACCTCAGCGGCGACAGTGTGGAGCTGAATGACGACGGCAGTATCAGCTTCGTCGGCCGCAACGATGATGTGATCACCACGTCCGGCTACCGCGTCGGGCCGTTCGACGTCGAGAGCGCGCTGATCGAACACCCGGCGGTGATCGAGGCGGCGGTGATCGGCAAGCCCGACCCGCAACGCACCGAGCTGATCAAAGCCTTTGTCGTGCTCGACAGCCAGTACCAGCCCAGCGCCGAGCTGGCCGAAGTACTGCGCCTGCATGTACGGCAGCGCCTGGCCGCCCATGCCTATCCCCGGGAAGTGGAGTTCGTCGAGCAACTCCCCAAGACCCCCAGTGGCAAGTTGCAGCGCTTTATCCTGCGCAATCAGGAAATTGCCCGGCAGCAGGCGCCGGGGGCATGAACCCGTGGCCGGCGTGCCGGAGCGCCAGGCGTGCGTGCAATACGGGGCAAAGCGTGTGCTGAACCGATCAGACTTCCAGCGCAAAGCCTCGGAGTTATTCAAGGAGCGCAGTTTCAACCAGGTCAGCATGCGTGAACTCGCCGCCCATGTCGGCATAAGCCCGGGGGCGATCTATCACCATGTGGAAAGCAAGGAGGCGCTGCTTTACGAACTGCTGATGGAGCTGTATCAAACCCTGTTGTCCCAGGTGCACGGCATCAAGAATCGCCGATTGGCACCCGACCAACGCCTGGCCCAACTGATCGACTGTCACCTTCAATTGCATGAACACATGACCGGACACTTCAAGCTGGCGGTCATGGACGCCAATTGCCTGGGCGACTCGATGCAGGCAAGCGTCCAGCGCCTGAGGCGTGCCTATGAGTCGGAAATAATGGATTTGATCGGCCAGGCAGGCCATCCACCGGGCGGGCCGTTGCGCGAGGGCGCGCTCACGGCCATCTTGCCCATGCTGAACAGTCTACCCACCTGGTTAAGCCCGATGCTCGATAACGCCCAGCGGCGAACGATTACGAAGACCATCGCCTGTGCGGTGTTACAGGCCATTGATTCCCTGCCCTGAGCCCACCATGACCCATACTGAAACCCCAGGCTGGCCCGAGGCGGATTGCCGGAGCGCCTTATCAATCAGCACAGAACCCCGAACCGTCAGCGCCGCTGGTGCATGGATTGCAGAATCGCCGCCGAGATCTGCTCAAGGGGCACCTCACGCTCCACCGCACCGAGCTTGAACGCCTCCTTGGGCATGCCATAGACCACGCAGGACTCTTCATCCTGGCCCAGGGTGCGGGCGCCGTTGTCGTGCATTTCCTTCAGGCCCCGGGCGCCATCGTCGCCCATCCCCGTCATGATGATCCCCAGCGCGTTACTCCCGGCACTGCGGGCCACCGAACGAAACAGTACATCAACGGAAGGTCGATGCCGGCTGACCGGAGGTCCGTCGACAATTTCCACCAGGTATTGGGCGCCGCTGCGCTTGAGCACCATGTGCCGGCCACCGGGGGCAATCAGTGCACAACCGGGGATAACCCGGTCACCGTTCTTCGCCTCCCTGACCTCGATCTCGCACAATCGATTGAGGCGCTCGGCAAACGCGGCGGTGAAGTGTTCGGGCATGTGCTGCACGATGACGATGCCCGGACAGACCCTGGGCAAGGCGGTCAACACCAACTCCAGGGCTTGGGTGCCGCCCGTGGACGTCCCAATGGCGACAATGTTCTCGGTGGTGCGCGCCATTGCCTGGGTGCCCGCCGGCAATATGACGTCGGCCGTCAGCCTGGCGGGAGCGCGTTCGCTGGAAGGCACCATGCGTTTCATGTTGGCCCGCGCGGCGGCCTTGACGGCCCCCGCCAATTCATCGGCACTGTCGGTGAGAAACTGGCGCAGGTTGAGTTGTGGCTTGGTCACAATGCTGACCGCGCCGGCCGCCAGCGCCTGCATGGTGGTGGCCGCACCCTTTTCGGTCAGCGTGGAGCAGATGACCACGGGCGTGGGGTGTTCGGCCATCAACTTCTTGAGGAACGTGATGCCATCCATCCGTGGCATCTCCACATCCAACACAATCACATCCGGCCATTGCTTGTTCATTTTGTCCATGGCGAACACCGGGTCTGCCGCCGCGCCGATAACCTCAATAGCGGGGTCTTGCCCCAGGGTCGCCGTGAGTACCTGACGCACCACGGCGGAATCATCAATGATCAGCACTTTGATAAGGCTCATGTCGCACGTTCTCCATGAGGGCTCCTGGGGGTTCACTTCAAGGCCAGGTAGTTGAGTTCGATTTCGCCGTTGGCCAGATCGAACACAATGGTCCGATAACCCACGCCTTCCACATGGAAGTGTTGACACCGCAACTGATGCAGGTCGAGCAGGCGCATGGCCTGTTCGACATTGCGCTGGCCGACGTAATCATTGTCCGAGCGCACAAGCCCGGGAAACATGTTGCCACCGCCGAATACGCTGATCCTGAACTCCGTCGGCAGGGCCTTGATCGACTGTATTCGAGCGAGCAACAGTTCAAAGGCTTCGTTGCCGTAGCGACCATCCAGGACGCCCTGTTTGGTCACGGCGCGCTGTGGCAGCAGGTAGTGACACATGCCCCCCAGCAAGCGCCGGGGATGCCAGAACACCAATGCAACACACGATCCCAGCACCGTACGCAGGCGAATCGCACCCGAGCCGAAAAACCAATCGCCGGGATTCAGGAACACCTCGTTGGGCGGTCGACGGTCAGGCATGCGGCCTCCGGTAGATGGAAGGCTTGACCAGCCGCAGCTGATCGGTGATGCCGTTGAGGCTCTCCGAATGGCTGACCAGAAAGTACCCGCCCGGTTTGAGGTGACTGACCAGGCGCTTGACCACCTGTACTTTGGTGTCGTTGTCAAAATAGATCATCACGTTGCGCAGGAAGATCACATCGAACATCCCCAGCTTCGGCAGCGGGTTATTCAGATTGATCGACTGGAAATCGATCTTCGCCGCCAGCGCCGGGTCGACCATGAAACAACCGTGGTTGGCGCCCACGCCCTTGAGGCAATACTTGTTCAACAGCGCCTCGGGGATGCCGCGTATGCCGTCGAGGGGATAACGCCCAAGGCGGGCTTTTTCCAATACCCGGCTGCTGATGTCCGACGCGACAATCTCCCAGGGCCGGCCGGCGAGGTTGTCCGCCAGGACCATTGCCAGGGTGTAGGGTTCTTCGCCGGTCGAGCAGGCGCCACTCCATATGCGCAACGGCCCGCTGCCCCGCAGCTCGGGCAGCGCGACATCGCGCAGGAAGTCAAAATGCTTGGGCTCACGGAAAAAGTAGGTCTCGTTGGTGGTCAGCATGTCCACCGCTACCTGCAACTCCACGCTGTCCTTCATCAGCACCTTGTAGTAAGCGCCGTAGGTATTGAGCTTGAACACCTGCAGTCGCTTGGCCAGGCGAGCGCTCACCAACTGTTTCTTGGCATCGGACAGGCTGATGCCGGCGATTTGATAGATGAGGTCACGAAACTGCACGAACTCGGCGTCAGAGAGGATCACGTTCACCAGGACATTCCCCCAGCCTGTTCAGGCGATCGAAGGTAGCGAAGACTCAAGGTTGACCAGCGCATCGACCTGTTCCAGGGACAACACGCGACCGATGTCCAGCAACAGCACGAAACCGCTCTCCAGTTTGCCGATGCCCAGTAAAAAGTCGGCCCTGACATCGGTGCCGAAATTCAACGACGGCTCGATGTCCTGGTCGGCGATTTCCAGGACCTCGCTGACCGCATCGACAATGATGCCCACTGGTTTGCGCTGGGCATTGGCCTGCACCTCGATAATCACAACGCAGGTCCTTGGAGTCTGCACCGAGCGTTCGCCGCGAAAGCGCACCCCCAGGTCGAGCACGGGCACCGCCGCGCCACGCAGGTTAATCACCCCACGTATGCTGGGAGGCAGCAACGGCACGCTGGTGATCGGCCCGTATTCGATGATTTCCCGAACGTTGAGCGTGCCCACGGCGAACATCTCCTCCCCCAGCACAAAGGTGAGGTACTGGCTCGGGCTCGAGACGCTGGCATTGCCTGGACTGTCGATGGGTGGGGCCATGATTCACCTCGGGTCACATACGTTTTCGTCTTCATCAGGGGCGCTTCGCACCCCGGCGCTGGGCAAGCCCGCTCACCACAACAGCTCTATCCGCCGGGGAGATACCTAGACAGCGATCAGGCCGGCTATCTCATCGACACACAGCACATGCTCGATCTGCAGGAGCGTGACAAACTCGCCTCGCACCTTGGTCATCCCCCCGATGAAGTCGGTGCGAATGTGATTGCCGAACGCCGGAGCGGGCTTGATATCGATCTCGAGTATCTCGATCACTTCGCTGACCGAGTCCACCACCACCCCCAGGACCTGGGATTCGCCCTCCTTCGCCGCCTCAAGGATGACGATGCAGGTGCGACTGCCCAGTACCGTCGTGCCCTTGCCGAAACGCGCCTTGAGGTCCACGACCGGCACCACCGAGCCGCGCAGGTTGATAACCCCCCGCAGGAATTCCGGCATCATCGGTACGCTGGTCACCTGGTTGTATTCGATGATTTCACGAACGCTCAGGGTATTGACCGCGTACATCTCCTCGGCCGCCAGGAAGGTCAGGTACTGCAAGGGTTCATCCACTGGCGACGCAGCTTCGACAGCGCCCTGCATGCCCGCTGAGGTGCCCATGGGTCAACTCCCGAAGCGGACGAAACCGCCGTCCGAGGAGCGACTGTCCAGGTCCTGGGTGGACATGGCTCGGCTGATCTGGGGCATCGAGACATTGCGCCCGGCACGTTTGCTTTGCACGGTGAAAAACCCCATGAGTTCCTGCAACTGCTCGGCCTGGCCACTCATTTCCTCGGCCGTCGCCGCCAGCTCCTCGGAGGCCGACGCGTTTTGCTGGGTCAGTTGGCTCATCTGCGACATCGCGCTGTTGATTTGTTCGGAACCGATGGATTGTTCTTCCGAGGCAGCCGCAATTTCCTGCACCAGGTCGGAGGTCTTGGCAATCGACGGCACAATCTCGTCCAGCAGGTTGCCCGCCCGTTCGGCCAAGGCCACGCTGTTCTTGGCCACCTCACTGATTTCCTGTGCGGCAATCTGGCTGCGCTCCGCCAGTTTGCGCACTTCGGCCGCGACCACCGCAAAGCCTTTGCCATGCTCGCCGGCCCGTGCCGCTTCGATTGCCGCGTTGAGCGCCAGCAAGTTGGTCTGGTAGGCAATGGAATCGACGATGCCGATTTTTTCGGCGATGGTTTTCATCGCCGCCACGGTGTCCTTCACGGCTCGACCGCCTTCCGAGGCTTCCTTGTTGGCTTTGCCCGCCATGCCGTCGGTGACCTTGGCATTTTCGGTGTTCTGGGAAATGGACGCTGACATTTGCTCCATCGACGCCGAGGTCTGTTCGACCGATGCCGCCTGCTCGGAAGCCGACTGGGCCATGCTTTGGGCGGTGGCGGAAATCTCTTCCGAAGCACTCGACAGCGAGTCCGCCGAGCCGCGCACTTCGCCGATGATTTCCGAGAGTTTTTCCACGGTGCCATTGACCGAGTGCTTCAGCTCCAGGAACTTGCCCTGGTAGTCGCCGGTAATGTTGCGGGTCAGGTCGCCGGCGGCCATCGCCGACAGCACCTCCATGGCCTCGGTGATCGGTACGATGATCGCGTCCAGAGAACCGTTGATACCGAGGATGATGCGGCGGAAATCGCCCTGGTGCCGGGCGGCGTCAGGGCGGGTGTCCAGCTTGCCGATCAGCGCACTGTCGCTGATCTCGCTGGTATCTTCCACAAGGGCCAGGATATTGGCGCGCAGTTGCTCGACGTTTTCATTGATAAAGGCTTTCTTGCCGGGGAAACGCTCCAGGGGCGCGGACAAATCCCCTTCGCCGAACGCGCGAATACAGGCCATGGCCTTTTTCTTCACGTTGATATGGCCGTTGACCATGTCATTGATGCCCTGGCCGATATCCCGGTACGAACCCGCGAAGCGCTCGACATCGATCATCACGTCAATGTCACCTTTTTCATGCTCGCTGGACATGTGCTGCATTTCATTGATCAGCGCCAGGATGTTGCTGCGCAACAGCTCGATGCTGTCGTTGATAAAGGCTTTTTTGCCGGGGAATTGTTCCAGGGGCGCAGACAGATCACCGTTACCGAAGGCGCGTATGCAGGCCATGGCTTTTTTCTTCACCGCGATGTGGCCGTTGACCATATCGTTGATGCCCTGGGCCATGGAGCGGTAACTGCCATGAAAGCGGCCGGCATCGATCTGTGCATCGATCTCGCCCTTGTCGTGCTCACTGGACATACGGTCCATCTCCACGATCAAGTCATGCAGGTTCGCGCCCAACTGCTGCATGCTCGCCATCAGGCTGGTGGTGTCTCCCGCCTTGAGCGTTGCCTTGGCATTCAATTCGCCGGCCGATAGGCGTGCCGCATAGGCTTGCACCACGGTAGGTTCCGCCCCGAGCCGGCGCATCAGATTGCGCCCCAGCAAGACACCGATCAGCAGGGTAGCCACCAGGGTCAGGCCGCTCACCAGCAGGATGAGGGTGCGTGCGTTCTTCTCGGTGGTGGTGGCGAGCACCTGGCCCTTGCGCCCCAGTTCCAGGTTGTATTCACGCAGCTCGCCGATCGCCGCGAGCACGGCGGTCTGCAGGGGCTGGCTGGTCTCGATCAATGCACGGGCCGAGGCCTGGTCACCGTCATCGATGAGCTTGTCGAAGTGGGTCTGCAACGCCGCAAACTCAGCCAAGTGGCCGCGCAGTTGTTTCAACAACGCCGCATCGTGCTCGTCGGAGGTCAACTCGGCCTGATAGCGATCCAGGGCTTTGCCAACGGCGCTGAAATCCTGCGCCACGCTGGCCGCGTAAGCCGGCACGCTGTTTTTGTCGGTCTCGTTCAAGCGTTGCCATTGCAAGGCGTGCAGGTCGGTGAAGGCCGCGGCGGCGCGGTCGATCTCCAACAGGCTGGGCACCGTATTGACGTTGGCATAGCTGGCGCTCGTATTGATTTCACCGGCCAGGTACAGGCTGGTGCCACCCAACACGAAGACACCCAGCATGGCTGTGAAAACCAGCAACATGATATTTCTGATAACAGTCATGGCGAGGCACTCCTGATGACGCTTCAATGAGTCGATAAAGGGCTTGGGATCGAACGATGGGGGGGTTCCTTGGCAACCTGTCCTAGCAAATTCGGGATATCCAGGATCAGCGCAACGGCTCCACTTCCGAGGATGGTGAACCCGCCCAGCCCATGGGCATCACCAAACACTTTGCCCAGTGGCTTGATCACGGTTTGGAACTCCCCCTGCAGGCGATCGACCACCAGGCCGGCACGCAAACCTGCGTATTGCACGACGACCACGTTTTCCCGGTTGCCTCCAGGCTCTTGCACATCAAACATGTCGCGCAGCCGCAGGATCGGCAGCACCTCGCCCCGCAGGTCCAGGTAGCCGGTTTCGGTGCCCCGCTGAGGTGCCAGCTCGATGCACTCCTCCACCATGTTCAGCGGAATCACGTAAGAAGCCTTGCCCACCCCGATCAGGAAACCGTCAATGATCGCCAGCGTCAGCGGCAGGCGGATGCGCACCGTGGTGCCCTGCCCGACTTCGCTCTCGAGGCTGACACTGCCGCGCAACGCCGTGATATTGCGCTTCACGACGTCCATGCCTACGCCACGGCCGGACAGGTTGCTGACCTGGTCGGCGGTGGAGAATCCCGGCTCGAAAATCAGATTCAGAATGTCTTTGTCCGACGGCTGCTGGCCCTCTCCCACCAAACCTCGCTCACGGGCCTTGGCCAGGATCTTGTCCTTGGCCAGGCCACCGCCGTCGTCGGACACCTCGATCACGATGCTGCCGGATTCGTGATAGGCATTCAGGCGGACCGTGCCCTGGGCCGGCTTGCCCCGCTGGAGGCGCGTCGACGCAGGCTCGATGCCGTGGTCCATGGCATTGCGCACCAAATGGGTCAGCGGGTCGCCAATGCGTTCGACGACGGTCTTGTCCAGCTCGGTCTCACCGCCGCCGATGTGCAGCACGATGTCCTTGCCCAACTCTTTGGAGACGTCCCGCACCACACGCTGGAACCGCGTGAAGGTTGCGCCGATCTGCACCATGCGCAGGGTCAGCGCCGAGTCGCGGACTTCCTCGACCAGCCGCGATAACAGGCTGGTGGATTCGATCATCTCGCCAATCCCACTGCGTACCGCCACCAGGTTGGCGCCGGCGCCGGCAATGATCAGCTCACCGACCAGGTTGATCAGTTGGTCCAGCTTGGCGGCATCGACCCGAATCAGGTTGCCTTCGTTGCTCGCCGCGCTTTTGCCGGCCTTGACCGGCGGCGTTGTCGACTCCTGGACATCAGGCTCGCTGCGCGTTTCGACCGGTGCCTGCTCGGCGTCCTGGGTCACGAGCAAGGCCTGGGCCTCGGTCAATGTGCCGCAACGCACCAGCAGCTCGACCAGCGTGGCGTTATCTTCCGGCAAGCCGTCGAGATGGGTCCGACACGCCTGCACCGTGGCATTCGGTGCAAGGATGCGAACCAGCGCGTCCTCGCGGACAAAATCAAAGGCGCCATCGATGACCTCCAGGGACGCGTCGCTGGCCAGTGCGAGTTCAAACCCGAGGTAGTTGGTTTCCGGGTCCATGGCGGTCATGGGCGGCAACCCATCGAACAAGGTAACGGTGCGCAGCAAACGCCCCAGCGTGCTCAGGTAACGCAGGAACGCCAAGGGGTCCATGCCATTGCGCAACACATCCGGGCCGAAGCGCAGCGACAAATGCCAATGGCCGGGACTGCCGCCTGGCTCATCCGCCGGCGCCGGCGCTTGAAGGGCCGGCGCCGGGGTCGAGACCGCCGCGTCCAGATACAGCGACAGCCGCTCAATGATAGATTGACCCTGAGCCCGCACTGGTTCGTCCAGGCGATCCAGGTTGCCGTCCTCGGCCAGCAGGTCGATCAATTGGCCAATATGGTCACGGGCGTCGAGGAACAACGCACTCAACGCCTCGTCGACGCGCACTTCCAGGCTGCGCACCCGGTCCAGCACGCTTTCGGCGACATGGGTGAACTCAACGATCGGCATCAAGCCAAACAGGCCGGCCGACCCCTTGATGGTGTGGGCCACGCGGAACAGGCCGTTGATGGTGTCCAGGTCCTGGGGCGACTTCTCGATCTGCAGCAGCGCATCTTCCATTTGCAACAGAAGCTCGCGACTTTCGGCAATGAACGTCTGCAGCACGTCATCCATGTTCATACGCTTACGCTCCGACCGACTGGGTGAAACTCGCATTGGTGAAGTAGTCGTCAAGGCCGCTGAGGCGAAAAGCTTCGCTCACCGTCGAACTGGGGTTGCTCAGCAACAACTGGGTGCCTTCCTTGAGAGACTCGCGCTTGATGAGGATCAACAGCTGCAAACCGGCACTGTCGAGTTCATCGACACTGGACAGGTCCAACTCCACTTCATGGGCCAGGGGAAACAACGACAACAGCACGTCCTTTTGCTCGGCAGCCGTGTAGATCGTCAGGGGGCCTTCCATGACCTGGATTCGACGTAGCATCGGGACGGCGCTTTTCATGTAAACCTCCTGGCCAGCGGTCGCTGGTCATCGCTATGGCAGGATCAACTTGGAGACGGCGGTCAGCATTTGCGCAGGCTGGAAGGGCTTGACCATCCAGGCCTTGGCGCCGGAGGCCTGGCCTTGCTGCTTCATCGCATCGCTGGCTTCGGTGGTCAGCATGATGACCGGCGTGAACTTGTAGGCCGGCAACAGCTTGGCCGCCTTGACGAAACTGAGGCCATCCATGTTGGGCATGTTCACGTCACTGACAATCAGGTGGATTTTGCGGCCGTCCAGTTTGCTCAGGGCGTCTTTGCCATCACAGCCTTCGATCACGTCGTAACCGGCGCCTTTGAGGGTGATGCTCACCACCTGGCGGATGGAGGCCGAGTCGTCGACGATCAGAATGGTCTTGCTCATCGGAAAAACTCCTCTAGAAAAACGTGATTTCGTTGGCATCGGCCTGGGCAGGCGCCTTACCACCATGAATGGCGTGCTGCTCCGGCATGGTGTAGGCCGTTGACAGCTCCTGCAGCCAACGGTCACTGCTCATTGGCGCCAGGGACTGTCCGCTGAGGCTCGACTCATGACGTTCGTCCAACTGCTGCTGCAACTTGTCCAGGTCGCGGGTAATCAAGGTCAGCATCTGGCTGACGCGGTCCTGGAACTGCAGGGCAACCAGCACCTGGGCAATCTCGTCGGCGACGTTGGCGCTCTGCTGCTGCAGGTCATGGCTGTTGCGCACAATGGTCTGGGCGGTCGTGCGAAAATGTTCGATAACCTCCGACACCACGCGCTCCGAATCGGCGAGGGTCAGGGTGTCTTGTTCGGCGTGGTGGCGGGACATCTGCACCGTGCGGGCGATGGCGGCGTTGACGGTGATCACGGTTTCGCTGATCTTGCGCCCGGTCTCGCCGGACATGCTCGACAACTTGCGCACTTCATCGGCGACCACCGCAAACCCTCGCCCCGCCTCCCCGGCTCGCGCAGCCTCGATAGCCGCGTTGAGGGCAAGCAGGTTGGTTTGACTGGCGATGTCACCGACAAACTTGGCCATCTGCTGAAGCTGCTCGGTGAAGCTCGAGAGCTGCATGACTTCCTTGAGCTCATTCTCCTTATTGGTGAGCGCGGCGCGCAGGGCCATGACGATGGAGTTGAGGTCGGCCTGGCCGACCTCCAGCAAGTCGACCAATTGTTGCGAAGCGTCCTGGCCGCCATTGCTGGAGACGCTGTGGCTGATGTTGGATGACAGCGTGCCAAAACGCTCGCTGAGGCTGAGAATCGAGGTTTCACTGATCGAACGCGCCGCTTCTATCTGCCGCGACCAGATCGGCAGCACGCTGACGCACACCTGTGCCAGGCCGTTATCGACGGCCAGTGCCGGAGCAATGGATGCCTGTTGATCGAGCTGCTGCAGGCCCCTCCACTGCGCCCGGCTCCTGCCGTTTGCCCACAGGCCCATGCCGATACACAACGCCAACACCGCGCCGCCGGCGGCCAGCGCCCCGATGCTGAAGCGCTCGCTCCAGGCAATCGCAAGCCCGCCCAGCAGGCCCGCGAACGCAACCGGAAACAGGGTCAAAGCAGCGGAAGGGGGTGGTGTCGGTGCGCTCACAGTCTGTCTCCCTGTCAAGGCATGTCGTCACGACCTGACCGGCCATTCGACTGCTTGAAAGAGATACTGGCCCGATAATGGCACTGCCACCATCGGAGCATCCCTATTCTGGGGTAGGGATCCTGGAAAACCGCCTAGGAAAATCCCTACCCCCGTACACGCTTCAGGAAATACCCAGGGTCATGGCGAAACGCACAATGTCGGCGGTGGAGGAGAACCCCATCTTTTCCATGAGCCGGGTCTTATGGGTACTGACCGTCTTGTTACTGATGACCAACTGCTCGGCGATCTGGTTGACGCTCATGCCGTGCGCCAGCAGGCGCAGGATCTGGAACTCGCGATCGGACAAACTCTCGACAAAGGTCTGCTGCTTCAAGCCACTGCTTTGCAGCGCGATCTGTTCCGCCAGCCCGGGGTCGAGGTAGCGTTGGCCACTGACCACTCGACGCATCGCGACCAACAGGGTTTCGGGATCACGATCCTTGGTCAGGTAGCCGAGTGCACCGGCACGTAATGCCCGTTGCGCGATATGGATTTCGTTATGCATGCTCAATACCAGAATCGGCAGGCTCGGGTATTGGGCATGCAGGCGCGCAATCAGAATCTCGCCGCTGATACCCGGCATATTCATGTCGAGCAGCAGCAGGTCGATCTCGACCTGGCGCAACAGTTCGATCAGTTGCGTGCCACTCTCGGCTTCGGCCACCACCTGCACGTCGGCGACCAGCGAGAACAGTTGCTTGAGCCCTTCGCGCATGATGGTGTGGTCATCGGCGATCAGCATGCGAATCATCAATACCTATCCTTGTGCATCGGAATGAACGCCTGGACCGTAGTGCCCTGCCCAGGATGACTGAAAATGATCACTTTGCCGCCCAGCATCAGGCCGCGCTCACGCATGCCGGCCAAGCCCAGGGTCTGGCGGCCGACGGCATCCGGGTCAAAGCCCTTGCCGTTGTCCTGGACCTCGAGCACCCAGTGGGTCTCCTGCGGGCTCAGGGTGACGCTGACCTGCGTCGCTTCGGCATAACGCGCGATATTGGTCAGCGATTCCTGCACGATGCGAAACGCTGCGGTCACGTGGGTATCCGGAAGGGTCAGGGCAATCAGCGGCAGGTTCAACGCACAGGGGACCTGGGTCAGGGTGACGAATTCGGCTGTCAGCCATTCAAGACCGGACACCAGCCCCAGGTTCAGCGCGGAGGGGCGCAGGCTCGTGGACACGTTGCGCACCACCTGGATGGTCTTGTCGGTCAGCGCCATCAACCGCTCGACCTGAGGGGTGAGTTCAGGCGTATCGGTGCCGAACTGAAACCTCAGCAACGAGATGCCCATGCGCAGCGCCGTCAGGTGCTGCCCCAGTTCGTCATGGATCTCCCTGGCAATCAGTTTGCGTTCCTCTTCCCGCGCCGTTTCCCGGCGGGTCGACAGGTCGCGTAATTGCGCGTTGGAATTGGCCAGGCGCCGCTCCGCCGCGCGCAGCTTGGAAATATCGCGCCCGACGGCCAGCACGCTGACGACCCGCTGGCCGTCGACCTCGGGAACAAAGTGGATCAACACCACCTTGGGCGCGGTTTTCAAACCCGACAATAAGAACTCCTGTTCCGTGGCTTTGTTCTGGCGAATCACCTGGGCCACCAATTCTCGAAAAAGCTGGGACTGGGCGTTCAGCGGCACCACTTCATCCATGGGCATGCCCATCAGTTCCGGCCAGGCCCCGCCCACCCATTTTCGCAACTGCGCATTGACGTAGAGCACCTCCCCGAAAACACTCAAGCGCGCGACGGCGTCCGGGCTGTTTTCCACCAGGGCGTTGATGTCGTGCTGGCGTTCCAGTTCTTTCTGCCGGGCCCGGGTCAAATGGGTCACATCACGACCGATCACCAACACCCGCGGGCCCACACTGCCCGAGTCGGCCACCGGCACCAGGGTAAAGTGCAGGTTGCGCACTTCGTTGCGCAGCACCATGCTCTCCTCAGACTCCACCACCCGTTCGGCGGCCCTGCATTGGTCATGGAGGGTCTGGATTCTTTCCGCGTTGAGCCGGCCAAATATCGACGCCAGCGTCTCGCCAATAACCTCGCCATGGGGTTTCCCAAGCACCTGCAACAGGGCCGGATTGACCTCGACACAGCGCAGCTCACCCCGTGGCGCAGCCTCCAGCAGGCACAACATGTCCAGGGTATGGTCGAAAATATCCCGGTAGCGGCGCTCGCGCTCCCTGAGCAAGGATTCGGAGCGCCAGCGCTCGATGGCAATCGCGGCAATGTGACAGGTCTGGCGCACGCGCTGCCGGTCGCTCTCGTCCAGCGCAGAACCGGGTGAGCGCGACAACGCGAAAGCCCCAAGGACCTGCCCCTGATTGCCGAGGATGGGCTCGTACCAGCCTGGGGAAGAAGCCATGGACTCCCCCGAGCCGGGGCTTTGCGGGTCAGCAAGCACGACGCCACAGGAGCAGTGAGGCAAGGCCAGTTGAAGATAACTCACCAGCAACCCCAGGGTTTCGTCCAGTGAGGCGCCCGTGGCCATTGTTTCGAAGATGCGCAGACGTGCGTCCTCAAGCACTTGCTGTTTGCGCAACTCAGTGATGTCGTGGGCCAGTGCCAGCACGCCTGCCACCTCACCGGATGGGCTGCGCTCAGCCATCAGGCTGACGACACAACTCACCGCTTCACCACCGGGGCCGGCCGGCCAACTGTTGAGGAATTGAGCGGTCTGGCCTGTGGATGCCACATGGCGCAGATGGTCGAGGTAATCGCCGGGCTGCTCCTCGGGGCCGGCGCCTATGGCTTCGTCATAAGACATGCCGGTCAAGAGCAGGAACGTCGGGTTGACGTACGTACGCGACAGGTTGCGATCGTAGCGCACAATGATGTTGGGTGAATTCTCCGCCAGGGTGAGGAATTTCAGTTCGCTGCCCAGCAAGGTTTCGCGAAGCTGCCAGTTCTCGGTGATGTCTTCCAGCTGGGAGACAAAACAGATCGGCTGCCCCTGGTCGTCCCGCACCAGCCCCACGGTCAGGCGCACCCAGACAACCTGGCCGTCGTGGTGGATGTAGCGTTTATGCAAGGTGGCGCCCTGCCGTGTACCGCCCTTCAACTCTTCTATCAGCTGCTTGCCCACTTCGCGGTCTTCGGGGTGGGTCAATGCCATGAACGTGGTGTTTTGCAGCTGTGCCTCGCTGTAGCCAAGCAGCCTGCAAATGACGCTGTTGGCCCTCAGCCAACGACCGTCCAGTGACACAAGCGCCAAACCGGTGCCGGAGGAATCGAAAATGGCTTCAAGGGGGATCTCGGAGAAGCGCTCGCTGTGGGAATGCGCGGTTGGGGGCCCAGGCAGGGGAAGGATTTCAACAATAAAATAGTCGTCGCGCCACGGTGTCATCGACAGGTTCAACCGGCCGGACTGCCTCGCGGTCGCCTCGAAACACACCCGGGATCGCCCATCGGCCTTTTCCAGTGCCGCATAAAAAAGCCGGCTGTCCTGGGGGCGCAGCAAGGAGAGAAACTCAGTGGTCGTCTCGGGAGGGACGCCGTTCTGGCACTGCAACCTTGAAAACCCAGGGTTGCCCAACACGACCCGGGCAGATCGATCCAGGACCACAACCGCGCCCGACAGGCAATCCAGCACACCTTCAAGGGTTTGCAGCACATCCTTGTCTGCCATTACCGCTCCTGCATGCGTTCACGCTTACGATGAAAAACCCAGCGTAAATACTTCATCAGTCCGTGCTGGCTCGCTCCATAAAAGCCTGAAACCCATTCAATTGAATGTATGCCCAACGGGTGCCCACAAAAACAACACCCTATGGATAGCATTGCCCGGCACTTGATGGAGACTATCGTAGTCTCATTTACAGCCGGCGCCAGCCAGACTAAAGATTTACGTTCAGCCGCAAGGAATCCTCACGCCGGCCTCCGGCATGCCACCCCACGTCGATGTTTTGGATGTCGAAAACTCAACCCACGCCAAGGCCCTGCACATAATAAAAATAGATGATCTTACAAATTCGCAAGATAACAATATCTAATAATTAGCTTATTCCAAAAAAGACTTTCCCCACGGTTTTTTATAGGGATATCTTCATTCCACACACCGACCCCATGCCTGGCGGAGGACGTACCCCCGATCACCAGGAGCCTTCAGCAGGCTTACATGGACCCTTTCCGACATGCCAGACATCGCCGCCCCCCTACCCCGCAGAAGATTCCACCTGTCACTGCTGACCAGTTCCCTGCTGCTGGCCGGCGCACCCTCCTTCGCCGAGGCCGCCGCCGACGAGGCCAAGCTCGATACGGTGACCGTGATCTCCACCGGTTTGCGTGGCCAGCAACGCACCGTGGCCGACAGCCCGGCGCCGATTGACGTGATCAACAGCGAACAGCTGCTCAAGACCGGGCGCGCCGAGTTGTCCGAGGCGATTGCCAAGCTGCTGCCGTCGTTCAACTTCGGCACCAATATCGCCGGCTACAACTCGGTGACGCGTCCGCTGAGCAACCGCAGCCTCGGCCCGGCCTATACCCTGGTGCTGGTCAACGGCAAACGCCGACACAACGGCGCCACCGGCCAGCGCGGGTCGATCGACAACAGCGGCGCCAATGCGGTGGACATCGACCTGATCCCGGTCAGTTCGGTGGACCATATCGAGGTGCTTAAAGACAGCGCGGCGGCCCAGTACGGTTCCGATGCCGTGGCCGGGGTAATCAATATCATCCTCAAGGCCGGCAATAGCGGCGGACACCTGGAAACCAGTTACGGCCAGTTGTTTTCCGGCCAGGGGGAAACGATCAAGGTGGCCGGCGACCAGGGTTTCAAGCTCGGCGACGGCGGCTTTTTCCACCTCTCCGCCGACGCCCGCAAGCGCGGCGAGGCCTCTTGGAACGACAAGGCCGACAGCAGCGTGCGCGCTTTCAACGACCCGGCCAGGGAAGCGGCCTGGGACCGCGTGGCCATCAAGAACGGCGACCCGGACCTGAAAGCCTTCAACCTCGCCTATAACGCCGAACTGCCCCTGGAAGACCTGACGCTCTACTCGTTCTCGACCTACGGCGAGCGCGATGCCGAGGCCGCCAACTACTTCCGCCTGCCGACCGGCCGGGCCGCCGTGCCCGAGGTGTTCCCCGACGGCTACTACCCGCTGAACAACATCAAGGACCGCGACTACCAACTGCTGTTCGGCGGCAAGGGCCAGGCGGCCGAGTGGAACTGGGACCTGAGCACCACCTACGGACGCAACAACGTCCACCATTCCAGCGACCTGAATATCAACCCGTCCCTGGGCACCGCGTCGCCGACCAGGTTCGACAACCTGGCCACCTTCCGTTTCGAGCAGTGGGTGAACAATCTGGACGTCACCCGCCGCTACGACAGCCTGTTCAACCTGACCTCGCCGGTGCAAGTGTCGGCCGGCCTGGAGCATCGCTGGGAACATTTCAGCACCTTCGCCGGTGACCCCGAAGCCTATATCACCGGCACCTACCCGGCGGCATCGGGCGCACAGGCGGCGGTGACGATTCGCCCGGAGGATGAAGTCAGCCTGATCCGCAACAACTACGCCGGCTACCTGGACCTGGGCTTCGACCTGACCGAACGCTGGTTTCTCGACGTCGCCGGGCGGATCGAACATTACGATGACGACTCGGGCAACACCTTCGGCCTCAAAGTGAATTCGCGCTACGAGTTGACCGACAGCGTCGCCGTGCGCGGCACCGTCGGCACCGGCTTCCGGGCGCCGTCGCTGACGCAGATCGGCTACACCGTGGCCGACAACCGGGTGGCCGTGGATGTGAACGGCAACGTGGTGCCCGCCGTGACCCGCCTGACCCCGTCGGGCAGCAACCTGGCCAAGGCCTTGGGTGGCGACGACCTCAAACCGGAAAAGTCACGCAACCTCGGGCTGGGCTTGACCTGGCAGCCGGCACCGCGCACCAGCGTCACCGCCGACGCTTACCTGATCGACATCGACGACCGCATCGCCCTGACCAGCAATATCTACGACCAGGGCAACGGCGTGATCAACGGCATCCTCAGCGCCCAAGGCGTGCCCTCGGGGACCTGGGTCAACTACTACACCAACGCCTTCGATACCCGCACCCGTGGCCTGGACGTGGTCGCCGACCACACCACGCCGCTGGATGCCTGGGGCGATGTGCGCTGGAGCCTGGGCTTCAACTGGAACAAGACCACTATCGAAGGCACACGGGACACCCCGAGTGCGCTGGCCAACTCCGGCGTCACCCTGGTGGGCCGCGACCGCGAAGGCGATCTCACCCAAGCCTCGCCCAAGACCAAATGGATCCTGGGCGCCAACTGGAAGGTCGAGGACCTCGCAGTGAACCTGCAAACCAGCCGCTACGGTGCGGTCAAGACCCTGGCGGTAAACCCATCCGGCGACCGCAGCTTCGGTGCGAAATGGATCACCGACCTGGACGTCAGCTACACCTTCGTCGACCAGATCACCGTCAGCATCGGCGGCACCAACATCTTCGACGTGCGCCCCGACCGGCACGCCGTGTACAGCAACCTGGGCTTGGCGCCCTACGGTAACCCGCCGTTCTACCCCGGCGGCGGCTACTGGTACACCAAGCTGGCCTACGACTTCTAAGCCAATCGCCATACGAGGGCATCCCATTGAACACCTCCAACTTGATGAGCCGTCTATTGGCCCCTTGCGCCCTGGCATTGAGCCTGGCCGCCTGCTCGCCTGCGGGCACTGACAGCCAGGCCGGCAAGACCTTGAACATCGCCTTCTTCGGCGACAACACCACCCTGGTCAGCGTCGACCCGTTCCAGGTCTATTGGCTCGAACACCGGGTGCTGCTGCGCAATATCGCCGAATCCCTCACCGACCAGGATCCGCAGACCGGCAGGATCATTCCCTGGCTGGCGAAAAGCTGGGAAGTCAGCGACGACGCGTTGACCTACACCTTCCACCTGCGCGACAACGTCACCTTCAGCAACGGCGAACGCTTCGATGCCAAGGCCGTGAAAACCGCCTTTGACAGCAACAAGGCGCTGGCGACCGAGCTGCCGGCCACCTTCGGCGCGACGTACCTGGCGGGCTTTGATCGCGCCGAAGTAGTCGACGACTTCACCGTCAAGCTGGTGCTCGCCAAGCCCAATGCGGGCTTCCTGCAGGCGACCTCCACCACCAACCTGGCGATCCTCGCGCCGGCCTCCTACGCGCTGAGCGTCAAGGAGCGTTCGCTTGGCAAGATCATCGGCACCGGCCCGTTCGTATTGGCCAGCTACACCCCGGAAGTCGGCGCGCACCTGACCAAGCGCAAGGGTTACGCCTGGGCGTCGGCGAATATGAAAAACCAGGGCGAAGCGCACCTGGAGGCGGTGGACGTCACCTACATCCCCGAGGAAAGCGTGCGTAACGGCCTGTTCCTGCAAGGCAAGGCCGACATCCTGTGGCCCCGCAACCCGTTCTCGGAAGTCGACCTGAAACTGTTCCAATCCAAGGGCGCCACCATCCAGAGCCGCTCGCTGCCGGGGCCGGCGCTGAACCTGTACCCCAACACCCGCGGCGAGCGGGCACTGGCCGACAAGCAAGTACGGCTGGCGGTGCAAAAGGCCATTGACCGCAAGAGCTACGCCAGCACCGTGTACAACGCCGAATTCCCGGTGGTGGACGGTATCTACGACGTCACCACGCCCTACTTCAAAAGCCAGGGTGCCAAGCTGGCCTACGACCCCGCGGGTGCCGAGCGCCTGTTGGACCAGGCCGGCTGGGCCAAGGGCACCGATGGCTACCGGCACAAAGACGGCAAGCGCCTGAGCCTGAGCTACAACATCACCCCGGCGGAAACTGCCGGGGATGTGCTGCTCCAGGACCAGCTGCGCAAGGTCGGTATCGAGGTCAAGCTCAACGTGGTCACTCGTGCCGAATGGGTTGCCAACAACTCGGCCGGTAACTATGACCTGACCAGCACCTACATGACCCGCGCCGATCCGATCATCTTGCAGACCATCCTCGACCCTCGCACCGCCAACAGCTCGACCCTGGCCACCAACCTTTACGCAGCGCCGACCCTGGAAAAAGCCAAGGGCCTGTTCGATGCCGGCATCACCGCCACCCAAAGCGCTCAAAGGGCGACAGCCTACGGCGACCTGCAGGACCTGCTGATCGACGAAGGCTCGGCGTTCCCGGTGTATGAGCGCGTGTGGCAGGCCGCGACGTCGCCCAAGGTGAAAAACTTCCGCTGGACCGCCGAAGGCTTCGCGCTGCTGGGCGATATCGAGGTCGGCACGCCATGAGCCGCTACCTGATCGGCCGGGTCGGCCAGGCGCTGCTGGTGCTATGGGGGGCCTATAGCATCACCTACTTCATCCTCTATCTGCTGCCGGGCGATACCTTATCGATCATGCTCAGCGCGTCCGGCATGGAAGCCGACGCCCTGTCGGTGGAAGACCTGGCCAAGGCGCGCGCCTACTACGGCATGGACAAAGGCCTGTTCGAGCAATATATCGACCTGCTGCTGGGGGCATTGCACGGGGACTTCGGGCAGTCGCTATCACTCAATCGCCCGGTGGCCGAATTGCTCGCCGAGCGCCTTCCCCAGACCCTTTCCCTGGCCGGCCTGGCGATTGTGCTCTCGCTGCTCGGCGGTATCGGCCTGGCTTACCTCACCGCGTATATCCGCTGGCAACCGTTGAAAAAGGCACTCGCGCGCTTGCCGTCCCTGGGCTTTTCGGTGCCGGTGTTCTGGATGGGGTTGCTGTTGATCCAGGTGTTTGCGTTTGGCCTGGGTTGGTTTCCCGCCACCGGCAGCCGCGGGGTTGAAAGCCTGGTGCTGCCGGCGATCACCCTGGCGATTCCCAGCGCAGCGGTGTACGCCCAGGTGCTGCAACGCAGCTTCCAGGGCGTGTGGAAAGAGGCCTATATCGTCACCGCCTACGCCAAGGGCTTGAGCCGCGGCCAGGTGCAGGCCCGTCATGGGTTCAGGAACGCCGCGCTGCCGATCCTCACCCTGATCGGCCTGCAGGTGGGTAACACCGTGTCCGGCGCGGTGCTGGTGGAAACCATCTTCGCTCGCTCCGGCATCGGCCGCCTGGCCCAGGAAGCGGTGCTGCGCCAGGACATTCCGGTGGTGCTGGCCATCGTCGCGGTGTCGGCGGCGGCATTTGTCCTGGTGAACCTGCTGGTGGACCTGCTTTATCCCTGGCTCGACCCGCGCATCTCCCACACGCCCAAGGTGTCCTAGACCATGACGACGCTTACCCGGAAACTGATCCGCAGCGAAACACTCTGGCGCCGCCGCAGCCCCTTACAACGCGCAACGGCGACACTCCTGCCATTGCTGCGCCGCCCAGGGTTCAGCCTGGCGGTGCTGGTGGTGCTGTTCTCGCTGGTCGCCGCTGTGACGCCGCAGCTGCTGAGCAGCTTCGACCCTTACGCCACCGCGCCGGCCGCCAAACTCAGCGCCCCCAACCTGACCCACTGGTTCGGCACCGATGAACTGGGCCGCGACCTGTTTACCCGCGTGGTCTACGGCGCCAGCCTGTCAGTGCTGGCCGCCTCCCTGGCGGTCGGCATCGCCCTGGTGGGCGGGTTGGGGCTGGGCATTTTGTCCGGGTTTGCCGGTGGCCGTATCGATGCGCTGATCATGCGCGTTGTCGATGTGCTGCTGGCCCTGCCCGGCCTGTTGCTGGCCCTGGCGATTGTCACGGCCATCGGCTTCGGTACGGTACCGGTGGCGATTGCCGTGGGCATCGGCATCATTCCCGGCTTTGCCCGCACCACCCGTGCCGAAGTGCTGCGGGTGAAAACCCTGCCCTATGTCGAAGCCGCTCGCCTGGGCGGTGCCAGTTGGGGCCGCACGTTGTTGCGGCACATCCTGCCCAACGCCTGGGGCCCGGTAGCCGTGCTGGCGACCCTGGATTTCGGCGCCGCGATCCTCGCCACCGCAGGCTTGAGTTTTCTCGGGTTCGGCGCCGCCCCACCGGCGGCGGAATGGGGCACCTTGATCGCCAACGGCCGCCACTTCCTGATCACTGCACCGTGGGTGTCCTTGCTGCCCGGCCTGTTCCTGGTGGCCGTGGTGTTCAGCCTCAACCATATCGCCCGCACGTTCGAGGAGATCCAGCGATGAGCAGCCAGCCGCTTTTAATCGATGTGCGCCAACTGAGTGTCGACTACCGTTCCGGCGGCCAGCTCAATCCGGCGGTGCGCAGCCTGTCGTTTTCACTCACCCAGGGCGAGACCGTGGCGATTGTCGGCGAGTCCGGCTCGGGCAAATCCACCCTGGCCAATGCGATCCTAGGCCTGCTGCCCGAGAATGCGCAGATCGGCGCCGGTGAACTGTGGGTGGATGGCCACCACCTGACCCACGCCAGCGAACGGCAGAAACGCAAGCTGCGCGGGCGCACCATCGGCCTGGTGCCCCAGGACCCGATGGTCAGCCTCAACCCCACGCTGCGCATCGGCCAGCAGATCGCAGAGGCGCTGATACTCGCCAAGGGCAAACGCTACCCCGGCGTCGATGCCGACATTGTCGAGCTGCTGCAACAGGTGGGCATCGACAACCCGGTATTGCGCGCGCGCCAGTACCCCCATGAACTCTCCGGCGGCATGCGCCAGCGCGTGCTGATCGCCATCGCCCTGGCCGGCAACCCGCGCCTGATCATCGCCGACGAACCCACCAGCGCCCTCGACGTGACCGTGCAGCGCAAGATCCTCGACCACTTGCAGCGCCTGGTCAGTGAACGCGGCATTTCCCTGCTGATCATCACCCATGACCTGGGCGTGGCGCTCGACCGTGCCGACCGTATCCTGGTGATGCAACAGGGTGAGGTGGTGGAACAAGGTCCGCCACGGCAGATCCTCGCGCAGCCCAGCCACGACTACACGCGCGCGCTGATCGCCGCCGCACCCGCCTTCGCCAGGCGGCGTGAACCGTTGCTCAACCTCGACCTGGGACGTGAGCCGATCCTGAGCCTGGACAACGTCGGCAAGACGTTTGCCCTGCCCAAGGTCAAGGGCGAAGCCTCGACCTTCGTGGCCCTGGAGGATCTGAGCCTGGAGGTCTACCCCGGCCAGACCCTGGCCATCGTCGGCGAGTCCGGCTCGGGCAAGAGCACCGCGCTGCGTATCGCCCTGGGCCTGGAGAAGCCGACCCAGGGCCGCGTCCGGTTCGAGCAGCAAGACGTCACCGACCTGAGCTGGCGCGACTTCCGCCCGTTGCGCCAACGCCTGCAACTGGTGCAACAAAACCCCTTCGCGGCGCTGGACCCGCGTTTCACCGTGTTCGACAGCATCGTGGAGCCGCTGGTGTCGTTTGGCTTGCTCAAGGGTGCCGCCCTGGAACAGGCGGCGCGGGCGTTGATCAGCCGCGTGCACCTGCCGGCGAGTTTTCTCGATCGTCTGCCCCGTGAACTGTCCGGCGGCCAGTGCCAACGGGTCGCCATCGCCAGGGCCCTGGCGTTGAAACCCGACCTGCTGTTGCTGGATGAACCGGTCAGCGCCCTCGACGTGTCGGTGCAGGCGCGCATTCTTGACCTGCTGGAAGAGCTGCAACGGGAAATGGGCATCGCCTACGTGCTGGTGTCCCACGACTTGTCAGTGGTGGCCAACTTCGCCCATGAGGTGCTGGTGCTGCGCAATGGCCGCGTGGTTGAACAGGGCTCGGTGGAACGCGTCTTCAACCAGCCGGCCAGCGACTACACCCGTGAATTGATTGCGGCCATCCCTGGCCGTCACGTCACGGCAAGCGCCGCCTGAGGTTTACTGTGCCGAGCAATCACGCGCCACGATGCCCTTCTCCTGGGCATACGCGGCGGACTTGGCTTCGATCAACGGACGCAAGGTGGCGCGGTCGGCCTGCAGCCAGTCGGTCACCAGCACCCACTTTTGCCCATCCCATTGCTGCACCCGGGCGGAACCGCCACCTTCGTGGTCGGCACAGGACAGCTTCAACGGTGCCAGCAGACCTTCGAACCCCATGGCCTTGAGGCGCGCGGCGTCGATGTCCAGGTGCTCGAACGCCCAGCGGGTTTCCTCGCCGTTCAGCGCGCGGTTGCCGAATTTGGCCTGGCCGGTGCGCAGCGCTTCGACGGCAATCGCGGCGTTGATCAGGCCGATGTTGTAGTAGACCTTGCCGAAGTAGCTGGGGTCCTTGAGGTTGCTCTTGCCGGGATCGAGGATGAACTGCTTGAGCTTTTTATGGATGTCGAAACTGTCGCCACCGGGGAACGGCGCCAGCGCCTGGTAGCCCTTGGCGGCGGTGCCGGCGGGTATCACATCGGCTTCGGAGCCGGCCCACACATCGCCGATCAGGCGGTCCACGGGGATGCCAAAGCGCACGGCGGTCTTGATGCCGACGGGGGTGGACACGCCCCACGTGCGCAGGAACACCCAGTCCGGGTTGATCTGCCGCACCTGGCGCCACTGGGTGGACTGCTCGTTGCCGGGATCGGCCACGGGGATCTGGATGTTCTCGAACCCGTACTTTTGCGCCAGCAACTGCATGGCCGCCTGGGTTTCGCGGCCGTAGGCGGAGTCGTGGTAGACGGTGACGATCTTCTTGCCCTTGAGCTTGTCCAGGCCGCCTTCGCGCTGGGCGATGTAGTTGATGCCCACCGACGCCTGGCCGTAGTAGTTGAGCAACAGCGGGAACGCGTAGGGGAACACGCGGCCATCGGTGGATTCGGTACGCCCGCCGGCGCCGTCGATCAACGGGATGTGGTCAATGGCGGCACGGTCCATCAGCGCATAGGAGGCCGGTGTGCTGTGGGTAAAGAAGAACCCGGTGGGTGCGCCGTCCAGGCCGGCTTTGTAGCGCTCGTAGCATTCGATGATGCGGTCGGTCTTCCACTCGGTCTCGCACTCCTGCCAGACCAGCTTGACGCCGTTCACGCCGCCTTCGACCTCGTTGATGTAGCGGAAGTAATCAATCTCCCCCGCCCACCACGGAATGCCGCTGGACGCATAGGCGCCGACCCGGTAGGTGGCCAGCGGGATGAACTGTTGATCATTGGCGGCCTGGGCCACCGGCCCGCCCAAGGCGCCGAGTGCCAGCAGGCTGGCGATGACTGTGCGTTGCAAGACGTTGTGCATGGGTGTGGTTTCTTATGAAAGGTGAGGTTTCCCTCCCGTTGTCGGGTCAGCGCCAATCGGGTCACAACACAATTCATGCCAAGCCTGGAAGCCCTCACATTCGAGGGTTGGCGCTGTACCGGCCACCCTTCACGACCAGGACAATCGAACACTTTATTGAAACGCTGTTGCGCCACCAACACTGCGCTCGGTCGTCAGGGTTGACCTGCAACTGAAAAACCTCACCAACCGCTACTACGGGTACGCCTGGTATGGCCCGGACGGCGCCAAAGCGTCGCTGCACTCACCGGGTGACGGGTACACCGGGCCTGGGCGAGGTGCCGAGTGGTGAGGGTGGTTGCTTTCCGTGGCGGCCTTCGGGCCGACCATGTCGTTGGTTTTGATCGAGTACATATCCATTGCTGCGGTAACGGCTGCTTAGGGTTCCGCTCTTACAGCGGGTCACTTTTGGAAAAGAGCCCCAAAAGTAACCAAAAGGGCTCTTGCCCCAACACTCGGCACCTCGCCTAGGCTCGGTGTGCCCTCACTCCGGCTTGAATCCGTGGGCCGCCGTCATGGGCCATCCTTGGCCCAGGACGGCTAACCCGGCGTCCTGCCGGGTTACCCACGGATTCAAGCCTGCGTTCGGCCAGCGTGTTTAACGGGGCGCCTGAGATCAAGATCAAAAGCCAGAGCCAGAGCCAGAGCCAGAGCAGATCAAAAGATTGCTGACTTCGTCAGCGATTAAGGAAGTAGAAGCCACACCGCGTACGCTTCAAAGATCAGGTCGGCTTTAAGGCCGCCTCGCTTTGTTTTTGATCTGGGATCGCCCCGTCAAACACGCTGGCCGAACGCAGGCTTTGGAGCGTGGGTAACCCGGCAGGACGCCGGGTTAGCCGCACTGGGCCAAGGATGGCCCATTGCGGCGGCCCACGCTCCAAAGCCGGAGTGAGGGCACACCGAGCCTAGGCGAGGTGCCGAGTGTTGGGGCGAAGCGTTTTTGGTTACTTTTGGCGCTCTTCCAAAAGTGACCCGCTGTAAGAGCGGAACCATAGGTGGTCGTGACCGCAGCAACGGATATGTACTCGGTCAAATCCAACGACATGGTCGGCCCGAAGGCCGCCACGGAAGCAAGCCACAGACCGCTGAAAGTTGTGTAGATACCTATGGCCATCGGGGGGACAAGCGCCCGACCACATTCAGGTCGCGGACCATCAGTTAGACAGGCGCCGGTTCCCGAGCCGTCACAGGAACAATCTCCCAGCCCCAACAAAAAATGCCCACCCCCACGAAGGGATGGGCATTTTCCCTCCAACCATTACTGCTTGGCGTGCTTGGCCTGGACTTCAGGCATCGCCGAAGAATGATGGTTAAGAATTTTCCACTGGCCACCCACCTGCTCATAGACGAAGGTGTAGCGCGCCTGCACCTGACGCACCTTGCCATCCGACTCGGTCAGGGTGAAGGTGTAGACGCCACTGTCCATGGCCACGTTGCTGCCCAGTTGGCGGATCTCGCGGTAGTTGATCTGGCCCACCGGCTTGAGCGCCAGGAAGTGGTCGAAGTAGTCGGTGATCTGCTCCGGCGTCGTGCGCACCTGGTTGGACACGGTCGGCTGCAACACAGCGCCCGGCGCGTAGAGGTCGACCACGGATTTCACGTTGCCGGTCTGCAGGGCGCTGTTCCAGCGGTCGAATAAACCGGCAATCTCGCGGTCTTTGACATTGGCCGGCGCCTGGGCGACTTCACGGTAGACATACGGGGCCGTCTCGGCGGCATGAACAAACGGTACGCTCAGGGCAAACATCAGGGCGATCGGGGCAATCTTGAATTTCATGGCGATACTCCAGTGGTCGTCGTTGCGGCCACTTTGCCAACCTGCCCACCGGCCGCCATCGGCCAACCGGAGGTATTTACCTATGCCATTTGGCAGATAGCGCCAAGGGGTCCGACCCTGTCTAATAGATCCCCCTCGCGCCCGCAGCAATGGAGCATCAACCATGCATGACACGCCCCATGATCCCGGCAGCGCCCTGGCCATGCGCGCGCACTTTCGCCAATCGCAAAGTCGTACGGCGCGCCTGCGGCTGTTGGTGGATACCGGCCAGGAGTTGCGCCAACTGCCCCCCGACGCCATGCGCGAACGCGTGCTCGCGCGGGCCTGCGCGTTTCTGGCCATGGACCACGGGCTGCTGCAGGAGTGGGACGCCGAGGGCATCGCCTATACCAGCGCCCGCCATGGCAACCCGTCGCGCTTGGGCAGCCTGGCCGCCCTCGCCGACCGCAGCCTGCGCACGGCGTGTTGGCAGGAGCGGCCATCCGAGGACGTGCCCAGCGTCTTGCAAGTGCCGTTGCGCGCCGGTGACGGCGATGCCTTTGGTGTACTGGTGCTGGGCAATAGCGTCAGCCTGCGGGCGCCGGAGCACGAAGACAGCGAATCCCTGCAACTGCTCGCCACATTGCTGGCCGCCCACCTGGAAAACGACCGGCTGCTGAGCACCCTCAAGCTGCGCGACAAAACCCTGTCCGACCTGGTCAACCGCTTGCTCCGCGCCCAGGAAGACGAACGCAAGCGCGTCGCCTACGACCTCCACGATGGCCTGGCGCAAACCCTGGCGGGCCTGCACCAGCGGCTGCAAGGCTTTGCCGGGCGCTGCCCGCCGCTGCCGGAGGCATTGGCCGCCGACCTCGAGGCGATTCTTACCCTGGCCCAACACTCGGTTGGCGAGGGCCGGCAACTGATTGCGGGCCTGCGTCCCACGGTGCTGGATGATTTCGGCTTGTTCAAAGCCCTCGATAAGGAGGCCGACCGCCTGCGTGACGCCGGCATCAACGTGGTGTGGCAGGCGTACTGTGAGGCGCGCTTACCCAGCCAGGTGGAAATCGCCTTGTTCCGGATCGGCCAGGAAGCCATCAACAATGTGCTCAAGCATGCGCGCGCCAGCCAGGTGCAACTGGCCCTGGCGCTGCACGACGGCCAGGCGTCCCTGCGGCTGGACGACAATGGCCGAGGCTTCAAGGCAGAGCCATCAACGGATGACGCCCAGCATCTGGGCCTCGCCACCATGCAGGAGCGCGCCAGCCTGTTGGGCGGCAGCTTCACCTGCGTCAGCACCGTCGACGGCGGTACCCGGCTGCACGCGCGCGTGCCTGCGCACTTGATTGGAGTCCCCCAATGACCCACGTCCTGCGCCTGGTGCTGGCGGACGACCATGAAGTCACGCGCACCGGCTTTGTCTCCCTGCTGGCCGGCCATCCGCAGTTCGAGGTGGTCGGCCAGGCCAGCGATGGCCTGCAAGCGGTGGAGCTGTGTGAGCAACTGCTGCCGGATATTGTCATCCTCGACATTCGCATGCCCGGGCTCAATGGCCTGGGCGCCGCACGCTTGCTGCAACAACGCCTGCCGGCGGTGAAGGTGGTGATGTTCACCATGGACGACAGCCCCGAGTACCTGGAGGCGGCCATGAATGCCGGTGCGGTGGGCTACTTGCTCAAAGACGCCAGCCGCGCCGAGGTGATCCAGGCGCTGCAACACGTGGCCGCCGGTGGCGAAGCGCTCAACACGGCGGTCAGCGCCCGGCTGTTGCGGCGCATGACCGAACGCCAGGCCAGCGGTGCCGCCCCCGGCGAACCGCTCACCCCACGGGAACGCCAGGTCCTCGGCCTGGTCGCCAACGGCATGAGCAACCGCGCCATCGGCGAACACCTGGGCATTACCACCGGCACGGCCAAGGCCCATGTCGAGCGGGTGATCGGCAAGCTCGGCGCGGCTGACCGTACCCAGGCCGCCGTGCGGGGCATCGCCTTGGGCCTGGTGACACCCACATGAGGCGGCCCAAATGAGAAAGCGTTGGGCCGACCTGCCGCTGCGCGGCAAGGCGCTGGTGGTGATTTCACTGCCACTGGTGGTGCTATTGCTGTCCCTGGTGCTGATCTACACCACGGAACGCCAGACCGCCCGTGCCGAAGAGGATGTGCGCCGGGTTTTACGCGTGCAAGGCGATATCCAGGCCGTGCATACCTTGCTCGCGGAAGCCGCCGCCAGTGTGCGCGGTTACCTGCTCACCCGCCGCGAAGACTTCCTGCCCAGCTACCTGAACGCCAAGCCCCAGATCGAGTCGGCCCTGCACCGACTGGACCGCAACGTGCGCGATCCACGGGTGCGCGAGCAGCTCAGCGCGATCAAGCCGCTGATCGACGGCAAGGTCGACGGGCTGGAGGAAATGCTCAAGGACAGCGACGCCACACCGGAGTCCATCAGTGCCATCCTGATCAGCAACAAGCACATCCTCGACGCCCTGCGCCAACACATCAGCACCATGCTCACCCTTGAGGCGTCGTTGCTGGCCGAGCGCAGCGCCGCTGCGTCCGAGACCCGCCAGCGCTTGTTGCTGTCGACCTGGTTGGCGGCGATCTGCGGGTTGTTCGGGGCGATTGTCGCGGTGCTGTTTCTGTCCAAGGGCATTGTCGCCCGGGTGCAGAATGTGCAGCGCAATGCCCAGCGCCTGGCCCTGGGCTCGCCGCTGCTGCCACAGCCGCCGGAAAAAGACGAAATCGGCCAGTTGGGCACCAGCCTGGTGGAGGCCGGACTGTTGCTGGCCGAGCGCGAGCGCGCCTTGCGCGACAACGAAGAACGCTTGCGGCTGATCATCGATGGGGTCAAGGACTACGGGATCTTCGCCCTCGACACGGCGGGCCATGTCACCAGCTGGAACAACGGCGCCGAGCGGATCAAGGGCTATACCGAACAGGAGATCATCGGCCAGCATTTCTCGCTGTTCTACCTGCCCCAGGAATGCCCGCAGCACCCGGACATGGCGTTGCGCGAGGCCACCCGCAACGGTGATTACACCGAAGAAGGCTGGCGCTGCCGCAAGGACGGCACGCGGTTCTGGGCCAGCGTGGTGATCACGGCGCAGTACGACGGCACCGGCGCCCTGCGCGGTTTTTCCAAGATCACCCGCGACATCACCGACCGCCGCGCGGCGGAGATCGCCCTGCGCACCGCCCGCGAGGAAGCCGAACGCGCCAGCCGCGCCAAAAGCCAATTCCTGTCGCGCATGAGCCACGAACTGCGGACCCCGCTCAACTCGATCCTGGGCTTTGCGCAACTGCTGGACATGGACGCGCCCAAGGCGCAAAAGGCCGATGTCGGTCACATTCTGCGCGCCGGCCAGCACCTGCTCACGCTGATCAACGAGGTGTTGGACATCGCCAAGATCGAGGCCGGAAGCCTGGCGTTGAATATCGTGCCGATCCCGCTGGCGGGCACCTTGCAAGAGGCGCTGACGCTGGTGTCGCCCATGGCCGCCGACGCAGGCGTGCAGTTGCGGCCGCTGCCGGCACTGGCGGCGGATACGGGCATCGTTGCCGACCGCCAGCGCCTGACCCAGGTGCTGCTGAACCTGCTGTCCAATGCGATCAAATACAACCGGCGCGATGGTCAGGTGAGCCTTGAGGTCGATATCCGTGGACAACGAGTCAGCGTGGCTGTGTGCGATACCGGCAACGGCATCGCAGCCGATCATATGGGGCAACTGTTCAAGCCTTTCGAACGCCTGGGGGCCGACCCGAATGTGGAAGGCAGCGGCCTGGGCCTGGCACTGAGTAAAAGCCTGCTGGAGAACATGGACGGCCGACTCAAGGTGCAGAGCCAGCCTGGCGTCGGTTCGCGCTTCACCCTGGAACTGCCCTTCGTGCGCGTGGCCCACGCCCAGAGTATTGCCACGCCCGGCATAGACACCGAATTGAAGCGCCCAGCTCCCGTCGTCAACACCTTCGAGGGCAAGGTGTTGTGCATCGAGGACAACCTCTCCAGCCTGGCGCTGATCGAAACCCTGCTGCAACGCCGGCCCGGCATACGGCTGCTGTCGAGCATGCAAGGCCAACTGGGCCTGGACCTCGCCGCGCAGCACGCACCCCAGTTGATTCTGCTGGATGTGTCGCTGCCGGACATCAATGGCTTGAAGGTGCTGCAACGCCTGCGTCAGTCACCGATCACCCGCGACACACCGGTGCTGATGATCACCGCCGACGCCAGCGACCTTACCCGCCAGGCCTTGCAGGAGGCCGGCGCCACCGCGGTATTGAACAAACCGATCAACGTGCCGGCGTTTCTCGCCCACCTCGACCAAGCCTTTCCGGAGCCCGCGTGAACCTCGACCTGCGTATCCTGATCATCGACGACCAACGCCCGAACCTCGACCTGGTGGAGCAACTGCTGGCGCGCGAAGGGCTGACCAACGTGCTGAGCAGCACCCAGCCACTGCGCACCCTGGAGTTGTTCAACAGCTTCGAGCCGGACCTGGTGATCCTCGACCTGCACATGCCGGAATTCGACGGCTTTGCCGTGCTGGAGCAACTCAACCGGCGCATCCCCCAGGGTGAATACCTGCCGATCCTGGTGCTCACTGCCGACGCCACCCGCGACACACGCCTGCGCGCCCTGGCCCTGGGCGCCCGGGACTTCATCAGCAAACCCCTGGATGCGCTGGAAACCATGCTGCGGGTGTGGAACCTGCTGGAAACCCGGGTGCTGTACAAGACCTTGCGCACGCTGGTGCCGGCGGACCGTATTGAGTTGTTGCAGCGGCGCGGTGCTACCGCCACGCCCGGCAACGTCGAGACGCCGCCGGCATCAACCGCGATACGGCGCTGCTAGCGCCCGCGGGCTCGATGTTCAAGGTTCGGCAAAGGGAAGCGGTGTGTCGGTATCACGGCGAACGGTAAACACATTCAGGGTCATCGCCACCAGGGCGTAATAACCGAAGACCCCGACCAATTCGACCACGGCGGGCTCCCCGAACGCCTGGATCGCCTGCGCATACAGCGCGTCGTCGATTCGACGCGTCTCGTACAACGTCTTGCCTAACCGATAGACCAGTTGCTCGTCCTCACGCGTAAAGACCGGAACCGCCCGCTCACGCAACGCCTCGATCACCGCATCAGCCACCCCCGCCGAACGTGCGATGGGCTCATGAATCTGCCACTCCGCCTGGGACTGCCACCAGGCGGCAGTGAACAGGATCGCAAGTTCGGTCAGGCGCAGTTCGAGCCGAGTGCCATACCGACAGAACGCCCCCAAGCGCTGCGCGTGATTGGCCAGTTCCGGGCTTTGAATCCACGCCAGGAATGGGCCGTCCAGGTTCCCGCGTGGTCCCGCGAGAATGTCCTTGAGCACTGCGCGCTGAGCGTCGTCCATGCTCGTTTCAGTCAATTCGCTGAGCCGCGATTGAATCGTCATGCGCAATTTCCTCAGAGGCTTTTCAATGTGCTGTTCACCGCACCCAGGAGTTTGTCGGCGATCTCATCCAAGTGGCTGTCCTCAAGAATAAACGGCGGCGCCAGCAGGATATGATCGCCCCGCAGCCCGTCCACCGTGCCACCCATCGGGTAGCACATCAGGCCTGCCGCCATGGCGGACTGCTTGAGTCTGGCGTGCAGCTTCAGCGCGGGGTCGAACGGGGTTTTGGTGGCTCGGTCGGCAACCAACTCAATGCCCTGGAATAACCCGCGCCCGCGAATCTCACCCACATGCGGATGCTCACCCAACTGCGCCAGCAAACGCTCACGCAGACCTGCGCCCAAGTGGTTGACCCGGTCCAGCAAGCCGCGGGACTCGATGGCTTTCTGCACCGCCAGTGCGGCCGCGCAGGCGGTGGCGTGGCCGATATAGGTGTGACCATGCTGGAAAAACCCTGAGCCCGTCGCAATGGCATCACGGATTCTCTGACTCACCAACGTTGCACCTATCGGCTGGTAGCCCGCGCCCAGGCCTTTGGCGATGGTGATCAGGTCAGCCGTGATGCCCTCCTGCTCGGCGGCAAACAGGGTTCCGGTACGGCCCATGCCGCACATGACCTCATCAAGGATCAGCAACACCCCATAGCGGTCGCACACCTCGCGAATGCGCTTGAAGTAGCCCGGCACTGCGACCACGACACCCAGCGTCGCCCCTACGACGGGCTCGGCCACAAACGCCATGACGTTTTCTGCCCCCAGCCGCAGGATCTCCGCCTCCAGTTCGGCCGCCAGGCGCACGCCCATGGCCTCCGGGGTTTCGCCGGGTTGCTGCTCACGGTAGGCATAGCAGGGACTGACATGGCTGACGTCGATCAGCAACGGTTCAAACTGCTTGCGCCGCCACTCATTCCCACCCGTGGCCAATGCCCCGAGGGTATTGCCGTGGTAGCTCTGGCGACGGGCGATCAAGTGCTTGCGCTGAGGCTGGCCCACCTCGATGAAATACTGGCGGGCCAATTTCAATGCCGCTTCTATCGCTTCGGACCCGCCCGAGACGAAGTACACCGATGCGATGCCTTCGGGTGCCCGGGCAACCAGGAAATCCGCCAGTTCTTCCATGACCTGGGTGGTGAAGAACGAAGTGTGTGCGTAGGCCAACTGCCCCACCTGTTGACGCACGGCCTCGATCACCTGGGGGTCGCTATGGCCCAGGCATGACACCGCCGCCCCACCGCTGGCATCCAGGTAGCGACGGTTGTCGCTGTCGATCAGATAAGGTCCTTCGCCGCGGACGGCCATTGTGTAGCTATGTGTAAGGCTGCGATGAAAGACGTGGCTCATGGTGCCGCTCCCGATATTTTTGCAAATAATAGATGCATAGATTTTAAATGCAATTAATTTTTGCAAGCCGCTCGTCATCAGGAAACCCGACTTAAACGTTACAAAACCCAGCATTTACTGGACAAAACAAACCTATCGAACTGAATTGCGACAAGCAAAATATAGTTGCACGCAAATTAAATGCATGTATATTTTGCGAAAGAGCAAATGTTTCGTGCGCCTCCTTTCTCGGGTGGCTAGCCGGGCCAACAATAAAAAATGGAGTGGGTCGTGATGTATCACTCAAAAATTCAACTGCCGCTATCCCCACCGTCCCAGGCTTGCCTTGGGGCTTGTATCCCCCTGAAGAGAAAACACGCATGAAGAACTTTCTGAAGGCCTCACTGGCGGTAATGGCACTGCTCACCACCTCAAGTTCGTTCGCTGCCGGCAAGGAATTGCTGGTGGCCACCGATACGGCATTCGTGCCTTTCGAGTTCAAGCAAGGCAATGAATACGTGGGGTTCGATATCGACCTGTGGGCGGCGATCGCGAAAGAAATGGGCGTGACCTACCAGCTCAAACCCATGGATTTCAATGGCATCATCCCTGCCCTGCAAACCCGCAATGTCGACGTGGCGTTGGCCGGTATCACCATTAAGGAAGAGCGCAAGCAAGCCATCGATTTTTCCGACGGCTACTACGACAGCGGCTTTCTCCTGATGGTCAAGAGCGACAACGACACGATCAAAGGAGAGGCGGACATCGCCGGCAAGACCCTGGCGGTGAAAAGCGGTACGTCGGCGGCGGACTATGCCAAGGCCAACCTGAAGGCCAGCGACCTGCGTCAGTTCCCCAATATCGACAATGCCTACCTTGAATTGCGCACTGGCCGTGTCGATGCCGCCATGCACGATACGCCGAACGTCCTGTACTACATCAAGACCGCCGGCGAAGGCCAGGTAAAAGCGGTCGGCCAGCAGATGCTCGCCCAGCAGTACGGCATCGGTTTCCCAAAAGGCAGCGAACTGCGTGAACCGGTCAACGCCGCGCTGAAAAAGATCCGTGAAAACGGTACCTATGCGCAGATCTACCGCAAATGGTTCGGCACTGACCCGAAATAACTCCCGCCCTTCATCAATAGAGAATTCAGCATGCATTTCCAATGGAGCGCCATTTGGGATGCGCTGCCGGTACTGCTCGAAGGCGCCAAGCTGACCCTGTGGATTTCGATCCTGGGTCTGATCGGTGGTGCCGTGATCGGCGTGGTCGCGGGCTTTGCCCGCGCCTACGGCGGTTTTTTCAGCAGCCGCGCAGCGCTTGTGTTCATTGAACTGATCCGTGGCACCCCGATCATGGTGCAGGTGATGTTTATCTACTTTGCCTTGCCCATGATGGTGCCGGTGCGCATCGACCCTTTCACCGCAGCCGTGGTGACCATCATGCTCAACTCCGGGGCCTACATCGCCGAGATCACCCGTGGTGCGGTGCTGTCGATCCACCGTGGTTTTCGCGAAGCGGGGTTGGCGCTGGGTTTGTCCAGGCGCGACACGCTGCGCTACGTCATCGCACCGCTGGCGTTTCGACGCATGATCCCGGCGCTGGGCAACCAGTGGATTGTCAGCATCAAGGATACGTCGCTGTTCATTGTCATCGGCGTCGCCGAACTGACGCGCCAGGGCCAGGAAGTCATCGCCGGTAATTTCCGCGCCATGGAGATCTGGTCTGCAGTCGCCGTCATTTATCTGATCATTACCCTGGTGCTGAGCTATGTCCTGCGGCGCATGGAATCGAGGCTGAAAATCCTATGATTGAGTTCAAAGGTGTTTCCAAGCACTTCGGCAGCACCCAAGTGTTGCACGACATCAACCTCAAGATCGCCAGCGGCGAAGTGGTGGTGATCATTGGTCCTTCGGGCTCGGGAAAGTCGACGCTGCTGCGCTGCATCAACAAACTGGAGGAAGTCACCGACGGCCAACTGATGGTCGATGGCCTGGAGGTCAATAACCCGAAGGTCGACGAACGCCTGATTCGCCAGGAAGCGGGCATGGTGTTCCAGCAGTTCCATCTGTTCCCACAGATGACCGCGCTGCAGAACGTCGCTTTCGGCCCGGTGCGCGTGCGCGGCGCCAGCCGCCAGGAGGCGGAGAAACTCGCCGCCGAACTCCTGGCCAAAGTCGGCCTGGCCGACCGTGCCGATCACTACCCTTCCGAGCTGTCGGGCGGACAGCAGCAACGCGTGGCGATCGCCCGGGCGCTGGCGGTAAAGCCGAAGTTGATGCTGTTCGACGAGCCGACTTCCGCCCTCGACCCGGAGTTGCGCCACGAGGTGCTGACCGTCATGAAGTCACTGGCGGATGAGGGCATGACGATGGTCATCGTCACCCACGAAGTGGACTTCGCCCGCAAGGTCGCCACGCGCCTGATCTTCATCGACAAGGGCCGCATCGCCGAGGACGGTGCCCCCGCTGAACTGATCGCCAACCCACCCAGTGCCCGCCTGCGGGAATTCCTGCAACACGTATCCTGAGGAGATGCCATGACACTGCCCTCTATTCATCTTGATGGAAGCGCTTACGCGATTGGTCGCGGGCTGGGTGTCTTCGGTCGGGACGCCGTGCATGGGCACTTACGCCCTCTTGCACTCTGGCAATACCTGGCCTTGCAGGCTCAAACCCCCGCGGCGTTGCAGATGCGTCAACAGGTGAGGACCGAGTTCCCCCGTTACTGGCAGGAAATCGAGGGACTGGCCGACGGATTGCAACTGCCACTTGACGAAGTGTTCATGTGGAATTGCCGAGGTGACTACGTACATGAACAGAGCGTGGATGGCTGCACGACAGTGTTCGGCCCAACCCGCACCGGTACGCTGATCGCCCATAACGAAGACGGCCTGCCGCAGCTCAAGGGGCATTGCGCGCTCTTGCATGCCACGCCCGAATCGGGCCTTGCGTTCAGCAGCTTTATCTATCCAGGGTCCTTGCCCGGGCACACGCTGGCGATCAATGAACGCGGCCTGGTGGCGACCGTCAACAACATTCGTCCGGCGCGCATTCCCGCCGGCATTCCTCGACAGATCCTGGCGCGCGCGACCCTCGACGCCGGCAGTCTCGACGAAGCCATTGCCGTGGTGACCCGCAAGGATCGCGCCGGGGCGTTTCACCACACCTTCGGCCAGGTAGGGAGCGCCCGAGTCGTCAGTGTCGAGGCCAGCGCCGAGGGCAGCAATGTCAGCGAAATCCAATGGCCGGCGGGGCATTCAAACCACCTGGTATCGCTGTCGTTGAGCCAGGTGAAACAGCGCATCACCGCCAGCTCAGGCGCCCGACAGCGGTGTATCGACCAGCGCCTGCAACACCTTCCTGGCGACCTGGACGCCGACGTCGCGCTGGGTATCCTGCGCGACACTTCGGGGCAGGACCTGCCTGTCTACCGCTGCGCAGCGGATGATTCGGACAACGAAAATACCCTGGCAACCGGTGTTTTTCTGATCAGCGCCAACACTGTAGAGTGGCGCGTCTATACGCAACCGAACCCTGACCAGCCTGATGCTGAAGGTGTGGTCCACCGCTCATTGATTGACGCTTGTTCGGGTCGTTGAGGGTGGAGCGCAGGCGCTCACTGAATAATGGATACCGTTAATGAATAAAGTCCCGGCAGCACTTCCCGACACGTTGGACGGCCTCAAGCAACTGCTCGCGGCCATCGAGCGGCGTGAGGTCGATATTGCCTTGGGCAGCAGCTCCAGGCGCGTGCTGATGGCGCTGATCGAATCCCCCCAACGCACCGCAGTGTGTTCGATCAGCGAGCTGGCGCAGCAACTGGATGTCAACGCCTCGACCCTGTCCCGGCTGGCGCAACGGCTGGGCTATGGCGGTTTCAGCAAATTGCAGGATGTGTTTCGCCGAGAGATCACCGAAGGCAAGCATTTCTATAGTGATCAGGCCTCACGGCTGGTCATCAATCATGAAGACAAGGACATCCTCAATCAGCTGACGCGCCTGGGCCGCCAGGAAAACGCCAACATCGCCAGCATGATCGAGCAGGTCGATCCCGATGTGTTTGTACAGACGGTGGAACTGCTGGCCAGTGCCCGCCGGGTTCGGATCCATGGCATGCGCCAGTTCAATTCACTGGCGCTGTTCATGTCCTACGGCCTGGGTATGTTGCGTCCGGATGTGGCGGCCCTGGATTCCAGTCGCCAAGGTGTTGCGGATGCCCTCGCACAACTGGACAAGGGTGACGTACTGGTGGTGTCCAGCTGTTTTCCCTACACACCCAGCGTCCTGGCCACGGCCGAGGTCGCCGCTCGCCATGGGATCAAGGTCATCGCACTGACCGACTCTGCCAGCTCGCCACTGGCGAAGGTGGCCTTGCACAGCTTCTATGTCCCCAATCACAGCTTGTTCTTCAGCAACAGCATGTGTGCCTTTATGTTGCTGGCGCAGGGTTTGTTAAGCGCGGTTGCCAGCAAGCTCGGTGAGCTGTCGATATCGGCGCTGAAGTACCGAGAGACGCTGATCGACGAACTTAACGCATCGCTGTAAGCGCCCTCATGAGCCTTCGGGTACTGTTTATCCTCGCCGGGGCGTTAATCGCCGCGGACGTGCTGATTAATCTCTTTTACTCGTGAAGCAAGGCATCCTTGCCCTGGAACGACCTACAACGTCGTTTCGATCTTCTTCGCCGCCGCTTCACTCACCCAGCCATGCCAGATCTCCGGGTGCTGCTTGAAGAACAGCTTGGCCAGCTTGGGAGAGTCGATGTGCTCCTTGGTCATCCGCGCCAGGTTCTGGTTGAGCAGGTCAATCGGCAGGTTGACCTTTTCCAGCACCGCCACCAGCTCCGGTGCCTGTTCATGGAACGCTTTGGACAAGCCGACCTGAATGCTGATCTTCTTGTCCACGCCCGGTTTTTCCTCCAGCTTGACCAGGTCGACCTGCCCCATCAGTGGCGTCGGCGTCCAGTAGTAGAACAGGATCGGCTCACCGAGCTTGTAGCTCGACAACACCGCCGCATCCAACGCCGGGCCGGTGCCCGGGCGAAAGTTGGTGTAGCTGGCTTCAAGGCCATAGCTCTTGAGCATCTCGCTGTTTTCCAGCTCGCACGTCCAGCCCGCCGGGCAGTTGTAGAAGCGGCCCTTGCCGGGTTCTTCCGGGTCCTTGAACAGCTGGGCGTACTGCGCCAGATCGGCAATCTTCTTCAGCTCGGGGGCCTTGGCTTTCAGCCCGCGCCTGGCATCCCCTTCCACCAGGTAACGCGGCACGTACCAGCCTTCGGTGGCGCCTACGATGGGAGCGCCGACGCCCACCACCTTGCCGCTGGCCGCCGCCTTGTTCCACACCTCACTGCGCCCGATCCACTCCTCGGCCAGCACCTGGATGTCGTTGCTGCCCAGCGCGCTCTCCATGGTGATGGAGTTACCCGGCAAGGTGTCGACCGCGCAGCCATAGCCATCCTTGAGCAGGGTTTGCAGCACATCAGTCAGCAGCATCGCGCTTTCCCAGTTCAGGCCGGCGAACTTCACCGGTTTGCCGGATTCGCACCATCCGGCAGCCTGGGTCGTGGCGCTGCCCGCTAACAGCCCGCAAGAAAGCAGCCATGCCATCACGTTTTTATTCAGCTTCATCATCGATGCACCTATGCAGTGAAAGGGTCAGATCAGGGAGGGGCAGATGTCAGCGAAATTACGCTCTAAAAGTTGTGCGTCAGCCAGCTGTATGGATCGTTGGAAACCAGTCTTCGCGCAGGCGCTGGCCGGTTTGCATGGCGTGGCCTGGGTAAGGTGGGGACGTACGCCCCGGGCGTTCGAGATAGCGCACATCATCCCCGACCCAGCGCAACGAAAGTACCCGTCGACGCTGCGCGGAGCCATTGCCCCGGGCGCCGTGCACCGTGCGAAAGTCGAACAGCACCGCGTCACCCGGTTGCATTTCCCATTCCAACACCGGCATACCCTCCTCCGCGTCCGGGTCCGGTGCGTCGCGGTAGTCATCCGCGCCTTGGTAGAAGTCGCTCTGGTCGGCCCAGCGCACCGGCCGGATGCCTTTATCCCAGCGATGGGAACCGGGCAGCAGCCGCAGGGTTGACTCGCGTACCGGGTCCACGGGAATCCAAAAACTCACGGACTGGCTGCCGTCGACGAAGTAGTACGGGATGTCCTGGTGCCAAGGCGTGGCTTTTTGCGTACCGGGCTCCTTGACCAGCACATGGTCATGAAAAAACTGTGCTGTGCGTGACTGCATCACCTGCGCGGCAATCGCGGCGGCCGGCGACTGCTCGATGATCGCGCGAAATTCGGGGATGCGTTGCCAGTTGCAATAGTCGTCGAAAAAACCGCCGGACTGCCCGCCCTGCTCGATGTAGCGGCTTGCGTACACGCCAGGCTCCGCGAGGTTGCGCTCGATGCCCGCAGCGATCTGCGCGGTCCAATCGCTGAAGATGCCTCGCAGGCACACCGCGCCATCGCGCTGGAAGGCGTCGATGTCTTCTTGGCCAACGGTGTATGAGCTGTGGGTCATGGCCGGGTACTCCCTTAACAAGATGAAAGTTGTGCAGGGCCAATATTCCATGACAACCAAGTAAGATAAAATAATAAGTCTTGATATATCACCCAAGAAAAACCTATGAACTTTACATTGCGACAATTGCGCTATGCCCTGGCGGCGGCCAAGCACGGCAACCTCACCCTGGCGGCTGAAGAGTTGCATGTTTCCCAGCCGTCCATCTCCACGGCGATCACCGAGCTGGAAGGCCTCTACGGGCAACCGTTGTTCGTTCGCCAGCGCGGGCTGGGCGTGTCATTGACGCCGTTTGGGCGCACCGTCATGGCCCAGGCCAAGCGCGTGCTCGCCGAGGCGCAGACGTTCGCGGACATCGGCAGCCAAGCCGATGACTTCGCCGGGGACCTGGTGCTGGGCTGTTATGCGGACCTCGCGCCGTATTGCTTGCCGCAAATTCTCAAGCGCCTGCAGCAAGTCTCGCCTCGGGTCAGGGTGGATATGCGCGAAGGCGGGTTTGAATACCTGGGCAAACGGCTCGGCGAAGGGGCCCTGGAACTGGCCTTGACCTACGACCTGGGCTTGCCGGCCAACATGGAGCGCGTCGAACTCTGCCAACTGACCGCCCACGCCCTGCTGGCGGCAGATCATCCGCTCGCGGCAGAAAGGCAGGTGGACATGGCCGCGCTCAGTGCGTGCAACCTGGTGGTGATGGACCAGATCCACAGCTGGCAGCACATCCTCGACCTGTTCAACGCTTTTGGCCTGGTGCCCGCCAGCGTTCAGCCCACCCACAGTTTCGAATTCCAGCGCAGCCTGGTCGCCAATGGTTTCGGCGTGGCGCTCACCTACACCCGCCCTTTCGGCGACCACAGCTACGACGGCCAGCCGCTGGTGTGCCGGCCGATCAAACAGCAGCTGCCTGCGCAACGTATCGTGCTCGCCTACGATCAGCGCTACCCGTTGACACCGCCCGCCGAGGCGTTCAAGGCGCACGCGTTGGCGTGGTTCTCACAGCGACAACCGTTTGCGACGTTTTGACGATGTGACGCAACACTCATCCTGTCACCGGTGCCCACGCTGCCAGTTGTGTGCAGAGCCGCGAAAGCTGACACTCGCGCCTCCATTCATCCATCGCGCACTACAGGGATATTCCGCACATGGCTGCTTCAAATAAATGGCTGATGTCGTCAGTCGCTTATTACCTCGACTTTTTTACCGTTCCGCTGTTCGTCGCCCTTGCCCTTTACCTCGCGCCGTTTGACCTGACCCTCGCCCTTGCCGGCCTGCTGGCCTGGACCTTGGTGGAATATTCGGCGCACCGTTTCCTGTTCCACTCGCTGTATCGCCGCGAGCATTGGACCCACCACATCGACGTGCTGGCCTACATCGGCGTGTCCAGCTGGAAAACCAGCTCGACCTTCGCCGTGCTGTTGCTGCTCGCCTGGTCCACCGGCCTCGCCTCGGCCTTTATCGGCGCCGTAGCGGGCTATTTCGTCTACATCTCGCTGCATTACGTGATGCACCGCCCGCAGCATTGGGCCTATGGATTTATTCCGGGGCTGGTGGCCAATCACGACCTGCATCATCGCAAAGGCATCGAGAAGAACTTCGGGGTGTCTTCGCCGCTGTGGGACCATGTGTTTCGCACTTACATTCGAACAGGGCGCGCCTGAACCGCCTCTTGGCGATTGTTTTTATTACGAACAAATCTAGCCGCCCATACACCTGCGCCGCCAACCTTATCTACGCTCTAGCCCGTGCCAGGAGGCGCATTGAAGAGTCCATGACGGACCCACTGTCTCCCGGCGCCTGATGCCTAGGAGATACCGATGAGAATGGAAACCCATCGCCCCCGGCCCGGGTTCGGCTGTGCGCTGTTTGGCGCGTTGCTGAGCCCCCTGGTCGTCGCGGCCCCCACGTTGTCTACGCAAATACCCTTCGATGTCACGGCGACCCCGCCCTTTTCCCTGTCCAGCCTGCAAGCCAACTTCGATGAAATGTCGTGGCAGACGTTCATCGCGCTGAACTGGCCGGCCCTGGACACGGGTCAACCCAATAGCGCTGTGCAGATCGGCCAGCAGGACGCGGCCACCGTGTGGGAAAGCTATAAGGAGAGCTATCAGATATTCCTGGCCCAAGGGCAGAAGCCGCTGCCTTTTAATGCGCCCGCCAGCGTGCCGAAAGCCTGTGAAGGCAAGGGTTCCGGGCGCTTGCTGCAACAGATGGGCAAGGTTCCGGATGTGCTCGACGAGTTTATCCAGCCGTTTGAAAGCGGCCCCCTGGTGGACCAGAGCGGCGTGTACACGCGCAATGAAATCGTGGTCAACCAAGCCATGTTCGACGGCATCGTCAACAACGGCCTCTACAGCATCCAGGGCCAACAGGCGTTTTTTGCCGCCAGCCCGACCAATGCGGTGGCGTTCAGTTGCGGTAACCCGAACACCAGTGAGGTGGGTTCGCTGATGGTCAAGGCCGCGTGGAAGGTGTTGGACGGCAACGACAATCCCGCCAGTTTCCACAGTGTCGATGCCCTGGTGTATACGCCGGGCAACAGCGACCCGAGCAAGGGGCCGGTGGTGACCGAGTCCTGCGTGGCCGAGCCGGTCGGGCTGGTGGGCCTGCATATCGTGCACAAGACCACCAGCGCGCCGCAGTGGGTGTGGTCGACCTTCGAACACGTCGACAATGTGCCGGAAAAGACCACGCCGCCCGCCGAGCGCAAAGGCCCGTACCTGTTCTACAACGCCAGCAGCCAGGCCGAGGTCAACCAGCCGCCGCCCAGGCCATGGAACCCGGCGGTGAAGGCCACGCCCTCGCAGATCGTGCGCGAGATACCGTTGACGGATGAAACCAAGGCCCTCAACACCACCTACCAGACCCTGCTGCGCACGGTGAATCCCAACAGCGTATGGGCCAACTACCAGTTGATCAGCACCCAGTGGCCGACGCTCAGCGGCCAGCCGCCGTGCCAGATCTCCGCAACCCGGCCGCTGGGCAACCCGGCGCCGTCGTTCCTCGCCAATGCCACGCTGGAGACCTATATCCAGGGCACCGTGCCCCAGGCGTCGTCCAGTTGCATCGCCTGTCACGGCAATGCCGCCACCCACGTGACCCAGTCGCCGCGCACCAGCTTCGCGGACTTCACCTACCTGCTCGAGCGCGCCCAATCCACCGGTGTGACAAGGAGTCAGCCATGAGTACCGACCTGGACAATTTCACCGGCCTGAGCGTGGTGCTCACCGGCATCGATCAGGAACTGCTGGCGCCCTCCGTGGATCCCATCGGCCTGCCCAGCACCTTTCTCAACTTCATCGGCCCGCGTGTCGGCCAAAGCGTGCTCAGCGCCCTGCTGGCCCAGTACGCCACGCTGGCGGCCGAGCAGGCGACACCGCAGCAAATCGGCACAGCGATCCTGATGCAGAACGGCCAACCGGCACCGACGCAAACCGCCCAGGTGGCACGCGCGATCATGAAGCTCTGGCTGCTGGGCGTGTGGTACCAGCCGTATACCCAGGGTGCCTTCCCGGTCGACGAGCAAACCGTGGTGAGTGACGAGGCCTACACCCAGAGCTGGGCGTGGAGTATTGCCCAGGCCCACCCCATGGGCTACAGCGAGTTCTTCTTCGGCTACTGGAACAGCCCGCCGCCCAGCCTGGAAGACTTCACCGGGGTTAACGCCAGCACGCAGCCAGGAGCATCGTCATGAGTAGCGAACAAGCAGATGTGGTGATTGTCGGTGCGGGCCTTGCGGGCAGCCTCATTGCCTATCAATTGGGCCTGGCCGGGGTGCAAGTGCTGGTGCTGGAATCGGGGCCGGAGATCCCGCCCAATCGTAACCAGTACCTGGAGCGTTTCTATACCGCGACGTTGAAGACCCCCGAATCACCCTACCCGCCGGTGAGCACCCTGAGCCCGGCGCGCAACCCCGCCGAACAGAACGCACCGCGCGCGACCATCGCCGACCTGATCAATGACAACTGGAAAAACCCCGAGGTCAGCTACCTGGTGCAAAAAGGCCCGCTGCCGTTCACCAGTACCTATGAGCGCGTGGGCGGCGGCACCACCTGGCATTGGGTCGCCACCTGCCTGCGTATGTTGCCGAATGACTTCAAGATGAAGACGCTGTATGGCGTAGGGGTGGACTGGCCGATCAGCTACAACGACCTGCAAAGCGCCTATTGCCGTGCCGAGGCGGAAATCGGTGTGGCCGCGAATGTAGCGGACCAGGCGTACCTGGGCATTACCTTCCCGGCCAACTATGAATACCCGATGACCAGTATCCCGCTGTCGCTGGTCGATGGCAGCTTCGTCAGCGCGGTGCAGGGCCAGTCGTTCGAGGGCCTGCCCCTGGTGGTCAGCCCGACGCCGGCCGGGCGCAACTCGCAGCCGTATGCCGGGCGACGGGTGTGCGCGGGTAACACCAACTGCACGCCGATCTGCCCGATCCAGGCCAAGTACGATGCCACGGTGACCATGAACAACGCGCTCAACACCGGCAATGTGCGGGTGCTGTACAAGACCGTGGCGAGCAAGGTCACCGTGGCGGCGGACAACAGCATCAGCGGTATCGAGTTCATCCAGTACCAACTCGGCGATGGACCACCGACCGGCACCGGCGTGGCCGTGGGGCAACGTTATGTGATCGCCGCCCATGCCATCGAGACGCCCAAGTTGCTGCTCAATTCCACCAGCAGCGCCTGGCCCAACGGCGTGGCCAACAGCAGCGGCCAGGTCGGGCGCAGCCTGGCGGACCACCCGATCTACCTGGCCTGGGGCCTGATGCCCGAAGGCAAGACGGTGTTCCCGTATCGCGGCCCGGTGTCCACCTCCGGCATCGAAAGCCTGCGCGACGGCGCCTTCCGCAGCCAGCGCGCGGCCTGGCGGATCGAGATCGGCAACGAGGGCTTCAACTGGCCGATCGGCGATCCCTACACCACCGTCGCCGACCTGATCGATGGCACCAACGTCAGCCACACCAACCCGCTGCCAAACGCCACGGGCGCGCCCCAGGTGCTGTTCGGCACGGCGCTGGTGCAACAGCTGAACAACCTGCTCACACGGCAATTTCGGATAGGTTTCCTGGTGGAGCAAGTGGAGGAAGATCCCAATAACGCCAACTGCTATATCGTGCCTTCCAGCCAATACAAGGACCGCCTGGGCATCCCGCGCCCGGAAATCCACTACGACCTGTCCGACTACACCAAGGAAGGTTTCAAACAGGCGCGGATCCTGGCCAGCCATGTCATCACCGAACTGCTCGGGGCTACCGAACTGACTGCCGACATCCCGCCCGGGGTGTTCACCTACCAAGGGCAATCCTATTCGTTCCAGGGTGCCGGGCATTTGATGGGCACCTACCGCATGGGGGACGACCCCAAGACCTCGGTGGTGGACAAGAGCCAACGCAGTTGGGACCACAACAACCTGTTCCTGGTGGGTGACGGCGTGTTCCCCACCACCGGCACCTCCAACCCCAGCCTGACCATCGCCGCGCTGTCGATCCAGGCCGGCGACACCCTGTGCAACGAGCTCAAGGCCGCGACGCTACAGGTGCAGGCCAACCAGCCATGGCAAGGCACCGGCGTGCAGATCAGCGGCCCGAGCCCGCGCCGGGTGCGGTATGTCAGCGGCAAGTGGCTGGCCAGCCCGGTGGGCGGCATGGTCGATGGCAACGGCAGCCCCGGGCTGATCGCCAAGGCGGGCTACACCTTGCCGGGCGCCAATGAGGGGGCGCTGATTGGCCGGGTGGGCAGCAGCGGGACACCGTTTCTGGTGGGTGACCTGGCGGAGATTCCGGCGGGGCAGACCGGGGAATTGCAGCTGTGTATCAACGATGATCTGGAGGGGCGTTATGGCATTGGTTTGGGGGATAACCAGGGGGCGCTGACGGTGCAGGTGGGGTTCGGTACCGCCTGACGCACGCTGGAGATTGGCGCCCGGCTCAGGTGAACCGGGCGTTTTTTTACCCATCCTGGCCTTCGTCGCCCCCTGCAAACCGCTGTTGAAATAGTTCCTTGCACCCTCGACAACAGTCCTTTGTCATCACGCCCATTGATAGCCCCCTAACGAAAGCCCCATGCTAGAGGGCTAATCCCGCGCTTATATCATTCCGAATGATAGTTACCTTTGCTTCATTCGATTCGTGACATACCGCGTCGCCGCGCATGATCCGCCCATCTCAAATACATTGGCGGATGCACCTCATGGAACAGTCACTCAAACATTTGCGCTTCCCCCTGGCGATCCTGGCCGTGGTGGTGATGAGCGCGTGCGGCAAGACCCCGGACCAAGCGGCCGCCATGCCACCGGCAAAAGTCAGCGTGGCCAAGGTGCTTGAGCAGCCGGTCAACGAGTGGGATGAATTCACCGGTCGCCTGGAAGCGCCCGAAACCGTACAGATTCGTCCACGGGTGTCTGGCCAGATTGACCAAGTCGCTTTCACCGAAGGCGCCTTGGTCAAGAAAGGCGACCTGCTGTTCCAGATCGACCCGCGTCCGTTCCAGGCCGAAGTGCGCCGCCTGGAAGCCCAACTGGCTCAAACCAAAGCCGCCGCCACCCGCAGCGATAACGAAGCCCAGCGCGGCGAACGCCTGCGCCAGAGCAATGCGATCTCCGCCGAACTGGCCGACTCGCGCACCACCGCCGCCCAGGAAGCCCGCGCCGCCGTCGCCGGGATCCAGGCGCAGTTGGACCTGGCCAAGCTGAACCTGAGTTTTACCCGCGTGACCTCGCCGATCAGCGGCCGTGTCAGCCGTGCCGAAATCACCGCCGGCAACCTGGTGACCGCCGACGTTACCGCGCTGACCAGCGTGGTCTCCACCGACAAGGTCTACGCCTACTTCGACGCCGATGAACGTGTGTACCTCAAGTACACCGAACTGGCTCGCCAAGGCCGCCGTGGCGCCACCACCCCGGTGTACCTGGGCCTGTCGAATGAAACCGGTAACCCGCACCTCGGCCAGATGAACTTCGTCGACAACCAGGTCAACCCGGCCACCGGCACCATCCGTGGGCGCGCCGTGTTCGATAACAGCAAGGGCGAATACACCCCTGGCCTGTATGCGCGCCTGAAGCTGGTCGGCAGCGGCACCTACTCCGCCGTGCTGATCAACGACGAGGCCGTCGGCACCGACCTGGGCAAGAAGTTCGTGCTGGTGATGGAAGGCGACAAGCCGGCGTATCGCGCGGTGGAACTGGGGCCGAAGATCGAAGGCCTGCGCATCGTGCGCAGCGGCCTGAACAAGGACGACACCATTATCGTCAAGGGCCTGCAACGCGCGCGCCCCGGCTCGCCGGTCGCCCCGGAAACCATTCCGATGGCCAGCAAGGAAACCCTCGCCGCCTTGGCCCAACAACGACAAGCGCTTGAAGCCAGCAACCTGGAGCAAGTGGCGCCGGAAAAAACCGCGCCCAAGCTCGCAGCCGTTGCGTCTCCACGCGGTTAAGGGATACGACTCAAGATGAATTTTTCCAAGTTCTTCATTTCACGGCCGATCTTCGCAGCGGTGCTGTCGCTGCTGATCCTGATCGCCGGTGCGATCTCGCTGTTCCAATTGCCGATCAGCGAATACCCGGAAGTCGTGCCGCCGACCGTGGTGGTACGCGCCAACTTCCCGGGCGCCAACCCCAAGGTCATCGGTGAAACCGTGGCCGCGCCGCTGGAGCAAGCCATCACCGGCGTCGAGGGCATGCTGTACATGTCCTCGCAATCGACGGCCGACGGCAAGCTGACCCTGACCATCACCTTCGCCCTGGGCACCGACCTGGACAATGCGCAGGTGCAGGTGCAAAACCGGGTGACACGGACTCAGCCAAAACTGCCTGAGGAAGTGACGCGCATCGGTATCACCGTGGACAAGGCCTCCCCCGACCTGACCATGGTGGTGCACTTGACCTCCCCGGATCAGCGCTACGACATGCTGTACCTGTCCAACTACGCGATCCTCAATATCAAGGATGAACTGGCCCGCCTGGGCGGCGTCGGCGACGTGCAGTTGTTCGGCATGGGCGACTACTCCCTGCGTGTCTGGCTGGATCCGAACAAGACCGCCTCGCGCAACCTGACTGCGACCGATGTGGTCACCGCGATCCGCGAGCAGAACCGCCAGGTGGCAGCCGGTGCCCTGGGCGCCCAGCCTGCACCGTCGGACACCAGCTTCCAGTTGTCGGTGAACACCCAGGGCCGCCTGGTCACCGAGGAAGAGTTCGAGAACATTGTGATCCGCGCCGGCGCCAACGGTGAAATCACGCGCCTCAGGGACATCGCCCGGGTCGAGTTGGGGTCGAGCCAATACGCGCTGCGCTCGCTGATCGATAACCAGCCGGCCGTCGCAATTCCGATTTTCCAGCGCCCCGGCTCCAATGCCATCGACATCTCCAACGATGTGCGCGCCAAGATGGCCGAGCTGAAAAAGAGCTTCCCGGCCGGCATGGATTACCGCATCGCCTATGACCCGACGATCTTTGTGCGCGGTTCCATCGAAGCGGTGGTGCACACCCTGTTCGAAGCGCTGATCCTTGTGGTGCTGGTGGTGATCCTGTTCCTGCAGACCTGGCGCGCCTCGATCATTCCGTTGGTGGCGGTGCCGGTCTCGTTGATCGGGACCTTTGCGGTGATGCACCTGTTCGGCTTCTCCCTCAACGCGCTGTCGCTGTTCGGATTGGTACTGGCCATCGGTATCGTGGTGGACGACGCTATCGTGGTGGTGGAGAACGTCGAACGTAACATCGAGCTGGGCCTGGAGCCGTTCCCGGCGACTGAAAAAGCCATGAGCGAAGTGACCGGCCCGATCATCGCCACGGCGCTGGTGCTGTGTGCGGTGTTCATTCCAGCGGCGTTTATCAGTGGCTTGACCGGGCAGTTCTACAAACAGTTCGCCTTGACCATTGCGATCTCGACGGTGATCTCGGCGTTTAACTCGCTGACCCTGTCCCCTGCCCTGGCCGCCGTGTTGCTGCGCGGTCACGATGCACCGAAGGATCGTTTCTCGAAGGTCCTCGACAAGCTCCTCGGTGGCTGGCTGTTCCGTCCCTTCAACCGCTTTTTCGAAAAGTCCAGCCATGGCTACGTGGGTACCGTACGCCGGGTGATTCGCGGCACGGGCATTGCCCTGTTCGTGTACGCCGGCCTGATGGTGCTGACCTTCTTCGGGTTTGCCCACACCCCGACCGGTTTCGTACCGGCCCAGGACAAGCAATATCTGGTGGCCTTCGCCCAACTGCCCGATGCTGCGAGCCTGGACCGCACCGAAAACGTGATGAAGCGCATGTCGGAGATCGCCCTGAAGCAGCCCGGTGTGGAAGCTGCGATTGCGTTCCCTGGCCTGTCGATCAACGGGTTCACCAACAGCCCGAACAGCGGCATCGTGTTCGTGACCTTGAAGCCGTTCGATGAGCGTAAAGACCCGAGCATGTCCGCCGGTGCGATTGCCGGTGCGCTGAACGGCCAATACGCCAACATCGAAGAAGCCTACATGGCGATCTTCCCACCGCCGCCGGTACAGGGCCTGGGCACCATCGGCGGGTTCCGCCTGCAGATCGAAGACCGTGGCAACCTCGGCTATGACGAGCTGTACAAAGAAGTGCAGAACGTCATCACCAAGAGCCGTGGCGTGCCCGAGTTGTTCGGCCTGTTCACCAGCTACACGGTCAACGTGCCCCAAGTCGATGCCGCCATCGACCGCGAAAAGGCCAAGACCCACGGCGTGGCGATCAGCGACATCTTCGACACCCTGCAGGTCTACCTGGGTTCCTTGTATGCCAACGACTTCAACCGCTTCGGGCGTACCTACCAGGTCAACGTGCAGGCTGAACAACAGTTCCGCCAGGACGCCGACCAGATCGGCCAGCTGAAAGTACGCAACAACAAGGGCGAGATGATCCCGCTGGCGACCTTTATCAAGGTCAGCGACACCTCGGGGCCGGACCGCGTGATGCACTACAACGGCTTTATCACCGCTGAAATCAACGGCAACGCGGCACCGGGCTACAGCTCCGGCCAGGCCCAGGCGGCGATTGAAAAACTGTTGAAGGATGAACTGCCCAACGGCATGACTTACGAGTGGACCGACCTGACCTATCAGCAAATCCTCTCGGGCAACACCGCGCTGTTCGTGTTCCCGCTCTGCGTACTGCTGGCGTTCCTGGTCCTGGCCGCCCAATACGAAAGCTGGAGCCTGCCGCTGGCGGTGATCCTGATCGTCCCGATGACGCTGCTGTCGGCCATTACCGGGGTAATCATCTCGGGTAGCGACAACAACATCTTCACCCAGATCGGCCTGATCGTACTGGTGGGCCTGGCGTGCAAGAACGCGATTCTGATCGTCGAGTTCGCCAAGGACAAACAGCAGGAAGGCCTCGACCCGCTCGCTGCGGTACTGGAAGCCTGCCGCCTGCGTCTGCGGCCGATCCTGATGACCTCGTTCGCCTTCATCATGGGTGTGGTGCCACTGGTGTTGTCCAGCGGCGCCGGTGCCGAGATGCGTCATGCCATGGGCGTGGCGGTGTTCTCCGGGATGATCGGGGTGACCTTCTTCGGTCTGTTGCTGACACCAGTGTTCTACGTACTGATCCGTCGCTATGTGGAGCGCAGCGAAGCGCGCAAAGCGGCCAAGGCCTTGAAGCTGGAGACACAGCAATGAGTGTGAAAGTATTCCTGCCGAGCTTGCTGGTCCTGGCGCTGAGCGCCTGTGCCGTGGGCCCGGACTACAAGACCCAGACCCCGGAGGCGGCGAACATCACCGCCGCCGCGGACGCCAAGCAGTATGACCACGCCAAGTTCGAAGGCATCTGGTGGCAGCAGTTCGACGACCCGACCCTCAACCAGCTGGTCACGCAATCGCTGCAAGGTAACCGTGATCTGCGCGTGGCGTTTGCCCGTCTGCGTGCTGCCCGTGCAATCCGCGATGACGCCAGCAATGACGCCATGCCGACGATTACCAGCCGCGTCAGCAGCGACCAGGGCAAGGGCCAGATCCCCGGCCAGACCACCAGCCGGGTCAAGACCGAGCGGTACGACCTGGGCCTGGACATGGCCTGGGAACTGGACCTGTTCGGGCGCATCCAGCGCAACCTGGAAGCCACCGATGCCGACCAGCAAGCCGCCGAGGCCGACCTGTACCAACTGCAAGTCACCCTGATTGCCGAACTGGTAGACGCCTACGGTCAACTGCGCGGCGCGCAACTGCGTGAACGCATCGCCCTCGACAACCTGAAGAACCAGCAGGACTCGCGCACCATCACCGTCAGCCTGCGGGATGCCGGTGTGGGTGACCAACTCGACGTGGAGCGTGCCGACGCACGCCTCGCCGCAGTGGAAGCCAGCGTGCCGCAACTGCAGGCCGAACAGGTGCGTGAGCGCAACCGCATCGCCACCCTCCTCGGCCAGCGTCCCGACAAGCTGACCGTGGACCTGAGCCCGAAAGACCTGCCGGCGATTGCCAAGGCGTTGCCGATCGGCGACCCGGGGCAACTGCTGCAACGGCGCCCGGACATCCTCAGCGCCGAACGCAAACTGGCCGCCGCCACCGCGCGTATCGGCGTGGCCAAGGCCGACCTGTTCCCACGGGTCAGCCTCAGCGGGTTCCTCGGCTTCACCGCCGGACGCGGTTCGCAGATCGGCTCATCCGCCGCGAATGCCTGGGCCCTGGGCCCGAGCATCACCTGGGCCGCCTTCGACCTGGGCAGCGTACGCGCCCGTCTGCGTGGCGCAGACGCCGAAGCCGATGGCGCCCTGGCGACCTACGAGCAGCAAGTACTGCTGGCGCTGGAAGAGTCCGAAAATGCCTTCAGCGATTACGGCAAGCGTCAGCAACGCCTGGTCTCGCTGATCCGCCAAAGCGAATCCAGCCGCGCCGCCGCCGACCTCGCCGCGATCCGCTACCGCGAAGGCACCGTGGACTTCCTCGTCCTGCTCGACGCCCAACGGGAACGCCTGGCCGCCGAAGACTCCCAGGCCCAGGCCGAAGTGGACCTGTATCGCGGAATCGTGGCGATCTACAAGGCGCTGGGGGGTGGCTGGAAGCCGGACACCGTCGTGGCGACTGCCCAGTAACGTAAAGAGCTCCTTTGGTTGGTCGCATCCAGCCAATTTTTAGCCCCGTAGCCTATTTGGTTATGGGGCTTTTTTTGTTTGGAGCGTCCTAAAATGTTGAAAGTTACTTCTGTAAGCGAAACAAGAAGTCCTTCGTAGGTCACTTCCTAATACCGCGCTGCGCCTGGCAATCAGGAGTACATGCTTTTTATTGCGGCTGCCATTTCTTCTATTATCGAAGCACTGATACATAAAATCGCAATGTGTGCATTTGCGTTATACCGGCAAGATGGTCTTTACTCTAGGAGTCGCTGATTAGTTCAGAAATTTCGCGGATCCTCACCGACAAATCAGGCTATCCCGCGTGGTTCTGGACCGAAATATAATCAGCGACCGTTTAATCTAAGCTTGACACTACCTTACCGATTAACCAATGAGAGAATATAAAATGAAAAATGAAGACATGATTGAATACACTCTAGAGTCAGACAATGCCTTCGCCGCCCAGAATGAAAGTGAAGACGTCTCTTTCTTCATGGACGCGGCAGATGATGAATTAATGCTTCAGGCTGTTTTTAGCCGCTGTTAATAGTTCGCTAGGACTATTACAAGAAAGGTCATTCATTATGAGTGACCTTTTTAAAAAACAACAGCAACCCATAAAGCAAGGATTATCCCCTTGTCAAATAAAAATATAATTCATCTTGAGAGCATTAATGCTAGCGATTCCATAGCATTCCAAAAGAACTATCTCATGAATGAAAAGCCAGTCATTATAAAAGGAATGGGCAAGGATTGGCCTGCAGTTAGACGTTGGTCCGCTACTTTTTTTAAAAACACCTATGGGCACATTAAAGTGCCTGTCTGCTACTACAAGACAAAACAGCAAGAGCGCTACAGAGACCAAGTTAAAATACCTCTAAAGGAATATATATGCTTAGCAGAAAAAAACAACCACATCGACAGTGACGTCGAGTTACCATATTTGGGCGGATGGATCTATTACGAAGAGTTCCCTGAGCTTTTAGATGATATAGATATGATGCTGCCTTGTTTTCCTGATAACTGGCTATACAAACTGCCACCTTCAATCTCAATACCACCGACAAACTTAATCATCGGATATAAAAATGTATCAAGTCCACTCCATACAGATTCATTTTTCGTTAATTCTGTATTAACCATGATTGTGGGTGAAAAAAAAGCACGCATGGTGTCGCCATCCCATACATTTGCAGTTTCAAATGGACAAGATTTATTTAACCCCGAAATTGCTAAGCAAGTGCTCAAGCAAGGTGCAGATATTTTTGAAGGTACAATATCGGAAGGTGATGCATTTTATATCCCGCCTGGGTGGTGGCATAACGTAATCAACTGCGGCTTCACTATCGCCGTACAAAACTTACATGTAGACACTTATAGATTTCCACTTTTTGAACAGCAAATACGCGGATTAGTTTTACCCATATTAACTAAAATCGAAAATTTAGGAAGGGAGGCCAGAGAAGAACTATTCAAAGCAGAAAAAGCACTTCCCCCCCCTTTATCTCATCAGATTGGATGTTTTATTGAACATGAAAAAAACTATATTACGCGCCTTAAAGATTCAGCAAAAAGGTCTGAAGATTTTCTAAGCAGCTATTATTTAAATAACTCTAGCAGCTAAATAAAAAATCACTCACAAAGCTTAAACCAACAAAACATTGATTATATATTTTTTGCACATATTTTTTCAAAAAACACAAACAACTAGAGCCGAAGAAAAATTAAAATTTAACATCCCTATAAAACTGGCACCGAGAAACCAAGGAGGCTTTATGGAGGAGAACAATAAGTTAATTAGAATTGCTGTGGATGCAGCTCCTGGATCATTGAGGTCTCCTCGTAACTATGGAGCTCTACAATTAGCAAGTTTGGGAGCGCTACCTCCACGAGCACCATTGTCTACACCACTCCCAAACGTGAGCATAGAGGGCGGCTGTGATATAAATATTAGAGATGAGGGGCATACATATACTCTTTCCCCCAGAGTCAATAGTAGCTGTAAAGATAATATTTCAGGGAAAGACTATTTGAACGGGCTTAATTTCCTAGCTAGTCATGATGTTATTGTCCGCCATCTAATCATGACTAAAGCAAAGTTAGGATTAACACAAGATGGCAGTGCTATTATCAGATTCCAGGAAAAAGTTCCAGCGTTTGAAGGGTTGCTATCATCCCCTGCCTGGATACCGTTCCGTGGTGATAAATGGCCGGGAGCACGGCAAATTCGTGAAATTTCCCCTAATCGCTGGGAGGCCTTTTGCCCCTACAATAGAACCCCCTCTATTCTTATAGAAGTTGTTCGTAACGCTGAAGAAAATGTCATTCTTTACGAAAAAGGAATTATTAATCAAACTGCAGACACCGCGACCCCATTTAACTCAACCCCATCAGCAAATGGACAGCGTATCATTAAAAAAACCTCTCTTAGAGGTATTCTTGTTTTTTCAGGTGAGCTTGGCGGAGATGACAAAAGATCACTTCGAATAGAAATAAAAAATATTTTAAAAAATACCAACTGCGGAGAACATGTAGGTTGGGCAAAAGCATCGACACCCTCTGATGATCCAGCGCCACTAAAAAATTTAATAACTCTAGATTGGTCTCCTATAGCAGCGAGAAACGGTCTTATTCTAGCATTTCCCGATTATTACCCTAACGCTACAGTTGCTTGGTCTATTGCGACGACACTTCATAAATACGGTATACCTTGCACTCCCGTTTCTGACAGTTATTCAAATCCTAAAGTTAAAGCCGCTATGCGACTAATGATCGTTTCAGGCCCAACCGATGATGCTTGGAGTAGATACGCGTCATTAACATTATGTCCCGCCTGGCGAAGCGAATCAAAAGCTCAAAGACTATATGTAAGCATATTAAAATCATCTGTATTTAACAGTACACACAAAAAATTGCTCGATGACTTATTAGACGATTTATGTCCAAGCGTGATGATTGGTGCCATTCCAAGTATCTGCTTGAGCAATGTTAATTTTAAAAATTAATATGCCTGCCGAGGCCAACAAGTTAACGTGAGTCGCGTTATGAACATAATAAACACAAAAGTAGACCTACATATCCCCCCGCTAAATAGCTCGAGCAAAGTTTGTAAAGATATAATCAAAACTTTTGGCCTCTCTGAAGAAGGGTGGATGGAGTCATTATCAAATTTGGATATTCCTGCAGATGGAATTATTCTAATAACGGGCGCAAGCGGAGTAGGTAAAAGCTTGCTATTAAAAAATATATCCCAGCACTTTCCAACAACAATAAAAATCCCAACTCACATTGACGAAGATAAATCTATCGCAGAAATTATTTCTTATGAAGATGCAGGGGAAGTCATTCGTTATCTTTCAAAATTTGGGTTGGGAGAACCACGTATTCTTATTGGTACTTTCTCTCAACTATCTGATGGACAAAAAGAACGCTTCCTTATTGCTTCAGCTTTACTCCAAGGAATAGGGCCACTTATCCTTGACGAGTTCACTACACGATTAGACAGACGTACAGCCCAGATTGTCGCTATAAATTTAGGGAAAATTCTTCGCTCCAATAAACAAAGTGCTTTCATTGCAAGTTGTCACGATGACATCGTCGATTTTTTAAAGCCAGATGTCCACATTGAGCTTCACTCAAATGGAAAACATTGTGTTCTTAATAAAAAAATAAAAAGCACCAGCATATTAGAAAGCCTAGAAATAGAAATTAAAAAAGGCACTATAGACGACTACAAAAAACTTTCTCGTTATCATTATGAAAATGACAACCCGAATGATATTAATACATTAGCCCCTCTAGTTGATCATATTGTCGCCGCTTACTCTAAAGGAGAGCTGATTGGTGTTAATCTATGTATTCGTCCATGGCCAAAAGCATTTGAGATATTTCCTGAGTTCTCAGAAATAAATAAATATATATTGCAATCATTTCGCGTTATTGTACATCCACAGTTTCGTGGCATTGGACTAACTAAGGCACTAGATGTAATTCCCAATACAAATACAAAAATACTATTATCGTGGTCTGCATTCTCTTCATATTACTCCTTCCCTATTCTTGCAAGCTATCAGCGATTAAATAGCCCATTTGAAATAATGAGTCACGAAGAGACCTTGCTTCAAACATTTGTTGAACCACGACAAAAAAACAAAGAAAAACCGCTTCACCTAATTACGGAGTGCAGTCAACTTTTGCAAGAGCTCACAAATGAAGAAAAAGAAAAATTGAAGACACTAATTGTAAATGCCGCAAGTGAAAAAAGTTTGCGTCTAACTCTCTTCCAAAGAAAAATATCTGGCTTGGATACCTCCGTTGAATCCATTAACTTTATTAGGTCTATCTTTCTAAAACTTTACTCAAAATCCAGTAGTACTGTTTTACCCATGCTGTTAGCTGAAACCGTTTATAGACCGATGGCTATGTTTTTTAAACACACAGGCGATGCGAATATAACAGAGGACTCCTCCCTTGCTTAAAAAAGAGAACCGATGGGTATTGCGTGGCGATGTTGTTGTTCTTAGCGAAGGCAATCAACTAAAATTTGTCGCAGAGAACGGCATAAAAAGCATCAAGGCACATAATTCCAACATCACTAAACTACTCCATCTACTTAGTACAACAGGAGTCGCGCTGGAGTTCGATAAGAGTCTAGAAGGAAATTTTCTTCAAGAACTAATGAATGCTAATCTCATTCATACTGCCCCTCCTTATGGGTTGACTCCGTTACAGAATATACAATGGTCGTGGAATGAAGCTGTTGCACCAAACCAAGAAATGAGTCAACAGCTAAAAAAATCATCAATAGTAGTTGTTGGATGCGGCGGCACCGGATCTTTAGTTGCACAAAGCCTTGCAGGTTCAGGTGTAGGTTCTTTTGTTTTGATTGATTTTGACAAAGTACAAATGAACAATCTTAATCGTCAATTTGTTTTTAGCGCACAAGATATCGGTCAATATAAGGCCAATATACTTGCCAAGCAGCTAAGAGAGAATCAAAAAGTAGTAAATGCCAAACCTGTTATATCCGAGATAACATCCAGCACACAGCTAGCAAAGTTAGCTGCGGGAGCGGATTTAATAATCTGTTGTGCTGATGAACCTAAGGGAGCCATTCAGAGTTACGTTGCTAACGCAGCAGTAAAAGCAGGGACGTCAGCGCTGTTCGGTGCCGTTGGTATTAACAACGGTATACTTGGACCGCTTCTCAAAGATATATCTTCATTTCAAAACTATCTACGCTGGATTGGAGAGATACACAGAGTTTGTGGGCAAATAATTATTCCTGCACGTTTTCCATCCAATGGAATCACAAACTCGATTATTGCCAACCTTATAGCCTGGGAAGCTTTTCAATATTTGGCAAAAATTGGCCCTTCAAAAGTAGATGCATGCATCTTAAACTTAAACTTCAAATCTTTCGAACTTACAAAAAAACAGGTATTTAAATAAAAATGGACGCTTCTAAATTTCCAAATAATAAAAACGACAACCTATATTACTCTTTATCAATTTTTATGAATCTTGATGTCCAAAGAAGCCTGTTTGTCCTTTACCTGCTGCAACTTGGAATCACACAAGGAGAAATAGGAATTCTTCAATCTTTTTTATTCTTCTCTTCCGTAGCGTTAGAAATCCCATCCGGTTTGCTCGCGGATCGATATGGTCGTAAATATTCTCTCATACTCGGCTTTTTAGGGCTATTTATAAGCGGCATTGGATTTCTGCTATTTTCCTCCTTTATTCCTTTCGCCATAATATTTTGTCTGTTCGGCGCCAGCATTGCCATGGGCTCCGGTTCGGACAGGGCATTACTGTATGATAACTTACTGGCCCAGCATCGCGCCGAAGAGTATCCTAAAATACTCTCACGCGCCCGTGCCATTGGTGCGATTTCATTAGGCTTATCTATGCTGCTTGGTGGCGTATTACAAGACACATGGTCTTGGAACAGTGTTTATATTTGTTTTGCGGCATCAAAGCTCATTGGAGCTGTTGTTGTGACATTCATTCCCGAAATGAAGCTCCCGGCGTTCTCACTGAATTTGAATAAAAAAAGTCACAAAATTAATGAAAAAACGGAGGGACATCTCACCTTGCTGATTAATTTTTTTCGGTCTAAAAAAGGCGCATTTCTTATACCTTTGTTTATTGGATATGCTTTATTCGAGCTTTCAACGATCCCCTTGTTCATCTATGGCCAACCCTTTTTTTCCATGCGGGGTTTAGAGGTACCTATCATCGCTGGCATTTATGCTGCTGTTGAAGCCCTATCGGCATTAATGTTCATGGCTGCTGGCTTTTTTTGTTCTCGTTTTTCTCTCGGCATAATTGCTTTCTCTACCACCCTTATTGCCACCTTTCTTCTTTTCATTCTTTCATTGAATATCGGTACAACCACTTCGGTCGCGAGCTTCCTTCTAATCATGTCGCTCCCTGCCATATATGAAACCTCATACGAAACCTATATTCATGAAAATATTGAGTCACACATCCGAGCATCGTGTCTCTCTGTTGCGAACCTGATTAACTCAGTTATTATCGGTATCTCCTATACTGTTTTCGGCGGTTTGCTGGATGCATATGGTTTTTCGGTGACGTTGATCATCGTTGCAGTCTCCTGTTTTGTTGGTTTATTGGGTGTAAGTACAACATTGCTGTCAAGTGGGCAAAAAGACCATTTAAAAAAACAAGAAGCTTGAATCGTCCCAGGTTTTCCACGGGGCAGTCGAGTCGTTGAACTATCGTGGTTTTAAACGGCAAATTTCAGCCAAGCCGTTGCTTCCCCAGGTGCATTCAAACATGCGCTTCAGTGCCACTTGAACACCTCTTGAACGACATCGCTGACAGACCGTGGAGCGTGAGGCCCGTGCCTCCCAGGCCGGGGGACCCGCTCCAGCACCTGGACGATGTTGCCCGTCTGGTCGTGGCGCATCAGTACAAAGCGCGGCAAAGGAGCGCTGCTGACTGCACGCTTGCGAATAATCCTGACGGGCAATTGTTCGGTAATTACACCACCTGTGGCCTTGGCCTTGTCCAGCGCCTGTTGAATCGCTTTCACATTTTCCTCGTACAAGGGCCGGTTGTTTTGTAAGCGCTCCATGAACCCCACATTCAAAGTCACCATCTGATCCCCGATGCTGTGCTCCCGATTCCTTTCCGGAGCCAGCACCTCATGATGCGTCCCGACGCAAAAGTCGAAAAAGTCTATCTCTACCCCAAACCCGTCGACTTCCGAAAATCCATCGATGGCCTAGCCGCTCTGGTCGAACTGGACATTAAGGTCGCGGTGTTTGACCCGGTACTTTTCGTGTTCCTCAACAAGCCTCGAAACCGAGTGAAAATTTTGTATTGGGAGCGTAACGGTTTTTGCCTTTGGCTAAAGCGGCTGGAGTCCGAGCGCTTCAAAACATCGCCGGATTGTTCGGATGAAGCCATCGTGCTGACGGTTCAAGAACTCAACTGGTTATTGGATGGTTTTGATTTGTGGCGCAACCGCCCGCATCAAGTTTTGACGCCTCGATTTGTCGCCTGATTCGGTATAATCCAGGGCATGATTTCCATGCCCAAAGACCTTCCTGACGACCCTGCTTTGCTCAAGCAACTGCTTGAGCAAATGCTGAGTGAGCGCGAGTCGGATAAGGGCAAGATCGTTCATCTCGAAGAAGAAAACGCGTTGTTGCGTCAGCGCCTTTTCGGGCGTAAGTCAGAGCAGACAGCCGATCCCGCGACCCCGCAAATGGCCTTGTTCAACGAAGTTGAAAGCGTGGCCGAGTCTGTCGACGAAACGGTGGAAGAAGAGGTTGTCGCTCCGACCAAACATCGCGGTAAACGCAAGCCTCTGCCCGCCGATCTTCCGCGCATCGACGTCATCCACGAACTGCCCGAGCACGAACTGACCTGCGCCTGCGGTTGCCGCAAGCACACCATTGGTGAGGAAATCAGCGAGCAGCTGGAGATCGTGCCGATGCAAATCCGTGTGATCAAACATGTCCGCAAGATCTACGGTTGCCGCGATTGCGAGACCGCACCGGTTACCGCGGACAAGCCCGCTCAACTGATTGAAAAAAGCATGGCCAGCCCAAGTGTCCTGGCGATGCTGCTGACGACCAAATACGTCGATGGCTTACCGCTTCACCGCTTCGAAAAAGTGCTGGGCCGCCACGGTATCGATATCCCACGCCAGACCTTGGCGCGCTGGGTTATCCAGTGCGGCGAACACCTGCAACCCTTGCTCAACTTGATGCGGGATCGACTGCTGGGAAGTCGCATCATCCACTGCGACGAAACGCGTGTACAGGTGATGAAAGAGCCTGATCGAGAGCCGACCAGTCAATCCTGGATGTGGGTGCAAACCGGCGGACCGCCTAATCAGCCTGTGATCCTTTTTGACTACTCGACCAGCCGGGCGCAGGAGGTTCCGTCGCGCCTGCTCGAAGGTTATCGCGGCTACCTGATGACCGACGATTATGTTGGTTACAACGCCTTGGGCGCGCAGTCCGGTGTCGAACGTTTAGGCTGTTGGGCCCATGCACGACGCAAGTTTGTCGAGGCGCAAAAGGTGCAGCCTAAAGGTAAAACCGGGCGTGCCGATATCGCCCTGAATCTGATCAACAAGCTGTACGGTATCGAGCGAGATTTAAAAGAAGTCGGCGATGAACATCGCCACGAAAGCCGACAGCAAAACAGCTTGCCGGTGTTGGCCCAATTGCAAACATGGTTGGAGAAAACCCAGCCACAAGTGACGGCGCAAAATGCACTGGGCAAAGCCATCAGCTACTTGGCCAGCAACTGGATCAAGTTGGTGCGCTACACCGAAGCCGGATATTTGCCGATCGACAACAATGCGGCCGAGCGTGCGATCCGGCCCTTCGTGATCGGGCGCAAGAACTGGCTGTTCAGCGACACGCCCAAAGGCGCGACGGCCAGCGCTCAACTTTACAGTTTGGTCGAGACGGCTAAAGCCAACGGCCAAGAGCCCTATGCGTGGCTGCGCCACGCCCTTGAGCGCCTGCCACAGGCAACCTCGGTTGAAGATTACGAAGCCTTGCTGCCGTGGAACTGTTCGCCCGCATCGCCTAGCTAAGCGCGCCGCCTATTTTTGAACAGGTGGGGTTTATGGAGCGCTTACG
>NZ_FWZV01000003.1:0-524188 GCF_900177315.1 Pseudomonas sp. LAMO17WK12:I1 | reverse complement strand
TGGCGTCCCCTAGGGGACTCGAACCCCTGTTACCGCCGTGAAAGGGCGGTGTCCTAGGCCACTAGACGAAGGGGACAAAACCTTCTGTACAGCTGACCAGCGCTGAGAGCTGATCGATTCAAGGACGGTGTGGCCAGACCTTGAACCTGTAGATTGGTGGAGCTAAACGGGATCGAACCGTTGACCTCTTGCATGCCATGCAAGCGCTCTCCCAGCTGAGCTATAGCCCCTCATCGGTGAGGACGGGGCGAATCTTAATGGCGGTTTGGAAAGGTGTCAAATTTATTTTCAACATTTTCCAAAATTTTTTGCCGGGATAACAATCACTTACCGACGAAACCCCGGAAAACCTGGGTTTCGTCGCTGCAACGGACTGCTTAAGCGATAGCGCCCAACAGCTTTTCCCACTCTTTGTTTTCTTTCTTCGATACACCACCAAGCAAATCAAGGGCTTGGCGCAGGCGGAAACGGGTCAGGTCCGGGCCGAGAATTTCCATCGCATCCAGCACCGACACCGAACTGGCCTGCCCGGTGATCGCGGCAAACATCAGCGGCATGGCATCGCGCAATTTCAACTCCAGGGATTCCACCACCGCCTGGATCGTCGCAGTGATCGCGTCCTTCTCCCACTGGCGCAGGCTTTCCAGCTTCCACAGGATCAGTTGCATCAACTGGCGAACCTGGTCACCAGAGAGTTTCTTCGATTCGAACAACTTGGCATCCGGGTTAACGCCACCGGCAAAGAAGAAGCTGGCCAACGGTGCGACCTGGCTGAACGTCTCCACCCTGCCCTGCACCAGCGGCGCGATCTTCATCATGTATTCAGGGTTCAGCGCCCATTGCTGCACGCGGCTGGCGAATTCTTCCACCGGCAGATCACGCAGCCACTGGCCATTGAGCCACGAGAGTTTCTCGATATCGAAGATCGGCCCGCCCAGGGACACGCGGGACAGGTCGAAGTTATCGACCATTTCCTGCAGGGAGAACTTCTCGCGCTCGTCCGGCATCGACCAGCCCATGCGCCCCAGGTAGTTGAGCATCGCTTCGGGCATGAAGCCCATGCGCTCGTAGAACGTCACCGAGGTCGGGTTCTTGCGCTTGGACAGCTTGCTCTTGTCCGGGTTACGCAGCAGCGGCATGTAGCACAACTGCGGCTGTTCCCAGCCGAAGTATTCGTAAAGCAGGATCAGCTTCGGCGCCGATGGCAGCCATTCTTCACCGCGCAGTACGTGGGTGATGCCCATCAGGTGGTCGTCGACCACGTTGGCCAGGAAGTACGTCGGCAGGCCGTCGGTCTTCATCAACACCTGCATGTCCATGCGGTCCCACGGGATCTCGACGTCACCGCGCAGCATGTCCGGCACCACGCACACGCCTTCGCTCGGCACCTTCATGCGGATAACGTGAGGTTCACCGGCGGCCAGGCGGGCAGCCACTTCCTCTTTCGACAGCAGCAATGCGCGGCCATCGTAGCGCGGGGTTTCGCCACGGGCCTGTTGCTCGGCGCGCATCTGGTCGAGTTCTTCAGCGGTGCAGAAACATGGGAACGCATGACCCATGTCCACCAATTGCTGGGTGTACTGCTTGTAGATGTCGCTGCGCTCGCTCTGGCGATACGGACCGTGCGGGCCGCCGACGTCCGGGCCTTCGGCCCAGGTAATGCCCAACCAGCGCAGGGCATCGAAAATCTGCTGTTCCGACTCGCGGGTGGAGCGCAGTTGGTCGGTGTCTTCGATCCGCAGGATGAATTCACCGCCGTGCTGCTTGGCAAAGCAGTAGTTGAACAAGGCGATGTAGGCAGTGCCGACGTGGGGATCCCCAGTAGGCGATGGCGCGATGCGCGTGCGGACGGTGGTCATGGCAGGTCTCGAATGGGCGATATAACTGAAATTGAAACAAGGGGCGAATGGTAACAGCCTGGGTGATTTCTGGAAAACCGAGGCGCAGCCATCGGGGGCAAGCCCCCGATGAGGCCGGTCAAGTCACCACCAATCAAACCGCCAGCAGGCGCTCGCGCAACTTGCCAATTTCATCGCGGGTCTGCGCCGCGGCCTCGAACTCCAGGTCCCGCGCCAACTGGTACATTTTCTCTTCCAACTGGCGAATCCGCTTGGTGATCTCACTCGGCGAGCGCAGTTCGTTTTCGTACTTGGCGCTTTCCTCGGCGGCCTTGGCCATGCCCTTGCGCTTCTTGCTGCGCGAGCCCGGCACGGTGGCGCCTTCCATGATGTCGGCAACGTCCTTGAACACGCCCTTGGGCGTAATGCCGTTTTCCAGGTTGAAGGCTATTTGCTTGTCACGACGGCGTTGCGTCTCGCCAATCGCCCGCTCCATGGAACCGGTGATGCGGTCCGCGTAGAGAATCGCCCGGCCATTGAGGTTACGCGCCGCGCGACCGATGGTCTGGATCAGCGAGCGTTCGGAACGCAGGAAGCCCTCCTTGTCTGCATCGAGGATCGCCACCAGCGACACTTCCGGCATGTCCAGGCCTTCGCGCAGCAGGTTGATGCCCACCAGCACATCAAAGGTGCCCAGGCGCAGGTCGCGGATGATTTCCACGCGCTCCACGGTGTCGATGTCCGAGTGCAGGTAACGCACGCGCACACCGTGGTCGGCGAGGTAGTCGGTCAAGTCTTCGGACATGCGCTTGGTCAGCGTGGTGACCAGCACACGCTCCTCCAGCGCCACGCGCTTGGTGATTTCCGAGAGCAAGTCGTCGACCTGGGTCAGCGCCGGGCGGATTTCGATCTCCGGGTCGACCAGGCCGGTGGGACGCACCAGTTGCTCGATCACACGGCCGGCATGCTCGGCCTCGTAGTTGCCCGGCGTGGCCGACACAAAGATGGTCTGCGGGCTGATGGCTTCCCACTCGTCAAAGCGCATCGGCCGGTTATCCAGTGCCGACGGCAGACGGAAGCCGTACTCCACCAGGGTTTCCTTGCGCGAACGGTCGCCCTTATACATGGCGCCCACTTGCGGCACGCTGACGTGGGATTCGTCGATCACCAGCAGTGCGTCGTCGGGCAGGTAGTCGTAAAGGGTCGGCGGCGGCGCGCCGGACTCACGGCCCGAGAGGTAGCGCGAGTAGTTTTCGATGCCGTTGCAGTAGCCCAGCTCGAGGATCATCTCCAGGTCAAAGCGCGTGCGCTGCTCCAAACGCTGGGCTTCCACCAACTTGTTGTTGGCGCGCAGGTACTCCAGGCGCTCGGCCAGCTCGACCTTGATGCCCTCGATGGCGCCCATCAGGGTTTCGCGCGGGGTCACGTAGTGGCTTTTCGGATAGAAGGTGAAGCGCGGCAGCTTGCGGATCACCTCGCCGGTCAGCGGGTCGAAGGCCGACAGGCTCTCGACTTCATCGTCAAACAGCTCGATGCGGATCGCCTCCAGGTCGGATTCGGCCGGGTAGATGTCGATCACATCGCCACGCACGCGGAAGGTGGCGCGGGCAAAATCCATGTCGTTGCGGGTGTACTGCAGGCTGGTCAGGCGGCGCAGCAGCTCGCGCTGGTCGAGTTTGTCGCCGCGGTCGACGTGCAGCACCATCTTCAAATAGGTTTCCGGGCTGCCCAGGCCATAGATGCACGACACCGTGGTGACGATGATCGCGTCCTTGCGCTCCAGCAGCGCCTTGGTCGCCGACAGCCGCATCTGCTCGATATGGTCGTTGATCGACGCATCCTTCTCGATAAAGGTATCGGAGGACGGTACATACGCTTCGGGCTGGTAGTAGTCGTAGTAGGAAACGAAGTATTCCACCGCGTTGTTCGGGAAGAACGCCTTGAACTCGCCGTACAACTGCGCGGCCAGGGTCTTGTTCGGAGCCAACACCAGCGTGGGGCGGTTGATCTGCGCAATCACGTTGGCGATGCTGAAGGTCTTGCCCGAACCGGTCACTCCGAGCAGCGTCTGGTGCGCCAGGCCGGCCTCGATGCCTTCGACCATCTGGCGAATGGCCTCGGGCTGGTCGCCGGCAGGTTCAAAGCGGGTGACTAGTTGGAAATCCGACATAACGTACCTCTTGAAGTCACCCCAGACTGTAAACCCGTCGGGGACGAAAAAGACCACAACCCGCGAAGTTTCAGAGCAGGTCGTAGGAAAAAACCATGATAGCTGTAGAAGTGGTGGCGAATGTGACGGGTTTCAAGGCAATCGTCCTGTCTGCCGTGGTTGATCAATGTTGCAATAAGACTAACGGTCGGCAAATAAACCGAAAAACTTGGCCGAAAAGCCGTTTCGGTTGTCGCCCTCAGCGGTGATGGCCTCTATACTAGCTCCCCGTTTGTGCACCGCTCTAGTGCATTCGGCTGGAGCGCGACACGTCCCTCCCTTCCCCCATAGAGCTGCCGCAAAATGAGCCTGTTCTCCGCTGTCGAAATGGCACCACGCGATCCAATCCTGGGCCTCAACGAAGCATTCAACGCCGATACACGAACCACCAAGGTCAACCTTGGCGTGGGCGTTTACTGCAACGAGGAGGGGAAGATTCCACTCTTGCGTGCCGTTGCCGAAGCGGAAGCCATTCGCGTGGCGCAACACGCCGCCCGTGGCTACTTGCCGATCGACGGCATCGCCGCCTACGACAAGGCCGTGCAGACCCTGCTGTTCGGCGCTGAATCGCCACTGCTGAACGCTGGCCGCGTCACCACCGTACAAGCGGTAGGCGGCACCGGCGCCCTGAAGCTGGGTGCAGACTTCCTCAAGCAATTGCTGCCAGGCGCTGTCGTTGCGATCAGCGACCCGAGCTGGGAAAACCACCGCGCCCTGTTCGAAACCGCCGGCTTCCCGGTGCAGAACTACCGCTACTACGACGCCGCCACCCACGACGTGAACCGTGCCGGCCTGCTCGAAGACCTCAACGCCCTGCCGCCCCAGTCCATCGTGGTGCTGCACGCCTGCTGCCATAACCCGACCGGCGTCGACCTGAGCCCGGCCGACTGGCAGAACGTGCTGGACGTGGTCAAGGCCCGGAACCTGGTGCCGTTCCTCGACATGGCCTACCAGGGCTTTGGCGACGGCATCCACGAAGACGCCGCCGCCGTGCGCCTGTTCGCCGAGTCAGGCCTGACCTTCTTTGTCTCCAGCTCGTTCTCCAAGTCGTTCTCCCTGTACGGCGAGCGTGTGGGCGCGCTGTCCATCGTCGGCGACTCCAAGGAAGAAAGCGCGCGCATCCTGTCCCAGGTCAAGCGCGTGATCCGCACCAACTACTCCAACCCGCCAACCCATGGCGCAGCGATTGTTGCCGCGGTGCTCAACAACCCTGAGCTGCGCGCCCAGTGGGAAGCCGAACTGGCCGAGATGCGCCTGCGCATCCGTGGCATGCGTGAGCAGATGGTTGCCGAGCTGGCCAAGGCTGCGCCGGGCCACGACTTCAGCTTCGTCGGTCGCCAGCGCGGGATGTTCTCCTACTCCGGCCTGACCGTTGAGCAAGTCACCCGCCTGCGCAGCGAGTTTGGTATCTACGCGCTGGATACCGGGCGTATCTGCGTGGCGGCGTTGAACCAGTCGAACATTGCTGCGGTAACAAAGGCGATTGTTCAGGTTCTATAAGCCTGACGGCGTCATACGAAGGGGGAAGCCGATGGCTTCCCCCTTTTTATTGGCGAACCCACTAGACTGAACCCTGATTGCCCCTTTGCTGTGAGAGCCCTATGAGAAACGACGACCTGGACCTGCGCGCCGACCGCGACGAACTGCACGACTACACCCCGCGCGCGCCCCAAGCCAAGCGCCAGAAAAGCCTGGTGTTGCAGGTGGCGCTCGGGGTGTTCCTGGGTGGATTGGCGTTGTGGCTGGTGCAATTGGGCGCGACGGCAATCATGGCCAAGCTGGCCATGGGCACCTTCCAGTTCGGCGGCTAGGCCGACGCCACACCCTGCTCTTCCAGCAACTTCACAAAACTGTTCAAACTCTGCGACACGGTGCCCCGGCGCCAGATCAGCCAGGTATGCAGGGTGCGAAAACTGTCCGTCAGCGGCCACACGCTCACCGTGGTAAACCCCGGCATGCTTTCCAGCATGCTGCGTGGCATCAGCGCCAGGCCGGCCCCGGCGCTGACACAGGCGAGCATGCCGTGGTAGGACTCCATCTCGAAGATCCTCCCCGGCACCGCGCCGTCCTGTGCGAACCAGCGCTCGAAATGGTGCCGGTAGGAACAGTTGGAGCGAAAGGTGTAGATGCTCTCCCCGTTCACATCCTGCCCTCGCGTGATCGGCGCGTGGTGCAGCGGCGCAATCACCACCATCTCCTCCTCGAACACCGCCACGCCTTCCAGGGTGGCATGCAATACCGGCCCATCGACGAACGCCGCCGCCAGCCGTCCCGACAATACGCCCTCGATCATCGTGCCTGAAGGCCCGGTGCTCAGGTCCAATTCAACCTTGGCGTGCTTCTGGTTGTAGGCCGCGAGCAGCGCCGGGATGCGCACCGCCGCCGTGCTTTCCAGGGAGCCGAGGGCAAATGCGCCCTGGGGCTCCTCCCCCGCCACCGTCGCGCGGGCTTCCTGCACCAGGTCGAGAATACGCCGCGCATAACCGAGGAAATTCCATCCGGCGGGCGACAGGCGCAGGCGACTCTTCTCGCGGATAAACAACTCCACGCCCAAATCCTGCTCCAGTTGCTTGATGCGCGTGGTCAGGTTCGACGGCACCCGATGAATCAACTGTGCGGCGGCGCTGATGCTGCCTTGCTCGGCAACGGCCTTGAAGATTTCCAGCTGCACCAAGTCCAAGTCATTCTCCAATCGTGAATGTATTACTTAATATTATTCAGTTTCCAGAAAACATGCATCCCCGTAGGCTGAACCCATTCCACTCTTTCAGCCGGACGGTGCCATGAACGCTATTTCCCACCAGACCCACGCCCTGTCGATCAACCCCGCCACCGGCGAAACCGTCGGCAGCTATCCCTACGAAAACGCCGCGCAACTGGACGCAGCCCTCGACCGCGCCACCGCAGCCTTCCGCACCTGGCGCCGCGAGCCGGTCAACCAGCGCGCCGAACTGCTGCTGGCCCTGGCCGGCGCACTGCGCGATCAAGCCGAAGAAATGGCGCAGATGATCACCCTGGAAATGGGCAAGCCCATCACCCAGGCCCGCGCCGAAATCGAAAAATGCGCCCAGCTCAGCGAGTGGTATGCCGCCCACGGCCCGGCCATGCTGGCCCCGGAACCCACCCTGGTGGACAACGGCAGCGCCCGGATCGAATACCGCCCGCTGGGCCCGATCCTCGCCGTGATGCCGTGGAACTTCCCGGTATGGCAAGTGCTGCGCGGCGCCGTGCCGACCCTGCTCGCCGGCAATACCTACGTGCTCAAACACGCGCCGAACGTGATGGGCAGCGCCTACCTGATGAAAGCAGCGTTGCAGAAAGCCGGTTTCGCCGAAGGCCTGTTCGAAGTGATCAACGTGACCCAGGACGGCGTCTCCACCGCCATCGCCGACCCGCGCATCGCCGCCGTCACCCTCACCGGCAGCGTACGCGCCGGCATGGCCATCGGCTCCCAGGCCGGCGCCGCGCTGAAGAAATGCGTGCTGGAACTGGGCGGCTCCGACCCGTTCATCGTGCTTAACGACGCCGACCTCGACGCCGCCGTGCAGGCCGCCGTGATCGGCCGCTTCCAGAACAGCGGCCAGGTCTGCGCCGCCGCCAAGCGCCTGATCATCGAAGCCGGCGTGGTGGACGCCTTCACCGCCAAGTTCGTCGAAGCCAGCCGCGCGCTGGTGATGGGCGACCCGACCTCGGCCAGCACCTACGTCGGCCCGATGGCGCGCTTCGACCTGCGCGACGAGCTGCACGGCCAGGTCCAGGCCACCCTGGAAGAAGGCGCCACCCTGCTGCTGGGCGGCCACAAAGTCGCCGGTGCCGCCAACTACTATGAGCCGACCGTACTGGCCGACGTCACCGACCAGATGACCTCGTTCAAGCAGGAACTGTTTGGCCCCGTGGCCTCGATCATCACCGCCCGCGATGTCGACCACGCCGTGGCCCTGGCCAATGACAGCGAGTTCGGCCTCACCGCCAGCCTCTTCACCACCGACCCGGCCAAGGCCCGCGACATCGCCAACCAGCTGGAAACCGGCGGGATCTTCGTCAATGCCTTCAGCGTGTCCGACCCTCGGGTGGCGTTTGGCGGCGTGAAGAAGAGCGGGTTCGGGCGCGAGTTGTCGCATTTTGGCCTGCGCGAATTCTGCAATGCGCAGACCGTATGGCTGGATCGCAAGTAGCAGCAGTGAACAAATGGCGTTAGCATTCTGTCCACTCGGCTTAACAGCATGTTTTTAGGGTCAGGATCGCACTGTGGAAAAGCTAAATCGCCTTCAAAGCGGAATCGAAGGGCTGGACGCTCTGCTCAAGGGAGGGCTGGTGTCTGGGGCGTCCTACATCATTCAGGGCCGCCCCGGCTCAGGTAAAACCATCCTTGCCAACCAGCTGGGGTTTCATCACGCGCGTAATGGCGGCCGAGTCCTGGTTGCCACGCTGTTGGCGGAATCCCACGACCGCCTTTTCCAGTTCCTCTCTACCCTGAGCTTTTTTGACGCCTCCCGTGTCGGCGCCGAAATCCAGTTTGTCAGCGCCTTCGACACCCTGGAAAACGAAGGCCTCGACGAAGTGGTCAAGCTGCTCAGGCGTGAGATCAGCAGGCAGAGGGCCACCGTCATGGTGGTGGACGGCTTGTTGAACGCGCGTTCCAAGGCCGACTCGCCGATCGACACGAAAAAATTCATTTCCGAACTGCAAGGGCATGCCGCCTTCGCCGGTTGCACGGTGTTGTTCCTCACCAGCTCACGCCTGGATGACGGCAGCCCCGAGCACACCATGGTCGATGGCGTGATCGAAATGGGCGAGGAACTGTTCGGCACCCGTTCCGTGCGCCGTATCCAGTTACGCAAGACCCGCGGCAGCGGCGCGCTCACCGGCCTGCACGAGTGTGAAATCAACGACGACGGCCTGGTGGTGTACCCGCGCCTGGAAAGCCTCTATGGCCGGCCGTCCGCGCCCGACAGCGCCGACCTGACGCGCATCGCCAGCGGTATCGACTCGTTGGACGGCATCCTCGGCGGCGGGCTGCACAGTTCCAGCGTGACCCTGGTCATGGGGCCGTCGGGCATCGGCAAGACCACCCTGGGCCTCAAGTTCCTCTCGGAATCGACGGTAGACGCCCCCGGCCTGCACTTCGGCTTCTACGAAAGCCCTCAGCGCCTGCGGCTCAAAGGCCAATCCCTGGGCATCGATATCCAGAAGATGGAAGACAGCGGCGCACTGACCATCGCCTGGCAGCCCACCACCGAAGGCCTGCTGGACGGGCTGGGGGCGCGATTGCTGCGCCTGGTCGAGGAAAAGGGCATCAAGCGCCTGTTCATCGACAGCTTGAGCGGCATGACCCGCGTCTCCAACAACCCGGCACGTATCACCGATTTCTACAGCGCACTGATGAACGAACTGCGCGCCAGGGGCGTCACGGTCTTCGCCACGTGGGAGATGCATGATCTGTTCGGCGCGGAGGTCACTTCCCCCGCGTCTGAACTGTCGAGCATTGCCGACAACCTCATGCTTATGCGTTTCTTCGAGATTCAGTCTGAACTTAGAAGGACGCTTTCCATTCTTAAGGTCAGAGACAGCTTTTATGACCCCTCATTATTGGAGGTGGTGATCCGTGACCAAGCCGTTGACTTAAGAAAGGTTTCAACAAATGCCCCCTCAGTTGCATCCAATTCAGCGCTGCCTGGTTCAGCTTTTTAAGTCTTTGGGTAGGTTGAATTGACATGGCCACTATCCTGGTCGTCGATGACGAGTACTTGATCGCCGATATCCTTGCCTACGCACTGGAAGATGAGGGGTTCATGGTCGTCACAGCTGGCAATGGGAAAAAGGCGCTGGAGGTGCTGGAGCGAGAACGGCCGTCGCTGATCATCACCGATTTCATGATGCCGGTGATGGACGGTGAGGAGTTCGCCGAAGCGGTGCGCGCACTGCCGGCCGTCAAGCACCTGCCGATTATCCTGATCAGCGGCGCGCAGGCCCATATCGGCATGCAGCGCTCGGACCTGTTCGATGCGGTGCTGGACAAGCCGTTCGACATCAACAAGCTCATTACCAAGGTGAAGGAACTGCTGGGGTGACCTCAACTGCGGATATGCCGGCGCACACACTGCACCAGCCCATCCAGCGCCTGCGACTTCACCGGCGCGAGCACGCACACCGTATGTTCCTGCTGGCCTTCCTTCACGGTCAGGGTGTAGTGCACCTGGCCCGGATTTCCGGGCTCTGGCGTGGTGCTCTGCGGCAACTGAAAGAAGTTTGAAGCCTCGATCAGTTGCCGCAACTCTTGCTGGTCCGGCTCGGGCAACGTGTTCAACTCCACCGTACGAGGCTTGGTCAAACCCGGAAAAAACGCCGGCCCGCCGTTTTCCTTGATCGAAATTTGCATGGCTGTTCCTCACGTCAGACGTTAATGCCAACCGCTTTCCAGCCCTCCTTGACCGCCTTGTGCTCATCCTTGTTCGCGCCGTAGAGACGACCGGCGATATCGTAGGTTATACGCGCAAAACGTAAAAACCCCGAGTTAGGCCGCAACCGCGCATCGCGCAGCGCGTCATACCAGATACGTCCTGCGCGCTCCCAGGCAAACCCGCCAATCCGGGTCGCCACCTGATAGAACGCATGGTTGGGAATGCCGGAATTGATATGCACCCCACCATTGTCCTCGTAGGTCTGGACAAAATCATCCATATGCCCTGGTTGGGGGTCCTTGCCCAGCAGCTTGTCATCGAACGCGGTGCCGGGGGCCTTCATCGAACGCAGGGCCACGCCTTTGATCTTCTTGGTGAACAACCCTTTGCCGATCAGCCAATCGGCGTCTTCGGCGGTTTGCTTCAACGCATACTGCTTGATCAGTGAGCCGAACACGTCCGAGAGCGACTCGTTCAGCGCGCCGGACTGATTGAAATACATCAGCTTGGCCTCGTCCTCGGTGACGCCGTGGGCCAATTCATGGCCAATCACATCGAGGGCCACCGTGAAGCGGTTGAACAACTGCCCATCGCCGTCGCCAAACACCATCTGGGTCGAGTTCCAGAACGCATTGTTATAGTTCTGGCCAAAGTGCACGGTGGCATCCAGCGCCATGCCGGCATCGTCGATGGAGTTGCGGTCGAACACCTCTTCGAAAAAATCGAACGTGGCACCCAAGCCGTCATAGGCTTCGTCCACGGCGGCGTCGCCACTGGCGGGCTGGCCTTCACCGCGGACCAGCTTGCCCGGCAGGCTGTCGGTGCCTTCGGCGCTGTAGATCGAGCGCCGTTTGCCGGCGCCCATGACCAGGGCCATGTGGGCCGGCCCCTTGGCGGGCACTGCGACCATGCGCAGCGAACGGAACGTGCTGTCCTTGGCGCGGGTGCGCAGCGCGATGTCGCGCTGGGCCTTATCACCGTGACGCGCGATCTGGTCGAGCATATACGGTGGGATCAGGCAGAAAATCGGGTTGCGGTGGTGGCGATCACACATTAGCTGGCTCCCTGTTGGCATATGGTGTAGCTCCGGTAACCGTTTGAGGATAGCCCCCCAGGGTTAACCCGTGTCATCAATTGTCATCAATCTATGTTGCAGTCGTGTTTATCCAAGGAGGACTTACCCATGCCAGCCCGCAAAGCCAAAATCGATCTTGCGCACCGCCCACGACTCACCGATCTGCGCCCGTTGATCGCGACCAATCCCACCCTGATGGAAGCCCGGGCGGCGACGCCCCGTGTCACCGCGGCCAAGGATCTACAGGACCGACAGGGCTACGCCGAGGACTTTCTCAGCAGCTTCGCAGTGCCCTGGCCCACCGCCGCTGAGGCATTGGCGGACGACGTCCAACCGCTGCGCCTGGACTACACGCATTTCTCGGTGACGATGTCCCGTTCCCGACGACTGGCGCTCTACGTGGGCGTCAATATCGATGGCGGGCAGCATGTGGAGATAGTCCGCAGCAACGACACCTGGGCCTACGATGGGCGCCTGCCGATCAGCGCCCAGGTGGGCGAAGAGCTCTATGCCAGCAATGGCCTGGATCGCGGCCACCTGGTACGGCGCCAGGATCCCAACTGGGGCGACGCGGCAAACACCGCCAACCTCGACACCTTCCACTTCACCAACTGCTCGCCGCAGATGAGCGGGTTCAACCAGAAGACCTGGCTGGAACTGGAGGACTACATCCTCAATAACACGCAGCGTTGGAAAGCCCGGGCAACGGTGTTCAGCGGCCCGGTGTTCGCCGACGACGACCGCCTTTACCGTGGCATCAGAATCCCCAAGGCGTTCTGGAAAGTGGTGGCCTACCTCAGCGATGACGGCAAGCCCTCCGCCAGCGCCTATATGATCGACCAAAGCCGCGAGCTGGGTCAGCTCGACCTGATGTTCGGCCAGGTCAGGACCTACCAGCGCAGCGTGATCCAGATCGAACAATTGACCGGCATCCGCTTCGCCAACCTGGCGGACTACGACGGCTTCAGCAACGAAGAGCGCGCCACGGGCACGCGAATTGAAGCGCTGATCCGAGGCCCCGAGGATATTCGTCTCTGACCGGGCCCCCTTCGGGCTGTATCGCCTGGCCCTAATCAACTACCATACCGCGCCGGTTCCCGAACGGGACTAATAGGGAATCCGAAGCGCGGTACACCGCGTCAATCGGAACTGCCCCCGCAACTGTAGGTGCCGAGCCTGCTCCCCACTGCCACTGGACCGCGTCCGGGAAGGCCGGAGCGTGGCGACGACGCATCAGTCAGGAGACCTGCCGGCCCAGTAATCACTAACCGGCGGGGTGTCCGGGAAGGGCATCCTTGCCTGCCCGTTCGGCAGCGGTCGAGGGCGTATTTCCGAACCGTACCTGCCCTGTTTCCACGTACGGTCCACACGGAGATCGCCTCATGCTGCCACGCGTTACCGCCCTGATCAGCGGCCTGGGTTTCTGCGCCCTGGCCCACGCCGCGCCAACTCAGTACCCGCTTACCCTGGAAAACTGCGGCAGCACCCTCACCTTCCCGCAGGCGCCCGCGCGCAGCGTGACCATCGGCCAGGCCGCCACCGAAATGCTCTATGCCCTCGGCGTGGCTGACCGCGTGGTGGGCACCTCGCTGTGGTTCAACAGCGTGTTGCCGCAGTTCAAGGCGCAGAACGACGGCATCGAGCGCCTGGCCAACAACGAGCCCAGCTTTGAAGCGGTGATCGCCAAGCGCCCGCAACTGGTGGCCGCCGAGCTGGAATGGGTGGTGGGCCCGCAAGGCGTGGTCGGCACTCGCGAGCAGTTTCACGACCTGAAGATCCCCACCTACCTGCTGCCCTCCGACTGCGAAGGCAAGGACAACCTGGTGGGCGCCGACGGCACGCGGCTGGAGCCGTTCCGTATCGAGACGATCTACAAGAGCATCCGCCAGCTGGCGCAGATTTTCGATGTACAGGATCGCGGCCAACAGTTGAACGATGAGCTCCAGGCGCGCCTGGCCCAATCCGTGGCCACCGTGCAGAGCAAAGGCCTCAAGCAGGCCAGCGCGCTGGTGTGGTTCTCCAGCGCCGAACTGGCCAGCGACCCCTACGTGGCCGGCCACAAGGGCATTCCGGAGTTCATGCTCGAAACCCTCGGTTTGCACAACGTGGTGCAATCCGATGAAGAATGGCCCGCCGTCGGCTGGGAAACCCTCGCCAAGGCCAACCCGACCTTCCTGGTAATCGCCCGCATGGACCGCCGCCGCTACCCCGCCGACGACCATGAAAAGAAACTCGCCTTCCTGCGCAGCGACCCGGTCACGCGCAACATGGACGCGGTGAAAAACAACCGCATCATCATCCTCGACGCTCTCGCGCTGCAGGCCAGCATCCGCATGTTCGACGGCCTTGAACACCTGGCCACGGCCATCGACGGCTACGACCTGCCGCAATGATCCGGACCTTACTCGCCCTGGCGCTATTGCTGATCGCCGTGCTCGCCGGCGTGGCCATCGGCGAAACCGCCATCTCGCCCCAGGTGGTGCTGCAGGTGCTCGCCAACAAACTGTGGGCGGCCGGTTACGTGCTGGACCCCATCGATGAAGGCGTGGTGTGGAACTACCGCCTCACCCGTGCCCTGGTGGCCGCCGCCTGCGGTGCGGGGCTGGCCACCTGCGGGGTGATTTTGCAGTCGTTGCTGCGCAACCCGTTGGCCGATCCGTACCTGCTGGGCATCAGCGCCGGGGCTTCGACCGGCGCGGTGCTGGTGGCGCTGATGGGCGTGGGCGGCGGGCTGATTTCACTGTCGGCCGGCGCCTTTGTCGGCGCGATGGCGGCGTTTGCCCTGGTGATCCTGCTGGCGCGGGCCAGCGGTTCGTCCAGCGGCACCGGGCAGATCATCCTCGCCGGCATCGCCGGCTCGCAGCTGTTCAATGCACTTACCGCGTTCCTGATCACCAAGTCCGCCAGCTCTGAACAGGCGCGCGGCATCATGTTCTGGCTGCTGGGCAACCTCAGCGGCGTGCGCTGGCCGTCGGTGTGGCTGGCGGTGCCGGTGGCGGTCACCGGCCTGGTGGTGTGCCTGTGGCATCGTCGCGCGTTGGATGCGTTCACCTTCGGCACGGATTCGGCCGCGTCCCTGGGCATCCCGGTACGCCGCGTGCAGGTGGTGCTGGTGGGGTGCGCGGCGCTGGTGACGGCGGTGATGGTGTCGATTGTCGGCTCCATCGGCTTTGTCGGCCTGGTGATCCCCCACGCGGTGCGCCTGCTGCTCGGCACCGGGCATTCGCGCCTGCTGCCCGCCAGTGCGCTGGGCGGCGCGTTATTTTTGATTGCGGCCGATGTGTTGTCGCGCACCTTGATCAAAGGCCAGGTGATCCCGGTCGGCGTGGTGACGGCGCTGGTGGGCGCGCCGGTGTTTGCGCTGATCCTGATTGGCCGGAGGAATGCGCGATGAGCGTACTGAGTTGCACCGGCCTGGGCTTCAAGGTGCGTGAGGCGGAATTGCTGCGCGATATCCACCTGGAGGTGCAACTGGGGGAAACCCTGGGGATTGTCGGGCCCAACGGCTCCGGCAAATCCACCCTGCTCAAACTGCTTGCCGGCCTGCGCACACCGGCCAGCGGCGACGTGCGCCTGGGCGGCCAGCGCCTGAGCGACCTGTCCCGCCGCGCCATCGCCCAACAGCTGGCGGTGGTAGAGCAACAGGCCGACACCGACGACGCCATCCGCGTGTTCGACGCCGTGGCGCTGGGCCGTACACCGTGGCTGTCGGCGCTGAGCCCGTGGTCCGGCGACGACGACGCCATCGTGCGCCAGGCCCTGCATGATGTGGACGCCACCCACCTGAGCCACCGCGCCTGGCGCAGCCTCTCCGGCGGCGAGCGCCAACGCGTGCACATCGCCCGCGCCCTGGCGCAACGGCCGCAGATCCTGTTGCTGGACGAGCCGACCAACCACCTGGATATCCAGCATCAACTGGCGATTTTGAAAGGCGTGCAAGGCTTGCCGGTGACCACCCTCATCGCCCTGCATGACCTGAACCAGGCGCTGACCTGCGATCGCCTGGCCGTGCTGGACCGTGGGCGCCTGGTCGCGCTGGGCAAGCCGCTGGAGGTGCTGACGCCACAGCGACTACAGGAGACATTCGGGGTGCAGGCGCATTACCTGACGGACCCGTTTGATGGGGCGCAAATACTGCGGTTGCGGTCTAACTGAACAGGACATGTCCACTACACCGGATCCTAATGTGGGAGGGGGCTTGCCCCCTCCCACATTAGGATCTACAGAGGCCTGCGCATATGGGCCGTCTGCCGGCTTAAGCCGGTACCCGATCTATCCGCCCTGAATAACACCCTTGCCTGGCGTTATGCACATGAATGTAGCTGACCTCGGGATTGGCCAACATCCGCTCAATCAAGGGCTCAATCACCAGCCCTTCCACGACATCTGCATCCACCATCATGCCTTCCTCGGAAAATGCCCGCAGGGACAGCAGCCGGATTCGCATCACCTCCGGCACCTGATTAACCGCGTCAAAAGCCTGCGTCGCCCCCTCGCGGATGAAAATCGCGTGCGACGCACGGTACGGCGAATGCGCCGGCTGGCTGACGTGATTGAGCAACAGCACGCTCTGCCCAACCTGCACGTCTTTCATCTCTATGCGGTCGGGAAAACCGGGGTGACGGTCGACTCGGTAACGCTTGATCCCTCGCGCGGCAAGCTCATCGTCGGGCAAACCAAACACACTGAGAAATGGATCGGGAGCAAGGCCCGTAATGCGGAAGTTCATGGTGGGCGCCTCTTAGGGTGAGCCCTATGAGACGAGCACCTGGACAGCGGGGGCTATCCGATTCTTGCGGTGATATTCACGGGCGGCTGGCTCGCTCGTAGCAAAGGTAGTCGTTCGAATCTGTGCCCACACAGACAAACCCGGCGCGCTCATACATCAGCCGGGCAGGGTTATCGGAACGTACGCTCAATCGCAACTTCAAGAAGTCATTCTGCCCAGCCGCCGCCACGTAAGCGTCCAGCAACGTCCGACCGATCCCCTGGCGTCGGTAAGCGTCACTGACGTTGATCGTACACAGCTCCGCAACCCCCTCCTCTGCCGTCCACAGCGAATAACCGGCGAACTGCCCGCCCACCATCGCGATCGTCAAGCGTTCGAAGTTATCGACCCAGCGCGTAAGGTGGCGCTCCAACTGGATCCGCCAGGCGGCTTCGTGGTCGGGCTCCCAGCGGCGGATGTAGTCCTGCTCTCCCCGATAGATCGACGTCAGATCAGTCACCGTCGCCGGCCTCAACGTCAGCGCGTTCACTCACGCAACTCACACACAGCGCTGCCCTTCATACCGGAGGCATGTACGCTCACGTGGCGCACGGAAAAACCGGGCTTGTCCACGAGCTTCCTCTCTTCCCAGGCCCCACCGCTGGCGACCTGATAACCAATGGCGCCGTCCGCCTGCCAGGTCAGGCGCAACGTATACACACCGCGTTGGTCGGGGGCCCGATGGAAGAAGGTGTCGATGACCGGCTTGGCTTTGTTGAAGGTGCGCAGTTGGAACAAGCGCTGGTCGCTGTCGGTGGGCGTGTAGCTGGAAAGAAACAGGGTGTCGTCCTCGGCAGCGTCCTCGGCCGCCGCAAGAATCACCGACGGCACCCACTTTTCGCCGCGGTCCTGGTTGTCGGTAGTGACCTTGCAGGTCAACTGGCCTGTTCCGGTGACGTTCTGGCGCAGAACGGTTTCATACATCCCATAGGGCACATCGAACGTCAGTGTTTTTTCGGTGACCTGGCCACAGCCTGCCAGCAGATACAGCGCCGATAGACCGATGGCTCCTTGGAGAATCTTCACGTGCTTTCCTTTGCTTGGGGGGAATGTTTGGAGAAAAGAGGGTACCCGGCCTGCTGATAAAAGATAAGGCGGTTGTGGTGAATCGGTCCTTTCTGTGGGAAGCGGGCTTACTCTGCACTGGCTGGTTTTGGGGCTGCTTCGCAGCCCAACGCGAGCAAGCTCGCTCACCACAGAGGAATGGGTGATCCTTAAAGAGGCGCCTATACAGTTATGCCTGTTCGCCATCAATGCACTGAGTGATCCACTGCCGGCTATAGGCCAACACCCCATCCGCCATCGCCACCGGAAAATGAATAAACCCATGGGCCGACTCCGGCAGCAGTTGTGCTTCAGCACTGGGCCACCGCTCGGCAATCAGCAGCGTGTCATCCTTAAGCGGGTCCAATTCCCCGACAAACATCAACGCCGGGGGCAGCCCTTCAAAATCGCCATACAACGGCGACAACGGCGGCTGTCGGCGCTCATCATCACTCAGCCCCGGCGTGAGCATCCGCAACGCCGCCACCATCCCCGGCCCGTCCAGCAGCAACGTTTCAGGCCCGGCCGCGCGTACGCTCGGTGTACCGGCCAGGTCATAAACGCCGTAGTACAGCACCGCGCCGCTTATGCGCTTGAGCAGTTCCGGCCATTGCTTGAGCGCCAGCAATGTCGCCGCCGCCAGATGCCCACCGGCCGATTCACCGACGACGATCACCGGCAGCCCGGCAAACTCATCATCCGTGAGCAACCAACGTGCGGCGTTCAGGCAGTCTTCCATCAAGCCTTCAACCGGCGTATCCACCGCCAACCGATAATCCACCGACACCACCGCCACGTCGCACGCCTGCAGCATGCCCAGGTTGAGGTCGTCATCCATCTGCGCATTGCCGATCACCCAGCCGCCGCCGTGGATATCCAGCACCACGCCCTTGGGCTTGCCGCTCGGCCGCAGGATGCGCACCGGGACGTGGTCGACAATCCGGCTTTCAGCCGGTATGGCACGCTTGAGCGTTTGACTGACGCGCAACAGCGCCTGGATCAAACGCGGCGTAACGCGATTGCGGATCTTGAAGCGCGGCAGCCAGGCGAGCTTCTGATTGAAGCGGCGCATCTGCGCCAGTTCCGCCTCGCTGACGGGCCACGGTTGGCGAGCCATCAGCGGTTATTACGCAGGATCGAGAAATTCAGCGCCGCCGCCACGCACAGCCACGCCAGGTACGGGAACAGGATCAACCCGGTGATCAGGTCCAGGCGCACGGCCAGTACCACCATCGCCGCCACGGTGATCCACACCAGCACGATGATCACCATCCCGGCCAGCAGGCGATGCGCGCCGAAAAACACCGGTGTCCACAAGGTATTCAGCGCAATTTGCGCGGCCCACAGCGCCAGCACCATTTGACTGCCGGGGATCAGGCTCAAGCGATAGCCGGCCCAGGCCAGCAGCAGGTAGATGATCGTCCAGGCCACCGGGAACAGCCAATTGGGTGGGGTGAAGCTGGGTTTGACGAGGGATTCATACCAGGCGCCGGGTTTGAAAATGACGCCGGTACTGGCGGCGGCGGCGCAGGCAAGCAGGAAGATAAAGAAGGTCATCGTCTGTCCTTGGCGGGAGTGATTTGAAGCTTGGACGTGCGACACCTACCTAAAAGTTCAGCGCCAATTCATTCCGGTATCTCCAACCCGACAATCCTCAGCCAGGGCCACCGCGCCTGATAACTGCGCGCCTTCTGCTCAAACAACGCCTGCTCCGGATGCAGTGGATTAATCCGCAAAATCCCCAGTTCCACATCCTCCAACCCATACGGCGCATACACCTGGCCCGTGGCAATCTCCAAGCCGATGCACGTACCGGCCACCAGATAACGGTCGACCCCGTCGCGCGCCGACTGCAACTGCGGGTAAGGCCGACCAAAGCGCTGAGCGTACCAAAGGTGCACCCGCGCCTGGTTCTTGACCTCGACATTCACGCCAAGGTCTTTGAACAGCTCATCCGCCGCACGAATTACCGCATCCTCCGCCTCGTAGGACAGGTCGGTGTCGAAGTAAAAAACGTCGTAATCCTTCACGCCCTGATCAGCCGGCAGATTCGCCTGATGATTCCACACCGCCTGGAACAGGCAGCCCGCCGTGAGCATGCACTGGTCCACACCAAGGTCAGGCAGGCGCGCAGTGATTTCGGCGTTGATGGGGTTGGCCATGGCCAGTTCGAGCAGGGTGTCGACGGTCAATGTCATGGGGGCTCCTTCATCATCGGTACGGTCCTGGGGAGCAACGGTACAACATTGAGCGCTGGCGCCGCTTCTTCACGTCATCAAAATTCGCTAAGGTGCCGCGATGCCCTGCCCTCACCGAGACCGCCCGCCTTGGCTGACTCCCCTGCAGATCGACGCGAAAGCCCCTGGTCAGTGTTCCTGATTTTCCTGCGCCTGGGCCTTACCTCCTTTGGCGGCCCGATTGCGCACCTGGGTTATTTCCGGGACGCGTTCGTGACCCGGCGACGCTGGCTGAGCGAGCGCAGTTACGCGGATTTGGTCGCACTGTGCCAATTCCTGCCCGGCCCCGCCAGCAGCCAGGTCGGCATCGCCCTCGGCCTGTCGCGCGCGGGGTACGGCGGCGCATTGGCGGCGTGGCTCGGGTTTACCTTGCCGTCCGCCGTGGTGCTGATCCTGTTGGCCTTGGGCATCACCCGGCACAGCACCGCCATCCCTCCCGGCGCGTTGCATGGCCTTAAAGTGGTGGCCGTCGCCGTGGTCGCCCAGGCCGTGTGGGGCATGGCGCGCAACCTGTGCACCAACGCCCCGCGCGTGGCCGTGATGCTGCTCGCCGCTTGCGTGGCCCTGCTGCAAACATCGGCGTGGGGCCAGGTCGGCGTGATCCTCATCGCGGGCATGGCCGGCCTGCTGCTGTTCAAGCCCGCACCGCCCACCGCACACGACGCCCTGCCCGTGACCATCAGCCGTCGCGCCGGGGCGCTATGGCTGTCGCTGTTTGGGCTGTTGCTGGCCAGTCTGCCGATTCTCGCCCAGTGGCTGCCCACCCCAACCCTGGCCGTGACCGACGCCTTCTACCGCACCGGCGCGCTGGTATTCGGCGGCGGCCACGTGGTGCTGCCCTTGCTGCAAGCCGAAGTCGTGCCCCGCCACTGGGAGAGCAACGATGTGTTCCTCGCCGGCTACGGCGCCGTCCAAGCCATGCCCGGCCCGTTGTTCACCTTCGCCGCCTTCCTCGGCGCCTCGATGACCCAAGCGCCGAACGGCTGGCTCGGTGGCCTGCTCTGCCTGCTGGCGATCTTCACACCGTCGTTTTTACTGGTGCTGGGCGCGCTGCCCTTCTGGGAAAGCCTGCGCCGCAGCCCGCGCACCCAAGCCGCGCTGGCGGGCGTGAACGCGGCGGTGGTCGGCCTGTTGCTGGCGGCGCTGTACCAGCCGGTGTGGACCAGCGCCATCTTCACCGCCCAGGACGTCGCCCTGGCGCTGATTGGCCTGGTGTCGCTGATGGTGTGGAAACTGCCACCGTGGCTGGTGGTTGTAGGAAGCGGCGCGGCGGGATGGTTATTAAGTCTTACGGTGTGAGCCGCCCAGCCACCGCGCCTTGCTCCCTTGCCTACGCTTGCGTCAGAATCCGCCGGCTTGTGCGCTGAGGTGGCCGTCTCTAAGGTGGCTCGGTCGCTGAATCTCTCGGTGATCGGGTTTAGTAGCCCACGGTTTAACCTAACAAGTGCACAAGCTTCATCTGTCAGACGTGCCTGTCTGTGCTCGATGGTGGCTGTGCGTAGGGCGCCCTCGGGCGCGCCGGTTTTGTTAGGTTCCACCGGTCTACTAACCTGCGTACAGCTACCGCCTTATCGTTTAGTAGCGATCAGGTAGTGGCCCAAGCAAGGAACTTAACAATGGCTACAGATTCAAGCGCTCTCTTCAGCGTCGCTCCCGACGCCAGCAACGAAACCCTCATCACCAACAGCTACGAAACCTTCGCCTCAGTCAGCACGCTGCTGCTCGACTTGTCCGAAGACCTATGCGGCAAACACCGCGACATCGCCCTCGCTATCCACCAACTGAGCGAGCTGGGCGTACTCCTCACGGCCAAATTGCTCGACCGCGAAGCGCCCTGCTCCGGTTAATGCCTAGCCCTTCAATTCACTAGAACGATTACTCGCCGCGTCGTCATAGGCCACATACAACGACTCGGCGATTTGGCTCTTGATGGCTTTGGTGGATTCAAGACCGAGCACAAAACCTTCAGCCTTGCCGCCAGCGCGGTTGAGTTCTTCATGGGTGGCGGCGCCGGTGATGGCGTCGAGGAGCTTGGCGGCGTGAGGGCCTACGCCTTTGGGGAGGGAGATTTGGTCGATGGACATTGCGATACCTTTAAAAGTTGAGTCGGTAGCGCGTGCAACCACTGCCGGGGGTGGCATGGTAGACCGGTTGGCTTAGAAAGGGGGGGCTTTCGACCAGAAGCGGATGCTCCCGAGAGCAACGGTCGCTAACCGGCCCAGAGTGTGTAAAAACACTCTGGGCTAAGTTGTCACTCGACGCGACTCGATAATTCGCACCCGACGGTGCATCATCGCGCTCGCCATGTTCCCGTTACGGTATAGAAGCCAACGGCGCAAAACCTACCCGCTCGCAAAAACGAGCCTTTTGAAATGGAAGTCATCCCATGTTCGAACGTAACAAACTGGTACCGGAGTTAATGGTCACCAACCTGGACAGCAGCTTGGCTTTTTGGGTTTCTCGTCTGGGCTTCAAAGTAGCTTATCAACGCCTGGAAGATGGATTTGCATACCTTGATTTGAAGGGTGCTCAAGTCATGCTTGAGCAGGTTGATTCAGGTGCGGGTCAATGGCTGACTGCGCCGTTGACCAAGCCGTAAGCTATCCTGCGCTGCGACATGCACCGCCTGTCACAGACTTTCGAGCAACCTTAAAAACGGCGCACCAGGAGAGCTGCATGTTGATAGGCCATCGCTTCGAGCGCACCGCCCAGGGTGACCTGCACATCCACTCGCGCAATCGGGTGCAAAGCGCATTCGTGCTGCTGACCGGCGCAATGGCCTTCATCCTGCCGCTGGCCTTCGTCGTGTTGGGGTTCAGCGCTGAAAATGCGTCGATGGCGGACCTGGACCCACTGTCCTCGCTGCTGATCGTGCTCGGCCTGCTGCTGATTCCTGCCCTTGGCCTGCTGCTGATGGTGTACACCGGCACCCGCGAAACCTTGCTGTTATCGCGGCACAACGGTGAAGGCACGCGCCGCACCCGTAACTTTTTCGGCGGCCGCGAACGGGTGCAGTCGGTGTTCAGCATCAATGCCCCCCATGCCCTCGAACTTCGCCGCCGCCCACAGGCCGAGCCGGTCTATACCCAGCTGTGGCTGGTGATGCGCGATGGCAGCGAGCAGCGTTTGACCACCGACAACGTGCCGGTGGTGCCGGGCAGTCAACGCACCGACAGGTGGCTGCGTGAGCTGGCCGGCTACCTGAACCTGCCGGTACCCACCGAGGTGGTGGTCGATCCGGCGGCCAGGGCGACCGCCTATAGGCCCGCCCCCGCCCACGACAGAGCGGCAAAGGGGATCAAGCTGAAGGGGAAAGAGCTCACCTCTTCACACGAATCGAGCGAGAAACTCGGCCTTCCCGCCCGCGCCCTGCTCACCCTGCTGGGAGCGTTCCTGGCGGTGCTGGAGTTGACTCACGTGATCGCATTGATGCGTGCGCTGTTGACCGGACGGCTGCGGGTCAGCGGGCTTCGAACGGGGTCGACAAGTTTTTACTGGGCTGAGCAACCGATGGTTTTTTCATTCAACCTGCTTGTCGGCATCACCGAGGTGCTGATTATCGGGTTGATCGCCTGGGGTTGCCTGCGCACGGCGATACTGGGCCGACTTAAAGCCAATCCCTGAGCGCCGCCCTACGACACAAGATCGCTCTTTTATGGTTTTGACTGCGGTTGCGCCATCTGCCGACCTGTCAACATTCACAGTATCCGCCACGGCTGTCAGCGTTCAGAGTAAAGACTACTCAGCCGAGGAGTTCGCCATGCACATCTCCAGCTCGAACCTGGTGTCCATCCGCGCAGCATCGATGATTTTGCTGTGGCCTGCGGTACTGTTCAACCTTGCAGCCTGTACATCGAGTTCCAATACCAACACGGCCGGCAGTATGTGCCCGGGTATCGGGAACATCCACCAGACCAAAGAGTTAAAAGGCTATAGTTACACCGCACTTTCACCCGGCAGCGGATGGAAAGGTGAGAACCCCTATGCACAAGAGCACTACCTCAAGGGAATGAAGTTTGAATCGGCCGCTATTCGCACTGCGCAGCAACGCGAAGGCCAGCCCGAATATTATTTCGTAGCCTGTGACTACGAGGGGCCGGAGCAGTTGGCGTTTTTGAGAATGTCCCAGCGTTTCCCTGTACGACCTCGCGCGGTCGGCCCAAATTGGACGGCAGACGACTTCTGCCGGGCTGGTTCGGTGGACGGTTGCCAATTCACGATATTCACCGAAGTGCCGTGATAGATCTTCGCCGTAAGCTGATGCCCTAAAGCATGCACGCTGCTAATCTCAGGCATTTGGCCCCTGCAGACTCTCCATGCCCCTGACCCATCGCGAAACCGCCCGCCTCGACCGCTGCCTCATCGCCGCCCTCACCGACGCCTGCGAAACCGCCAAGACTGAAATCCCCGGCTTCGATTGGCTGACCCACACCGTCGACTACAACGCCTTCCCCCAAAGCCTGCGGGTGATCTGGGTGTTCGACAGCCGCGCCAGCAAGGAGCACGCCCTCTCGACCGGGGCAGACACACGCATGCGAGAGCTGACTGCCGCCGCACTCAACGATGCGGACGTGCGCGGCGCGCCCATGGAGCGCTGCGTACACTTCGACTCCGAGGAAGAATGCCGCCTGCGCCATGACGGCGATTGGCGCGTGCGCCTGGCCAAGGTGCATACGGCCAAGGTGTGAGTGCGCGTCTTCCTGGCGCCGGTTGTACCAGTGGGCATGGCATCTGCGGGCTTTCGCGATGGTTGCTGCACGGCTGCATTTTTACCCCACCAGGCAGGTCACGCCTGCGTACTGAACCGCTGCACTCCACGCCGCTCATACATCGCCGCTTCCGTCGCTTGCGTCGCCCGCTCGCCTTTGTATTGCAGTTGTTGGATAAAAGTCCGGTCCTTGGCCCCCTTGATGTCCGACGGGTCGTGATCCGTGAGTAGAGGCGCCAGATCAAGGGTCTTGGCGAAGTTTTCGTTAGTCAGGCTGTAAAACCCCAGGCCCGACCAGACGGAATCGGCGTCCACCGTGTCGATGGCGGCATTCCGGTAGGCAATGGCTGCGCTTTTCAGGCCCAGGGATCGGTTGAGCAAATCCGTCAGCCGCTGGGTATCCGAGCGGCTGAGCTGGCTGGCCGAATCCAGCACTTTCAGACGGCCATCGGCTTCGACGGTGAAGCCGTATTTTTTGCCGGCCAAGTCGGGAGCGGTGGCCGACAGCGCTGACTCGAATGACTTGAAGGAAGCCTTCAGCGTACTGAACGCCCCGTTGAAGATTTCAGCGCGGCGAGGAAAGTCTCGCGACTGGGTACGACCGACCCAGGTGTCGACCACCTCCAGCGGTTCCAAGGGGGGGCTGGCTGATCCACTGGGATGGTAGACGGCTGCCGGGGCGGCGTTGGCCAACGCGTCTTTCGCGGCGTCCGTCAGGGGCTGGGCCGCGAGTTTCTGCTCGGAAGGTGCGAGGCTGACATTGGCCGGCGGGAGATAGGCAGCGCTGACGGAAAGAGCCATTTAATCGGTCCATGATTGGCGGGTTCATACAGGTTATCGACGGTAAAGGGTCGAGCTTTAGGCGGCCAACCTGCAGGATCGTACAAGCCAGGCGCTCCGCGGCCTCGATAGTCTGGCCGTCTTACCTACCAGAGGATGGATCATGGCTACGTCACAGCACTCGGCACAACCGGTAAACCTCGCGCAAAAGGCATCGCTCATCGACGCGCAGTGGAGCCCCAGGGTCGTCGCCGAAATGAACGACTACCAGTTCAAGGTGGTGCGCATCGAAGGGGAGTTCATCTGGCACTCGCACCCGGAAACCGACGAAGCGTTCCTGGTGCTCGAAGGGACGCTGCGTATCGATCTGCCGGAAGGCCCGGTGTACGTGGCGGCGGGCGAGCTGTATGTGGTCCCGCGTGGCGTTGAACATCGGACTGCCGCCGAGGGTGAGGCGAAGCTGATGATGATTGAGCCTCGAGGCATCTTGAATACCGGCCACGAAGGCGGCGAACGTACTGCAACAAACGATCTTTGGATCTGAAAAAATCGCGCGCCTCATGGGGCTCGATCATTGAGTCGAGCCTTTAGCGGGTAATTTCTGGATAATGCCCAGCTCCCGCCCCCGATACGGACATCCCGCTCGATGAAGTTGCCCACCGCCGCCGCCCTCCTCCTCGCCTCTGCGCTGCTGCCTTCCATCGCCCACGCCGACGACGCCGCGCTGACCGACACGCTCAAGGCCTTCACCCGCTGCGACGCGACGTTCTTCAGCCGCCTGAACAGCCACCGCGACGCCTGGCAGGCCTACGCACCGCTCAAGCAGGACAAAGACTTCGCGTGGATCGCGGTGGTCAACCGCGCGGACCGCAAGGCTAACGCGGTGCCGGTCAGCACGCCGCCCATCGCCGGCTTGAAGCTGTTGTCGTACGCCGACGAGGCCACCGACCTCGGCAACCTGGGGCTCTACTATTACTGGGGTTTTGTTGTGCAAGGCAACATCGACGAGGTTGCCCAACGCCTTGCCCCGCTGCTCGACCAACCGGCTCGCCTGCAAAAAGGCGACGGCGCCTACATCCGTAGCGAGCTCAAGGTCGGCGACCGCTGGCAGGCCATCAAGCCACGGCCCGGCACCGCGCCAGGCACCCGCGAAGTCGAGCGCGTACTGCTGGTAGAGCCCGAGGGCAGCGACGGCACGCAATCGCGCATCAGTTGTTCGTTGCAGGGTGGTGTCGATGCGGCGCTGCTGGCCTGGTCGCGTCCGGACATCCAACCGGTGGACTACCCGCGCACTATCGTGGAACCAAGCATCAACGACGTCGCCGTCCCCGCCAGCGTGCTCCAGCGCCTCGACTCGGCCCTGCTGCAGCCGAAGTTCAAGACGTTGAGCTACACGTACCTGTCGAAAAAAAGCGATGGCAGCAACGACAGCCCCACCTCGGTGACCTTTACGGCGGTGGGTGGCTTGCTGAACAAGAATGAGATCTACAGCGACACCTTCCATGTCGAGCGCCTGGTACAGGCGGACCTGATCCAGTTGAAGTCGAAGATGAACGGCGTGGGCGACGGCCAGGTGCTGCTGACCCGCGAAGCCGAGCTGAGTATTCCGAGCAGTTGGACACCTGGCCAGACGCTGAGCGCCAACCTGCACATGGCGAACGTGCCCGGCAAACCGACCGATACCCCACTCGATACCTTTGTGAGCTGCAAGGTCGGCCAGCGCTTCCCGGCCCGACAGGTGTTTGCCTCGTTGACCGGCGACGCCATCAAGCTGGAGTGCGAGCAAGGCGACTACAAGACCTCGCGCGCGTTTATCGAAGACCTGGGCATTGCCCTGACGCTGGCAACGACCTCGAGCAAAATGCGCTCGGCGTATGAATACACGGCGTTCGAGGTGGTGCGTTGATCGAAGGGACGTTTGCCAAGCAAACATCCCGCTGATTCAGGGCACTCTACGTTGCCGCAGCAGTCTGTTCCTACACACCCCATGCCCCGCGGAGTTCCCATGATCATTGTCCATCACCTCAACAACTCACGTTCGCAGCGCATTCTGTGGCTGCTGGAAGAGCTTGGCCTGCCGTACGAGATCAAGCGCTACCAGCGCGACCCGAAAACCAACCTTGCGCCGCCGGAACTCAAGGCGATCAATGCGCTGGGTAAATCCCCGGTGATCGAAGACGGCGCCAACGTGGTGATCGAGTCCGGCGCCATCGTCGACTACCTGATCCGCCGACATGGCGATGGCCGCCTGCAGCCGGACCCGGCCACGGCCGCCTACGACCAGTATGTGCAATGGCTGCACTTCGCCGAAGGCTCGGCCATGCTGCCGCTGATGCTTAACCTGTATGTGGGCCGCCTGGGTGAAGCCGGTGCGCCGCTGCACCCGCGGATCGAATCGGAAGTGGCCAATTACCTCGGTTACCTCAACGAGGCGCTGGCACACACGCCGTATCTGCTGGGGGATGACGTGAGCGGCGCGGACATCCAGATGAGCTTTATCGGCGAAATCGCCAAGGCCCAGGGCAAGCTGGCGGCGTACCCGCACCTGGCGGCGTGGGTACAGCGGTTCCAGGCACGCCCGGCTTATCGCCAGGCGCTGGAACAGGGTGGGGAGTATGCGTTTGCCAAGTGAGTAGCTTGCCCTCGACTGCGTGACAGAGGCTAAGGCGCCGCCATCTGCCACAGCGAAGCGCCCACGCCGGTGATGCTCTCTCCCGCAATCAACCCCGCCGCTGCGGTAATCGCAAACCGCTCGGTGAGGCTCGGCCAGCGGCAGCTCACCAGCCAGGTGAGCACCGCACCCAGGGCCATCATCAGCGACACCGAAGCTGGCAGCACAAACGCCAGCCCCAACGCGGCAGCACTGGGCAGGTAGCGGGCGCGATGGGCGGGTAACAGGCTGTCGAGTACGCCCAGCAACACCCCGGCCAGCCCTGCGATACCGATCGCCCAGCGAATGCTCGCCGACAATGAATCCAGCCCATGGGTGAGGGTTTGCGCCACGGCTTTCCAGGTCGCGACCGCCGGCGCCGGCCATTCCTCGGTGAGCAACATCGAATGCGGATCAGGAATCAGCGCCAGGTACGCGAACACCCCGACGATGCTGCCAATGAAAATCCCCAGGATCTGCGCGATCACTTGCTTGTGAGGCGTGGCACCAATGGCCTTGCCGACCTTGAAGTCGTTCATCAGGTCGGTGCACTGCCCGGCCGAGCCGCCAGCGGTGTTGGCGCTCATCAGGTTGATCGGCACCTGCCCCGGCGCGACGATACCGAAGCTCAGCTGGGACAACTGCCCGATGGCGCCAATCGGCGGAATACCGGTGGCGCCCACCACACGGGCAGCGACGGCCGCCAGGCAGATCGCCAGGGGGATGGTCAGCAACGCCATCCACAGGTTGATGCCGAACAACAGTGCCTGCAGGCTCACCACCAATACGATCGACAGCACAAAACCGGCGGCCGGCCCGGGTTTGGGTACGCTCCAGGCTTGCCCGCCGGCCGACTTGGTCGAGGTGTATAACGCCCACAGACGAATCGTCAGCGACGCCAAGGTCGAGCACACCATAAGGCTCACTCCCGGCCACAGCAACCACTCCACCAACGCCGCAAATTGCGGGCCGCTGCTGCCGGCCGGCAAGCTCACCAGGCCTTGCGCCAGCAACCACGGGCCCAGGCCGCCCCAAGCGAGCAAGGCGCCGAGCAGCAGGGTCAGGCCGACGCGAATGCCGATAATGCCGCCAAACCCCAGCAGCAACAGCGAGGGGTCGGCAGTGAAGGTCAGGCGCTCCAACTGGGCGGTTGGCGACCAACGCGGGAAGGCCCACACAAAGGTGTCCACCCACTTCATCAGCCCGGACAGCAACGCCGCACTGAGCAGCACCTTCAAGCGCGTCGCCGCTTCGCGCCCATGGTTGTAGATATGCAGCAGGGTTTCCAGGGTGGCCATGCCTTCGGGAAACTTCAGCGCCTTGTCATTGAGCAACGAAGGCCGCAGGTACCAGGCGATCCAGATGCCCAGGAAACTCACCGAGAACACCCAGGCGATCATCGGCAGCGCATCCAGCTGGTTGCCGGTCAGCAGGGTATAGGCCGGGATCGGCGCCACCAGCCCACCGGAAATGATCGAAGCAGCGGCCGAGGCGACGGTCTGGTTGATATTGCTCTCATGCAGCGTCCACGGCAGCTGCTCCGACGACCGCCTCGCCAGGCCCTGCCAGATCGCATACCCCACCAGCAGGGCAATGATCGACATGTTGAACGACCAACCGATCTTCAACCCGGCGTACACATTCGAAGGGGTCAGCAGGATACCGAGCAACGTGCCGGTGATGACCGCGCGCAGGCTCAGTTCGCGTTCGACGGGGGGATGAAGGGGGACCGTTGATGAGGTGGCATGCATGCGGATTCCTTTCGGCAGGGGAACAGGGCGACATAACAAGTGAGCCCCTCAAGGCCTGAAGGTTCCTACGCGGCAAGCGGGCACCGTTTTTTGATGAGCGGGCTTCAACCACTGCGCCATCAATTACTCAATCAGAGCCATGCAGCATCCCATAACGAATAATCCCCTACCTGCTCCACCAACCCGGCCCGCAAAGGGTTGGCAATGATGTAGCGAGCCATCTTGCGAACATCATCCTCCGCACGGACAGCCCTATCGTGATAACCGGGTTGCCAGACACGCTCCTTGCTTTGACGACGCCGGTTGATGGTCAGCGTGCTACGCGACTTCATACGCCGCACCACGTCGGGCAAGGTCTTCCGCTTCAGCTCAAACAACCAGTGAATATGGTCAGGCATGATGACCCAGGCCAGAGAGTCGACCAATCCCAGCTCATGAACCTGCCGGAATTCGGCCACCAACAGACGACCCAGATAAAGGTCGGTGAATAGCCGCTGACGGTGATGCACGACAATGGTAATGAGGTAACTGCGTCCGTATTCAGAGTAACGACCGTGACGCAGGCGATGGGATTGGGGTGTGGGGCGCATTCCGATGCTCCTGGGGACCGTCCTGAAAAGCATTAACACTAGCGCGCCGTAGCTGGCGAGCCAGTGTCATCGGGTGACTGAATGTATCCGCCCGGAGTGACCTGGCTTTTTTGTGGTGAGCGGGCTTGCCCCGCGCCGGGCTGCGAAGCGGCCCCAAAAGCTGTTATCCGGATTCACCTGGAAAAACGCAGTGTTCTTGATGGGGCCGCTTCGCGGCCCAGCGCGGGGCAAGCCCGCTCACCACAGAAGCCCGCTCATCACAAAAAAGCCCGCTCACCACAGAAGCCCGCTCACCACAAAAAGTCCGTTCACCACTACGCGGGCGTACAACCCGTTCCCCCGGCCACCTCGCCATCGGCTTGTGCCTTGTCCAACAGTTGCTGCACCCACGGCCCGTTCCGGGGATTGACCACGCCATAGCGGTCCGGGGGGAAAAACGCCCAATGATGGGCGATTGCAGTAAGGCGCTTGAGCTCATCGGCCGCCAGCCAATACCCGGTGTCCAGCAAGGGCAGCGGTTCGCCGTCGAAACGTCGCCCCAGCATCAGGTTGGTGCCGGGGGCGAAGGTAAAGGCCAGGTCCTGGCAGGGTTGCAGTTGTTTGTCCGGTGCAGGCATGCGGCCGACTCGGTTGTACGTGAAGTCACCGGGGTATTCGTCCTTGAATACCAGCCAGTGGCCCGCCGTGGTCTTGGCGACGATCCACTGCGACACCCCGCTGCTCTGGGTGCGTTCGAGCTGGCCGTTTTTCCATTGCATCAGGGCGTTGCAGTCGGGATCGTAGTCCGAGGCCCACAGGCTGGTGCCCGACACCAGCCTGTGGCGCTCCAGCTCGACCACGCCCTGGTCCGGCATGGCCTGCCAGTAGCGCTTGATGGGATCGCGGGTATCACGCAGGTAGTTGCGCAGCCCCCAGGCCGCCGTAAAGACCACCGCCGCCAATACCTGCCAGGCAAACGTGTCGCCGATGACACGGTCCACGTCCAGCCCTGGCGCGAACGCGGCCCCGTACAGCCACACGCCCAGCATGAACACCAGGCTGGGCAGGAACACACCAAAGCACAGCGGCGGCAGCAGCACTTCGATCCAACTGAAGTGATGCCCGGCTGCATGCTCCCGTGCCCAGGCCTGCTCCTGGGCGAGCATCGGTGCCTGTTCGCGCGGGCCGATGCCGGGATCGGGGGCCTTGAAGCGCCAGTAAAGTGCGATGGGATCGTTATGCATGCCGCGCATCATGCCCTTGGCGCGGGCAGAGATACAGCGCCCCGACCGCCGATAAAACAATCATTGCCGAGATCCGCCCACAGTCATACGATGACTGATCACACCCATAACAATAAAGGATCACCTGTGAACAAACCCCTGCTCCTGGCCGCCGCTGTGGTCTGCGGCCTCAGTGCCCACGCCCACGCCGCCACGTTTGCGTACATCTCCAGCCCGGTTGACGGGCTGATTTCCCAGTACCGCCTCGACGAAAGTAACGGCGCCCTGAGCCTGGTCGAGCAAGTGACGGCCGGCGACCAGGTCAACCCCATGGCCCTCAGCCCCGACGGCAAGACCTTGTTCGCGGCGTTACGGGTCAAGCCGTTTCAGGTCCAGGGCTTCAGCATCGACCCGACAACCGGCCGCCTGACGCCGCAGTCCAAGGCGCCGCTGGCCGAAAGCATGGCGTACCTGGCCACCGACCGCGCCGGGCGCTATTTGCTCGCGGCGTCCTACGGTGCCGATACCCTCAGCGTCCAGCCCATCGACAAGCCTGAACCTATCCACACCTACAAGACCGGCCTGCATGCCCACTCGCTGCGCACCGACCCCAGCAATCGCTTTGCCTACGCCGGCAATCTGGGCACGGACCATGTGCTGCAATACCGCTTCGATGCCAACACCGGCGCACTCACCCCGATCGGAAGCGGCTTCGTGAGCGTGCCGGCCAATACCGGGCCTCGGCACCTGGCGTTTTCGGCCAACGGCAAGTACCTGTATGTGGTCGGTGAAATGAGCGGCACTGTCACCGCGTTTGCCATCGATGACAGTACCGGCGCGCTGACCCAGATTGGCGTGGCCAATGGCATTCCCGAGCGTTTGAAACTGGCCCATGGTGAAGTGCGTGACGCGCGCAACAATGACCTGAAAGACGACCCGACGCCGCGCATCTGGGCGGCCGACCTGCGCCTGTCGCCGGACGGCAAGCTGTTGCTGATGAGCGAGCGCACCAGCAGTTCGGTGTCGGCGTTTGCGGTGGATACCGCCACCGGCGGCCTGCGCTATGTCGACAACTACCCGGTCGAGGAGAAGCAGCCGCGCAATATCGCGTTCTCCCCCAACGGGCATTGGCTGCTGGTGACCGGCGAGAAAAGCGACAAGGTCGGCACCTATGCAGTCAGCGCCAGCGGTGCGTTGAAGCGGGTGGGGGAAGCGGCGTCGGGCAAGGGGGCGCTGTGGATTGAGGTGCTGCATACCTCGGCCAACTGACCTGAACCTGTGGGAGGGGACTTGCCCCCACCACAGGGTTGGATCTTGAGGGTTTACAGGCCTCAGCTCAGGCGAAAGCGTGCGGTGTTATCACTCAACGCCTGGCTGCCCTTGCTCAAGGTGTCCGCCGCACGGTTTACCGCGCGGGCACCGTCCAGCAGGCGCCCGGCGGCCTGGTCGACTTGCTGGATATTGCCGCTCACTTCATCCGCCGTCGCTGCCTGCTCCTCCACGGCCGTGGCGATTTGCGCCAGGGTGTCGGTGACGTTCTGCACCGCGCCGGCAATCTCGCCCAGGCGCGTGCCCAGGCCGGTGACGGACTCGGCATCGGTCAAGGCCTGCTCGCACGCGGCGCCCATCAGCGTCACCGCCTGGCTCACGGTGGCGCGCAGGCTGTCGACGGTGCCGGCGATCTGCGCCGTCGAGGCCTGGGTGCGTTGCGACAGGCTGCGCACCTCATCGGCGACCACCGCAAAGCCCCGGCCCTGCTCGCCTGCGCGTGCAGCTTCAATGGCGGCGTTAAGCGCCAGCAGGTTGGTCTGCTCGGCGATGCCACGAATGGTGTCGACCACCGATTGAATCTGCTGGCCTTGCTGGCTGACCTGCTGCAAGGCGTCCGAGGTGTCGGTCAGGCGCTGGTTGAGCTGCTGGATGCTGGCGGTGGTACGCTGGCTGTCGCGGCTGCTGTCTTCGGCGATGCGCCGGGTCTGCTGGGCACTGCCCGAGGCCTGTTCGCAGCTGCGCGCGACGCCCATGGACGTGGCGGCCAACTGCGTGGCAGCGGCGGCGATCTGGCTGATCTGGTGCTGCTGGTCTTCGACTTCGCTGAGGGTGCTGCCCGATTGCGAGTTCAGGGTAAGCACCGCCGAGCCAAGCTGCTGGGTTTCGTGATTGACGCCGAGCAGGCTGGTGCGCAATTGCACCACCGCGACGTTCAGCGCGGTGCTGATCGCCGCGAGTTCGTCGCGCCCTTCTACCGTCACGGCCACGCACAGGTTGCCGTCGCGCAGGGACTCGGCCAGCGTAGTGATGCCGCTGGCGCTTCGACGGATGGACGCTTGCAGGCACATGAACAGGTACAGCGCCGCCAACGCCAACAGGCTGAACGTTGCCGCCATCGGTATGAATTGCGTGTTCGCGTGCTCGTGGTAGTAGTCCAGGCGCGCATCCATCGACGTCAGCGACTGAACACGCAACGCGCCAAGCGAGGTAAGCATGGCGTCGATACTGCGCTCGAAACCGGCCGTATCCAGCTTGATGCTGCCGCCGAACACGCCGTCGTCGAGCACTTTGAGTTCGTTATCCAACAACTGCAGGCTGGTGTCGTATTGCGCTGTCCACGGTTCCATCCCGGCGTATTGCTTGGCCTTGAGCGAAGCCGCAGCCTTGACCAGTTGATCCCGCGCATCGCCGATGCGGCTGCGCAAGTCGCGCATCTGCAAACGGCTCTGCAAGGTGAACTGCCCCGAGGAAATCGAGGACTGCCCGACACTGGCCATCCGCCCGATACGCTCGATCAGGTCGGGCGTTTGCTGGGTGCCCATCTGCATGAGCATGTAGGTTTCCAACCAGGGATCGAGGATCAGGCCGGCGTCGAGGGTGATCTGTTCGCGCAGGGCCTGCATCGCCGTCAGCGCGGCGGTGAAGCGGTCGTAGCCATCCGGCCACCAACCCACGGTGCGCAGGGACGCCGAGTCCATGCCCTTGACCGTGGCCTGCAAAGCCTCGAAGCGGGCCAGGACGTCAGCGCCGGCGTTCTGGGTTTTCAGGGCATCACCGAGGGCCTGCAGGCTTTGCAGGATCAGCGGGAAATTGGCATCCACCTTATCCATCGCCGCCTTCGCCGCTGGCGTCGGGGCATGCAGGATGTCCGCCGCTTTCCAGCGCGCAGCCAGGTTACGTTGGACGGTCAATTGGCCATCCAGCGCGTCCAGGGCCAACAGTTGACGAAGGCCGGACTGCTCAGCGGAAATCACGCCTAACTTGTCGCGATAGTCCTGGCCGATCATCCACAGGCTGCCCGCCAGGGGCAGCATGAACAGGAAGAACAGGATCTGGAACTTACGCGCGAAGCCGAAACGTCCGAGCAGGCGGATACCGGGTGATAAAAGGCTGTGCATGTCCACTCCCAAAAACAACCCACGCGTTAGACGGCAGGCGAAGCCTTGAAATGACTAACGGCAAAATGCCATGTCATTGATTAGGTTGGCACTAGCAAGATACGGGCCGCTGCTGCACAGCCCTGAAACAGGGCACGCCACGCGCCAATACGGCCCGAGGCGTGCTCGAAAATGGGGCGAAAGCACCCAGTTGCGACACAGGCATCGTCACCTGCGGAGACGACCACCCGAGGCGCGCACTGAAACGCCCTCAATCACCACAGCCTATCGGCCGCCCATGGGGAGAACTTGAAGGGAGTCCAGCGGCCTATTTACGCCAGCAGTCGGGTAATCCACTGGACCTGCTGGGCGATGGCTTGCGCCTTCGCGTGCGGCACCCGCTGCCGAGCCTGTTCAAAGCCCGCCAGGGTGCGTTTTTTCAGGCGCAACGCACGCTGCCACTTGGCGAGGAACGCCGGGCTGCGGGCCTGCAGGTGCATGGGGCCGAAGTACAGCTCCTCAGCGCTGTACACCACGGGTTCGGCGCGCTCGGCCATGATGATTTCATAGTAGAAGCGGTTTTCGTGCAGCAGCTCCTCACTGAGGATGCGGTAGCCGTTGCTCATCAACCAGTGGCGCAACGGCTGTTCGCCGCCGTTGGGTTGCAGGATCAGACGTTCGCGGCCGCTGAGGTGGGCCTTGCCACTGTCGAGGATGTCGCGGATCGTCTCGCCGCCCATGCCGCACACGCTGATCGCGGTGATCGCGTCCGCCGGCTCTATCGCCGCCAACCCATCGGCCAGGCGCACCGTGACGTGCTGCTCCAGGCCATTGTCGCGCACGGTGCGCTGCGCCGCGTGGAACGGCGTGCTCGCCACCTCGCCCGCCACCGCCGCCTCAATCACGCCACGGCGCATCAAGGCCACCGGCAGGTAGGCGTGGTCCGAGCCGATATCGGCCAGCCGCGCGCCCCTCGGCACCTGCGCGGCCACACGCTCCAGGCGCATGGACAAGGTGTGTTCGTTCAACCTGCGTTCCTTTTTATTCGCCGGAAAATCGATCCCGGCTGTTGGTCAGATGCAACACCATCGCCGCCCTTGCGGCATCCGGGTCCTGGCGCTTGATCGCGTTGAAGATCGCCTCATGCTCCAGGTTCGCCAGTTGCCCGAGCTTGGCAAAGTCCGCCCCGCCGCGCTCGGCGCCCTTCACCTGGGTACGCGGAATCATCGCATTGCCCAGGTGCTGCATGATCTCGGTGAAGAACGTGTTGCCGGTGGCTTCGGCGATCAACTGGTGAAAACGCCTGTCCTCTTCCACGCAGCTGTCGTTGTTGGCCAGCGAGGCCTGGTAGTCGTCGAGAGCGGCGCGCATGTGGGCCAGCTGCGCGTCGGACCTGCGCACGGCGGCCAGCGCCACCGCCTGCACTTCCAGGCCCAGGCGCAGCTCGAGCATGTTGCGCACGCTGGCGACGGTGTCCACATGCAGGCGCAAGCCTTGCTGGGCCTGTTGCGCCAGCACAAAGGTGCCGATGCCATGGCGCGTCTCCACCAGCCCCGAGGCTTGCAGCTTGGACAGGGCCTCGCGCACCACGGTCCGGCTCACCCCATGCTCGAGCACGATGGTGGATTCGGACGGCAGCTTTTCACCGGGCTTCAACTGCCCAAGCAGGATGCGCTGGGTCAGGGCGTCGAGCACGCCTTGGGCCAGGTTGTTGGAGCGTCTACGGACGGGAGGTCCACTATCAATGGGCATCGTTGCGGGTCCACGGGGTTGGGCTGGAGGGAGCTTAACATCCCGATCGGGCACGAGGCGGTGTTGATTCAAAAGCCAGTCAACTTGTATGACAACCAATCTGATGCCTGCCTTACCTCAATCATCGTCACCGTGAAGAACTCGCGACAACCAACCTTCTTTACCCCGCCAAAAACCCCAATAAACATTAATCAAATAACCAAAATACCCGATAACCGTACGGTCTTATAAGAACAAATCACTCACGACCGCATTGCGAATCTCAGAAGCTCACTTGTATGATGTCCATCAACAAAACACGCAAACCCGCATAAAAACAATCAGGGGGAGTTTTGAATTGTGAACAATTCAAGCCATGCATCTGCCGCACCAGAAAGTGATCCGGTCCTCGCGCGCGCCGTGAGCAAAGTGAAGGGCCATGTGCTCCCACTGTTCGTGATCATGTTCATCCTCAACTACATCGACCGGGTCAATATCGGCTTTGTGCGCACGCACATGGAACATGACCTGGGCATCGGCGCTGCCGCCTATGGCTTCGGTGCCGGGCTGTTCTTCATCGGCTACGCGCTCTTTGAAGTGCCCTCCAACATGCTGCTGCAAAAGGTCGGCGCGCGCATCTGGCTGACCCGCATCATGTTCACCTGGGGCATCGTCGCCACGCTGATGGCGTTCATCCAGAACGAAACCCACTTCTACATCCTGCGCTTCCTGCTGGGCGTGGCCGAAGCCGGGTTCTTCCCTGGGGTGATCTACTACTTCACGCGCTGGCTGCCGGGGGTTGAGCGCGGCAAGGCCATTGCGATTTTCCTCAGCGGCTCGGCGGTGGCCTCGTTGATCTCCGGCCCGCTGTCAGGCGCGCTGCTGCAGATCGAAGGGTTCGGCTTCCACGGCTGGCAATGGATGTTCGCCATCGAAGGCCTGGCCTCGGTGGTGATCGGTTTCTTTGTGTGGTTCTGGCTCGATTCCAAGCCCCACGACGCCAAATGGATGACCCGCGAAGAACAGGATGCGCTGGTCAACGCCATCGACCAGGAACAGCGCGAGCGTGAAGCCCTGACCAGCGTCAAGCCGACCCTCGGCAAGCTGCTCAGGGACCGCCAGATCCTGCTGTTCTGCGCCCTGTACTTCTGCATTCAACTGACGATCTACGCGGCGACGTTCTGGCTGCCGAGCATCATCAAGAAGATGGGTGACCTGAGCGATGTGCAGGTGGGTTTCTTCAACTCGATCCCGTGGCTGATCTCGATCATCGCCATGTACGCCTTCGCGACGCTGTCGGGCAAATTCAAGTTCCAGCAGGCCTGGGTTGCGGCTGCGCTGTTGATTGCCGCAGCAGGCATGTTCATGTCCACCACCGGCGGGCCGATCTTCGCGTTCGTGGCGATCTGCTTTGCGGCCATTGGGTTCAAGTCGGCGTCTTCGCTGTTCTGGCCCATCCCACAGGGCTACCTGGACGTGCGCATCGCCGCAGCCGTGATTGCCTTGATCAACTCCATCGGCAACCTGGGTGGCTTCGTTGCGCCGACCACCTTCGGCTTCCTGGAGCAGACCACCGGCTCGATCCAGGGCGGTCTCTACGGCCTGGCCGGCACCTCGGTGCTCGCCGCAATCCTGGTGTTCTTCGCCAAGACCTCGCCCGCTGCCGCATCGGCCTCGCCGGGCGCCGTGCCCACCGGCGCTGCCATCAGCAAATCTCTCTGAGCCTCTTTAGGAATTAGCCATGAATACTCCCGTCATCACCCACTTCCAAGTCATCCCGGTGGCCGGTCACGACAGCATGCTGCTCAACCTCAGCGGCGCCCACGGACCGTTTTTTACCCGCAACATCGTGATTCTCAAGGACAGCAGCGGCAACACCGGCGTCGGTGAAGTCCCCGGCGGCGAACGCATCCGCGAAACCCTGGAAGACGCGCGCAGCCTGGTGATCGGCCAACCCATCGGCCAGTACCAGCGCGTCCTCAACCAGATGCGCAGCACCTTTGCCTCACGGGATTCGGCGGGCCGTGGCCTGCAAACCTTTGACCTGCGCATCACCATCCATGCCGTCACCGCCATGGAAGCCGCCCTGCTCGACCTGCTGGGCCAGTTCCTCGAAGTGCCGGTGGCTGCCCTGCTCGGCGAAGGCCAGCAGCGTGATGCGGTGAAAATGCTCGGCTACCTGTTCTATGTCGGCGACCGCAGCGCCACCGACCTGGCTTACCGCAACGAGGCCGACAGCGACGATGCGTGGTTCCGCCTGCGCCATGAAACCGCCCTGACCAGCGAGGCCGTGGTGCGCCTGGCCGAAGCCGCCAACGCCAAATACGGCTTCAACGACTTCAAGCTCAAGGGCGGCGTATTGAGTGGCGACGCAGAGATCGAAGCCGTCACCGCCCTGGCTGAACGCTTCCCCGATGCGCGCATCACCCTCGACCCCAACGGCGCCTGGTCACTGAAAGAAGCCATCCGCCTGTGCCGCGACCAGCACCACGTGCTCGCCTATGCCGAAGACCCGTGCGGCGCCGAAAACGGTTACTCGGGGCGCGAAGTCATGGCCGAATTCCGCCGCGCCACCGGCCTGAAAACCGCCACCAACATGATCGCCACCGACTGGCGCGAAATGGGCCACGCGATCCAACTGCAATCGGTGGACATCCCCTTGGCCGACCCGCACTTCTGGACCCTGCAAGGCTCGGTGCGCGTGGCGCAGATGTGCCATGAGTGGGGCCTGACCTGGGGCTCGCACTCCAACAACCACTTCGATATTTCCCTGGCCATGTTCACCCAAGTGGCCGCCGCCGCCCCGGGCGACATCACCGCCATCGACACCCACTGGATCTGGCAGGACGGCCAACGCCTGACCCGCGAACCGCTGAAAATCGAAGGCGGCTATGTGAAAGTGCCGGCCAAGCCCGGCCTGGGCGTGGACATCGACATGGACGCCGTGGCCAAGGCCCACGAACTGTACAAAGGCATGGGCCTCGGCGCACGGGATGACAGCGTGGCGATGCAGTTCCTGATTCCGGGGTGGCGTTATAACAACAAGCAGCCTTGCCTGGTGCGCTGAAGCGCTGGGTTCTGGGGGCGGCTCGGTCTCCATAACACCATCAATCCCATGTGGGAGGGGGCTTGCTCCCGATGGCGGAGTGTCAGTCGATACATGGCTGGCTGACACACCGCAATCGGGAGCAAGCCCCCTCCCACATGGGTCCTCGGTGTTTTACAAGGGTTGTGGTCGCTCGCTAAACCGCGCGTCAGGGTTTACCGGCCAAAGCCCGCTTTGCTCTTGCAGCTTTCTTGACTGCCACCGCCGCAATCGGCTGCACCGTCAGTTCCACGCCTAACGCCAGCATCAACTTCTGAATCGTCTCATAGCGCGTTTTAGAACCGCCTTTCAGCGTCTTATACAGGCTCTCGCGATTAACCCCCGCAGACTCCGCCACCTTGTTCACGCCCTGGGCCTTGGCGACCTCGGCAAGCGCTTTCATGAGCACCTGCGGGTCTTGAGATTTCATGCTCTGCGCCAGATAAGCGCTGATGGTTTCCGGGCTATCGAGGAAGCGCGACGCTTCATAGACGCTGGTACCGAAGGTATCAAGATCGAGGATCGGCATGTCCTCTGGTTTGAATTTCGATTCGCTCATTTCATCTACCTCTCAGGGCATCAAGGATCTCTTTTGCCCGTTTGATTCCTCTGTTCTGGTCGGTTTTATCACTGCCCCAGAGCATCAGGTAAGCAGTGATGCCCGTACGCACAAAGTAAATTCTGTAGCCGGGCCCGACAAACACACGCATTTCACTCACCCCATCGCCTACGGGTGCACAATCGCCGAAATTGTTTTCCTCGGCTCGGTCTAACCGTGTGAGAACAGCGGTTTTTCCATAAATATCGCTCATGCCGTCGAGCCATGTATCGAACTCCGGCGTCCTGCCGATCAGATGGGTCACAGAGTTATTTGTAGCCTACTGGCTACTCCTTGTCGATGCCAGTGAATTTTGAGTCCGGAATACTCCGGAAGAAAAATCCTAGTCCAGCGCTCGCATAAGCAGCCGATCGATACTATTAGCGCCTGTGTCTAACCTTCACCACGCCTCAGCACCTGCGCATTCTCCCGCTATCACGGTGGCTGACACTCCGCCATCGGCGGCAAACTGAGGCGGCAGACGATAGAGATGAAGCCCAAAGAAAACGTCCTGCACAGCCGCTTCACTTTGCGTAAAATGCGAGCCGTTCTCGATCAGGAAAACTCAACCCAGGAAGGGTAACTCGATGCTTGCCTTGAAGTATTCCGAGACGCAGGAAGGCGTTTACTGCCCCAAGAAACGTATGTTCACCCCATTCCATCGGTGCGATTCAGAGCGGATCACGCTCGCCACACTGGATGGAGGCACACGCTTCACAGGCCCCTATTTCAAGCTGAAAGCGCTGTCAGCCATGCAACTTGCTGACGCGCCCGAAGCGCAAGAAACCGACCTCACGCCACCAACGGTGCACGTCTGATCAATTTCGCGGGTTCCTGCCTTGGTATTGGAACGCCCCACTGAGTCCGTGAGGCCGTCGCGCCGCCACTGCGGGCCTCAAACGCAAGGAAACCAGGGCATGGCAACAGCAAAAACCAAAAAGGCGTTTGTGTATTCGGCATGGGGGCTACTGTTTTTGAGCCTGGTCGGGGTTTTAGTCATACAGGCCTTCCAGGAACCCCCCCAGCCCAGTAAAACCACTTTCCTCAGCGACCTCATCATCGTGACCGCACGAACGACGCCCGGGAATCGAAAGATCGACGAGCATCTAACCTTCGTTCGCGCGGAAGCGGCCAACAGTCACGCCCTCAAGTTCTATTACACGTTGGTCGATTACGATACCCATCCCGAGGACGTTGACTTGGGCGTGATGAAATCCAGCATCACCCAGGCTGTCTGCGCCGCGCAAATGCCAAGGGACCAGTCCATCATTTCATTGGGTGGCACCTTCATTTACATATTCGGCAGCAAAAACGTAAAAGAGGTTGGACGGTTCGAAATCAACAAGCAGAGCTGTAATGGCTAATGAGCTGGCCCCCCTTCAACCGACTCGCTCAAACCGCCGCCGCTTCAGGAACAACCCCACCCCCAACGCCACCGCAAAGATCGACAGCAACCCCAGGTCAGCCCCCCATGGACGGACCTGGCTCGCCGCCACGCAGCCGACCGCCCCCGCCACCACCAGCAGCCCCCCCAGCCACGTGCGAAGCAGGTACGGTTTGACAAACCGATCGAGCAGAAAAAACAGCACCAGGGCCAGGACCAACTGGGTAATGTCAGACATGTGCTTCTCCCGTCAGGTCTTGATGATCAGTGTCGAGGCGCTGCGTTGCGGGCCGATGCCGCCGTTGACCTGCGCTTCGATGCTGACCAGTACGTCGCCGGCATGATAGGTGGGCAGGATTTCATTGGCATACATGCGCACACCCGCGCCAACAGGAACACCCACGTAAGGGGAAGCCACAGCAGAAGTGGCGCCAGCGAAGGCACTGGCGGCCAGGTTGGCGATCCTGGTGCGCTGGGCATTGAGGGTGTCGCCCTGTTGCCGCGTCAGTGGCTTGGAGATGCCGATCATCATCATGCACGGCAGGCTCTTGGCCAACATCTTGTCGTACACCTCGACGACCTTGCTGTTGACCTCGTAATGGGCGCTTTTCGCCTCGCCAAAATGCAGCTCGCGCAGGCGTCCGCGCTCGCTGTCGGTGAGGGTGATCTGCGAAACGTTGAACACGATCCCGTGATTGCCCATGTATTGGAACGTCCCTTCGAACTTCATCGCACGCATCCTTTCGAGCCAAAGGCGGGGATTCTCTAGAAGGCGGGCAGTGGATTCAAGGCAAAAGAAACGAAATGAGGAAATGGGGGGCAGGCCGACCTCCCCTGTCGCGACCTTTCCCCCGCCGCTACTCACACTCACGCCCGCTTGGGCAGCTTCCAGTTCGGCCGGATGAAGTGGCAGGTATAGCCGTTGGGTATCCGCTCCAGATAATCCTGATGCTCCGGCTCCGCCTGCCAAAACTCCCTGGCGGGTTCAATTTCCGTGACCACAGGCCCCGGCCACAGGTTGGAGGCATCCACGTCAGCCGCGGTATCTTCGGCAATCTCCCGTTGCTGCTCGCTCAGGTAGTAAATCGCCGAACGATAGCTTGGCCCCAGATCATTGCCCTGCCGATTCGGCGTGCTGGGGTCATGGATCTGGAAAAAGAACTCAAGGATCTGCCGGTAGGAAATCACCGCCGGGTCAAACACGATCTCAATCGCTTCAGCATGGTTACCATGGTTGCGGTAGGTGGCATTCGGCACATCGCCACCGGTATAGCCGACGCGCGTCTGCAGCACGCCGGGGTAGCGTCGCAACAGGTCCTGCATGCCCCAGAAGCAGCCGCCGGCGAGGATGGCGGTTTCGGTTGGGTTGGTCATGGTCTGTCCTTGCGGTTAATGGAGACAGGGATAGTTATGGGGCAATGCTGGGCAATACCAAGTTCAATCAAAGAAAACTGCCCGCCCCTATCGACTCAAGGTTTATTCCTGGAACGAAACGCCGCCACCTTCATCCGGTTGCCGCAGGTCGCCATGCTGCACCAGCGGCGGCGGTGTGATTTGCTCAGGTCATGGAACAACAGCACGCAATCGTGGGCCTCGCACTGCCGGACAAATTCAAACTTATCGTTCGTGGCCAAGCCCACCAGCGACTCGGCCACCGGCCCAAGCAGGCTGGCCGAGCGTCCCTCGACAACAACCTCCAGTGATCAACGCAACCCAATGTAGGAGCGAGCTTGCTCGCGAAAAACGTCAACGATAACGCAGCGACTCTGGTTTCACGCGGCGCTCCAAGATTCTTCGCACGCCAGCTCGCGCCTACCTTGTAGACATGTCCTACAGCAAGCTGCAGCGCCTTGCCCCGTTGCCTACAGTTGCGTCAGAATCCGCCGGCTTGTGCGCTTGAGTGGGCGTCTCTAAGGTGGCCCGGTCGCTGACAACTCAGTGATCGGGTTTAGTAGCCCGAGTGACAACATAAAGTGCATGAGCCTCATCGATCAGATGTTCTTGTCTGTACTTGATGGTGGCTGTGCGCAGGGCGCCCTCGGGCGCGCCGGCTTTGTGTGTTTCCCCGGTCTACTAACCTGCGTACAGCCGCCACCCTCTCGTTTAGTAGCGAAAAGGTGTTGGCCCTAAAACAGGTACAACACACATGTACAAAGTCACGCCTAACCCTCCGAACGGTCCCGACCTGAAACTGAATCAGGCAGCGCATCGTGCGATTGATCACTACCTCAACGCGGGCGCCGAACCGCCAGGGCCGCCTCCTTCACCTTCGACTACGCTGTTCACCGTTGCGGACGATGTCAGCAGTGAAGTGCTGATTGCCAATAGCTATGAGACTTTTTCTTCGGTGACTGCGTTGTTGCTGGACCTGTCGGATGAGCTGACGGGGAAGCAGCGGGATGTGGCGTTGGCGATTCATCAACTGAGTGAGTTGGGGGTTTTGTTGGTGGATAAGTTAATGGAGCGGGAGGCGCTCATTCGCTGACGGTTGTAATCCACAGCTCCTCGATATCATCGAGTCGTCGTAGCTCACCTATAACGACTCGTCTATCCTTCCAAAATACAAACCACAGGGCATTTTCTGGATGATTTTCAGCATAAGCGAAAAAATCTCCAAGTATTCAGGCATTATTTATTGCGTGGAATCGACCCGATGGCGTGTATCAGGGCAGGAGGGGGATGCTCCGATCGGGCCTGATCAAACACTACCGGAGAAAATATTAAAGATAATCGGCGACTACAGGGTCATATGCATAGCCCTCAGCTCGAAACTGAATCGGTCTGTCACGAAATTTTAGTCTCTACGAATACCAAACTGACATCCGTACTCCGTAATGGCTCGCTAACGCGACACAAGTAACTCCTAAAGAATGTTTAAAGCATCAGCCCGACATGATATCATTAAGCCACCAAAAACCCGGCCTAATTGATCCGCGCCTTCTACTGGAGATCACATGGAAGCGACGTTAAAAGCTCTAAAAGAATACACAGTTTGGAAAAATGGTCTAAAAAAGGTTTTGGATAAAAATCTAGACGAAATGATTGATTTAATAGTGGATGCTGGAGGATACAACACATTAATCCCTTTAAGCACTGCCGCCAAAAATGATTACCCCTCCCCCATATTTCCTCCTCTATCAAACCAATTTCTATCAAGCAGTTATCCTCCAATAGAGATTCTCAAACAAATCAGGCAAGGAGTAGTAATAAACGCTCTTCCCAACTCAGCTAAAAAGCTCTTATGGTATCTAGATCACCAGCGCTTTTTTTTAATCAACCCAGATAGTAGTACACCACTAAATATATCTCCAACCTACACCTCCCCTCCAGGCTACGCGCATGTATTTACAAACGGGCAATTTGTCTCATGCACGGATAACCAAATAGCTTTTTTATTATCACTAATGGATTGGCTGCCCGAACTCCAAACAATTTTGATGAAGAGAATGAACTCAATTAACCCAGAGGATATTGCCTCAAAAATTAAGTGCTTTTCTGCTGCCATAAAAGCTAATACAATCAATTTTAATAAAGCACATACGGAGTAGCAGTATTGACTTCAGACCACATCACGGTTATCGGCACCGTAGTTACTCTATTTGGAATGCTCATAACGATTTGGCAAGCTTCCCAAGCGCGAAGCTATAAAGATCAAATAAAATTCGATATTCGCAAAATTAACCTATCAAATGTAATCGACGGTTTGAAACGCGCACAGGACGAAATAAGACGTCTTCCAACATCGGTACAGTCGGTGACCCGAGGAGTAAAGCCCATCGAGCTAATTCATAAAGCACGTGAACAATTCGATATAGCACTCGGAACCTTAGACTCTGTGGGCCCTGACGCAGGCGTACGCACAATGCTCGTTGAAGCACAAGCCAAACTAAACGCATACGAAATTTCTTGGAATGCCGGCAATCCAAACCCTCAGAATGCACATGAGCTTCAGGCAAAGATGCAAGACGCCATATCTATTTTGAGCTCGACAATTTATCAGATGGAAGGAAAAGCATGAATCTTGAAGAACTGACAGAAAGTCTTGAAAAGCTAAAGTACCAAGTACACATACTAGGAAATACTATTGACTACCAGTCCTACCCAGTAGAATCATTAATTTTATCTATGGACTGGGGGGAGCAAGACATTAACCGAGCTCATGACATATTCGAAAAATACGACGACAAACTAATCGCAAAAGAAAAGGTAAACTGGGGAGAATTTGAGAGCGAACTTAAAACTGAATTCAACATTCATTATCAAACGGTCAAATCTATTATCCTAGCCTTCTACAAAAACCATCAATGGACAAATGTTTGCTATGGATACGCTATGAGTTTCGAACCATCTACACCTATCGAGTTTCACCAAATCACTCGTAGAAACAATCCGACGTAACAACCTAAATTAGGGTGAAAACGGAGGAAATCGAGGTGAGACCACAATTGAATTAATGGTGATCTCACCCCGATTACGTTTTTTACCCAAAACTACCTGAGCATTTTTCCTTTACTTGTAGCTACATCAATAGATCTAGATTGACTCATCCCGATTTTCACAGAAGCCGCTAATCTCTGCTTATCCTTGTCCTTAGTGTGAAACATATGTAGATGATAGAACACCAAGCTCTGCAATATCATAAAAGCGAAGTTATTCGAAATGGTATCTTTTGCGAGCTTTTCGATCGCCTCGAAAGGGATGTGTCCTGGATGAACTAAGCAAGACGCGATCTCTATCAAACGGTATGCATTACTTGATTTTGCACTTACAAGAGAGCTTATATCCTCGCGAATTTTTTCCGAACTTACTACTTGACCTACTCGAGATACGAACCCCGTACAGATCATCCCAAGAACTTGAAACGCCATCTTTTTTGCCGTTTCCTTAGACTCGCTGGCTGTTAAATCAGGCTTCCGCTCTTTTAACATCCTTTCAAGTTCAGAAACAAATGCGTCAGGCTGGTCAACGATTTCTTCAAAAATAGCTTTTAAGCTACGTAATGATCCATCAAAAATCTGCTCTAAATAACTGGCCTTACGAGAGCGTTCCAACGACCCATAATAATTTTTAGTTATATGGCCCAATATTTCTGACGTTTTTATCATTAAGTTAATATTAGAGCTAAAGCTAAGCACTGAGTCAGCCTCTCCAGAAGACAGAGTGCTCGACCTTAAAGGTTCTGGATCCTCTCTAGACTCCGATACATCAGCGGCTCGTCGAGAGTTTAGCTGATTTCGCTCAACATCTCGGTCATTAATGTCTTCAATAACTATTTGGGCAGTAGTATTGACCAATGCGCTTATAGAAGCGATATCACCATTAAACTCTATGGGTTTGTGGTGAAAAAAGCATCCATTAAGAACCTCAGATATTTGATCGATCACCCATGGATTATTACCATGATGGGTGAGAAACATAACGCAATTCGCATTTTCCTTGCGATATAGCTCTTTACAGTAACCACCAACTAGCTCTTTAATTGAATCTTTATACAAGTTAGCCGCAAGATATTTACCTACAAACAAAAAGTAAACATATGGATAACTAAAACTAAACAAATCGTCGTCTTGTTTCAGGATTTTTGCGCGCTGCAACAAAAGCAACCTAGAATCAAATTCAACAGTTGCGTACTCCTCACAAAACTTTTTGTTAAACTCTCGAATACTTTCCCGCCCAAGCTCAGTTGCATTTCTACCCTTAAAAAACCAAGCAAGATTGGATAAATAGTTGAACATTTCATTTAAATGATCCATCCTAAAGTCAGCTTCTTTCAAGCTTTTAACTATTAAATATTCATAATATTGAGAGAAACTACTATTCTGAAGTTCTGCTTGCTGCTCATGCGCGCAACTTTGCAGCAATATCAGTAAATATATAGGCTTTGAAGGAACAAGATTTTTCCCTAAAATCACCCCCAAAATTCTTTCAACATCATGCACCTTCTTGTCTAGCTCTGACTTAGTATTTAACCCTCCAAGCAGACACCATTTCCTTATTAAGTTATGTCGCATCAAATGTCCAAACGGACGTATTTTTAAATTATCAAAATCTGACAAAGCCTCAGATGCAGACGAGTCGATGTACTCATTAAGCTGATACCTTGAACTAGCAGTAATTATAACCGCCCCAAAAATCTCAATCAGATATTCTATTAATTTTGCCTGATTTTTTGACCCACCACTTACCCGATCAAGATCATCAACTAATGCAACTTTTTTAATCCGATCCGAATAAATTACCTCACTACCGTTTTCGTACTGACTATTTGCAATCTGTACAATCTTCCGGTCAAGTTCTCTTGTCCCAACTGAACTAAGCTCAGAAGCCTTAATATAAATCGGCAGACCACCTTGCGAATGTATATCAAAAAATGCCCGCTTCAATAAAAATGTTTTTCCGGACTCTTCATCGCCTAAAACAAGAGCTTTACCAAGAGCCTCCCAGTTATTTATCAACTGGTCGGCGTAAATGTATTTTTTATCCGGCTCTGCATTTACATCTTCTAATTCCGGGTAAAGAAATACATCTTCAGCAACGATTTTCTCCTTACTTTCATGAGTAAAATTCCCGCCAGCATCAGATAAAAACTCGATAAAAGCATGGGATATTTTTTGGCTATTCCTTGCGCATCCTCCCGATTTTTTTAGTGCATGTTGCAGTTCTTCAATTTCAATAGGATTAGTACTGCCAGCTTTAAATCTTTTCTCAAAAACTATATTCTCATCAGTGTCAAACAACAAACAACTAAATCTGGGATCAAAATCACTACCGTGCGGTTGAAGGGCCGCCCCTTCAAAAATCAGTACATTGCCAATCGATGTATCCACGACTTCTTCAGACGCTGATGAGTGCTCGTGACCAGAGAGAATCGCATTGCAATGGGTTCTTAAAGCTTTTTTTAGAGGGTGATAACTTGACTGGCAATACCAATTTAATGGGTGGTGAATTAGTGACACCCTTAGATTGCAGGGAGACTCAAGTAACTCGTAATAATTTCCAATAGGAAAAACCAATTGCCCTTGCGGCTCAGGAAGTCTTGACATCCAAGCGGCATTTAATGAAGACACTCGCACAACCGAACCACTTACATTTAGTTCGTATTCATTCCAAAGCTTGTCAGAATACACAGGAGCTAAAGTTGATATACGATCTTGAAATTTAAAAAACTCATTTTGCACCGAAGTACAGTCATCAACTAAACTCTTACTATTTGCCTTTGTTGGATCCTTTACGATCTGCTCGATTATAATTGTACGACCTTCGTTTTCAGGTTTTAGAGCGCAGTCATGGTTGCCCGGAGCTAGAAACACATCTATTTCTCGTCCGATCTCAGCCTCAATTTCTTTTTTTATTTTTCCAAAAAAATTCTCTGCCAGGGTGTATTCTTCTTTTCTGCAACTAAAAGCAATATCGCCTGTAACCATAATTACAAATGAATCACTTTGATGCGCCGTTGCATAGCACGCTTTTGCAATTGAAGATCCGACATTTAATACCTTGTCGGTTGAGTTTTTTATGTGAATGTCGCTTATGTGCAGTACGCCTAACTTCATTATGAACCTCTGCTAATCCCTGCAGTTCTTATCATATGGTTAAGAGAGCACCGGATGCTCTATAACTCGGCCAAGTACAGAACTATTTTTAGGACGATTTCAAGAAAATATAACATCATTTTGATATCACGCCTTCCGACTTTACGCAATCCAAATTTCGGCGCACGAAATAAATGAGCACACGGAGCCTATCCCTCAGTCAGGGGCACTCAGAACCTTATATTCCAGTGACGTCTCGCCATGAAGAACTCTTCGAGTCGCGTGCTGACGAGAGTAATCGTCCGCTTGTGTCCGGAAACCGTCTTACCAGTCAAAGCGAACTCTCACTGCACGTTCTATTAAATTGCACTCCTCCATTGACGGCAGCACCCAACCACCCGCGTCCATCCGTCGCATCCCCCACCCTCCCCCTCCAGCCCCCACCCAACCTGCCGATAACCCTACTAATCACATGCCTACCCCCGCATCCCCACTCGACCGAGCCCACCCCATGAATCCACTCTCCCTCCTGAAAAAATCCCGGCCCGCTCGCCAAGGCACCACCACCCTCACCAGCACCGCCAACAACCTGGACGCCGCACTCACGGCCCTGCGTATCACCCCCACCCTGATCACCGGTTTCATCTCCCCCCACCTGGACATCGACGCCATCGCCGCCAAGCTCAAGCGTCGTTTCCCCCAGTCCACCCTCAGCCTGTGCACCACCTCCGGCGAGCTGTGCAATGCGCCCGGTTCGCTGTATTGCGCCACCGGCGAGCGCTGGGACCGGGTGGTGTTGCAGTTGTTCGACGACAGTCTGATCGCCTCGGCCGAGGTGGTGATGGTGCCGCTGGAGTGTGAGGACATTCGCGGTGGCGGCACTCGCCTGGGGATGCAGGAGCGGATTGCCAAGTTGGTGGCGAATATCAAGCGGGTGCAGGTACGTACGTCGATCGATCATCGCGATACCTTGGCGTATGTGGTGTTCGATGGGTTGTCGGCGTCGGAGTCGTTTTTCATGGAGGCGCTGTATGAGTCGGGGCGGTTTCCGTGTTTGTTTGTAGGGGGATCGGCCGGGGGTAAGTCGGATTTCCAGAAGACGCTGATTCATGACGGCCAGCGCAGTTATCAGAACCATGCGCAGATTGTGTTCCTGAAGACGGCGGCCCATGTGCGGTTTGGGGTGTTCAAGAGCCAGAACTTTAAACCGGCGGATTTGACCTTCAGTGTGCTGACGGCGTCGGTGGAGGACCGCACGATTGACCAGGTGATCGACAGCAGCGGCAATATCAAGAGCATGGTGCAGGCGCTGTGTGATGCGTTCAGTTGCGCGCCCCAGGCGTTGGAGTCGAAGCTGGCGGATTATTCGTTTGCGATTCGGGTGGGCAGTGAGTTGTTTGTGCGGTCCATCGCGCGCATCGATTATGAGCAGCAGATCGTGCAGTTGTTTTGCGACGTGGCGCCGGGCGAGGAGTTGGTGATGGTGCGGCGGACGCCATTGCGGGAGGCGACGCGCCTGGATTATGAGCAGTTCCTGCGCGGCAAGGGTGGCCAGCCGGTGGCGGGGATTTTGAATGACTGCATTCTGCGCCGGCTGAATAACGGCGCCGAGCTGGGCAGCATGGCCGGCATTTTTGGGGATGTGCCGTTGGCGGGGTTTTCGACCTTCGGGGAGATTCTGGGCCTGAACCTGAACCAGACGCTGACGGCGATTTTCTTCTTTCGGGTGGCCAAGGGTGCGAGTTTCAGTGATGAGTACGTGGACAATTTCATCGCCCATTACGGCGAGTTCAAGGCGTTTTTCCTACGGCGTCAGGTGAAGAAGCTGGCGGGGTTGAACCATGTGGTGGTCAAGCAGATTACCGCATTCAAGAACAATGACTTCACCGACACCCTGAATACCCGAGGCCTGGACCGCAATATCCTGCCAGTCTTCGAGGGCCTGGCCGACTTGGGCCTGGTGTTGGCCCAGGCCGAGCGTCAGCAGGAGGACATCGCTTCGCAGCTCAAGCATTACTCCGGCGAGTTGCACGCCTCGATGGATGAACTGGTGGGCACGATTGGCCAGCAGAACAGCGTGTCTGCCCAGGCCGGGGCCACGGTCGAGGGGCTGTCGAGCCAGGCGGATGTCGCGGTGCAGGGGGCGCGCACGCTGGCGGGGTCGAGTTTGCGTATCCAGTCGATTGTGCAGGTGATCCAGCAGATCGCCGGGCAGACCAACTTGCTGGCGCTCAACGCCGCCATTGAAGCGGCGCGCGCGGGCGACCTGGGCCGGGGCTTTGCGGTGGTGGCGGACGAGGTGCGCAAGCTGGCGGAAATCACGCGCAAGAATGCGGCGGAAATTGGTGTGGATATCGACTTGTTGTCGAGTGAGATCCAGCGGGTGGCCCAGCAGATTGAAGACCAGTCCACCGGGGTGGGTGCGCTGCGGGAGATGCTGGATGTGCTGGAGGCGTCGAGCCGGGCGACGGAGGGTACGGCGCAACGGACCAAGACCATTGCGGATACGTTGACGGGGTTGACCCATGGGTAGGCGTTAACGGCAGGTAAAAATGGCGCGGGGCTCATGGCACTGAACGGGGGATTCAGTGCATGATGCGTCGCTCATATCAAGGACGATAACAACCGTGAAAAACGCCCTCGCCGCCCTGCTATTGCTGTGCCTGACCGCTCCTGCCTTCGCCGCCGAAAACCCCGTCGGGTTCAAGACCGTCACCCTGCCCGATGCGCAAGACAACCGACCACTCGAACTGGTCGTCTGGTACCCCGCCACCACCACCGCCAAACCCACCCTGATCGCCGACAACGCGGTGTTCATCGGTGCCCTCGCCGTACCCGACGCCCCGCCGGCTGCCGGTGAGCATCCGCTGGTGGTGCTCTCCCACGGTTATGGCGGTAACTGGGGCAAGCAGGTGTGGCTGGCCAGTGCGCTGGCGCATCAGGGCTACATCGTCGCGGCGGTCAACCACCCCGGCACCACCACCCAGGATCGCAACCCGCAAACCGCCGCGCAGTTATGGCTACGCCCGGCCGACCTGAGCCGCGTGATCGATGCGGTATTGGCCCAGCCAAAGCCATTTGGCGCGGTCGCGAAAGGCCAGATCGCCGCCGTGGGCCATTCCCTGGGCGGCTGGACCGTGCTGGAACTCGCCGGGGCGCGCTTCGATCCCGAGCTGTTCAGCCGCGACTGCAGCGTCCACCCCAAGCTCGGCGGTTGCATCGGCTACCAGGAGATGAACCCCGCCGGCACGCCAGAAGGTAAAGCGCGCTTGGCGGCGGATTTGAGCGACAAGCGCGTCACCGCCATCGTGTCCCTGGACCTGGGCCTGTCCCGCGGCTTCACCGACGCCAGCCTGGCTGCATTGCCGGTACCGGCGCTGGTGATTGCGGGGGGCGTGCCGTCGGAGGATATGGACCCGCAGCTGGAGTCCGCCGACATGGTCAAGCGGCTGCCTGAAGCAACGACGAAGTACGTGGAGATCGCCGACGCTACGCACTTCAGCTTTATGTCGATCTGCAAGCCGGGGGGCATGGCGCTGATCGAGGAGAGTTCACCGGGCGACGGCATGATTTGCCGCGATGGTGAGGGGGCTCGGCCACGGGCGGTGATTCAGCAGCAGGTGGTGGGGCTGATCAGTGAGTTTTTGGGGCGCAAAGCGCCTAACTAAAGAAAAGGCTATTCAAGAAAAAACGAATCAAATACGATGCATAAGTGTATTAACCCTCACAAATGCATTGTATAGGATGCAAACACTGTGGACGATTTAGGTTTCCTGATCAAAAACCTGCGAAAGGCGGCTGGCCTTTCCCAAAGCCAGCTCGCACTTCGGCACGGTATGAGTCGTGCAACCATCTCCGGAATCGAGAACAACACCATCCCCGAAGTGGGAATTCGCAAGGTGGCTGCGATCCTTGAAGGGTTAGGGTACGAGTTAACCGCGACACCTAAGCGTCGACGCAAAACGCTGGATGAACTGAAAGCAGAAAACGTCCATGACTAGACAAAGCGATCGGCTGCACATCGGCGCCAGCGGCGTGTATGCCGGAATACTCGGGCGCAGTGAAGAAAACCAGCGCGATTCGGTGTTTTCATATAACCAGGCAGTCACCGAAAAGAACGCGGTTTCGCTGACCATGCCCGTGCGCCTGGAGAGCTACATCTGGGCGTATGGCATCCATCCCCTGTTTGAGATGCATCTCCCCGAAGGCCACCTGAAAGCGGAGCTTGTGAGACGTTTCAGCAAGTCCGTGCGAGGTTTTGATGACTTCGCATTGCTGGGTATCGTCGGCCCCCATCAGTTGGGCCGAATCAGCGTCGCCCGAGCCACTGCGGATGAGTTACTACCTGAAATAAAACTCTCCGAGCTGCTCGTGTATGACGGGGCGAAAGATCTGTTCGACGACCTGATGAAAACCTACGCAGCCTACTCAGGCGTTTCTGGCGTTCAGCCGAAGGTACTGGTGCGCGACGCTGACGATACGAATCCTGACGTTGCGCGTCTCACCCATCGTGGCGCTACGCACTTGGTGAAGGCCTTCAATGATTCAGACTTCGCGCAACTGGCGGCCAATGAGTTTTTCTGCATGCGCGCGGCACTTCATACAGGCCTTGAAGTGCCTGAATGCCAGTTGAGTCAGCAGGGTAAGTTTCTGGTGGTCAAACGGTTCGATATCGGTGACAGCGCCTACCTTGGTTTTGAGGATATGTGCGTCTTATCCGGATGGGGGACAGATAAAAAGTACGACGGCAGCTACCAGGGCTGCGCGAAGTTGATCAAGACTTACGTCTCTCCTTCTCTTGTGACTAAGGCACTTGAGGACTTCTTTATGATGGTGGCGCTCTGCGCTGGCATACAAAATGGAGACGGGCACTTGAAAAACTTTGGCCTGCTCTATGAGAACTGCGCAGAAGATGCCGATATTTGGCTCGCGCCGGCTTACGACCTTGTGACGACCACGGTGTACCAAGTCAACGATATTATGGGTCTGTTGCTCGGTGGCTCAAAGGCTTGGCCAAAACGTAAGATGCTGGTCCAGTTCGGGCGCAGTTCGTGCAATTTGACAGAGGCTCGTTGCAATGAATTGCTCGCCAGAGTCCACAGCGGCATGAGCCGTGCAATGGTGGAGCTTTCGGACTATCGAAGCACCCACCCGGAATTTGATGTTGTTGGGGAAAAGATGACCGCTGCATGGGCGACAGGGCTGGCGAGGAGTATTGAGCCGCCGTGATTTTGCTTGCCTGGTATATGTCGTTCTTCAAGCCGGGGGGCATGGCCGAGGCCGGTGATTCAGCAGCACGGCTGACTATTTATCGTTTTAACGCTATTGAACTGCGGAGCGAACATGCAAGAAAGTAAACACCCGAAGGGACTTGGCGGTTGGTTGATCGTGGTTGGCTTGGGCCTGTTTATAGCCTTGGCGCGCCTGGGTTATGCCCTTATCGCGGTGTATTACCCAATATTCGCAGATGGCTCGTTCAGCATCCTCACCTCATCCGGCACGACGATGACTAACGCCCTGTGGGGCGCGATCCTGATTTCAGAAACCCTCGTCAATGCAGTCTTTATCGCGGCCTTTGGTTATTTGGTTTACCTGTTCTTCTGCGAACATTATTTATTCCCCAAGGTTTATATCGTCACGCTCATCGCCTCGGCTGTTTACGTTCCACTTGATGCATGGTTCAGCTCGCTTGTTCTGGTGGATGAACCCATATTCGACTACAACACGACCAAGGAAACCGTCCGCGGATTGGTGTCCACCTCGATCTGGGTCCCCTACATACTGTTCTCCAAAAGGGTCAAGGCAACGTTTGTCCAACACCGGCCGGTTGCGGCGCAAGCGCCGGGCATCGTCAGCCCTTGACGCGGTGAGCATCGAGCGCCTGCCGGATGACTGGCAGGCTGCCAAGGCGATGCCGCTGAACTACGCAGCCCCCTCACATCGATAGCACTGATGATTACTATCGAACCGCTCGCCTATAGGGTGGCCAGGCCCGATTCCTATAATCGCCTCCCAATTCTTCCCCTTCGCCTGGCCTCAGGCGACATCCCCCTTGGAACCCAGCATCATGCCAAGTGCCCTCCAGGCCCCCAGCGGCCGTCCCGAACATAATCAGCAAAGCGTCAAACAGCAGTGGCTGGCAATCCTCTCGGTCGCGGTGGGCGCTTTCGCCCTGGTGACCAGTGAATTCCTGCCGGTAGGTGTGCTCAACGACGTCGCCAGCGACCTCGGTATCAGCGCCGGCCACGCCGGACTGATGGTGACGTTGCCCGGCATCATGGCCGCCCTCGCTGCGCCGTTCCTGTCGGTGAGCATTGGCGCGATGGACCGGCGTTACCTGCTGATCGGCCTGACGTTGATCATGATCATCGCCAACTCGGTGGTGGCCTTTGCCAGTGACTTCAGCCTGCTGCTGTTCGGCCGTGTCTTGCTGGGCATCAGCATCGGCGGGTTCTGGGCCACGGCCATTGCCCTCAGTGGGCGCCTGGCGCCCAGGGGTGTGGACGTGGCGAAGGCCACCTCGATCATCATGATGGGCGTGACCCTGGCCACCGTGCTCGGCGTGCCGGTCGGCACCTGGCTCAGCGGCCTGATGGGCTGGCGCATGACGTTCCTGGTCACCGCACTGCTGGGCGTGCCGGTGCTGTTGGCGCAGGTGTTCCTGCTGCCGCGGCTCACCCCGGAGAAGGCCATTCGCGTCAGCGACCTGCCGGCGTTGTTTATCAACCCACAGGCGCGGATCGGGTTGATCGCGGTGCTGTTGATCGGCCTGGCGCACTTTGCGGCCTACACCTATGTCGCGCCGTTCTTCAAATACAGTTCCGGCTTCGACGGGCCGACGATTGGTTCGCTGTTGCTGCTCTTCGGCGTGGCCGGGGTGTTCGGCAATATCTTTGCCGGTTTCGCCGCCAACCGCAGCGTGCGTCACACCCTGTTGCTGGTGGCGCTGATGATCGGCACCAGCACCGCGCTGTTCCCCCACTTCGCCACCGGCATGACCGGCGCAGCGATGCTGATCGGGCTGTGGGGCTTCGCCTTCGGCGCCTTCCCGGCCTGTGCCAGTATCTGGATGTTTGTGGTGGCGCCCAAGGATGTCGAACGCGGCATGCCGCTGTTCGTGGCCTTGTTCCAGGTGATCATTGCCTTGGGTTCGTTCTTCGGCGGGCGCATCGTCGACCAACTGGGCAGCTCGGTGCTGTTGAGCCTGGCCACGGCACTGGTGGGCTGCGGTTTTGTTACAGTGCTGGTGCTGGGGCGCAACATCAGTAATAGCCTGGCGGCCCAGCCTGGCTAAACCGAGGGTCCATGGATACCGCCAACGACGCTTCTTTCGCCTATCAGGCGGTGTACCGCTACCTTGTCGAGTTGATCGAGGCGAGCCCTTCGGCAGGCGAACGCCAACTGCCGTCCCTGCGCCAGTTGGCCCGGCGCCTGGGCGTGTCGGTATCGACCACCAAGTACGCCTATGCGCTGCTGGAGGATGAGGGGCGTGTCCAGGCCAGGCCCAAGCGCGGCTATTTCACCCGGGCCGTGCCGGCGCCGCTGTTGAGCGAAGGTTCGCCTGATTTGCTCGACCAGGTATTCGCCAACGCCCGCCAGCCGGGCATGCTGGCCCTGAGCAGCGACGCCCCGGCGATGCTGCTGTCGTTGGAAAACCCCTTGTTGATGATGGAGCGCGAACTGGCCCGCCAGTACCCGCGCGCCCTCACGCCGCTGTACCTGCCATTCGGCGAGCCCGAGTTGCGTGCGGCACTGGCCGCGCGCTACACCCAATCCACCCAGCGCTATTGGCAGGCCGAACAGGTGTATATCGGTTCGGACCTGCACAGCGTGCTGGACCTGTCGCTCAGCGCCCTGGCGTTGCGTGGCACGCTGGCGCTGGTGGAGTCGCCGTGTTCGTGGGCGGTGCTGCGTCAGTTGCAGGCGGCGAATATCCGCGTGATTGAAATGCCCCTCGGCGCGGACGGGCGCTTCGACCTGCCCGCCTTCCAGGCACTGCTCGAGCGGGAGCCGATCCGCCTGGCGGTGCTGTCATCCAGCGTGAACGTGCCCCAGGGCGGCGTGATGCCGGCGCAGGATAAACAGCAGATCTGCCGCTGGCTGGCAGAGCGGGACATCTGGCTGTTCGAAAACGACACCTACGGCGAGCTGTATTTCGAGCCGCCCACCGCCCGCTATCGCGACTTTGCCGACCCACAGAAACTGCTGGTGTTCTCGACCTTCGACAAGGTGATCGGCGCGGAGGCACCCTACGCTTATGTGCTGTGTCGCGGGCAAGGGCCGCAGTTGCAGCGGGTGTTCCTGGAGCGGGGATTTCGCCTGTCGCCGACCCGTCAGAAAGCGATCGCGAAGCTGTTCACCTCCGGGCGCATCGATCAGCACCTGTTGATGCTGCGCGCGGCCTTGCGGGAACGGATGACGCGCATGAAAGCCCTGCTGGAAACGCACGGCGAGTGGCACGTGGTCGAACCCCATGGCGGCGCGAGTTTCTGGCTGGAGGCCAGGCGCCCGGTCGACATGGGGCACGTGTTCGAACGCCTGCTGGCCCAGCGCGTCGTGATCGCTCCGGGGCAGTTGTTCAGCCTGCACGGCAGCTGGGCGCAGCATGTGCGCCTGAGCTACACCCTCGACTGGAGCAAGGACATCACCCAGGCCGTGCAGCTGTTGGCCCAGGCGATCCGTCAAAGCCCGTAGCAGTGTTGCGCTTGGGGGAAGCGGCCCTGGCGCACGTCGTCGGCAAACCGCTCGCACGCATCGCGAATCACCGCGCCGACATCGGCGTACTGCTTGACGAAGCGCGGCAGATGCTCGCCGCCCAGGCCCAACAGGTCTTCGGTGACCAGCACCTGGCCGTCGCAGGCCGGTGAGGCGCCGATGCCGATGGTGGGCCTGTTCGAGTCCTGGGTAATCTGCCGCGCCACGCCTTCGGCCACACCCTCGAGCAGCAGGCTGAAGGCGCCCGCCTCCAGATTGGCGCGGGCGTCTTCGGTAATCACGGCGCCGGTTTCAGCCGTGAGGCCCTGGGCCTTGAACCCACCCATCACGTTGACGAACTGCGGCATCAGCCCCACGTGCGCCATCACCGGAATACCACGCGCCACCAGGAACGCCACGGTGCCCGCCAGCGCCTGGTTGGCTTCCAGCTTGACCGCGTCGCAGCCGGTGCGCGCCAACACCTGGGCGCAATTGCGGAACGCCTGTTCATGGGATTCCTGATAGCTGCCAAATGGCATGTCGGCAATCACACAGGCCAGGCGCGTACTGTCGACCACGGCGCGGGTGTGGCCGATGATTTCTTCGAGCTGCATGCTCAAGGTCGACGCCCGGCCATAGCCGACCATGGCCGTGGAGTCACCGACCAGAATGAAGTCCACCAGCGGATCGATCAGCCTGGCGATGGAACTGGTGTACGCCGTGAGGGAGACGATTTTCTGCTGGCCTTTCATGGCGACCAGTTGGGGCACGGTCATGCGTTTGGTGCGGGTGTGCAGGCTCATGGTGTGTTCCTTATCGCGTTCAATACTCGGGGAATGCGGGGCCCGAGTATTGGCGAAAGGCGCGGCGATTCAATGCACAGATCGGCGCTAAAAAGCGACCCAGGCAGACGTCGCGGTTTTTTAAGCTGGTATCATCCGCGCACGTACACGCCAGGTAACAACCCATGAATCGCCAGAAAAAACTGCAACAGCTGTTCAAGGCCAAAGCCAAAAAGGCCAGCGCCAAATTGGCACCGAAATCCAAGGACAAGTACATCAGCAAGGCCGAGCGGGAAAAGCTGGCGGCTGAGGCCGCCCAGGCGCCAGACATTTCCCCCGAGGATTAACTCAGCAACCGCTCAGCGCTTCGGGCCGGCGCTCACCGGCAAAGAAAAACGGCCGCAGGCGCACGCCCACGCCGTTGCCGATAAACGCCGCCACCAGCCACACCCAGCCATGCAGGCTGCCCGAGGCGATGCCGCTGAAGTACGCGCCGATGTTGCAGCCATAGGCCAGGCGCGAGCCGTAGCCGAGCAGCAGGCCGCCGATCACCGCGGCCAGCAGCGAGCGGGCCGGGATCTTCAGGCTGGGGGCAAAGCGCCCGGCCAGGCCGGCGGCCAACAGCGCACCGAGGACGATGCCGATGTCCATGACGCTGGTGATGTCTTCCCACACCGGCGCAGCCAGGGCCTTGGCGTTGCCCGGCAGTTGCCAGAACGCCCAGCTGGCCACGTCCACACCCAACCCGTTTGCCACCTTGGCGCCCCACAGCGCGAAGGCCGAGGTAATCCCCCACGGCCGCCCGGCCAGCGCCAGGGTGGCGTAGTTGAGCAACGCCAAACCCATCGCGCCCCATACCAACGGCCATGGCCCACGCAGGAAGCGGCGCAGGCCTTGGTGTTCGCTGGTCACGCCGGCTTCAAGCTGGCCGTGGCGGCGCTTTTCCAGGCGCACGGTGACGGCCGCGATGAGCGCAAACATGGTCAGGCTGGCGAGCAACGCCGGCACCACGCCGAAGCTCTTGACGATGGACACCGCCGGGAACGCCGGCAACGCAAACCACCAGTCCACATGGTGGGTGGCGATCAGCGAGCCGCAGATAAAGAACAACAGCGTCACCAGCATGCGCGCATTACCGCCGCCCACCGTGAACAGCGTGCCCGAGGCACACCCGCCGCCCAACTGCATGCCGATGCCGAAAATAAACGCACCGAACACCACCGACACCCCGGCCGGCGCCACCAGCCCGACCACCGGTTGCCCGAACAACGTGCCCGCCCCCAGCGCCGGAAAAAACAGCAGCACCGCCAGCGCGAGCATCACCATCTGCGCCCGCAGGCCAGCGCCACGGCGATCATTGATAAACACGCGCCAGGCGGAGGTGAAGCCGAATGCAGCGTGGTAAAGGGTCAAGCCCAGTGCGGCGCCGACCACCAGCAACAGCACCTGGCGCGAACCGACGCTGTTTTGCAGGAACAAGACGCCCAGCACCAGGATGACAAAGGCCACCAGCGGCGCGACAGGCTTGCGCGCAGGGGTGAGGGAAAGAGAGGTGCTCATGGAGATCTCGGTTTGATTTGAAGGGGTGATTGCGAAGGGGCGAGTATAACCTGTGGGCGTTGTCGATCTTCAGCGAGGCTGCGATAGCGGTGTGTCAGGCAACGTAGATGCAAGCGATGCCACCGCCAACGCAGCCTCGCCAGGGCTCGATAACTCTTATCAAATCAAAATAACCAATTGATTTTAAAGGGTTAAAATTTCGCCCTGAAGTCTTGAGTCTTACATAAGCAATTTCAGGCGACCGAATTCCTGTGGTGAGCGGGCTTGTCCCGCGCTGGGGTGCGAAGCGCCCCTGATCAAGATGAATGCGGTGTATCAGGTACTCCTCTGCGCCTGGTTTTGGGGCTGCTGCGCAGCCCAACGCGGGCGGTGCGACGATTCGACAAGCCCGCTCACCAAAGGGGTCCCAGCTGGCTACACAACAGCCTCTCGCTGCGGCCACCTTGTATAGGGGGGTGGGGTATGACACACTCCGCCGCAGTATAGGTAGGGGGGGTATACCGTGGGCCATATCGCAGCCAACAAAGACAGCCTGATAAAACGGGTCAAGCGCATCGCCGGGCAGATTCAGGCGGTGGAAAAAGCCCTGGCGTCGGACGCCGACTGCGCCAAGACCCTGCACCTGGTGGCCGCTACGCGCGGCGCCATCAACGGCTTGATGGAAGAAATCATCGAAGAACACGCCAGGGCGCACGTGGCCGATCCTTCCCTCAGCGAGGAGGAACGCAGCAAGGGCGTCGAAGAACTGCTCGAAGCCATCCGGCGCTACGCCAAATGACGCTCATGCCCCACCACGCCCACGACCATGTGTTCCTCGGCGCCGCCCACGACGAGAACGCCAGGCGCACCCTGTGGGTGGTGATGCTGACGGTGGTGATGATGGTGGCGGAAATTGCCGCCGGCTACCTCACCGGCTCCATGGCCCTGCTGGCCGACGGTTTTCATATGGCGACCCATGCCGGTGCCTTGGGCATTGCCGCCGCAGCCTATGCCTATGCCAAACGCCACGCGCGCAGCCCGCGCTACAGCTTCGGCACCGGCAAGGTGGGCGACCTCGGTGGCTTCGCCTCGGCGCTGATCCTGGCGCTGGTGGCCCTGGGCATTGGCGTCGAGTCGGTGGTCCGCCTGCTGGAACCCACCGAGGTGCAGTTCGGTACCGCCACCCTGATTGCCATCGTGGGCCTGGTGGTGAATATCGTCAGTGCGCTGTTGCTGGGCCACGGTCACAGCCATGAGCACGATCACGAGCACCACCACGGCAGCGACAACAACCTCAAATCCGCCTATGTGCATGTGCTCGCCGATGCGCTGACCTCGGTCCTCGCCATCACCGCCTTGCTGGCCGGGCGTTACCTGGGCTGGGTGTGGCTGGACCCGGTGATGGGTATCGTCGGTGCCATCGTGATCGCGCGCTGGGCCTGGAGCCTGATGGGGGTGACCGCCGGTGTGCTCTTGGATCAAACCGATGAGCACGTCGCCGCCGAGATCCGCGCGTTGGTCGAGCAACCCGGCGACGCCAGGATTACCGACCTGCACGTGTGGCGCGTGGGCCCCGACGCCCACGCAGCGATCGTGAGTGTGCTCGGCCAGGCGACCACGGATGCCGACACCCTTCGCGAGCGTCTCAAGGCGGTGCATGAAGTGAGCCACCTCACCATTGAGTTTCGTTCGGCGTAAGCCTTTACCCCCACCCAGGTGAACCCTTGGCTAAAGACATCGAAAACCCCTGCGTCTCCACCTGCCAGCTCAGCGGCGACCTGTGCGTCAGCTGTGGCCGCAGCAAGGACGAGATCCGCAAGTGGAAACGCATGAAGCGCCCCGAGAAAATGGCCGCCGTGCAACGTGCAACCCAACGCTTGAAAGCGTTGAAAAAAGCCAGGTAAGCCGCTTGATCAGGAGCGCCCCACCGACCCGGATACCGGAAGGTTACCCAGCAATTTGAGCCCGGTGCTTTTCACGAAGGTGTCGTAGTCCATCGGCTTCTGAATGCGCGTTTCGGCGTTGGGCAGCACGTAGGCCCAGGCGCGCTGGCTGGAGGCGTCGTACACCAGCTTGAACAGGCGCGTCGGCACCCACACCTTGTTGTCGCCGATGGTGCTGTAGCCCGGATCGAACAGCGGCCCGGTAAACACATACACGTCACCGCCCGCGCGCACCGCGAACTTGCGTACGTCGGCCTCGACCTTGCTCCAGATCTTGCGGTTGTTGGTGGGGTCCTGGGGGACCATGTTCGACAGCGCAAACGACTGGGCCATGGCCTTGGCATCGGGGGCATCGGCGGCCGGGGATTGATGGCCGCGATCCATGGCCGGTTGCTGGCCATGGTAATCGCTCAACTCGGCCCGCGCGCCCTTGGGAATGCGCGGGTCCGCGTAGAAATGGTTGGTCCGTTCCTCGCCTTTGGCGTCCTTGAGCTGGCGGGCGTTGAGGCGCTCGACCACCACCAGCGGCGTCTTGCTGGTTTGCGAATACAGCACGGCGAAATGGTCGGAGCACAGCGCCAGGGGTTTCATGCTGGCGGGGATGGTTGCGGTTTTGATCGGCGTCGCGCCAGGGAATACATCGGCACAGCTGTCGAACGACAACTGCCGTTCCTGAGTGGAATAAAGGTCTATCGCACCACGGGCATGCGCCCCGGCCGAAAACAGGATAAAGGCCGATAGCCCAACTGCAATGTTGCGTAGGTGCATGGATTGAATCTTCGATGGAAAATGAAGCGGCAGGCTCCGCGTACGGAGCCAAGTGAATGATATTTCGAGGATTATGGACTAGCAGATGTCAAATTAGTGCCCGAGCGACGCCGGTTTTCCCGCACCCCGCACGCCCGGCTTGAAGCCATGGGCGCTGGCCACCCAGGCAATGGCAAACGCCACGGCCACCAACAGCAGCATCGCCCACGCAAATGCGCCCACGCCCCAGGTGTCCAGCAGCACGCCACCGACCACGCCGCTGCCGGCAATCGCGCTGTTCCACGCCACCACGTTCAGCGACAGCGCCACATCCGCGCCCTCTCCCGCCGCATCCGCCAGGGCGGTTTGCAGCAAGGTCGCGGCGCCGCCGAAGCTCAGGCCCCAGACCGCCACGCCGAGGTAAATCACCTGCGGCATCGTTCCCAGTAAGCCGAACACCAGGCTGATGAGCGCAAAGCTCGCCAGGCTTGCCAGCACGGTGTTGCGCAATAACGGCTCAACCAGCCTGGCCGTGAGCCAAATCCCCGCCAACGCAGCGATCCCGAAGACCAGCAACACCAGGTCCACGCGCTCGGCCAAACCGGCCGGCGCCACGAACGGTGCGATGTAGGTGTACAGAATGTTGTGGGCCAGCATCCAACTGATCACCACCGCCAGCACAGGGCGCACCCCCGGCGTGGTCAGCACCTTGCCCAACGACAGGCGTTGATGGGCGGGCTGCGGCGCGTAGTCCGGGACTTTCACCAGCACCCAGGCGATCAGTATCAGGCTCACGGCCGACATCAGGCCGAAGGTGGTGCGCCAGCCCACCAGGCCACCGAGCCAGGTGCCCAGCGGCACCCCCAACGACAGCGCAATCGGCGTGCCGACCATCGCCAGCGCCAGTGCCTTGCCCTGTTGGTGGGGCGCAACCATGCGCCGGGCGTAACCGGCCAGCAGGCTCCAGGCCAACCCCGCCGCCACCCCGGCAAAGAAGCGCGCCACCAGCGTCACGCCATAGTGGGACGACAACGCAGTGATCGAGTTGAACAGCAGGAAACCGACGATGGTCAGCAGCAGCACATTGCGCCGACGCCAGCCGCGGGTGGCGATGGTCATGGGGATCACCGCCAGCACCGAGCCCAGCGCATACGCGGTGACCATCTGCCCGGCCATCGACGGCGAAATCGCCAGGCCATCGCTGATCAACGGCAACAGGCCGGCGGGCAGGGTTTCGGTGACGATACAGATGAAGCCAGTCATCGCCAGGGCGAGCAAGGCACCGATGGGCAGGCGCTCGGATGAGGCCGATAAGCTGAGTGAGGGGGTCACGGGAAACTCCTTGGGCAAGACTTAGATACTGATCGATATAAATGTTGCGGGCGACCACCCCGCGTTGTCAACGACTTATGTATCGACTAGTATTTATCTCGCTTTCCCACCGGAGACCTGACATGGCACAAATGGGCCGCCCCCGCACCTTCGACCGCGAACGCGCCGTGGAACAGGCCATGCACCTGTTCTGGCAGCATGGCTACGACGCCACCTCCCTGGCCCAGCTCAAGGCGGGTTTGGGCGGCGGGATCTCCGCGCCGAGTTTCTACGCGGCGTTCGGTTCCAAGGAGGCGTTGTTCGACGAGTGCGTAAAGCGCTACCTGGCGACCTACGCCCAGGTCACCGAATGCCTGTGGGACGAAACCCTGCCCCCGCGCCAGGCCGTCGAAACCGCGCTGCGCCAGTCGGCGCGCATGCAATGCGAAGACGGGCACCCCAAGGGCTGCATGGTGGCGCTGGGCGTGATGAGTGCGCCCAGCCCTGAGAATGCGCGGGTGGCCGACGGGTTGACCCAGTCGCGCCTGCGTACGCGGGCGGGGATTGTGGCGTGCGTGGAGCGCGCGGTTCGGTTGGGCCAGTTGCCGCAACAGACCCAGCCCGCCGTGATGGCGAGTGTGTTTGATAGTTTTTTGCAGGGGGTGTCGATCCTGGCGCGGGACAACGTGCCCCATGCCACCCTCGACGCGGCGATCAGCCAGTTGCTGGTGAGCTGGGATGTTGCCGCGTCTATCGCACCGCCCAGTCCTCACAGCCCTGCAGCAAAAAAACCATAACCTACGAGCCGACTAGAACAGCAACCGCGAAAAATCGCAGCACGCCTGCGCCATCCGCCCCACGTCCTGGTTCAGGCCGAATTGCCGGTCCAGCCGGTGCAATGCCACATACTGGATACTTGGCAACTGCGGCTGTGTAATCAGCGCACGCAACGCCCCCTGCTCGATCAAGTGCGACAGACACGCCTTGGGCAAATAACTCACGCCGATCCCCGACAGCGCCAACCCCACCTGCACCAGCAGGTTATGGCTGGTGAGGGTGCGCGGCATCTGCACATTGTGCGCGGCCAGCCAACGCTCGTAGATCAGGCCGGTGCCCGACTGCGAACCCTGGGTCAGCACGGTGTAATCGGCCAGCACTTCCAGGCTGACGGGGTCGGGGTGCGGGATCAGGCCAGGCGCGCAGATCCAGGCGTTTTCCACGCTTTGCAGGACGGTGCTGTGGAAGCGCGGGTCGCTGTAGACGTCCGGCACAATCACCAGGTCGAGTTGGTCGCTTTCCAGCTTGCGAAACAGTTCGCTGCTCAGTTCCACTGACGGTTCGATCTGCACCTTGGGGTAGGCCTGGCGCAACGCTTCCACCAGCGCCGGCAGCCAGGTCAAGGCGGTGAGTTCGGTGACGCCGAGGCGAAAACGGCGCACCAGCACCTCGCGGGCGCTGACCCGTTCGAGCAGTTGGTCGCGGCTGTTGAGCAGGTCGCGGGCATAGTCGAGCAGCTCACCGCCCTTCTCCGTCAGCCGGGCGTTGCGCTTGCTGCGGTCGAAAATCTCGACGTCGAAGGTGTCTTCCAGCTCCTGGATGCGCTTGGAGATGGCCGACTGAGACATGTTCAGCTTGTTTGCCGCCGCTTCGAAGCTGCCGAGTTCGGCGATCCAGTACAGCGCATCGATTTGCTTGAAGGTGATCATGGCGACCAACTCATGAGAAAAAGCGATGCTATCACATCATAAAATATCGCTAAAACTCTCGCGTCATCACTCCTAAGATCCGGCCATAGCCCATCGCTATCCAACAATTCTGGAGATTTGCCATGTCCTTGCCCGGTTCACGCATCCTTCCCAACGCGCCCATGGCGCCGGCCGAACTGGTCGAGGCGTTTGCCCATGTCGTCACCCCGCATATCAGCGACAACCTCGGCCGCCATATCGGCGCCCGTGGCCTGACCCGCTACAACCGCAGCGGCAAGCTGGTGGGCACGGCGATCACGGTCAAGACCCGCCCCGGTGACAACCTGCTGATCTACAAGGCCATGAGCCTGCTGCAACCCGGCCATGTGCTGGTGGTGGACGGCCAGGGCGACACCAACAACGCGGTGATCGGCGAGTTGATCAAGCTGTATGCCCAACAGCGCGGTTGCGTGGGGTTTGTGATCGACGGCGCGATTCGCGATGTCGCCAGCTTCGAGGACACCCCCTGCTACGCCCGCGCCGTGGTGCATACCGGCCCGTACAAGACCGGCCCCGGCGAAGTGAACGTGCCGGTGTCCATCGGCGGCATGGTGGTCAACCCCGGCGACCTGCTGGTGGGTGATGAAGACGGCCTGGTCGCGTTCTCCCAGGCCGACGCCGCCGAAGTGCTGCGCCGTGCCGCGCAACATGCCGAGCATGAAGAAGCGGTCAAGGCAGAGATCGCCAGCGGTGCGGTGCGCCAGAGCTGGATCGACAAGGCCCTTAGCAACGCCGGCCTGGCGTGAAGGAGTCCCAGATGAGCACTGCATTTTTGTCGGACCGCGTCCTGGGCATCGCCCCCTCCCCCAGCATCGCCGCCAACGCCCTGGTCACCGAGTTGCGCGCCCAGGGCCGCGACATCGTCAACTTCACCGTTGGCGAGCCGGACTTCGACACCCCGGCGCACATTCTCGAGGCCGCCAGCCTGGCGATGCACAGCGGTGACACCCATTACACCGCCACCACCGGCACCCTCGCGCTGCGCCAGGCCGTCTGCCTGAAACTGCAGCGCGACAATGATCTGGTGTATGGCCTGGACGAAGTCGTCGCCGGCTGCGGCGGCAAGCACATCATTTATCACGCCCTGGCCGCCACCTTGAATCGCGGCGATGAAGTCATCGTGCACACACCGTATTGGGTGTCGTACCCGGACATCGCACGGCTCAACGACGCCACGCCGGTGATCATTGCCGGCGATGAAAGCCTGGGTTTCAAGCTGTCGCCCGCCGCCCTCGAAGAGGCGATCACCCCACGCACCAAATGGGTGATCCTCAACAGCCCGAACAACCCCAGCGGCGCGGTGTACAGTGAAGCCGAACTCTTGGCCCTGGCGCAGGTGCTGCGCCGCCATCCCCATGTGCTGATCATGGCCGATGAGATCTACGAGCACTTCGTCTACGGCGACGCCCGGCATGTGCCGTTGACACGCCTGGCGCCCGACCTCAAGCCACGCACGCTGATCGTCAACGGCGCGTCCAAGGGCTATGCGATGACCGGTTGGCGCCTGGGTTTTGGTGCGGGGCCGGCGTGGCTGATCGCGGCCATCGCCAAGCTGCTGTCGCAGACCACCACCTGCCCCAGCTCAGTGAGCCAGGCCGCCGCCGTGGCTGCATTTGCCGGTGACCAGGCGCCTATTGCCGCGATGCGCGAAGAATACCGGCAGCGTCGTGCCCTGATGCTGGAGCGACTGGCGGGTATTCCCGGCCTGGGCCTCATCCCGCCCGATGGCGCGTTCTATGTGTTCGCCAACGTCAGCGGCCTGATGGGCAAGCTCACCCCCCAAGGTGATCGCCTCGACAGCGACACCCAACTGGTGGACTACCTGCTGCGCGACTACGGCCTGGCCACGGTCAGCGGCGCGGCCTACGGCATGTCGCCGTATGTGCGCCTGTCGTTCGCAAGCGCCCTGGACGTGATCGAAGAAGGGTGCCGTCGCCTCAAAGACGCATGCCACGACCTGCGCTGACGGCCACCCGCAACACCCGGCGACCAGCGGACGGTCGCCTTTTGACTGCCTAGAACAACAACTTAAAAATCATTGATCAAATGAGGCATTCCCATGCACACGCCCCGTATCGCGCTGGTCTGGCAAATCATGATCGGCTTGCTCGCCGGTATCGCCATTGGTGCCCTGCTGCACCGCTTTCCCGAGTCCCGGCCGTGGCTGGTGGACAATCTCCTGCAACCGGCGGGCGATATCTTTATCAAGCTGATGAAGATGATCGTGGTGCCTATCGTGTTTGCCTGCATGGTGGTGGGCATTGCCGGCCACGGTGACGGCAAATCCCTGGGCCGTATCGGGGTCAAATCCCTTAGCTATTTCTTCTGCATCACCACCCTGGCGATCATCATCGGCCTGGTCATGGGCAACCTGCTCAAGCCCGGTGCCGGCACTGAACTGTCCAGCCTGCATGCGGCGAATATCACCCTGCCCACCAGCAACGGCGCCGGTCATAGCCTGGGGCAGATCATCGTCGGCATCATCCCCGACAACGTGGTCAACGCCATGGCCCAGGGCAGCCTGTTGTCGGTGCTGTTTTTTGCGGTGATGTTCGGCCTGGGCGTGGCGCGCCTGCCCGCCGAACGCAAGGACCCGGTCATCGCACTGTTGCGCGGCGTCAGCGATGCCATGTTCAAGGTCACCTCGATGATCATGGCCTACTCGCCCATCGGCGTGTTCGGCATGATCGCCGTGACCGTGGCCAACTTCGGCTTCAGCTCATTGCTGCCTCTGGCCAAGCTGATCATGGTCAGCTATGTGGCCATCGCGTTCTTTGTGCTGGTGGTGCTCAACCTGGTGGCGCGCGTGTGCGGGATCAACCTGTTCGCGCTGATGCGCCATATCAAGGATGAGTTGGTGCTGGCCTTCTCCACCGCCAGCTCGGCGGCGGTGATGCCGCAACTGATGAAAAAACTCGAAACCTACGGCGTGCCTCCTTCGCTGGTGAGCTTTGTGGTGCCGGTGGGTTACTCGTTCAACCTCGACGGCGCTTCCCTGTTCCTCGGCATCGGCACCCTGTTCGTCGCGCAGTTGTACGGCATCGACCTGAGCCTGGGCGATCAGGCGTTGCTGGTGGTGACCATGGTGCTCACCTCCAAGGGGGCTGCCGGAGTACCGGGATTCATGTTCGTGATCCTATCGGCCACCCTGGCCAGCGCGGGTTTGCCGCTGGAAGGCATCGCGTTTATCGCCGGGGTGTATCGCTTGATGGAGATGCCGACCACAGCGCTGAATGTGCTGGGCAATGCCTTGGCGCCGTTGGTGATTGCCAAGTGGGAGAGGCGTGAGGGGCGGGCGGGGCATGAGTCGGGCGGCGACACTATTCCTTTGCACTGAAGAGAGGCCCAGTCGTTTCCTGATGATGTGTAGGATCTGCCTGATTCCCCCAATCCGGTTGGAACCAGCAGTATTTTTCCGCTAAATTCCCCCCAACGCATATGGGAAACCATGTGCCCACCTTCCGAGGCCCGTTGCGAGAAATCGCGCGGGCTTTCGTGTTTTTCACGGCTGGGGAAATCACATTTGGTGCAATACATTGCTTATCTGGATGAGTTTGGCCATGTAGGCCAGTACGTCTCACGAAAACACTCAATGTACAAAACCAGCCCTGTATTCGGGCTTGGCGGTATGCTGCTTCCCGCCAATGAAGTGCGTGAGTTCGCAATCTATTTCTACAAACTCAAATGTCAGTTACTTGCTTGGGATCTGGAGCACAAAAACCCTGAACACTTACCCGCCTATCATTGGGAAAAGAAAGGTTCTGCGCTTTTTACAGTGGCCAATGTAAGCATTACAGTGGCCAATGTAAGCAAATATAGGGAGCTGAGAAGGTCTTCGTTCCGTTTACTGAACCATATTCAGAAAATCGGTGGGTACGTTTTTTACACGGGAGAACACAAACCTACTGAGCACACGAAACACAACTCGACCGAAACATTCCAGCGGGTGTTGGTACAGTCCATCCGCAAGATTGATCGCTTCTGCACTTTAAACAACGCCTCTTTCATCGTTCTGCTGGATGAACAAAAAGCAGGAAATGAATGGCGTGAAAGAAACGTTGAAGCGTGCACGCTGGCAATGTTTGAAGACGCTTCGGAGAAATGCCGCACATTAATTGAGCCGCCGCTTCAAGGTGAAAGCTATCTTTTTCAAACGTTACAGTGCGCTGACTGGCTGTGTGGACTGATTGGTCGGTTGACGACCTATGCCGTCGCGCCAGAAGAGTTCGACGACTGGGAGCTATTTGACACCTATTTCGCAACGCGCATCGCCAACGTTGCCCTACCTTGCAGCGGTTTGGATCATAAGAAAGCAGCAAAGGTTACAAAAGTAGTCGCTCAGTTATCAGCAAATGACTGTTAATCATTGGGTCCAATAAAGGCGCTCCGAAGAGCGCCTTTATTCATTCCAGCCTTACTGCTCGCTGATGGATTTCACCTCGGCCTTGGCAGCACCGCCAATCGCAATGCGCTTAGGCTTGGCTTCCTCCGGTACCACCCTGAGCAGGTCGATGCTCAGCAACCCGTTGGCGAGTTGTGCGCCCTGCACTTCAATGTGGTCGACCAGGCGGAACGACAAACGGAACGCGCGCTGGGCGATGCCCTGGTGCAGGTAGGTGATGCCCTCATCGTGTTCGCGCTTGCCGCCGGCGACGGTCAACACGCCTTTTTCCACCTGGATCTCCAGATCATCCTCCACCAGGCCTGCCGCCGCGATGACGATCCGGTAGTGATCTTCACCGTGCTTTTCGACGTTGTGAGGTGGGTAGGTGGTACCGGCCTCGCTGCGAAGCGCCGATTCAAAAAGGTCGTTGAAGCGGTCAAAGCCGACGGAATGACGGAACAGTGGGGCCAACGAAAGAGTAGTAGCCATTGCAAAATCTCCTGAGTTTTCTCCAAGTGATTTGACACGCGACCCGTATTCGGCATCGCGTAAAACCTAAGTAGGTTCAGGGGAAAAAATTTCAAGCAGCGCCAGCAAAAAAATTTATCCGCTGCTGTGATTGCGTGCAGACAGGCTGACGCAATGAGCCTTCCCCTAGGTCGAACAACCACTCAACGCCACATAGCAAAACGACAATTGTTGACTAGACTCATGGGCGCACTGCACTGGCAATGGGAATCGCTGCATGAGTGAAACAAACGCGCGGGCAGGGATGTTTTCCAGCCCGTGGCGACACAGGGAGTTGTTGTTTTCCATGGTCCAGCGGGAAGTGATTGGGCGTTATCGAGGCTCCATCATGGGGCTGTTGTGGTCGTTCCTTAACCCGCTATTCATGTTGCTGGTCTACACCTTCGTGTTCAGCGTGATGTTCAAGCTGCGCTGGCCCGCGGGCGACGGTTCGCGCACCGAGTTCGCGCTGCTGGTGTTTGCCGGCCTGCTGGTGTTCAACGTGTTCGCCGAATGCGTGGGACGTGCGCCAGGCCTGATCATCGCCAATGCCAACTACGTCAAGAAAGTCGTGTTCCCCCTCGAGATCCTGCCGTGGGTGGTGCTGGGCGCCGTGTTGTTCCACACCCTGGCCAGCCTGGTGATCTGGCTGGTCTTCCACCTGGTGTTTTTCGGCTGGCCGCCCCTGACCAGTGTGTTGCTGCCCCTGGTGTTATTGCCGCTGGCGCTCTTCACACTGGGAGTCACCTGGCTATTGGCAGCGCTGGGGGTTTACCTGCGTGATGTCGGCCAGGTGGTGGGCGTGCTGACCACGGCATTGATGTTTGTCTCGGCGATTTTTTACCCGACCAGCGCATTTCCGCCAGCCTACCAGGGCATCCTTCACCTCAACCCGCTCACCCTGGTGGTCGAACAGGCCCGTGACCTGCTGTTCTGGGGGGTGGTACCAGACCCTTTCACCTGGGCCTGCGGCCTGCTGGTGGCTGGTGGTATCGCCTGGCTGGGGTTCACCTGGTTCCAGAAAACCCGCAAAGGATTTGCCGATGTGCTCTGACATCGCCGTACAAACGGCCCACCTGAGTAAGAGCTATCACATCTACGACACGCCCAGGGATCGCCTGTGGCAGCTGTTGTCGCGCGGGCAAAAGCAGTTCTATCGAGAATTCTGGGCACTGCGGGACGTGTCGCTGCAACTGTGCAAAGGTGAAACGGTAGGGATCATTGGCCGCAACGGCAGCGGCAAATCGACGCTGCTGCAACTGATCTGCGGCACCCTCAGTGCCACCTCCGGCAGCATTGAGAGCCATGGCCGCGTGGCGGCGTTGCTGGAGCTGGGCTCGGGGTTCAATCACGATTTCACCGGGCGTGAAAACGTCTATATGAACGGTGCCGTATTGGGGCTCAGCCGCGCGGAAATCGATGCCCGTTTTGCCCAGATCACTGACTTCGCCACTATCGGCGAGTTTATCGACCAGCCCACCAAGACCTACTCGAGCGGGATGCTGGTACGCCTGGCCTTTGCCGTCGCGGTGTGCGTGGACCCCGACATCCTGATCGTCGATGAAGCCCTGGCAGTGGGCGACGCGTCCTTCCAGTTCAAGTGCCTCAATCGGCTGGAAGCGCTCACCCAGCAAGGCACGACGCTGCTGTTCGTGTCCCATGACATGGCCATGGTCAAGCGCTTTTGCAATCGGGTGATTTACCTGCGCGAAGGCCAGGTGCGTGCCAGTGGCTCTCCCGAAGAAATGGCCGAACTCTACCTGCTGGAGATGCGTGACGAACAGCGTCGCTGGGCCAGCGGCGGCGCGGTGGCGGTCGCCCCCAAGGCGTTTCTTGCCCAACAGGCTGGCATCGCCTTTGGCACCGATGAGGGGCATATCGTTGCGGCCTGCTTTACCAACACGGACAGCCTGTATTCAAGCTTTGTGTATGGCGAGACCATCGAACTGCGCATCGAAACCCGGGTACGCGAAAGTATCGAGCTGCCGACCCTCAGCGTGACGATCCAGGAGGCCCGCTTGCTGGTGATCGGCGGTGCCAACCTGCCGCTGCACCTGGAGGCAGCGCACAACGGCTGGCGCAAGGCGACGCTCAACGTCCGCTTCCCCGCCAACCTTGCGGCGGGCAAGTACCACATCACGCTGAAACTGATGAACGGCCACCTCGAAGAAACCGCGCAGCTCATCGAGAAGCAGGTCGCGCTGCTGGCGTTCGACACCTTGCCGGGTACCCGGGAATTCCTTGGTTTCGTCGATCTGGGAATAGAGGCCGGTCCTGCCCCTCACACGAATGAACCGGGGGTGCTGCAATGAGCCGAGAGTGGCAGGTCGGGATCTTCGGCACATTCGATGTCGCCAATTATGGCGACTTGCTGTTTCCCATTCTCGCCGAGGCGGAATTGACCCGGCGCCTGGGCGCGATAACGCTGCACCGGTTTTCCTATCACGGGAAAACACCGCCCGAGTGGCCGTACGAGGTCACCTCGCTGACTCGTTTGCCGGACATCGCCGGTCAGTTGGATGGAGTATTGATCGGCGGTGGTTTCATTGTGCGTTTCGACAAGCTGGTGGCCAGCGGTTATTACCCCCCGGATGCCACCATTCACCACCCCACCGGCTACTGGCTGACGCCCGCGCTGATCGCGCTGCAACATGGCATCCCGTTGATCTGGAATGCGCCGGGCATGCATTGCAACGACATCCCGCCGTGGGCCGCGCCACTGGTGCAATTGACCCTCGAACACAGCCCGCACATCAGGGTACGCGATGCGCTGTCCCAAGCGGCCCTGGCCCAGCTGTCGCCGACGGCCCAGGTCGAGGTGCTTCCCGACACGGCCTTTGGCCTGCCACGGGTGCTCGACCCTCATGCGCCGTCTACCCGGTTCCTGGCGCTGCGCAGCAGCGCCGACCTGACCCTCCCTTATCTGGTGGTGCATGCGATAGGAGGCTTGGACAGCTTCCTGCAGCTGTGGCAAACCCATGCCGGGCAGTTCGAGGACGTGCAACTGCTGCTGCTGCCCATAGGGCCGGTACTGGGTGATCATGAATCCGTACTGGGCGACGGCCTTGCGCGCGCGCGGTGCCTGCCCTTCTGGCCGGAGCCCCTGCTGTTGGCAGAGCTGATCGCCCATGCCGAAGGGGTGATCGGGCACAGCTACCACCTGGCGATCAGTGCACTGGCCTTTGGTGTGCCGGTCTTCTGCTCGGCGGACCTGGGCACCGGCAAATACACTGCGCTGCCGAGCCATGGACGAATATTCCAATTACGCCGGGACCAGCCGATTGATCCGCAGTGGTTTCGCGCACAGCTGGGCAAGCAACCGGTGTCCCAGGTGACCGCCGACGCGATGGTACGGATCGACGCACATTGGGACCGCGTGGCCGAGTTGATCCGCGAAGGTCCCAGGCCCACGCAGCCCGCGCTCAACCGCTACTGGCAAGCCTTGCCCGGCGTTCTCGAAGACCTGCACTCACACCTCGAAAGCCAGGCCGCCGAGCGACAACACGAACACGAGCAACATCAACAGGCACTGGAAACGCTGTACCGCTCCAACTCGTTCAAGCTGACGGCGCCGTTGCGCCATCTGCGCCGAACCCTGAACAAATGGCTGGGAGCCCTTCGACATGATTGACCTGAGCAAACTGACGGCCCACCGCCTGCAGACCGTGCCTTTTTCCTGGGCGCAAATCGGTGCGCTCTACACCCCCGGCGATGCCAAGGTGCTGGCCGAAACCTACCCGCACGACCACTTCAAGACGGTCTCCGGCTACGGCGGGGCCAAGGACTACGAATACGAGGCGCGGCAATTGATCGCCATGGGCAGCCACAAAGTGGTCAATCCACAAGCCTTGAGCCCGCAATGGCTGGCACTGGCCCACAGCCTCTGTTCACCGCAGTACCGCCAGGCCCTCTCCGCGCTGACCGGGGTGGACGTGACCGACGTCCCCATGGAAGCCAATCTGTTCCACTACGGCCCCGGGGCCAACCTCGGGCCGCACCCGGACCTGGAAGACAAACTGGTCACGCACGTTTTGTACTTCAATCAGACCTGGGACCCCGCCGACGGCGGCTGCCTGCAGATCCTCGGCTCTGCCAGGCCCACCGATATCGTCGCGCAAGTGACGCCCGAGGTCGGCAACTCGGCGATTCTCGTGCGCGCCGACAACTCCTGGCACGCGGTTTCACGGGTGGTCGAGGGTTGTCGTTCTTCCAGGCGCAGCGTGACGGTGACGTTTTACCGCCCCGGCTCTACCAGCTCGATGTGGCCGGACAACGACCCGACACCTCTGCACGCTTACGGCGAACAGCACAACACAAGGTTTTCGTGAAGGACGGCACCATGGACAGGCACACGGACGACACGCGCAACTACCTGCGCTACCCGGGCTTCGCCGCCGCAAATAACCAGGGGCTGCGCCTGCAGTCCTTCAGGGTACTGCAGACGTTGTTCCACATCGAAGACGGGCCGGTCGAGTCGGGCACGTTGAAAAGCGACTTGCTTTGTGGTGGTCGCCGCATCGCCGAAAACGTCCGGATGAGGTCGTCCCGCCCATGATGATCGAGCGACGCCCATCTGGCCGGCAGCGCTGGCGCGCGGTGTATCACCGGCTGCCGTTGCCGGCCAGCGCGAAAAAACTCCTGGCAGTCATCTACCGACGTGCACTGCTGCCCGCTGTGCGCGTACTGCGCGGCGTACTGCAACCGATGAAAACCTTAGCCGACCCAGCGCCGGCGCCTCAGCCTGCGCCCCAGCCACAACAGGCCGGGCTGGCGGATTACATTATCTGGGGCGCTATCGACTGGGACTTGCGCCACCAGCGCCCGCAGCAACTGGCCCAGGTGCTGGCCGCCACCGGCCGGCGGGTCATCTACGTGTCGGCCTCATTGATACATGCGCCCCAAGCCGGCTTTGAACTCGACTCGCTGGACCAGACGCAGCGGTTGTTCCAGGTCAAGCTGTTCGCCCGTGGTGCACCGCTGATCTACACCGCAGCGCCTGACGCCGCGCAGGTTCGACAGTTGTGCTGCAGTATTGGCGAGGTACTCCTCTGGGCCGGCTCAGCCCGGGTCATTTCACTGGTGCAGCACCCTTTCTGGTGCGACATCGCCGGTGAATTACCCAACAGCCGATTGATCTACGATTGCATGGACCATCATCAAGGCTTCGGCGACAACGGCCCGAGCATCCTGCAGCTGGAGCAACGGCTGGTGCGCAACGCGGACGTTCGGCTGTTCACCTCCGACTGGTTGGCCGAGCAATGGCCGGCCCAGGCCAATGAAACTCGCGCCATCCTGCGCAATGCCGCCGACTTCACCCGGTTCTGCACCCCACCTGCCTCGATCTACCGGGATCGCTTGCAACGTAAGGTGATTGGCTACTACGGTGCCATTGCACACTGGTTCGACCAGGCGCTCGTCGCCCGCATCGCCGAGGCGTTTCCACAGCATGTGGTGCTGCTGATCGGCGCCGATACGGTGGGCGCGCGGGCGCAATTGAGTGGCTATGCGAACGTAGAATTCACCGGCGAAGTGCCCTATGCCACCCTGCCCTACTACCTGCATGGCTTCGATGTGGGCATCGTGCCGTTTCACATCACGGCCCTGACGCTCGCTACCAACCCGGTCAAGGTCTACGAGTACCTGAGTGCCGGGAAACCGGTGGTCTCGGTCGACCTGCCAGAAATGCAACAATTCGGCTCCCTGGTGCAGGTCGGCCGGGACGGCCCGGCGTTCATTACCGCGATCACGCGGGCATTGCTGCCAGCGACGACCGAACAGATTGCCCAGCGCCAGGCGTTCGCTGCCCGACAAACCTGGACACACCGCGCCGATGCGCTCATCACCCTGGCCGAGCGCCGCGACCACGCGGCACGCATCAGCGTGATCATCGTGACCTACAACAACCTGGCGCTGACGCGGGCGTGCCTGGACAGCCTCGAGCACGACAGCGAGGGGCCTGAACTGGAAATCATCGTGGTGGACAACGCGTCCAGTGACGGCACCGCTGAATTTCTCTCGCAATGGGCGGCCGACAGAGGCCAGACGATCGTACTCAACACCGACAACCGCGGTTTCGCCGCCGCGAACAACCAGGGCCTGGCGATCGCCAACGGTGAGTACCTGGTGCTGCTCAATAACGACACGCAGGTTACCAGCGGCTGGGCGAGTACCTTGCGCCGCCATTTACAACGCAATCCCGAGCTTGGCCTGATTGGCCCGGTGACCAACAACATCGGTAACCAGGCCAGGATCGACATCGGCTACACCGACCTCGCAGACATGCCACAAGCGGCTCGGCGCTTTACCTGCCGCCACCTTGGCGAGGTGGTCCGGCTGCCGACCCTGGCGTTCTTCTGCGTGATGATGCCGCGCAGTACCTACACGCGAATCGGCCCGCTCGACGAAGTCTATGGCCGTGGATTCTTCGAGGATGACGACTACTGCCGACGTGTCGAACATGCCGGCCTGGTGAATGCCTGCGCCCGCGATGTGTTTATCCATCACCAGCTTTCGGCATCGTTCGCGCTCATGAACCAGGATGAACGCCAAGCCCTGTTCGAGCGCAACAAGGCGATCTATGAAGCCAAGTGGGGCCCGTGGGTGCCCCATGAATATGAGTAACTAACGCAGGTCGTCCTGTGACAATAAAAATCCCCTGGGCGCGAAGCCAAGATCCCGGGCAGCCTCGGTATGCTCGAACACCAGGTCCTGGTTCATGCGCTGCGCCATCGCCGCCGACCAATGGCGGTAGCGTGGCAGTACTCGCAACAGCCACAACGTCATCCGGAACAGCCAGAGCGGCACCGTGAGAAAACGCGGGCGGCGCTTCTGCGCGGTGAACACGCGGGAGACCATCTCCCGATAGGGCAACGCTTCTGCGCCGCTGAGGTTGTAGGCATGGCGGCACACCTGGGGTGCCTGCAACGCACGCACACAGGCGCTCGCCACATCCTCGGCATGCACGGGTTGACGCAGCCCCATCGCGCCACCCAACAGCGGGAAAAAGCCGAAGCGCCGAATAAAGCGTGCGATCTCGGTGATGTTTTTGTCGCGGCCCTGGCCGTAGATCAAGGTCGGACGCAGGATGCCCCAGTGCACCCCGTGGTCCTGCGCCCACTGCTCAACACGCGCCTCGGCATCGCCCAACAGGTTGGCGAGGCGCCGCTCTGCGGAGTCGACGGAGTGGCTTTTGCTAAAGCGACTGGTGGAAGACAGGGCCACGACCTTGCGCGCTCCGCAGGCCTGCAGCAGCGCAAAATGCTGCGGCAGCGTCCAAATCGGTGCCACGCAGATCCAGTAGGGAATCGGCGCGGCATACGCGCTTACACCCGCCTCAGGAAGCCGTTGCCAACTGACCGTATCGCTGCCGTGCCGGGGCTGGCGGGAAAAAGCGACGACCTTGAACTGTTCGCGCACTAGCAACACAAGCAGGCATCGGCCTACCAGGCTACTGGCCCCCAGCACACCGACCGTGACCTCAGGCATGCCCACTCCGGGATCGTCCCAGCAACCAATTGAATCCATGGTAGAGGCAGACCAAACCGAAGCGCAGCCACACCCCCAGGACCACCCACCACCACAATCCCTTGGGGTAGTTGGCCCTGAAGAACTTTGCGTAGAACCGCACCATCCCTCGGTGTTTGTGCCACTCGACAAAAAACCGTCGATTCCGGCTACAGGCGCCCCGCCAGTGCATGACGCGCGCCTGTGGCACAAACACGACGCGCCACTGTTTGAGCTTGAAGCGCATGCACCAGTCCAGATCCTCGCAATGCAGAAAATAGCCTTCATCCCAGAGGCCCACAGACTTCAACGCTTCACGCTTGACCAGCATGCAGGCACCGGAAATGGCTTCCACCGCGGCGGGCTCGGTGGGCAGCGGCTCACGATGCAACAGGAAGTCGGCGCACAGCGTGGGAAACACTCCATCCAGGCGCGATAAGCCAAAAGCCCGGACGAATGCTCTCCTGGGGGTCGGAAACACCCGGCGCCCGCCCGGCTGTTCGGACCCATCGGGGTTGCATAGAAAGCCCCCCACCATGCCCGTGGCGGCATCCGCGTGCAGCGCTTCCATCATGCCCTGCAATGAGCCCGGCAGCAGGACACAATCCGGGTTCAGGAACAACAATGCGCCGGCACTCGACACCCCCACACCGGTATTACAGGCCGAGGCAAAGCCCATATTCCGCTGATTCCGGATGATGCTCAGGCCCGTATAGGCCGGGCACTCATCCAGGTACGCCAGGCTGCCGTCAGTCGAAGCGTTGTCCACCACAATCACCCGCCGCGCGCCTTCCCTGAAGGCCGACGCCACGCATTCGCCGAGCAGCGTGCCGACGTTGTAGTTGACGACGATCACGTCGCAGTCATGGATGAAGCGTGGCGGCATCAAAACGCGCTTCCCATGAGTGTTGTCGTGCAAATGCACGGGCTTCGTCCGCATTGCGCTCACACTCCAAGGCGGCCTCGGCCAGCCCGGCAATATCGCTGTGCGAGTGACTGATAAAAACACCCGGCAGCCCTGAACGGCCATGCATCTCGCCGAAGTCAGTCGAGATCACCGGCAATGCCAGGCCGCGGTATTCGTAGTACTTGATCGGATCGACCGACGCGGTGAGCAGGGTCTTTTTGAAAGGAATCAAGCCCACGTCGAACTCGGCCATGGCGGCCAACGCCGCGCCATGATTATCGGCAGGCAACACCGCTACGTTGCTCGGCAAATGCGCGGGCGCGGCGCCGAAGATCGGCCCCATCAAACGAATTTCATCGTTGGGCCTGGCTTCGGCCAAAGCCGCCACCCAGGCCCAGTCAAACCAGGTCGCCAGGGTGCCCACGTAGCCAAAAACCTTTCGACTCGATGACATCGGCGCCCGCTTTACGGCAGAGATCGCCGCCAAGTCCAGGCCGTTCAGCACCAGGCACACCTCGTTGCGATAACGCCGCCACTGTGCGTCGAGCACGGAACTCGACGTCCAGATGACGTCCACGTGCTGGGCGATCAGCCGCTCACGGCGCGCCAGGGCCGATCGCGAGAGGCCGGTATAAAACGCCGGGAAATCGTCCATTGCGTCATACAAGGACGCGCAGTGACGAAGCCGCTGCAACAACAGATGTGCCAGGACCGAGGGCTTGCCGACCACGAGCAAGGCTGGGGAGGCGTGGGTGAATTGATCGATCCTGCTCAATGCATGCCGCCAGCAAAAGCGGTTCACCCAGCCCGAGCACGGTAGAGGTTCTATCGGTAGACCGCCAGGCTTGATCAGCGTGAGCCATGGCGGCGTGCCACTGGATGGACTGGTTTGCGCGCAGGGCGCAGCCGCCTTGAGATCGCTCCACCTGGGCAGCCGCGTGGGATAAGGATCGACCCACAGCACCGACGCCCCTGTGCGGCTGTGCACCCAATCGACAAACTTGTGCGGCCGCTGGGCGAAGCTGTGCCAGGGCAACGGCGAGAGAAATACCAGGCGCTTCAAGAAAAGTGCTCGCGCAGGACCTTCACGATACGCCCGGCAGCCTGCCCATCGCCGTAGGGCGAAACACCTCGCACCATGCCACGGTAGGCCGATTCATCGTCAAGCAGGCGCTGCGCCTGCTCGATGATACGTTCATAGTTGGCCCCCACCAGCTTGACGCTGCCCTGCTCCACCGCTTCCGGGCGCTCGGTTTCATCCCGCATGACCAGCACCGGCTTACCCAGCGCCGGCGCCTCTTCCTGGACGCCTCCCGAGTCGGTCAGGATGAAATACGCCGCTTTCATGGCGGCGATGAACGCCGCGTAACCCAGCGGCGCGCACAGCCTGAAGTTCGGCATGCCTGCCAGGCACGCCTGGGCGACGTCCTGGATATTCGGGTTCGGGTGCACAGGGTAGAGAAACTGAACCCCAGGGTTGTTCTCGGCAAGGGTGCGCAGCGCTCGGCAGATGTCGAGAAACGGCGCGCCAAAATGCTCCCTGCGATGGGCCGTCACCAGCACCAGGCGCTTGCTCGGATCAAGATCAAGGCCGATCTCCACCTCACTGGCCGCGGTCATGATCAGGGCATCAATCACCGTGTTGCCCGTGACGAAAATGTCCCCACTGGCTACGCCTTCTTTCAGCAGGTTTTGCCGGGTGCCTTGCGTTGCCGCGAAGTGCCAGTGCGCTAATTTACCGGCAATGACCCGGTTGGCTTCCTCGGGGAACGGATGCTGCAGATCCCAGGTGCGTAGGCCGGCCTCAATATGCCCCACCGGTATGCGCCGATAAAAACAGGCCAGGGCACAGGCCATCACCGTGGTGGTATCGCCTTGCACCAGCACCGCATCGGGCCGTTCTTCGAGCAGGACAACATCCAGCTTGAGCAATAACTGCCCGGTCAGGGTGGCCAAGGTTTGATTGGGTCGCATGACGTCCAAGTCGATATCGGGCTCGATGCCGAAAAACGCCAGGACCTGATCCAGCATGTCGCGATGCTGTGCCGTGGCGACCACACGCACATCGACCCAGCCCTGCTGCTTCAAGGCCAGAATGACCGGGGTCATTTTGATCGCTTCGGGACGCGTTCCGACCACACAAAGAATTTTTTTTACCGACACATCAAGCCTATTTCCCTATTCGATAAGTGGCTGAATCGCTCAGGCGTTCAAGCTCATGCTCACGCACATTCCGCTGTGCTGTTTTGATGCTGTGATGGTGAAAATCCGGACTGCGGACAGCGAGAGTGCGGCGTCGAGACAGGTTCGTAGCGGGTCTCGACACCCATACTGCAGCATAGACACAGACTGCAATACCTGCACGGTGGATGGACTAAAGGACGGTCTGGTCCCGAGGAGTTCCCGCAAATCTACGCCAGGGAATGAGCGCACCGGTTCATGCCTGATGCGGTTGCCCTGGAAATGACGTGACCGACCTGTCGTTCGAGCCTGAAGACCGGCCAGATACAGTGCATAGCAGGCCAGCGCGGCTATCGTTTTTTTTGGGCCGCGTCTGTGAAAACGTCTGCTCAGGCCTGGCTGATATCCAGCAATCGAGGCATGGCGATCGCCAGATAGTCCTGCGTATCGAGCACCATCGACGCATCCAGCCGCCCCGCGTTAAAGGCTATTTCGGCGTAGCCTGTGGTCAAGGCCGGATCGACGATCAATTGAATCCGCTCATCGAAAACAAACGGAGGGATGGCGCCGATCCGGCACCCGGTCAGCTCCATGGCGGTTTCGGCCTTCACCAGCTCGGCTTTTTTCCCGCCCAGGGCCGCTCCGACTTTCTTCATGTCCAGCTTCTGGTCGCCCGGCAGTATCACCAGCGCATAGGGGCCGGCCTGGCCCTTGAGGGCGCAAAGCATGGCCTTCGCGCCTTGGCCGGGCTCGGTGCCACGGATTTCGGCGACGCGCGCCGACTGGCCCTCGGCATCGTGCATCAACACCCGGTAAGAGGCTGAGCGGGCATCGAGTAATGCCACGAGGCGATCGAACATGGGATGCATGGAGTTTTCCTCTGGTTTACAGGAACAGGTCGTAGGACAGCTTGCTGATCAGAATCACCAGTAACACCAGGAATAGAGCCCGGACAAAGGGCACGCCTTTATGAACCGCCAGCCAGGTGCCGGTGAGCGCGCCCAGGATGTTGAATGCCGCCATGGGGATTGCGATCAGGTAGAGCACGTTACCCGTCGGAATGAAGAATATCAGTGCCGCTACGTTGGTCGCGATGTTGACTAGCTTGGCCGATGCAGAGGCATGGAGAAAGTCGAAGGCGAAGCAGCGGATAAACAGGAAGATCAGGAAGCTGCCAGTGCCGGGACCGAACAGACCGTCGTAGAAACCGATGGCGCCGCCGATGACGATCGCCAGCAGTTTTTCCTTGGTACCGATGCGCATGGGTTTGTGCAGGGCGCCGAAATCTTTTTTCCAGAAGGTGTAGATCGCCATCAGCACAATCAACACCAGCACCGCCGGCCGGATCATCGACTGGGGTACGAACGACACCGTGGCGGCTCCGAAGAAGGCCATGACAAAGGCCGCGCAGGCGGCGGGGATCACAAGCCCCCAGTCGATCACCACCTTGCGCACGAAGGACCGGGCCGCGAATGCGGTGCCGCAGGCGGCCGCGACCTTATTGGTACCCAGCAGCGCCGCCGGTTGAGCGGTGGGTAGCACGTTGAATAGCGCGGGAATCTGGATCAGTCCGCCGCCGCCCACCGCCGCATCGATCAGGCCGGCGGCGAAGGCGAACACGCAAAGGATGACAATATCGACCATGAAATCAGGCTCTGACTATATAGGGTTGATGAGGGTCCAGCGGTACCACGCGTGCCGGATCATTGACCCCGAAGACACGCAACATCCAGCGATCACGGCCGTCGTAGCGGGGGGTAAAACCATCCCGGGCATGCAGGGTTTGCTGGTTCTTGAAGATCAGCATGTCCCCCGGTTGCAGCATGATGTGGTGCACGACATCGGGATGATTGGCGGCGGCGGCAAACAGCTGGAGAGCAAACTGCGCAGGGGCGCAGGTCGCTTCGACACTCGCTTTGTTGTAGCGGCAATACAGGCCATCGGTTGCGCTTCTGTAGAGCAAGGGGACGTTTTCCAGCACATTCCCCTGTTTGCCGAAGGAGGCTGGTCGGCGAACGGTGAAGTTCGGTCGTGACAGTTCTTCTTCGACGTAGGCCGGCAGAATGGCCAGCACCTCGTCAATGGCGACGATGCGCGTCGGCACGTCGAGCTCGCAGCGCAGGCCGGTCAGGGACAGGTACTCCGGACAGGCCGACAACTGCGAGATAGGTTCGCAGGTCAAAGGCAGGTGAGGGTTGTCGACATGCATGTCCAGATCCGCCCGCGAGCCATAGGAGCTCTTTTCGGTCTCCCGCTTGCGCTTGGGCGATACGTGACGGAACACGGAGTCGGTGCTTTCACCCTCGTACGCCAGCGGACGGGTTTGCAGAGTGTGCAGCACGGACAAAATAGCCCCGGCCAGAATCGACAGGTTCTCGATACCTGGCTCCAGGTCATAGGGCGTGGCGGGCAGTTGCGGGTCCAGCGGCAGCCCCCTGACGATCATCGCCACGTCACGGGCCTGTGGAAAATTGCGCAGCTGTTGGATTTTCTCGGTGCCCAGGACACTTTCCAGCAACCGCCCCAGGACCGGCATCTGGCGGATCCCCGAGGCGCTATCGGTCACGTCCAGCGATGCCAGCCCGGCCTGAAGTGTGCGTTGTTCTTCCAGCGACAGATGAATTTGCGGTATCTCCCGTCGGGTCAAAGTCACTGATTTTTTTTCCAGCCTTTCATGAATGACTTCATCAATACACGCTGCGGCTTTCCCGATTACTTCATCCAGCTTCGACACGTCCTTGCGCTCCTGTTTGCACCATCCTTGTGGGTTGAACGGGAAGGTTAACGGAAGGGCCTTTTTTGTGTTGCAATGCCGCGTTGTGAAAAATGCAATGAGGTGGAAAGTGGCACTGAATATGTTGGGGGAACTTGAAGCCTTCGCGACCGTGGCTCGCAAGCGCAGCTTCGTCGCCGCGGCACGGACGCTGGGGCGCTCCCCCAGCGCACTGACCCGTGCCGTTCAAGCCCTGGAGGAAAGTGTGGGGCTCAAGTTGTTCAATCGCTCGTCCAATGCCGTGAGCTTGACCGAAGCGGGCGAATGCTTATTGCCCCACGCGTACAAAATGCTCGATCTGCAACGTGAGGTGGATGAAGACCTGGCCGGCCTCAGCGGCCTGGCCTCCGGCTGGATCCGTTTTTCCGCCCCCGAGGTTCTCGGACACGGGGTATTGCCCCGGTTGATCGCGCAATACTGCGAGCGTTATCCAGACGTTAACATCGATGTGATTTTCACCGATGAGATCATCGACCCGGCCAAGAGCAAGCTGGACTTCTCGATTCGCGGTGCGTTTCCACAATCCAGCGACTTGATCGGCTTTGCGCTGTGGAGTTACTCACGTTACCTGTATGCCAGCCCCGGCTACCTGGAGCGCAACGGCATGCCCGACTCCATCGAGGCACTGGAGGCGCATTCGCTGATCCTGCATACGGCGCCGCGGATTCTCAAGGAGTGGAATTTTCGCAGTGAGGAGCAGGCCATCAGCTTTCGGGTTCATCCAAAATTTCGGTTCAGCTCCGGCCTGGCGGTATTCCAGGCAGCCCTGGCGGGCGTCGGGATCGCCCGCCTGGCGGATTGGATGGCGGAACCCGAAGTGGAAACGGGGCGCCTGCTCCGGGTGTGTCCTGAATACAAGCTCACCTCCAGCAGCGGTGAGAGCCCACAGATGCACGCGGTATACCCGGCCGGAAACTTGCCACTGCGGGTGAAGGCATTGATGGAGATGATCCGTGGCTTAGGTGAAAGCCTCGAATGTAAACGCGGCTCAGCACCTCTATGAAGACGGCCCTCACGTCGCTGTGAGGGGGATTCATTCAAGCATTCTGAATCGCCCCGGCACCGTAGACATCTCCAGCCTGCCAGGCTACGTTCATTAATGAGGCGTCATGGGAGGAAGGTAAAGGGTGTAGGCGCTGACCTTAGACTCCTTGTTCGAACGCTATATTGGGCTCCACTCTAAGTGCTCCCGCGGTCAAGCAAAGCGTGTGTTACTCGGCGATTCAGCCATCCAATTTGGTCATGCAAAATCACAATGGAAGTCACGGAGCAACTGAGTGACTGGCTCTCCCATCAAGCTCACACCAATGCAGTTGCAATCTTTCTGGAACGCCAGGCAAATCCCAGCACCATCAGCAGCCCTAGCCCCGCCACTGCCGCTCCAGCCAGGGAAATCGCCGGATAACCTAGCCCTGCATTGATCACCGCACCGCCCAGTGCCGCACCAATCGCATTGCCGAAGTTAAACGCACCGATGTTCACCGCCGAGGCCAGATTGGGCGCGTCCTTGGCAGCTTCCATGACGCGCATCTGTAGCGGCGGCACCAAGGCGAAACTGGCGATACCCCATATCAGGATGGCAACGGCCGCCGGCAGCGGCCAACGCATCAGTACCGTAAACGCCAGCAACACGAGAATCAGCACGCTCAGCGAAACGATCAGTGTGCGATCTATCGAGCGGTCGGCGGCCTTGCCGCCCCACATGTTGCCCAGTGTCAGGCCCACACCGAACAGAACCAGCATGGCGGTTATGTAGGCGGTGGACGCGTGAGTCTCGCTGCTAAGGATCGGCGCGATGTAGGTGAAGACGGTAAACATTGCGCCCGAACCGACTACCGTGAGGGCCAACGCGCCCAGCACCGGGCCACGGCCCAGTACCCGAATTTCGGCCATTACACCGACGCCTGGCGGCGCCTTCAGGTTGGGCAGGGCGAACCATAACGCGGCCATGGCGACCACGCCGAGGCCGGTAATGCCCCAGAATGCAGTGCGCCAACCGAACATTTCGCCAAACCAGGCGGCCAGCGGCACACCGCCAATGGTCGCCAGGGTGAGGCCCATAAACATTGCCGCGACCGCTCCGGCACGTTTCTCAGGGGCGACCACGCTGGCAGCAACGATAGAGCCAACGCCAAAGAACGCACCGTGGTTCAGTGAGGTCACCACCCTGGCGATCATGAGGCTGTAGTAATCGGTCGCCAGGGCTGACATCAGATTACCCAGGGTGAAAATCGCCATGAGTCCGATCAGTAGATAGCGCCGGGGGATCCTGCCGGTAGTCAGGGTCATCAGCGGCGCGCCGAGCAGTACACCCAGGGCGTAAGCACTGACCAACAGGCCCGCGGCGGGAATAGAAACGCCGAGATCCGCAGCGATGCCCGGCAACATGCCCATGGGGGCGAACTCGGTAACACCGATGCCAAAGGCACCTATGGCAAGTGCGACAAGTGGTGGATTGATACGCATGGAAGGCTCCTTATCTATGCCGCCAATGCTACGATCCAGCGTTTTAAGGCGGTAGATAGCATTTCTGGCAATCACCTATGCGTAAGGGGCACAAATGGACTTCAACGGCAGATCCGGTGACATGCTCGTGTTCGCCACCGTGGCGCAGGAAGGCAGCCTATCGGCTGCCGCGCGTGCATTAGGGCTCACACCCTCGGCGGTCAGTCGGATCATCGCGCGTACCGAACAGCGCCTTGGCACCCGGTTGCTGTTGCGCACCACCCGAGCGATCAGCTTCACTGCCGAGGGCGAGGCTTTCCTGCGCGGCGCCCGGCGTATCCTGGCCGACATGGCCGAGGTGGAAGAAGCCATCGCCGACCAGGGCGTACCCAGGGGCCGATTGCGGGTCAGTGCCGCCCTTGGCCACGGGCGGCTGGCCATCGTCCCCCTGGTGGCGGCATTCAGCGCCCGCCATCCGAACATCTTGGTCGACCTCACCCTCGGCGACGAAGTGGTCGATATTCTCGGCGGCCAGGCCGATGTGGCGGTACGTTTTGGCCATCTGCCCGACAGCCCGCTGACCGCGCGCAGGATCGGCGACACCGGCCAGGTAGTGGTGGCATCGCCCGAGTATCTGCAACGCCACGGCATCCCTCGCGAACCGGAAGACCTGCTACGGCATAACTGCCTGCGCTTCAACTTCCGGCGTGCCGAACCCAACTGGCCGTTCATCCGCGACGCAAGAGAGTTCTCCCTGAAGGTCTGCGGCAACATCGAATGCAGCAGTGGTGAAGCGCTGGCACAACTTGCGCGAGTAGGTGCGGGCATTGCGCGTATCGGCGAGTTCAGCGTGAGCGAGGATCTGCAGCGCGGTGACCTGATACCGCTGCTGGAAGCCTGGAACCCCGGCGACCGGGAACCGATTCATGCGGTGTTCGTAGGCGGCTCGGCAATGCCGGCGCGGGTGCGATTGTTCGTAGACTTCTTGCTGGAGCATCACCGGATGTAAGCGGTGGCGTCAGCTGATTGAACGGATCATTGGAATGGATCAGTGAGAGATTAGGAATGCAGGTGCGTGAAATGACCTGGTCGGCCCGGGTCTCGTTGTTCGCGATCAGTTGATAGGTTCCACCGGGCGCCTCGTGCGATAGCGCATAGAACGACGACAGCGACGGCTGATTAAAAGTCATTTGCTAGCTGTTAGTCGCAACGGTGCCACGGAAGAGCGTGGTGGAGAGATAGGGTTGCTGCATAGCGTGCGCTATATGAGCTCAGCACGCCACGAAAGTTAGTCGTGTTGGATTGGGTGGTTGTCAAAGCGTGGTAAAGCAATGACTTGTAGGAAAAGGAGGCGGCAGCAGTCAGCTACCGGGCTATCTTCAATGCGTGTCTGAGCGGTTCGACTTCCAGATGGCGTTACTTCAAAGTTGTGGCAATTCGTAGCTACAGCACTAAAGGACAGACTACATTTAAAATTACTAAACCACCAAAGAATGGAATCGTGAGCTGACCTCGTTTGCTGACGCCCTATCCAGCAGCCTTCCCTACCTACAATGACAGAAGAAAGTCCTTCCAACCGCGTAAAGCCCGTTCGAAGTCATCCAAACTTATAGTTATTGAGAAGTCCTCATCATAAAGTGAATAAATTTTAACTCCACTTTTCGAAATATGGGTTGCCCAGGCATCGCGGGCCCATTCAGTGGTGACCTCGTCCTCTCGCCTCACGGCTATCAATCTATTCAGACCCTCGTCTAGCCAAGGAATAGTTTCGACAAAAGGTCCCCCTCCATCGTCGATCAATAGGCAAGCAAGAATATCTAAATCATCAGGCCCCAACCCATCCGTGCTACACCAAGGTATTGCTACCCCAGTTGACTCTTCCAAAAAAAAACAAATATTCCCCTTACCTCGTACGGGCATACGGTCCACTTCGAGATCCCCCCACCTCATCTTGATTTCACTAAAACCGGCTATAACTCAAAAATCCATGATCATTTCCTTGAACTTTAATCACAGTAGGCCGCGTACCAGCTGCATACTGAAAGTAAATCTGCTTTCCTTAGCAAGTTTTTCAAAGCTCGTACTTACATATCAACTTTTGTAGATCACCAGCTCTTTCAGGGTATTTATTCCCAAGAGCAAGCATAGATTCCTTCATGGCCTCCTTAACAGCCTGAACACTATAAACACGAGAATCAGGAAAAATACCGCTCATGTTCTGATCAGCTGAGAAAACATAGTGCCCAGAACAGGCATCCGGTTCGTATTCAAACTCCCAACCCGGGTCACCAGAAAGCCCTTCGCAACGTATAAACATCCTCTGCAAAAGCCCTTCTAAGTCACCCTCTGAAAACGCACCGATAGCAAACCAAAGAATCCAATATAACAGATTCTCACTATTTCCGGACAACTCACCCCACTTCATTTATCAACTCCAATTGGAAATACAGTTGAAACATATATCCCAACATTTTTTATATTAATCGGGACCTGAAACCTCTACTTACCAACAACAACTTCCTGCAGTCTCTCACCCGTCGCCTGATACTGAATGAGCGCTCTACGCAAGAAAATAGAGGTCAGACCAACATTCTTATTTTTAAAGAGCAATTTTTCTGGTCTTTATAAAAACATGGTCTGACCCCGATTTCTATGGGCTCGCGAGCAGGCAAATCGTTTGGATCCTCTTCAGCAGGAACTGGGCGAGGTCACCGAGCTTGCGGTTGAGCTGGAGAGTTGGTTCAGCGAGTCAAGCTTTGGGCGTAAGGAAAAGGATTGGTGGGGATGAAGCACCATTCGAAGACATCTACCCCCAAGCCCTCCACCGTAGCAAAGCGAAACCAAAAGCCGTCCACACACATACAAGCACTACTTTCAAGCGGTGCTTACCCAACTAGGAGCAGCCGACCTCTCATATAAGAAAACATCGTTCACATCACACTCCGGGTACACCCATTTACTCCAGTTATCAATCAGCCACCTTGTCGAAATCCCGTGACCAGGAGCACGACTTTCGATAGGGAGCTGAATGAGCATCAACCCTGACTTATTTCCAGACGCAACGACCAAAGAGTGCCCAAATTTCTCATCCGGGAGATCAACAACCATGAAATCCACAACACTTTCATATGGCCAACTTGCTGGCAGTCTAAATATATAGCCGCGCGAAATCAGCTCACCTGCATACTCAACCAGCTTAACACATGCCATTACTTAACCCTCAGATCATGACCACCAGAAGAGTCTTTTGAGTTTTCTACAGGACTAAGATCGAAGTTAACCTCTCCCATATGCGCCCCGCCCCTACCATTTAACTGCTCGAATCTACCATGAAGGGTATCAACCGAGTAAATAAAACCATCACCACCGACATAACGTCTCGCGAATTCATACTACTGAGACGGCTATCTTCCTTCCACCCAAGCGAATCAGAAGAAAATAGAGGTCAGACCAACATTCCCATTTTTAAAGAGTAATTCTGCTGGGATTTATAAAAAAGTGGTCTGACCCCGATTTCTTGAGTTCCATCATCAACGGCTGATGATGCCTCATATATTGCTTCGGTCGCTGCCATAAGCGAATCCTCTCCACCAGCTAAGGACAGCGCCGATACAGCGCGAGCTTGGCTAAACAGCTGAAGGTCTTCTACATTTAAGCTTTGCTCTTCGTCCAGGCTGCCTTGCAAGTCAAAATACTTCTCATCTAACTGTGCAGCTGAAGCATCTAGCCCAAATACCTGATCAGTCGTGAGTTTATTACCAGATTGTAGACACCTAAGAGACTCGGCAAAATTAAAAACTTCTACTGGACAGTCCTGAAATCAAGTTCGCAAGCCAATTTTACAGCACCTCTTCGTTATTCCTCACTGACTACCTTAAGTTTTTCTACAAAGCTTTTCTCAACCTTTTCTAAACGCATAATTATTATTTAGTCTCTGGCAGTGGTTTTAATGGCGCGGACACATCCTGTGCGCTCTTTAAACTACGACTGCCAAAATGTCAGACAGACGCCATATTCATCGAGAAGATCGTCAGCAATTTCAAACTGAAATACCTTCTCTGGAAAGGCATCGGATAAAGCGCGCTTCCAATATCTAGTGATCTGTTCAGCAAATAAATGACAAAGACGATAATCTTCTTCCGACAGACCCACTTTAAATACGGGTCTGCCCGGTGCATCCTCCCACTTTGAAAAGAACTGATTTATTGAAAAAATATTTCTGTATCGTTCAACGTCTCTACGCGATGTACTTTGTTCCAACACACTAGATTCGGTTTCAACCAGCCCGTTCAAATGAAATTTTTGTGGATCGTATTGCTGAGCGTTAGGCAGCCAGAAAATGTGACCCTTGGCCTCAATAAATCAGGAGAGAGCAAACCCAGAACAGAAATTGCCTGTTCTAATGAAACCAAGTGCCCTACATATGAAAAAAACTCTCCGGAGCCAATATCTGAAACAAACAGACTCAACGACTCTTTAGAAATATCACCCTGATAAAACTTCATCATTTCAACCCCAAGCTATCAAGAACCGACTGAGGAACATTTCCCTCAAAAAATTTTTGTGTCACTTCCCTTCTTGGGGAAATATGTTCCATTCGGAGCTTGGTTCCATTCGACCACCTTAATCCGAGAGCTAGACACATCATATAGTGCACGCCCCTCAGGACCGTAGACAACAACATGCCCATTTCCAAGATTCGCATAAGAATCGGGAGTTTACCCTTGCAACGGATACTGAACACCACCACGCGTTCCCGTGACCGTCACATTCGTTTGCCTGAGCCCCTTGGTATAATCTAAATCAATAGAGGAAAATAGGGGTCAGACCACTATTCTCATTTTTTAAAGAGCAATTTTTCTGGCCTTTATAAAAACGTGGTCTGCCCCCGATTTCTGCAAATAAACAACGGTGGGTTTCCCACCAGAACTAGCTAATTCTCCTGTCGCTTTTGCACCAACTAATTACGGCGAAATCAAAACCACTGGAAAATTTAAAACTCTTCCTTCAACATAATCCCAAGATAGGGCATGCAACTTCTTTGACACGCGCGAATCTATTGGCATAAGTAACATCAAGAAAGTCTCCAGTTCGTCACTATACTCTATTCCTTTTATACCTAAATTATCGTGCAGCCTTCCAGAATACTCACTTTCAATTCCATCATTCGAAAAGACATAAATTATCTCAGAGGTAATATCTGAGTAAACAATTGACTGAACAAAAACCTTACTGTTTATAGACGGAATGACCATTCCACACATCCTTAAACTCTTCAACGCCCATTTTGTACTGCGTACCATTAAAAGGATCTTTAATCAACACCCTGCCAACGTCATCCACTCCATCAACCACGACCCAGTGCCCCACTTTATTTCCAGAATCCCACATCATTGCACTCCAAGAGCCAGTTTTATTGAGTGCATTGAAGCTAGATACATCGACTGCATTCCCAACCAAACCAGAATCAACTGTATTCAATTTTCTCGCCAAGGAGTTCATGGAAGTAAGCTCGGTTCCAAGGTCAACCTGAGAAGTAAGAACACCTCGATCCTTCAACAGCATCTCACCACAGGCAGCACCGCAAGCTGCAAAACAATGACGTATAGGAAAAGGAGGCAGCGGCAGTCAGCTACCGGTTCATCTCCGATACGTATCGAACGGGGTCCACTTCTAGATGGAGTACTCAAGATTGTGGCAATTCGTAGGGACAGCACTAAGGGACAGACCATATTCAAAATTACTAACTAAACCACCAAAGAATAGAATGGTGGGCTGCCCCTAAGGAATCCCCACAAAACTTCCTTGCAGGTCAGTGAGATAGCTTGAAGTGCCGTGCATGAGTCGGGCAGTTTGGTAGTCGCCAAACAAACCAATATCTGAGACTCATGCAGGCCGTACGATTCTTACACAAGGCATTTTCCCAAGCACTCCCACTCTGTACCGCAAGCGCCTGAGCGCCCTGATGAGTCGCGTCAGCGCCTTGCTGTACGGGCACCGTCTGACGCCGACCGATCTGGGCAAATCTATGCCCAGCAGAGCTTACGCCAAGCATTCGATCAAACGTGTGAATTGCCTGCTCGGTAACGTTCAGCTGCAACCTGAACGTCCGCTGTTTTACTGGAAAATGCTCACGGCACTGATTGGCTCCTTGCGCCATCCCTTGATTTTGGTGCATTGGTCGCCTGATCAATGCCGCTTCTGATCTTTACCTGCTGCGGGCGTCAATTCCGCTGGCTGGCCGAGCGTTCCCTATTTACGAGAGTGTGCATGATCGTGAAGGTTGCCCCAGGCAGCAGCGGCGGTTGCTCGATGCGCTTGAACTTATGCTTCCCGAGCAGTGCGTACCGATCCTGCTGACGGATGCCGGGTTTCGTCGTCCCTGGTTCCAGGCCGTCGAAGCCAAAGGCGGGTATTACGTGGGACGTGTGCGCGATCGTGATCTCTATCGTAACGAGCAAGGTCAATGGCGACCGATAAAGCAGCTCTATCGGCAGACAACATCGACCGCACGTTCGCTTGCACAAATTGAGATGACACGTAGCGCACCGTACCGCGTTGCGCTGTACGGCATTCACCAACCGCCCAAGGGGAGAAAACATCGGCGAGTGACGGGTAACATCGCGCGCAGCAAACTCAGCCGACAGAACGCTCGCCGTGAACAAGAACCCTGGCTGCTCGCCTGCAATTTGCCGCAACCGCAATGGATGGCTCGGAAAATTTTCGGTATCTACCGCAAGCGGATGCAGATTGAGGAAGGTTTTCGGGACATGAAGAGTCTGCGTTTCGGCTTTACCTTTGACCTGCATCGAACGCGCAGCCCACGGCGTATCGAGATCCTGCTGCTGATCGCCGCGTTGGCCTGTTATGCACTGCATCTGGCCGGTCTTCAGGCTCGAACGACAGGTCGGTCACGTCACTTCCAGAGCAACAGCATCAGGGATAAATCGGTGCTCTCACTCTGGCGTCTCGGCCTCGAATACTTCGAGATGCTCCACCACCGGTTTGTCCTGCTCGAAATTGGCGGATATGGAACTATTGCTGCGCGATGAAGTGCACCGGCAAGCTCAGAGACTGGAGTAGATTTGTGGGGACTCCTCAGGGTCTGCCCCCGTTTCCCACTCGCCTGAAGAAATCAAACTAGATCCAGCCAGTCTCCGGAGAAACTATTGCCCCCATTAAGAATATAAGCACCATACTTTCGCTTGCAAAGCTCTATATTTTTAGAATCTATATCAATAGAAATAAATCCAGTGGGCTTTTCATACACACACAAAGACTCTATCTCAATGGTAGAATCTTCTACGCTAACAAAACGCCCAATAGCTTCCACTCTATGAAACACAAAGCTCTTCCCCCCACCAAGAGGATAAATACGATCTCTCACAGCATAAACAATATCAGAGTTTAATATCCTGACTTTCTTACTAATCTCATAGGGGTCGGCATAGCTCTCTTCCAAAATAAAAAACTCATTACCAATGATAACTAACCACCCGGAGAGACTATAAACGGCGCCACCCTCAACAAGCTCAGAAAGATGATCGCCTTCGAAAAGCAGCCCTACGTCCATAATCACCTCCCCACAATAATTGTGTTAGCGCCACTCGATATTGCTCTATCTACAAATAATTGCATTACTCCACGAGGCCCCGCAAGTGGATCTCGAGTCATATAATATCCAACCCCATCTACAACTTTAACACTATCCACTATAATAAAACGATATCCATTACCACCAACAGGAACTTGTAGAATCACATTCCTACCGCCTTGCAATACTTGATTAAGTTCGCTCGGCAGCATCGTAGCTTTCACGGTGTTATATACACCTGCATTTGATAAAACCTCCGATAACTCCAGTGTATTCACACCTGACGATCTAATGCCGTTCGCAAACCCGCCAATTGCATCAACCAAACTAAGAGAGCGCCCCGTATTACCTGTTATTGTCATTGCCGCACATGCCGAACCGCACACAGGCGCATCTCCTTGCAAGACAACTGAGCCAGGAGGATCATATGAGATGGATGGTTTAAGACTACCACCAGCCCCCATCTTTAATAACGTTTTCACCGGCGACACTGCCAACCGCTGCCTTCAGCCCCACTATATTCAGAAGCGCTTGCGCAAACCAACCAATACGCTCGCCAGTGGTCGCCTTCGTCTCTGTAATCGGGTTGGTGGCTCCAAACCCCATCGAAAGCTTGCATACGATACCGATTCCTAGCGACCCACCGCAGCCTTCATTGAATGAATCAGCAGCAATCTGCTTAAGCGACGCTATCGTATCGCTCGTCATCTTCTCCTGATTCGCTCGTCCTTCCAATGCCTGTTCGACAGTCACCGGCTTCAGATACCACTCGTCACCGTCAGCGGTTTTCACAGATTGATCTGTAACGACACAGAACGAGGTATAAGATGTATGGCACATGACGATGTCGCAAGGCTTGTGATCCAACTTGGACGCCTGTGTTGCATCAAATCGGCCAAAAGCGGACCGCCGGCGCAGTTCTGGTTCAGACCGATAGTCGAGGCTCACAGCATGCGACTGCATATCTAAAGTCATTCTGGCTTATTGCTTACACCCATATCCCTATTGGCTCCCTCTCGCCGTCCAGTTTACTGGGGGGATTGAAGACCCTCTAAGCTCAGCGGGAGCATGCTCCCGCCACAGGGGAACATTAAAGTCATAAGACTTGTATTGGCCACTGGGTAATTGGCATAGTGCTGCCACTCCCCAACTGACCCGGCGCCAAGGACTAAATCAGCCAGAAGCTGACGGAAGTTCAGGGCCTTGCCAGGTTGCTTGTTCCAAGGATCTGGACATTTACCCCATGAAAACATACGCAGCGCTGGCCCTTGCGCTCACCACTCTGTGCAGCACCGTCCACGCGGCGAGCTGGCAGATTTGCCGGTTGGACGTACAGATCGTCAACGTATTGAAACAACCGTACCCACAACTGCATGGGCGGATCCTCAAGGCCGCCCCGATCTCCACCACCACGCAATGTCCCCAGCAAGGCTCGATGGTCACCTTCACCCCGGAAACCACCGATTACCAGAACACCCTTCCGCGTCGGCAATGGCCTCGAAAAGGCCAGTCGGTGCAGATTGACTACCGGTATCTGGATGGCATTTGCAAGGGCGACGGCCACCCGCATCCGTGTCGCATCGACCACTATCCACTCATGGGACGCTAATCGGGCGTCACTCGCTCACGCAACTTTCGCAGCAACCCATCGCATGGATATGCCCAGCACTCCTTCGCGCGAAATGCGTGGCGCTGTAGCATCATGAATTCTGCCAGCAATCCAGCCCTAAGGACGATTGATGGCTATTAACTTTGAACCCAAGATAGGCAGATCTTGGAGCGTAATTATGGCGGCTACCAGTACGATGAGAACGCCATGGCTATCATTAGAGGGACTCAAGCGCACTAGCTGCCTATCAGCCATTCCAGCTCGGCCTTTCCAATTAGAAAGTCAGTTATCGGCCAAAAGGGGCCTTTGATAGACAGTAGTTGATGACGAAATTATCACTGTGGCTCTAATTCTGACCATAAACCTTTGCAGCCCATGCCGGCCATTAATGTCCCGAAGTCTTCAAAGTTGCAGACATTCACCTCAATCTGGCTCGCCCACGTTGCCTCACACTCGTCGCACACCCACAGTAAAAGTTGTGTAGAGCAGACCCGCATTGCTCGAACGTCACCTTGACCGCATCTTTGGCATTTAATCAGCATGAAAATAATCTCTGACAGGACCCCGGCGTAGTCTAATCAGATCGGTCGACTGTCGTCCGCGGCGACAGGCAGAGGTTGTCCAAAAGCAGAAATCTAAAGTGTCCCCACTAGAGTGGGGACTATTCAGTTGAGTGCCTGATGGTCGGCACGCTCTCAATCACCTTGGCGTCGTTCCGAGCGCGTACGCCGGCACTCTGGTCTCGGTGCTATTGCACACCTCGGCGAAAGCCGTGAATATCTTGAGGGGCGTCGTGACAAGCCTGTGGCTGTTGAGCTGCGCTGCCTTCGACTCATGGTGGAAATAAAAAATAGAGCAATCAGGGAATGGAATATCCTTCATTTGAAAACGAGCCAAAGAAAAAAGCTTTCTGGGCGGCGACGTGCCTGATTTTGGTAGTGGGCTGGATTGTTTATATGCTTTGGGCTAGTCGCATTGGGACTCGAATCGTTTTAATGGCGTCGATTTCTGAGTGGACCACCTATATAGTCGTTGGCTGTTTGGTTGGACTCGTTTTTACCGGACGAGCAATTTACTATCGCCCTGACGGAAGAGACTTGAAGCGAGTTGCCGACTCTTTTGTGGGGGGCGTTTGTCTGGGTCTTGTATTGTCTTTAAATTGTTATAAGGTTTTTACTTATCTATTGCCTGGCGAGATTATTCATTATGAATCAGCTTATGAGCTACATATTCCGGGACCTTCCTTTGCAAGGTCTGGCCGGTGTGAGGCGGGCTTGCGGTTTAAGGATTTGAATACTGAGCGCTGGATTGAGCTGTGCACCACTGAGTTGGAGTTCAACGAGCGAAGGAAAAAAGGCATGGATTTCGTTTTGGTGACTGCACACTCCAATAAGATAGGCTCTTATATTGTTGGTTATCAGTTCATTTATAAATAAATTATAGTGGAGTCGCTTCCATAGACCTCAGCGCTTAATCAGCCTGTAAGAAACTCTGGCAGCACTTTGATGTAGCCTAGTACCGTCGTCCGCATCATCGCCGTTTCCTGTCATAGACGACAGGCAGAATCGACTCAAAAGCGGCTTCCGACACCGACAAAAATCCACAACTACAGATGCCACCAACGGCCGTAGCATCCGGGCGCCGAAAACAGATTTTCTAGAAGGCTAAAGGTCTATTTTCCTTCGGGTTGTGAGTCCAGGCGCCCAAGGCCGTAGTAATTCATGAATTCGCGCATAGTCGGTGAAAGCGTCTCTTGTGAAGCAATCTGCCAGAATTTTCTTTCCCCAAGAACCGGCTGTAACCGCTTGATGAGTTCCTGCGCCGTATTGTGATGGCCAGCACGCAGCCAATGCCTGAACATGTATTCGTTTTCTTGCCTCGGTAGCTGTGCTGCTTGGAGCAGTCTGAGTGAATACCGGAAGTTCAGTGGCCAAAGTTGCTTTAAAAAATCGAGCCTCTCAGCGATTGGAAGGCCCACTAACCATTGCCTCACATCTTTATCCACCTGAGCATTACCAGATCGCGACGCCATCTGCTGCGGGGTGAAACGAGAGTCGTCCATGAAGTGCAAGGCCTAAGAGTAAAAGGGAAGGTCACATTCTGTCGTATGCATAGGAATAACGGGCAGCTTATTTTTTGCCCTTTGCCTGCTATTGGCCGTTTTCTGCCTGTCCCGACCGACAGAAAACGACCCATTGCAGCCCATCGCGATCAGCGGCAGTTGGTCAGAACCAGCTGTTGACTGACTCTGCGACTCGACATCACGAGTCGAACGGTGAAGCTGAATAACGCTATTTTTTTTACAACCGGCCGAGTTGCCCGCTTGAAGTAATCAAAGCTCTGGGCCGCTGAATTTTCCTGATGCAATACATTCTAAAAAAATTCTTTGTTCTGGTTTAAGAAGTTTGCGTGGCGTATAGCCGTGCTCATCAGGCTCCTTTAGCCACCTCGCCAAAGCTCGGCTCGCGGATTCCTTGAGAGCTTGACGCTCTGCGTCAGTGAAATTATGTTCCATCTCATGAGACATAGACTCAATTTCTTTTACTACCCAATCTTCGTCAAACCCTAAATCATCGCTTGAAAAATTCAGCGTCCAAAGATAGTTCAAAGCTATGTCCGCGAGATTATTCATAAACGTTCCTAATGGTCTATTCAGGGGACAATTTTGGCCGACCCGGATGAGCTACGCGAACAATTTTAAGCAGCTGTGTAGGTAGCCTCGCTGACTCGACCAAATGCGCAAAAAAATTCGCGGGTACATTACTCGATTCGCACGAAACGTGTCGATGGGAGAGGGTTGAAGGCTCGTCTCCAACACTTTCGTCATACGGTAGACTCTATTTCATTGATGCTGACCAGCATTTACTTTTGGCCGACCTCTGCCGGATGCGAAGGGCTGCAATGGGTCGATTCTGTTGAAAAAGCCGGCTTCGAATTCCGCGCCAGAAAAGTACGCGCCTGAGATTGAAATCTGAATTTTTGGCAGAAGGTTCAGCACTCGGATTTCGCGTAGCCGCGTGCAACTGAGGTGTTTTCATCCCTCAATATTCGAGTGTTTCGGGAAAGCCGACTTTTTCAACACAATCGGTCGATTTCTGCCGGCGGCGACAGATAGAAAACGAGCCATTGCGGTCAATCGATCTGAGACGATGAGTTGGATGGCGTATACCAGTGAACTCTGGAGGCGACATAAACGTGTTTTTGCGTCTGAGGCGTGAAGGTGGTGTCGAGTGTGCCCAGTGCTATCGAAACCCAATCGGAAAATTCACCTTGAGAACGTGACCAGAACAAAGTCGAACCACACTGAGCACAGAATTCACGTTGCACAGATTCTGAAGAAGAATACTTAGTGATATACCTGGCGCCGTTGAGTATTCGTAACGCGCTTCGGGGCACGCTACCATACGAAGCGAATGCTGCACCGTGACCTTTACGGCATTGACTACAGTGACAATGACTCACTGTTTTTGGCGTAGTCAGTAGCTCATACCTGATTGCTGAGCATAGGCAGCTTCCCTTGTAGATCTCTGTCATGCCTTCGTCCCTGTCGCTGGAAGAGGCGCCAGCTTACTCACTTGAATCTGATCAGTCGAACGTCTGCTTCTGGCCGATTGTGTTGAAAAAGTCGGTTTTCTCAAACGGCCGAAAAATTGATCGGTGAAAGCGCCTTTTAGCACGCTGCTACGTGAAATCTCAGTCCGAATGCCTCTGAGAGAATTCTGGATTTCAATCTCAGGCGCTTACTTTTTGCCAAGGAAACTAAGGCCGACTTTTTCAACAGAATCGGCCGAAAGCAGGCGCTCGCGTGAGGCTGTTATCCGCCCCGCTTAAGAGTGAGTGATCTCACCGCACTGCAGACCGACGGTGCTGACTAGCAATTTAGCTTTTGCCCGACTACCACTCAGCTTTCGTCTCCCATGACGCTAGAAAGTCACCTCAACTGCACAATTTGAGAACCCCACTCAGGCTCTGGAGCCCCTCGTGCCCTCAATTCAGCGAAGACTTGCGCAGAACACTCACCGTAACCCGAATAGCCGAGTTTGATAGCAGACATACCATCTTCCTCCCGAACGTAGGTAGCGTCCGCTCCTGCTTGCAGAAGCAACATAGCGATCTCACTTCCCTTTTTCTTTCCGGCACTGCACGCGTGGAGCAAGGGCGTCAGCCCGTAGCGATCGACCTGGTCAATGGGTGCGCCGACCTCGATAAGAAATTTCACGAAGGCAATACGAAGCTTGTCCACTGCCGCCTCCATAGCGCCGTCCAGACTTGCGCCTGCATCCGCTAGCAACTTGGCTGCAGCAATCGTCCCGTTGTACACCGCCGATATCATTGCTGTACGGCCGAACTTATCTTTCAGGTCGACCTCTGCTCCGCGTTTGAGCAGCAACTTCGCAAGCTTTAAGTCACCCCTTCCGCAGACCGACGCCAGCGGCGTTGAGAGTTCACCCGTACCATTGGGGTTTCCTCCATGGTCGAGCGCATGCAGGAGTATTTCCTCCCTGCCGTAATAGGCGGCTTTGTCGAGCACGCTGTGGGGATCAGCTTCAAAGTCATATTCATGCCCAATGAAATCCAGAAGCTGCTGCAGGTCACAATCACGCATGAGGTTGCTGAGATCGTTTCTAAAACTCAATTCGCTCATTCAGACAAGTCCATTTGTTAGAGGTGAGTTTACGGGTGTTCAATGGATGGCAAAATAGTGGCAGACGATCTTGAGATATCGCTGAGTACGCACGCTCTCGATCAAAAAAATTGAAGGCTTGCATCAAGTAGGAGGGCTTGTTAACCCCATAGATTAAAGTTTACTGGGTTTTTATTGGCTTGCGCACCTAGTTCGGTAGACACCCGAAGGCCGCTTTTGGCCGGTTAGCGACGTTCTGATTTCGACCGTCACTATAAATGGTCAAACCTCAGTCTGTTCCGCCATCTCCAGGGCGTCATCGACCTCAATCCCCAGGTAAACAGTGCTCTCCAGCTTCGTATGGCCGAGCAGCAACTGAACCGCCCGCAGGTTCTTCGTCCTGCGATAGATCAGTGATGCCTTCGTACGTCTCATTGAGTGGGTACCATACATGGCTGGATCAGGGCCCACGGCTTTCACCCAGCCTTTGCGACAGCATGGACATCTCCGAATCCATTGACGTGCGCGACGCCTCCACACCCAGCGCCATCATTCCGATGGGCGCCGAACCTCAATCTCGACAATGTGGCGAGGACTCAGTCCACGCCGGGCATCGCCGTTGGCGATGGCGACTATAGCCGCGATGACCTTGGGCCAATCCTCATCCCGCAACTGACCGCGCATCAAATTCGCCAGGTTGAGCTCGCCCAGGATGGCAATCAAACGAAACATCAGGGCGTGAGCCGGCATCTCCTGGCTGTAGATCTGGACCGTGTTGGTTGGCTTCTGTTGAAGTGCCGCATCCACGACACTAAGTGCCAGGCTGGTTTTCCCCATAGAAGGACGCGCCGCAAGGACGATCAAGTCGGCATCTTGAAAACCACCCGTGACTTGGTCCATAGCATCCAAACCACTGGGAATGCCGGTAACGCTGTCGCCCTCATTGAAGTGGTAGTCGATCCTTTCAACCACCTCCATCAGTGTCTGCCTCACATCTACGAAATCACTCCGACTTCTATCCTGCCCCAGCAAGAAAAGTTTCTGTTCGATAAGGTCTTGGACCTCGGCGCTCTTGGCCTGGCTTGAAGAGGCCTCCCGACTGCACTCATAACCGAGCATCACCAAACGACGAAGGTGGGAGCGCTCACGGACGATCGCGGCGTAGGTCGAAATGTTGGCAACGGAGGGCGTGTTCTTTGCCAGCTCCGCCAGATAACTCAAGCCTCCAACTTCATCAGGTTCCTCGAGGGACTCAAGGACAGTGACAACGTCGATAGGTGAACAACGTGAAGCGAGCTGCTCAATTGCCTGGTAAATCAGGCGGTGATCACGTCTGAAGAAATCGTCCGCAGAGAGGACGTCCGCGATGAGGTCCCATGTGGAATTGTCGAGCATCAGGCCGCCGATTACGCCTTGCTCGGCCTCAACCGAATGAGGTGGGGCTAGATCAAGAAGACTCATACCGCAGCTCTCCCCAAGGCCACCCTATTCGATAACAACGATATGTTCTGACTCAGCCGCTCTTCGTTCAGCGCTTCAAATTTCGAGCGCCATTCGGGAAATAGCTCGATTGAGAGGTCTTTGATGACTTTGAATGCTGTGGGTGAACGGCGATGAGTCGGGAGGCGATACTCCAGGCGGTGCGCAGGAATGCCTTCTGTGGCAGCCCGACGAAAGCTCACTGCGGCCGGGATCGTGGTCTGGATCATCTGAACCTTCGGATGATCAGCAAAGGTTTCGGTCAGCGTGTGATAGATCAGGTTTGCATCATTGGTTGCATCAAGCTTGTTGATCACGACATTCAACATTGGCGTCTCTGCGCCCAACGCTGCCAACGGCTCAAGATCTCGATAGAGCTGGAGCATTCCACGCTGAAACTCTCGTGCTGTCAGCATATCCGGGGTGATGGGCGAAATAGCCATGTGTGCCCCAAGCAAGGCCATCTCCAGCACAATGGAGCGAGCGCCTTGGGTATCGATCAGAATCAGATCAAAGTCCTGCTCGAATGCCGGCAACAGATTCTTGAGACGAAGGCGCCCGTCAGCAGCATGGAGCAACAAATTTCCCAGCTGATTGAACGGATCATTGGAATGGATCAGTGAGAGATTAGGAATGCAGGTGCGTGAAATGACTTGGTCGGCCCGGGTCTCGTTGTTCGCGATCAGTTGATAGGTTCCACCGGGCGCCTCGTGCGATAGCGCATAGAACGACGACAGCGACGGTTGATTATCCAGATCGATGAGCAGGGTACGGATCCCTGCATCGGCGCAGAACGCGCCCAGATTGACGCCAACCGTGGTTTTACCCGGCCCGCCTTTGGTTGAAACGACCGCAGTGACTTTCATGATATTGACCTCGGAATCGTAGGATTTGAGATGCTTTCATGCAGGTCACGCTATGCGCTTTGATCACCCCGGAAAATCCAAGGCAAAAAAAAGCCTGCATCGCTGCAGGCTTTTCCCTATCTGGCTCCACGACCTGGACTCGAACCAGGGACCCAATGATTAACAGTCATTTGCTCTACCAACTGAGCTATCGCGGAATGCGCCGTATGTTACTGATTGAAAAGGAGAAGTCAAGCTTTCCCTGACGGCCTGGACGATTAATCCGGATGACCGGCTGAAAGCTGCTGCTCCTTGGCCAGGTCCAGCCAGGCGCGCACGGCGGGTGGCAGGTGGGCGCTGGCGCGCCAGGCCAGGGCGATGTGCCAGTCGGTGTGGGGTTCGTCGAGGGGGATCAGGGCGATGCCTGCGTGTTGATGCTTGTGCGCCAGCATGCGGGGCAGGAAGGCGACGCCGAGGCCGGCGGCGACCAGGTCGACGATGAAGTCGATCTGACCGCTGCGCGCCGCCACGCGGGGTATCACGCCTTTGCGCTCGCAGGCGGCGAGGATCTTGGCGTTCAGGGCGAAGCCGGCTTCGAACAGGATGAATGGCGAATCCGCCAGGTCGGCGAAGTCGATGCGTTGACGCTGGGCCAGGGCGTGGCTCCTGGGCAGTACGGCCATCAGCGGTTCGTTGCGCACGGGCTGATAATCGAAGCCCGCATCCACCGGCAGCAGCAACGCAGCGAGGTCGACCTCCCCCGCTTCCAGGCACTCGCGCAATCTCTTGCTGCCGTATTCGGTGAGTTCGATGTCGATGTCCGGGTAACGGCTGCGATAGGTGGCAAACATCGTCGCAAACAGCACCCCACACCCCACCGGTGGCAGGCCGATGCGCAACACGCCGCGCTTGAGGCCGCGCAGGTCGTTGATCTCGGCGACCAGGTCATGGTGTTCGGCGAGCAGTACCAGGGCGCGGCGGTAGGCGATCTCACCCGCGGCGGTGAGTTCGTTGCGGTGGCCGAGGCGGTCGAGCAGCGGCATGCCGAGTTCTTCCTCCAGGGTCTTGACCGCCTTGCTCACCGTGGATTGGGTCAAGGCCACCACGTCGGCGGCCTGGGAAAATCCGCCCTGGCGCACCACTTCGACGAACGTGCGCAACGTTCTCAAGTTCATGGGTATTCCTTTAGCGACTGGTATCTAGCGATAAAAGTTGTTTTTATCATGACAGATATTTGCCTATCCTGACCCGCCCAGCCTTGTGGAGACACGCTTAATGATCATCTCGTCCGCCTCCGACTACCGCGCAGCGGCCAAACGCAAGCTGCCGCGCTTCCTGTTCGACTACATCGACGGCGGTGCCTACGCCGAGCACACGATGCGCGCGAACAGTTCGGACCTGGCCGAGATCAGCCTGCGCCAACGGGTGCTGCGTAATGTCGACAACCTCAGCCTCAAGACCACGCTGTTCGGCCAGACCCTGGACATGCCGGTCATCCTCAGCCCTGTCGGCTTGACCGGCATGTATGCGCGGCGCGGCGAAGTGCAGGCGGCAAAGGCGGCGGCGAACAAGGGCATCCCCTTCTGCCTGTCGACGGTGTCGGTGTGTTCGATTGAAGAAGTGGCCTCGCAGAGCCCGCAGTCAATCTGGTTCCAGCTGTATGTGCTCAAGGACCGGGGCTTTATGCGCAATGCCCTGGAGCGGGCCCAGGCGGCGGGGGTCACCACCCTGGTGTTCACCGTGGACATGCCCACACCGGGCGCGCGCTACCGAGATGCCCACTCGGGCATGTCCGGGCCGTTCGCGACGCAGCGGCGCATGTTGCAGGCCGTCACCAAGCCGCAATGGGCGTTCGACGTAGGGCTCATGGGCCGCCCCCACGACCTGGGCAATATCTCCAGGTACCTCGGCAAACCCACTCACCTGGAAGATTACATCGGCTGGCTGGCCAATAACTTCGACCCTTCCATCAGTTGGAAAGACCTGGAGTGGATCCGCGACTTCTGGAAAGGCCCGATGATCATCAAGGGCATCCTCGACCCTCAGGACGCCAGGGACGCAGTCAGTTTCGGCGCCGATGGCATCGTGGTTTCCAACCATGGCGGCCGTCAACTGGACGGTGTGCTGTCCACCGCCAAGGCTCTGCCACCGATTGCGGATGTCGTGGGCGATGACCTGACGGTGCTGGTGGACTCCGGCATCCGTTCCGGGCTGGACGTGGTGCGCATGCTCGCCCTCGGCGCCAAGGCGTGCCTGCTCGGACGCGCCACCGCCTATGCACTGGCCGCCGACGGGCAGCACGGGGTAGAGAACCTGCTGGACATCTTCGCCAAGGAAATGCGTGTGGCCATGACGTTGACCGGTGTCACGTCCATCGACCAGATTGACCACAACACGCTGGTGCAATCAGCCAAATAACTGACGTCAGTGCTGAACGACCGTTTTTTTACTGTAAAAACGGTCTTTGATTTGTAAGGTTTTTTATTTATTTAAACGAAATGGCACGAATCTCGCTCTAACACCTTCCAAGCAGGTCAAGCGATGACAAGACGTGCGGCAGTGCCCAGGGGTTATAACCCCTGGTAAAGCGGTCTAAACTGTTTCCAATGTTTTACGGAACTGAAGGAACAGTAAGACGCCTGGCATTTGCCACTCTCATCCAGCCTGTAAGACAGCTAAGTGCTTAGAGGCCGTTTGCTTATGAAAACCCCCACCCAGACCAACGCAATTGACTTCGACAGTGCAAAATTGCAACGCCTGGGCTTTGGCCAACCCGCCCTCCTGCCACGTCGCCCCACCACCCTTGTCCAAACTCGCCAGCAACTGGGCATGCAACTGCAGACCAGCCTGGAACCGCAGCGCATCCTTGCCGTGTTCTTCCGTGAGGTCCAGCATCTGGTGCCCCTGGACGCCCTGCAGTACCGCCACGACGCCAGTGACCTGCGCCTGGAGTTCGGCCAACGTGGCCACCACTCGGTGAGCTACAGCCTGAGCCACGAAGGCGAGCACCTCGGCGAGCTGGTCTTTCGCCGCAACCAGCGTCTGCTGGAAGAGGAACTCGGCCAGCTCGAATCACTGCTGTCGACCCTGCTCTACCCGATGCGCAACGCCCTGCTCTACCGCGCCGCCACCCGCAGCGCCCTGCGCGACCCATTGACAGAAACGGGCAACCGCATTGCCATGGACCAGACCCTGCAACGGGAAATCGACATGGCGCGCCGGCACCTGAACCCGCTGTCCCTGCTGATGCTGGACATCGACCATTTCAAGACCATCAACGACACCCACGGCCATGCGGCCGGCGATAACGTATTGCGCGCCGTCGCCGGGGCAATCAAGAGCCAGTTGCGGAACGTGGACATGGTGTTTCGGTTTGGCGGGGAAGAGTTTCTGATCCTGCTGTCCAACACCGGCCGGGATGCGGCGGCCATGGTCGGTGAACGCCTGCGCCAGGCGGCACAGGCCCAGGACTATTGGGCGGATGGCACACGGATCGAATTGACGGTGAGCCTCGGTTGTTCGACCTTGCTGGCCGCCGAGTCGGCCGAAAGCCTGTTGCGTCGCGCCGACAGCGCCTTGTACGTGGCCAAGCGCGAAGGCCGCAATCGCCTGGCAATGGCGGGGTAAAACCCCGCCATCCCCGTTACATCACGCTTCGCTGGCGACCCGCAGCGGGCGCTCACGCACGGCAGCGCTCGCCGGTTTTTCTTTCTCCAGGCGCATGCAACTTTCCAGGAACAGATACATGTAGTCGTAGCTCTTGCATACGGCCTGGCGCAGCTCTGCCTGCAGTGCCCTGGTCGGGTTCATCCCGGCCAGGGTGCAGATGATTTCCAGGGCTTCCCAAGGATGGGCATCGTCGTACTGGGCGTGCATCTTCAACCACTTCATCGCACGCTTGCGGTCTTCCTCGGGAAAGGCTGCCGCATACACGCCGGTGGAGCACACCACCGCCGACCATTCCCCCGTCGCCCCCTCGATCGCATAGTTGGTCGCGGCAATGGCCACGATCAACGAATCGGCCGAGCTGGTGTGCCAGCACCAGTGGCTCAGCGCATGCAACTCCGGCGGCACGTCCTGGGCCTGCAGTTCTTCGAGGCTGACGCCATGGGCACGCGCCCAATGCACCCAATAGTCCGCGTGGTTCAGCTCCACGCGGATATTGCGCATCAACCAACGGCGCGCCATGTCTTCCCCCGGATGGCGGGCAAACTTGGTTTTGGTGAGGTTCTGTGCCATGTACAAGGCAAACTGTTCCACCACGGGCCAGCCACCGATCAGGTAGTGACGCATGGTCTTGGCGCTGAGCGTGTTGTCACGCATGCGTTGGTACAGTTCGTGTTCGACAACCCGGCGCTTGCTCTCGCTGCAGTCCTGGATCAATTGCTGAGCCCAGGCGGGGTAGCTTGAGGCTTCCATAAGCGGGCCGGTTCTGCTGAATGTGTCGATCACTATTAAGGCTCCTTTTTAAGTGTGATTTACAGACCGGCGAATGTTTCAGCGGAATGTGCCGGGCGCCCTGAATAACAGAGGCTGCGGCCGCACGGGTCGACACTGCAAGCTATCGAAGGTAAACAATTGCGGTCGTTCAATCAGGTAGCCCTGAGCGTAATCCACACCAATATCGAGCAGGGCCTGTTCGATTTGCGGTGTTTCAACAAACTCGGCAATTGTGCGCTTACCCATGACATGGCCGATGTGATTGATCACTTCAACCATCGCGCGGTTAATCGGGTCGTCCAGCATATCCTTTACGAAACTTCCATCGATCTTCAGGAAGTCTACAGGTAAATGTTTGAGATAAGCGAATGAGGACATTCCGGCGCAAAAGTCATCCAGCGAAAAATGGCAACCTAAGGCCTTGAGTTCATTAATAAAGCGGATGGCACTGCCCAAGTTCGCAATGGCGCTGGTTTCGGTAATTTCAAAACAGATCATGCCGGGCGGAATAGCGTAGGTATGAAATTTCTCTCGCAGGAATCCGAGAAAGTCATCATCGCCAATCGTTATACCTGACAGATTGATCGCACACAGGGCCATGGGACGGCCCGGACGCTCTTTAATGCAACGGGCAATAATCTCAAATACATTCTCCACCACCCAACGGTCCAGGGACGTCATCAAACCATAGCGTTCGGCGGCCGGGATAAAGCTGTCCGGCAGGATTACACGCCCTGCCTCATCGTGCAGACGCAGCAGTATTTCGATATGCCCATTGCCGCCGTCGGTATGCCCGAGGGGGGAAATTTCCTGGGAGTACAGGCAAAAGCGGTTCTCCTCAAGCGCCATGTGCAGGCGCTGCACCCAGGCCATCTCGCCAAAGCGCAGGGACAGTTCGGAGTCGTCGGCGTGGTACACCTGCACGCGGTTGCGGCCTTTTTCCTTGGCCATGTAGCACGCCATGTCGGCGGCACGCAGCGAGGCTTCCAGGGTGGTCGGGGTGCTGGCAATGTGTACCAGGCCGATACTCACGGTGGTCATGAACGGCCGCCCCTTCCATACGAAATGCAGACTCTGCACGGTATGGCGCAGGCTTTCGGCGATTTTTTCCGCCACCGCCACCGGGCAGTTCTCCAGCAGGATGCCGAATTCATCGCCGCCCAGGCGCGCCAGGGTGTCACCTTCGCGCAGGTCCGATTGCAACAGCGCGCAGATGTGCCGCAACAGTTCGTCGCCTGCCGCATGGCCGCAGGTGTCGTTGACCAGCTTGAACTGGTCCAGGTCCAGGAACATCAACGCATGCCGCCCGGCCTGCGCCTGCCCTGCCGGGTGCAGCACCTGCTCCAGGCGATACTCGAATTCGCGGCGGTTGGCCAGGCCGGTCAGCGCATCGTGGGTCGCCTGCCATGACAGATTGGCGATGTACTGGCGCTCCTGGGTCATGTCATGCAGCACCAGCACCGCGCCCGAGACCTTGCCGGCGCTGCGGATCGGCGCGCCCACCAGGGTGACCGAGACCGTGCTGCCATCCAGGCGCTGGATCGTCTTCGAATGCTCGCTGCCGCCGCTGAGCTGGCCCTTGACGATGTGTTCGATCAGGGTGAAGCCATCCGGCTGTGCGTGGTCTTCCAGCAACTTGAACAACGCTGCCAGGGGCTGGCCCTGGGCCTGCGCCGAGTGCCAGTGAGTCAGCGCCTCGGCCGCCGGGTTCATATAGGTAATGGCACCGTCGACGTCGGTGGTGATCACCCCGTCGCCAATCGACTCCAGGGTGATCTGCGCCCGCTCCTTTTCTTCCTGCAAGGCATCGGCGAAGGCATGGCGCTGGGCCAGCAGCTTATGGGTGCGCAACAGTGCCAATACGATCAGGCCCAGGGCCGTCGCCAGGTTCGTGATGACCAGCAGCCGCAGAATCATGCGCGAACCTTCGCCGAGAGCATCGCTGAAGGCCTTGGCGGCGGGTGTCACGCCTTCGTTGATGGCGATGATATGCGCCTTCCACTGGCGCACATCGTTGGCGCCGATCTGGTCGTGAATGATCGCCTGGTGCATCTCGCGGGCCAGGTCATCCAGTTGAAGCAGGTAACCATCGCCTACGGTCCACAGTTGGATGGCTTTTTCCAGGTAGCTGAAATGGCGAAAGTTGAGGTACAGCCAGATCAGGCTGGAGACATCATCCGGGTGGTTGCCCCCCTTGAGGATACCCAGGCGGGCTGCGGCAAGGTCGGGCACGGGACGGTCAAGGGCAATGCGCAGTTCGTGCCCGCCCTGGGGCACGGCAATGGCCTGCTGGTACTTGAGGTACGTGCCGGCGTCGTGATTATCGGCGTAGAGCGTCAGGTAATAGATGGCGTCCTTCTGGCCCTTGGACCACAGGCTCTCGCCGGCCACGTAACCACGCACGGCCGAAAGCACGTAGAGACTGACACAGCCCAATAATGCCTGGAACAGCACCACGGCGATAAATGGCCAGACAATGCCCAACAACCGGGGCGTTCCTAAAGTCCGCTTTTGCTTCATGAAGTCCCTTGCACATGCACTGCTGGATACGCACGCGAAAACCCGCTTCCGATAGCTCAGCCTAGGCTAAATCAACGTACCTGTTGCAAGTGTCCATACAGTTTGGCGTACAGCCCGCCATCGGCAATCAGCTGCTGATGGTCACCATCCTCGGCAATGTGACCGCCGTCGAACACCAAGACTCGATCCGCCTGCTTAACAGCCGACAGACGGTGGGCGATGATCAGTGTAGTACGCCCGCTGAGGAACCGTGCCAGCGCCTGGTGCAGGTTGTACTCGGTGGCGGCGTCCAGGGCTGAGGTTGCTTCGTCGAGTATCACCACCTTGGGTTCGGCCAGGACCATGCGCGCAATTGCCAGGCGCTGGCGCTGCCCACCGGAAAAACGCACCCCGGAACGCCCCACCACGCTGTCCAGGCCCAAGGGCAGTGCCTTGACGGTAGCATCCAACTGGGCGATTTCCAGTGCCTGCCAACAGGCCTGGTCGCTGCGCTCCCGGCCCATGGTCAAGTTGGCGCGCACGGTATCGTTGAACAGCGCCGGGTGTTGCAGCACCACCGCAACGTGCTCGCGAAGGGTCTCCAGGCCAATCTCCTGCTGGGTGGCACCGCCAAACCGGATACTGCCCGCCTGGGGTGTGTAGAGCCCGAGCAACAATTGCACCAGGGTGCTTTTGCCACCGCCACTGGCACCGACGATCGCCACCTTCTCACCGGGCGCGATGGCCAGGTTCAACTGGTCGAGTACCAGCTCTTCGCCGTAGCCGAAGTCCAGGCCGCGCACTTCGATGCCCACGGTGTCGTGCCCGGTGAACGGATCAGCACCACCGGCATATTGCGGCTCATCGGCACGCGCCAGCAGTTCGTTGATCCGCGTCAGCGCCCCGCCTGCCGCGTAGTAGGCGTATTGCAGGTTGAGCAGTTGCTCCACCGGGCCGATCATGAACCAGAGGTAGCTGAACACCGCGAGCATCTGGCCGATGGACAGGTCGGAAAACAGCACGGTAAGCATCGCCGCCGCACGGAAGATGTCGATACCGAACTGGAACAGCAACCCACTGGCGCGGCTCGAAGCGTCGGTTTTCCATTGCGAATGAATGGCGTAGTCACGCACTTCCTGGGCCCGCTGGCCGAGGCGCCCGAGGAAAAAGCCCTGGCGGTTGCCGGCGCGCACTTCCTGGATGGCATCCAGGGTTTCGGTCAGGGCCTGGGTAAAGCGCGAGGTGCTGTCGTTTTCCAGCTTCTTCAGGTGCTTGACGCGCTTGCCCAACTGCACCGTGGCGTAGATCACCAACGGGTTGAACAGCAGGATCAGCAGCGCCAGTTGCCAATGCATCCACACCAGGATCGCCGAGGTACCCACCAGGGTCAGCATGGCCACCAGGAAACGGCTGAGGGTTTCACCGACAAACTTGTCCAGCGTATCCAGGTCGGTGACCAGGTGGGTGGTGACGGTCCCGCTGCCCAGGCTTTCGTACTCGCCCAGGGAGATGCGCTTGAGCCGCTCGATCAGGCGCACGCGGATGCGGTACACGATGTCCTTGGCCAAGCGCGCAAACAACCGCGCCTGCACCACGTTGAACAGCAGCGCGCCACAACGCAGAAACAGCGTCACCAGCAGCATCAGGCCGATATAGCCGGCCGCCTTCTGCCAACCCAGGGGCAGTGCGTGGTTCATCACCTTGAGCGCGGCATCGCCGTGTCCCAACAGCACTTCATCCACCAGCAACGGCAACAGCAAGGGAATCGGCACGCTGCACAGGGTCGCCAGCACGGCGACGCCATTGGCGATCCACAGGGACTTCTTGTGCCGCAGGGCCAGGCGGCGAATTTCCGCCCAGGTCAGTCGGTCGGTACGGGGTGACTGATCATGCACAGGTCGCTCGCTCCAGCCATCGCCCCAACAACGGTGACAGCTCGGACAGCGGCTGGTAGCCGTTGGTCAGCAACGCCAACTGGCCATTACGCTCGGCAAGCAAGGTCGGAAACCCGGCGATCCCCAGGTCCTGGACCCAGGTGAAGTCAGCGGCGGTCGCGGCATGCTGCTCGGCACGGTCGAATGCGCCGGCAAACTCGATGCGCGGGATGCCTGCCTTTTCAGCCAGTTCCACCAGCACGCTGGCGAGGGTCACGTCGCGGCCCTCGACATAAAACGCGCGCTGAATCAGCCCCAACAGTGTCCAGGCGCAATCCGGCGCCAGGCTGCGCGCGGTGACGATGGCACGGCAGGCAGGCTCGGTGTCATAGACAAAGCCGTCGGGCAACGCGCCATCGCGCTTGAACGGCTGGCCGGTGGCGTCGGTGACCGCCTGCCAGTGCTCGAGGATGTAGCGCCGCGTGGTCGGTTCCAGTGCCGCGCCGCTGCCGGTGCGCAAGCCGCCCACCACCAGGTGCACGTCCACGCCGGCCGCCTGGGCCTGCTCGACCAGCGCCTGCGCCACCGGGGCAAAGCCCCAGCACCAGGAACACATCGGGTCCATCACATAGAGCAGGCGCGCGGGCATGGGTCAGGCCTCGGAAGGGGTTTGCTTGTAGTTGAAGCCAATCGGGTGCGGCATATTGCGGGCCTTGGCCAGCTCAATCTGCTTTTGCCGGTCGATCGCGCTGCGACGGGTTTTCTCCGGCAGCTTATCCCAGCAATGGGGGCAACTGATGCCAGCCACATAGTGTTCGGATGCGCGGTCGGAGGCGCTCACCGGTGTGCGGCAGGCATGACATTGATCGTAGTCGCCTTCGCTCAGGTCGTGGCGCACAGTGACGCGATTGTCGAACACAAAGCAGTCGCCCTGCCATTTGGTTTCTGCCTGCGGCACCTCTTCGAGGTACTTCAGGATGCCGCCCTTGAGGTGGTAGACCTCATCGAAACCTTCGCTGAGCATGTAGCTCGACGCCTTCTCGCAACGAATGCCGCCGGTGCAGAACATGGCGACCTTCTTGTGCCTGGCCGGGTCGAAGTTGGCTTTGATATAGGCGGGAAATTCGCGAAAACTGGTGGTTTTCGGGTCGATTGCGCCTTCGAAGGTGCCGATCGACACTTCGTAGTCGTTGCGGGTGTCGATCAACAGCACCTCGGGGTCGCTGATCAGCGCGTTCCAGTCCTGCGGGTCGACATAGGTGCCGACTTTCTTGTTCGGGTCGACGCCTTCGACGCCCAGGGTCACGATCTCTTTCTTGAGCTTGACCTTGGTGCGGTAGAACGGCTGCTCATCGCAGTACGACTCTTTATGGTCGATATCGTCCATGCGCGGGTCGTTCTTCAGCCAGGCCATCAGGCCATCAATGCCTTCGCGGCTGCCGGAAACGGTGCCGTTGATACCTTCTTCGGCGATCAGCAAGGTGCCTTTGATGCCGTTGTCGACCATCGCCTGCAGCAGTGGCTCGCGCAGGGCGACGTAATCTTCGAGGGTGACGAACTTATACAGTGCCGCCACGACAATCGGTTGAGTCATGGGTGTTCTCTCCAGGTGGCTACCCTCGTAAGGGGTGAACCGGATGCAAAAAAAACGCGCCGGCTGAGCGGCGCGCTGCGGATTCTAGCAAATGCGGGGTGTCAGAGACACCCGCGTATCAGCCATGCCCGCCGGCGCAGGTCGGCGAGGCCGGGGCTGCGTCGATTTTCGCCCATTCTTCGGGCGTGTAGGTATGCAGCGCCAGCGCATGAAATTCGCTCATCAGGTCACCCAGGGTGGCGTAGACCTTCTGGTGGCGCTTGACGCGGTTAAGCCCCTCGAACTGCTGGCTGACCAGCACGGCCTTGAAGTGGGTCTGCAACCCACGGCTGTGCATATGGCTTTCATCCAGCACGCTCAAATGCTCCGGGGCCAGGGCGGCGAGCGCCGTTTCGATACGCTGTTGCATGGTCATTCCTGCTTACTTCTTCTTCGCCGGTGCGGCAGCTTTTGGCGTCAGCTCGTTGGTCATGTCTTCCAACAGCTTGTTGACTACCGGCACGGCGCTTTCCAGCTTGGCCTGGGTCATCTGGGCCGATTGCTGGGTCAGTTGCGGCATTTTTTCCAGGACTTTCTTGCCCAGTGGCGACTGGTAGAAGGCAACCAGGTCCTTGAGCTCGGATTCGCTGAAGTTGGTGGTGTAGAGCTTGACCATGTCCGGCTTCAGCTTCGGCCAGCCGATGGCCTGGTCCAGGGCGGCGTTGGCCTTGGCCTGGTAGCTGTCCAGTACGGACTGCTTGGCGGCAGGCGCCTTGGTCTGTTCGAAACGCTGGGCGAACATTTGCTGCACTTGCATGTACACCGGGGTACCCAGCTTGTCGGCATGGGCCAGGGTAAGGAAGGCTTCGGCACTGGCGTTGTGGCTGGCGGTATCGGCAAAAACCTGGCCGCTGGCGCAAACCAGAGCAACCGCGGTACAGATGGCACGAAGACGAGTCATCGAGTTTCCTTTTCTAGCAGGCGAGGTAAGACCCCAAGGGCGCCCATTCTGCGCCTAAAAAACGCTGCGGCTCAACCCCGGGCCTTACCGGGCGCGGATTGCAGTGAATGAATCCGATGAAAAGTCTTTTAGGGAACCCCCCAGGCCGATCAGGGCCTAAACTGCGCAAACGAACCTGAAGGAGAGTGCCCGATGAGCCGTATCGAAACCGACAGCCTGGGAGACGTGGAAGTCCCGGATGACGCTTACTGGGGCGCCCAGACCCAACGTTCGCTGGTGAATTTCGCCATCGGCGAGCAGCGCATGCCCCTCGCGGTACTGCACGCACTGGCCCTGATCAAGAAGGCCGCCGCCCGGGTCAACGACCGCAACGGCGACCTGCCCGCCGACATCGCCCGCCTGATCGAACAGGCCGCCGACGAAGTGCTCGATGGCCAACATGATGACCAGTTCCCACTGGTCGTCTGGCAAACCGGCAGCGGCACCCAGAGCAACATGAACGCCAACGAGGTCATCGCCGGCCGCGCCAACGAGCTGTCGGGCAAGCCCCGTGGCGGCAAGAGCCCGGTACACCCCAACGATCATGTGAACCGCTCCCAAAGCTCCAACGACTGCTTCCCTACGGCCATGAGCATTGCGGCGGTGCAAGCGGTGCACCAGCAATTGTTGCCGGCGATCAATACGCTGTCCGGCGGCCTCGCGGAGTTGTCGGCGCGGCATGCAAAGCTGGTGAAGACGGGCCGCACCCACATGATGGACGCCACGCCGATCACCTTCGGCCAGGAACTCTCGGCGTTTATCGCCCAGCTCGACTACGCCGAACGGGCGATCCGCAGCGCCCTGCCCCAGGTATGCGAGCTGGCCCAAGGTGGCACGGCGGTGGGCACCGGGCTCAATGCCCCCCATGGCTTCAGCGAGGCGATTGCTTCGGAATTGGCCGCCTTGTCCGGCCTGCCCTTCGTCACCGCGCCGAACAAATTCGCCGCACTGGCCGGCCATGAACCGATCGTGACCCTGCACGGCGCCCTGAAAACCCTGGCCGTGGCCCTGATGAAAATCGCCAACGACCTGCGCCTGCTGGGCTCCGGCCCGCGTGCCGGCCTTGCCGAGGTGAAACTGCCGGCCAACGAGCCCGGCAGCTCGATCATGCCCGGCAAGGTCAACCCGACCCAGTGCGAGGCGCTGTCGATGCTGGCCTGCCAGGTGCTGGGCAATGACGTGACCATCGGCATCGCGGCGAGCCAGGGGCATTTGCAGTTGAACGTGTACAAGCCGGTGATCATCCACAACCTGCTGGAATCGATCCGCCTGCTGGCCGATGGCTGCAATAACTTCCAGGAGCACTGCATTGCCGGCCTCGAACCCGACGCCGGGAAAATGGCCGAGCACCTGGAGCGCGGGCTGATGCTGGTCACCGCGCTCAACCCGCACATCGGCTATGACAAGTCGGCAGAGATCGCCAAGAAGGCCTACGCCGAAGGCTTGACCCTTCGGGAAGCGGCGCTGGACCTGGGCTACCTCACCGACGCAGAGTTCGACCAGTGGGTACGCCCGGAAAACATGCTGGGTGCCTAGGACGCCATGCGTAGCCGCCGGGCCTTGAGCCCGGCGAGCAACGACGGCGCCAGCGCCACCGCCGCCGACCCCAGCACCACCACCAACGCGCCGAAATAGCCCAGGGCATTGATCTCTTCGGCCTGTACATAGTCCGGCCACAGTCATGCCGCCAACGCCACCGCGACAAAGGTCACCAATGGCGTCAGGGCCAGGGTCGCGCTCACCCGCGAGGCTTCCCAGTGGGCCAGGGCCTCGGCGAATGCACCATAAGCCACCAGTGTGTTCATGCAGCACGCCAGCAACAGCCAGCCTTGCAGCGGGCTCAGTTGCAGGGCCTCCAGCGGATGGGCCCACGGCGTCAGCAGCACGGCGCACGACAGGTAGATCACCATCATCACTTGCAGCGAATTCCACACGGTCAGCAACTGCTTCTGTCCCAGGGCATAGAACACCCAGACCGAAGTCGCCAGCAGGATAGTCAGCACGCCGGCGGTGTAGGCGCCAAGGGACGTCAGCAACTCTTCCAGGCGTTGGTTGAAGAACAGCCCGAAGCCGATGATCAGCACCACCAGGCCCACGCTCTGCCCGACGCTGAAACGTTCCTTGAACACAAACACGCTGGCGATCATCAGGAAGATCGGGCCCATCTGCACCACCAGTTGCGCGGTGCCGGGGCTGAGCAGTTTCAGGCCCACCAGGTACAACACGTAGTTACCCACCAGGCCGCACACCGCCATCGCCACCAGCCAGCCGCCCCTGGGGCCGAGTACTTTACGACTGGGCAGGCGCCTGGTCGCGGCGAGGTACACGAACAGGCAACTGCCGGCCACCACCAGGCGAAACCAGGTGACCGTGATCGGGTCCATGACCTGCAACACTTGCTTGAGCTTGATCGGCAGAATGCCCCAGAGCAGCGCGGTCAGCAGGGTCAGGAGAAAACCGTAGACCCAGCGGCCGGAAGAGATGTGCATGAGTGCCCCAGAAGCCAGAGGAAGTGGAGCGGGCATTCTAGGGGGAAGTGAGCGAATTGGGATACGCCGCCGTTCAAATGTGGGAGGGGCAAGTCGAATCGTCGCACTGCCCCTCCCACACTTATCAGCGCACGGCTTCGAACAGCCCCGTGGCGCCCATGCCGCCGCCCACGCACATGGTGACGATGCCATAACGCACATTGCGCCGTTGCAGCTCACGCACCAGGTGCCCCACCTGCCGCGAGCCGGTCATGCCGAACGGGTGGCCGATGGAAATCGAGCCGCCGTTGACGTTGTACCTGGCGTTATCGATGCCCAGGCGATTGCGCGCATACAGGCACTGCGACGCAAAGGCCTCGTTGAGTTCCCACAGGTCGATGTCCGCCACCTGCAAGCCCCGCGCCTTGAGCAGCTTGGGCACCGAGAACACCGGGCCGATGCCCATCTCATCCGGCTCGCAACCGGCCACGGTGAAACCGCGGAAAAACGCCTTGGGCTTGAGCCCCAGTGCCAGGGCTTTTTCCAGGCTCATCACCAGAGTCATCGAGGCACCGTCGGAGAGCTGCGAGGAGTTACCCGCCGTCACCGAGCCGTCTTCGGCAAATACGGGCTTCAACCCAGACAGGCTGGCCAACGTAGTGTCCGGACGGTTGCAGTCATCGCGATCAACCACGCCGTCGAGGATCTGCACGGCACCGGTGTTCTTGTCCTCGACCTTGTACTTGACCGCCATCGGCACGATTTCATCATCAAACAAGCCCTCCGCCTGGGCCTGGGCGGTGCGTTGCTGGCTTTGCAGGGCGTAGAGGTCCTGTTCTTCGCGGCTGACGTCATAGCGGCGGGCGACGATTTCCGCGGTCTGGCCCATGGGGAAGTAAATGCCCGGCACCTGCTCCTTGAGCAGCGGGTTGATCAGGTTATCGGTGTTGACGCTTTTCATGGTCAGGCTGATGGACTCGACGCCCCCGGCAACGATGATGTCGCTGCAACCCGACGCGATCTGGTTGGCCGCAATCGCAATCGCCTGCAAGCCCGACGAGCAGAACCGGTTGAGGGTCATGCCCGCCGTACCGGTGCCCAATTGCGACAGCACGGCCACGTTGCGCCCGATGTTGTAGCCCTGGGCGCCTTCGTTGGAACCCGCGCCGACGATGCAATCCTCGACGCTGGCCGGGTCGATGCCGTTGCGGGTCAGCAGTGCGTTGACGCAATGGGCCGCCATGTCATCCGGGCGGGTCTGGTTGAACTTGCCGCGAAAGGATTTGGCCAAGCCGGTTCGCACGCTGTCGACGATCACTACTTCACGCATGGGCTACCTCGATCTTGTCGTTGTGGGGAGATGGATCGAGGATAGATCCAGGCCTGCCCCACCGCGACGATCATTCACCCGGCGTATACAAAAGCATGGTGACGGACATAAACCTGTTGCGGGGCGGGCCTGTTGTGGCAAGCGGGCCGGTTGTGGTGAGCAGGCTTGTTGTAGTCAGCAGGCCTGTTGTGGTGAGGGGGCCTGTTGTGGTGAGCGGGCTTGTTGTGGTGAGCGGGCTTGCCCCGCGCTGGGCTGCGAAGCGGCCCTGACCAAGGCGCCGCGTTATTTCAGGCAGACCTTATTGGCTGGTTTTGGGGCCGCTTCGCGCTCCAGCGCGGGGCAAGCCCGCTCACCACAACAAGCCCCCTCACCACAACAAGCCCGTTTGCCACAACAGGCCTGCTCACCACCACAGCCCCGCTCGCCACAGAGGGCGGCACCCTGAACAACACCAGGCCAGTGGTTATTTCTTTTTCTTCTTGTCGTGCTTGTCGGACTTGGCGAACGCTTCCTCCAGGGCAAGGTTGATGGTGCGCAACACCTTGACCCGCGCCCAGCGCTTGTCGTTAGCCTCCACCAGCGTCCACGGCGAGACCTCGGTGCTGGTGCGGTCGACCATATCGCCCACGGCGGCGCGGTAGTCGTCCCATTTTTCGCGGTTGCGCCAGTCGTCTTCGGTGATCTTGAAGCGCTTGAAGGGGATTTCCTCGCGGGCCTGGAAGCGTTCCAGTTGGGTCTGCTTGTCGATGGCCAGCCAGAACTTGACCACGATCACACCGGCGTCGCGCAGTTGCTCTTCGAAGTCATTGATCTCGCCATAGGCGCGCATCCAGTCGGCCGTGGTACAGAAGCCCTCGATACGCTCCACCAGCACGCGGCCGTACCACGAGCGGTCGAACACGGTGAACTTGCCCCGCGCCGGGATCTTCTGCCAGAACCGCCACAGGTACGGCTGGGCGCGTTCATCCTCGGTGGGCGCGGCAATCGGCACGATGTGGTACTGGCGCGGGTCGAGCGCGGCCGCCACCCGACGGATCGCCCCGCCCTTGCCCGCCGCGTCGTTACCTTCGAAGACCGTCACCAGCGCGTGCTTGCGCATGCGCTTGTCGCGCATCAGGCCGGAGAAGCGCGCCTGCTCGGTAATCAGCTGTTCTTCGTAATCGTCCTTGTCCAGGCTCAAGGTCATGTCGAGGCTGTTGAGCAGGCTCATCTGGTCGACGGCCGAGGGCAAGGGTGCCGGGTTCATGCCGCTGGCCTTGCCCTTGGGCAGCTTCAGGGCGTTCTGCAGGCCTTCGAGCAGGATCTTGCCCACGGTGAGGCTGCGGTAGTTGGCGTCGACGCCTTCAATCACATGCCAGGGCGCGTAATCGCGGCTGGTACGGCGCAGGATGCGCTCGCCGAAATGCACGAACTTGTCGTAGGTCTCGGATTGCTGCCAGTCCAGCGGGCTGATGCGCCAACTGTGCAACGGGTCGTCGGCCAGGGCCTTGAGCCGTGCCTTCATTTGCTTCTTGGACAGGTGGAACCAGAACTTGAAGATCAGCGCGCCTTCATCGCAGAGCATCTTCTCCAGGCGCTCGGCGCCGGCGATGGCCTGGTCGAGCCGCGCATCCTTGATCTCGCCGTGCACCCGGCCTTGCAGCATCTGGCTGTACCAGTTGCCGAAAAAAATGCCCATGCGGCCTTTGGCGGGCAGTTGGCGCCAGTAGCGCCAGGCCGGGGGGCGGGCCAGTTCTTCGTCGGTCTGCTGGTCGAAGGTGCGCACCTCGATCAGGCGCGGGTCCATCCATTCATTCAGCAGTTTGACCGTCTCACCTTTACCGGCGCCTTCGATGCCGTTGATCAGGATGATCACCGGGAAGCGCTTTTGCTGTTGCAACTCGTACTGCACCTCCAGCAAAGCCTCGCGCAGGGCGGGCACTTCGGCCTCAAAGGTGTCTTTGTCGATGGCGTGACCGATTTCGGCAGATTCGAACATGGGCGGCTCCGTTCCAGAAGTGAGCAAGACTAGCGGATTGGGCAACAACGCGCGGGAGGAAATTCCACCTGGGCTTGCCGTGGGTCAATTCAAAGCCTGTTGATCGGCTAGAATGGCCGCCTTGCCTTTACCGAGCCGCCCATGAACCCCGTAACCCACGCCCAGCTCGACTGGGATGATCAAGGTCGCCCGCACTCGCGGGTGTTCGACGACGTGTATTTCTCCGACCAATCGGGCCTGGACGAAACCCGCTATGTGTTCCTGCAACAGAACCGCTTGCAGGAGCGCTTCGCCGCACTGCCGGCGGGCGGGCGGTTGGTGATTGGCGAAACCGGCTTCGGCACCGGCCTGAATTTCCTCTGCGCCTGGCAGTTGTTCGAGCAACACGCCGTAGCCGGTGCACGCCTGCATTTTGTCAGCGTGGAAAAATACCCCCTGAGCCACGCCGACCTGCAACGCGCCCTCGCCCTCTGGCCCGAGCTCGCGCCGTTCGCCGAGCAATTGCTGGCGCACTACATCGCCATTCACCAAGGCTTCCAGCGCCTGGTGCTGGATAACGGCCGCGTCACCCTCACGCTGCTGATCGGCGATGCCCTGGAACAGTTGCCGCAACTGGATGCGCAGATCGACGCGTGGTTTCTCGACGGCTTCGCCCCGGCAAAAAACCCCGAGATGTGGAGCGCCGAACTGTTTGCCGAGCTGGCACGCCTGGCGGCCCCGGGTTCGACCATCAGCACCTTCACCAGCACCGGCTGGGTGCGCCGGCTGATCAACGCCGCCGGTTTCAAGATGAAGCGTACGCCGGGCATCGGCCACAAGTGGGAAATCCTGCGCGGGGAGTTTCTCGGCTGGCCGGCCGAGACCCCGGCACCGGCCGCCGCCAAGCCCTGGTTCGCCCGCCCCTCCATGCCCAATGGCGAGCGCCGTGCCCTGGTGATCGGCGGCGGCCTGGCCGGCTGCGCCAGCGCGGCCAGCCTGGCGGCGCGGGGTTGGCAGGTCAGCCTGTTGGAGCGCCATGGCGGTCTCGCCCAGGAGGCCTCCGGCAATCCGCAAGGGGTGCTTTATCTCAAGCTGTCGGCACACGGCACGGCGTTGTCGCAGATGATCGTCAGCGGGTTCGGGTACACCCGGCGCCTGCTGGAGCACCTGCAACGCGGCGTGGAGTGGGACGGCTGCGGCGTGCTGCAACTGGCCTTCAATGCCAAGGAGGCCGAACGCCAGGCGCAACTGGCCCAGGCATTCGCCCCGCAGCTGCTGCATCTGCTGGATAAGGCTCAAGCCCAGGCTCGCGCCGGGGTGGGCCTGGAACAGGGCGGGCTGTTTTTCCCCGAAGGCGGCTGGGTGCATCCCCCCGCGCTGTGCCAATGGCAGGCGCGCCAGCCAGGTATCGGGGTGCTGGCCCATCATGAGGTGCTGGACCTGCGCAAAGTCGACGGCCACTGGCAGGCCTGGGACGGCGATCGGCTGCTGGCCAGCGCCCCCGTGGTGGTGCTGGCCGGGGCGGCTGAGGTCAAACGGTTTGCCGCCAGCGCCGAGTTGCCCCTCAAGCGGATTCGCGGGCAGATCACCCGCCTGCCCCAGACCACCGCCAGCCAGGCCCTGGCCACGGTGGTGTGTGCCGAGGGCTACGTGGCGCCGGCTCGCCTGGGCGAACACACCCTGGGGGCCAGCTTTGATTTCAACAACGATGACCTCACCCCTACCGCCGCCGAGCACGCCGGTAACCTTGAGCTGCTGCAAGAGATTTCCCCGGACCTGGCCCAGCGCCTGCACGCCGCCGACCTTGCCGCAGAGACCCTGGAAGGCCGCGCCGCCTTCCGCTGCACCAGCCCGGACTACTTGCCGATTGTCGGGCCCCTGGCCGACAGCCTGGCGTTCGCCCAGGCCTACGACGCGCTGCGCAAAGACGCCCGCTACACACCGCAGGCTGCCTGCCCGTGGCTGGACGGCCTGTACATCAACAGCGGCCACGGCTCCCGGGGCCTGATCACCGCGCCGCTGTCCGGCGAGTTGCTGGCGGCATGGCTGGACAACGAACCGCTGCCCCTGCCCCGCAGCGTGGCCGAGGCCTGTCACCCGAATCGCTTTGCAGTGCGCGGGTTGATTCGCAGCAACGCTGCAAAAACGACCCCGTAGGCCGCGCTTCAACCTGCCGGTGGCAATTGGCAGGTGCCCAGCTCATCGAGCCTCAACGCCTCCTGGGTCAGGCGTTTGAGCTCGACGAGTTCGGCGCTTTCCCGCGCGCTCTGGATCGCGCCCATCTGGGTGTGATAGTCAGCGTCACCCAAGGTTTCCCTTTGCGCCCACACCGCTTCCATGCGATCGCCAAAAGGCTGGGTCAGGGTGTCGAACGAACCGCCATGGGTGCGCCTCAGGTAACTGCTCCAGAATGGCAGCTTCACCATATAGTTCAGCAGTTGCGGGGAAAGCTCGGCCTCCTTCAACTGCGCTTCGGCAACCTCCAGCATGTGCTCGGTCACCCCGGCCAGGCTGGCAAAGCGCATATGCCGGGGCTGCCCGGGCAAATGAAAGCGCTCCACCAGCCCGGTGCGATAAGCCAGGCTGACCTCCAGCGGGTCGAGCATCGGATGCTCGGCGCTGTGTCGGCTGGCCATGGACTCCAGGCGGTCGAGACGAAACAAGCCCCTGGCCAACCTGAGCAGCGGCTTGGCCGTGACCCTGCCGCCCTCCACCCGCTGCGAGGCCTCGTGGATTTCAACCAGCACCTCCAGGTCGCTGAAGCTCACGGCAGCGGCGTCATCACAGTTCAACGGCGTGGCCGCGCGCTCGAAAATCTCGGCCCGCAGCCGGGTATCGGCAGCGGCCGCCTCCAACACGCGCCAGATGCGGCGGTTCATGTCCTCGCGCACGTGGCTGGTGTCGGCGGCGCCACCCAGGCCGGCCAGCAATTTGAACAGGCCGTCGGAGCCGGGCTCATCCTTAAGCCCCAGCCAGGTCTCGGCCTTTTCGGCGAAGTGTGTCGCGTATTCATCGCCCAGCCACAGCTCCCGGGCGGTCTGCTCGTTGAGTCGCGCAATGTCATCCTCAACGAAGCCCATGCCCACGCCGATGGTGTCCCGGTAACGGTTCAAGGCCTGACGAGTGCTGGCGTCCAGAGGGTTATGCCGCACGTTGATGACTTCGGTGTGCTCACGCGGCGCATTGAACAACCATGCCGGCAAACTGGCGATGTCATTGTCCCGCAGGTCGAGTTGCTCCAGGTACGGAACGCGGGTAAAGCCGGTGGGCAGACTGGTCAGCCGGCAGTTGCGCAGCATCAGGTTGCGCAATTCGAACATCTTGTTGACGACGGGCGGGTCCACCAGGGGATTGTTGCTCAGGTCGAGCACGACCAGGCTCTTCAGGTCCGCGAGTTTGGTGCGGGTGTACTCGGTCAGTTGCAGGTGGTTATCGGCCATGTACAGCTGCCTGAGCCACGGCATGTGCTGGAGCACTTCCGGCAGCCGCGTCAGCCGATTGCCGTTCAACGCCAGGCTGCGCAGCCCCTTGAAGTGCTTGAGGAAATACGCAACGTCATCGTTGAGCCCCATGCGTTTCAATGACAATTGCCGGACATGCTCGAACTGCACGTGCGCCGGCAAGGTCGGCAACGCCCCGATGGCCATGCCGTCCAGGGACAGGCTCGGCACGTTCTGATGGTGTTCATCCGGCGCCAGCGACGCATATTGCCAACAACGCTCGATGGCCCGAGCGGCCTGGTGTCGCGCCAGGCGGTAGTCTTGCAGCGCAATGTCCGAGTAGGGCTGCGCCGGTTTGTCCTTGGCCCACAGCCTCAACGCCCGCTGCAGTGCCTCATAGTGCTGCTCAAGGGTGCGCACGGCTTTGGCCCGGGACAGGTGATCGGTGCCCAAGTCCTGCAGGAAGGTCGACAGGCGCCGGTCATCGAATAACGGGAAGAGTTTGCGAGCCTTGCGCGTCAAGCCCGCAGGCTGTGGAGGCGGCGCAGGCGGCGAGCCTTGCACGCACGACAGGGCCGGCTCCTCGGGTACCGCGCGCTCGGGCCATAAGTAACGGCCGATGCGATTGCGTTCATCCTGCGCCTTGCCAATCAATGCATGCCGCAGCTGGCTGGCCCTGCCGCTCGCGGTCAGGCGCAGCGCGTCGCGTTGGGCGGCAGGCAAACTGTTGAGCAACGCCTCGTAGAAACCTTCCGACCCGCCGGCCAACGCGCCCAAGGCCTTACCTTGCCCATCGTGGGCGCGAAAGCCCTTGGCCGACTGCACCACGATGCGCCTCATATCAGCGTCTGCGTGGCCCACCTGGCCCAGGACAGTGCCCTGTACGCTTTCGCGGCGTACCTGCAAGAACAGATCCCCGGGCCAGCCTGGAACCCGTTGCAGCAACCCGGTGGCCACGCGCCGTGTCGCATCGGTGGCCAGCTCCGGCAAGTACAGGCCGGCCAGGGCGGCGTCTTCCTCCAGCGCTTCCAGGGCTTCCCGGGCCCATTGGCTGACCCGCAGCGGCACACGCCCGGTATGACGCAAGTGCCAGCGCTCCGCCGTGGAGGCCTGGGTCATGACCTCCCAGGCCACCCGGATCGGCAATTGCGGCAAGCGCTGCTTGAGCTGGCCGTGATCGGTCTGATCGATGAAATCGGCATCCATGCGCAGCCGCTCATAGACCGCCTGATGCGTGGTCTTGAGCGAGGCGGTGAGACGCCGCGCCAGGGCCGCTTGCGCTTCGTCGGCGTGGAAGGTGCCCCCGAGCAATTGCGCGGTTTCCTCGGGGTCGAGGGCGGCCAGCAAGGTGGGCAGGATCTGTCCGTTCCGCAGTTGTTGCGTGGTGAGGTGGATGCTCAAGTCCTCGTAATCGAACGGCGCGGTATCTGGATGGCGCTCAAGCAGGTAGCCCTCGTCGTCGAGCAGTTCGAAAAAACGCCCACGGGGCCACCCGTCCATCAGCGGCAGGGCCAGCATCTGTACACGGGTGGTGGCCGCATTAAGCGGGGCTTGATGCTCCATTTGCCAGATCAGGTCGCGAACCCCCTGGTTCAGCTTGAACCGCAGCGCACAATCGCGCAGCCGCTCCGGCAGCGGCAGGTTCTGCCTGGCCAGTTGCTGCAAACGCGGCAAGGTCGAGCCGGTGATAGCGGCGATATCCTTCAGGTGTCCGGCCGGGAAAACGCTGAGACTGGGGTCCAGCCGCCCCAGGATATAGTCAGGGCTGCGCCATTCATCCGCCTGCTCGAACGAGAACTGCCAGCCGCCCTGGTAGTTGTGGGTCAAGGGCGGCCGATAGGCCGAATCCCGCTGCGGATGCCGGGCTCGCCAGCGCCCGGTCCGGGCGTCAAAGACAATCGAATACAGCGCCCCGTCGACATTCACATAGGACTGGCCATTGAGCTGGTAGACCCCACGGGGGCTGGCCACTGTGCCTTCGAGCGAGACGGTGTGGCGATACGGCTCGGTACGACTGCGCCATAAGCGCGTGGACTTGTCGGGCAGCCGCACGGCTTCGAGGCTGTCGTAGAACCCCGCCGCCGACGGTGTGGTTCGCCACAGCCGGCCCACGACTTTTGTACCCGCGGCGAACAACGCCATGGCAGCGAGGTTTTCCGCGATGTTCGTCAGGTGCCTGAGGGCGCCGAGCTTGTCATGGTGCAGCCAGTCATCCACCCCCTCGAACACCTCGCCAAGCAACTGCCCAACGGCCACGCCGGTCATCAGTTGGCCCACCACCGGTACCACGAACCCGGCGACGTTGAGCACCGTCAAGCCGACATCCAGGTAATCCTGGATACGCTTGCGACGCGCGTCGTCATCGGCCTGGGCATTGGGAACCGCCAATACCTGCGCATCCAGCTGGATCTTGCCAACGCAGGCATTGAAAAAGAATGTCGACAACTTGCCTGTGACCGGGAGCGGCGTCACCCGCACGACGATTGCCTCCTGGTCAAAACGCTCGAAAAAACCGAAACGCTCGGACTCGTCCAGGTAACCCTTGAAGAAATCACGATAGGTACTGACGTGAAGCTTGAGGGTGAGGTAGAGCTTGAAATGCTCCAGTGATTCATAGCGGTACCACGGCCGCACGGGCTCGTTGGGCATATACACCACGATCGGGCCGCTGGAGAACCCTTCGGCCGATGCACTGGAAAACACCAATACCCCCCACAGGCAGGCGCCGTCGATGTTCAGGCCTTGCCAGGTCAGCGGCTGCTGGTTGAACCACAGTTGCCGGATGTCCCTGGCGGGCATATCCGCCTTGACCAGACCCAGCAGCAACGCGCGGGTCGGTGCATCGATATCGCCCTTGGCATGGGCCAGATGCAGGTCGATCTGCATGTCCACGCAGCGGGATTGGCCGACCTGCGCCACCGAAGGATTGAAGTCCTGGTCGGGTGCCACCAGGTTGAACACTTCGCGCACATGGGTCTGATAGGCCTCTCCCAGGTTCAGCTCGCGGCAGTAGCCGATAAAGGCCTGGGCGCTGAGGGTTTGCGCAACTTGGCGCATGGGGCCGATGCGCACCACGGCAGTGGTCGGCGAGCCGCCTGGCTCGGCAGCCGCCTGGGAGAAATTCTGCATGGCCGCTTGCAGCAGGCTGTGCTTCTCCAGATTGACGGTCTCAATCATCTGGCCGCCCAGGTCCTGGCTGACACCGCTGAACGAGCGCCGGGGGATTTCCAGGGTGTCGTTTTCGATGTCCAGGCCCCCATGCCCCTTGTCGTCCAGGAATGCCCTGAGCCGTCCGGCACAGAATTTATCCAGCGGTTGCAGACGGTTCAGCAATCGGTGCAGGGTTTCACGCGGGCGCTCGCTGTCGGCATACGCCTGCTCGATGGCCTGCAGTACATGGGAGTCGGCCTTGACCAACCAGGCCGGCAGCGTGTCGTGCAAGACCTGCGCTTTATCCAGGTCGCCGGTGATATTCAGCAGGGCCGCCATCAATTGGTCGTGGGGCACCGGCTCGAGCGCCTGGGTCAAATCAGTGGTTTGCGTCATTCGCAATGTTCCTTTATCGCGTTGAACAATGACGCCAGACGATAAGCGCTGCGATCGCGCAAAAGGGTTCAAATAGCTGCAGGATCAGCCCTCGTAACCGTCGATTTTTTGCATCTCACCTCGACTTAAGTACCGCCCCTTTCACTGACGCCGCACAGGCTGCTGGGGTGTTCCGAATGGGGGGCGGCGGTTTGCCATATAACTTATTGATCTAAAACTCCGCGTATAGCCTCGGGTCAGTCCCTAGGTACCCGCCCTTTTGGTGCGGGTCTTTCTATCCCTCCCCAACGGAAAAACCGGTAAGGAACCTATGTGCGGATTAGCTGGCGAGTTACGTTTCGATCACCAACCTGCGGACCTCGCAGCGGTGGAGCGAATTACCCATCATTTGGCCCCACGTGGCCCTGACGCGTGGGGCTTCCATGCCCAAGGGCCGATTGCCCTGGGTCATCGGCGCCTGAAAATCATGGACCTGTCGGACGGCTCCGCCCAACCGATGGTCGACGCCCAACTGGGCCTGTCCCTGGCGTTCAACGGCGCGATCTATAACTTTCCGGAATTGCGCCAGGAGCTTGAAGCCCTCGGCTACGCGTTCTATTCCGGCGGCGACACCGAAGTGCTGCTCAAGGGCTACCACGCCTGGGGCGAAGCGCTGCTGCCCAAGCTCAACGGCATGTTTGCCTTTGCCGTCTGGGAGCGCGATGCCCAGCGCCTGTTCATCGCCCGTGACCGTCTCGGCGTGAAGCCGTTGTACCTGTCGCGCACCGGCCAGCGCCTGCGCTTTGCCTCGGCCTTGCCGGCGCTGCTCAAGGGCGGTGATATCAACCCGATCCTAGATCCGGTGGCGCTCAATCACTACTTGAATTTCCATGCCGTCGTGCCTGCTCCGCGCACCTTGCTGGCGGGCATTGAAAAACTGCCGCCGGCCTCCTGGATGCGCATCGATGCCGAAGGCAACACCGAGCAGAAAACCTGGTGGACCCTGCCCTACGGCCCCCATGAAGATGAAAAAAACCTGAGCCTGGAAGACTGGACCGACCGCGTGTTGGACAGCACCCGCGAAGCCGTGGCCATCCGTCAACGGGCCGCAGTGGATGTCGGCGTACTGCTTTCCGGCGGCGTCGACTCGAGCATGCTCGTCGGCCTGCTGCGTGAAGTGGGCGTGCAGGATCTGTCGACCTTCTCCATCGGTTTTGAAGACGCCGGCGGCGAGCGTGGCGACGAGTTCCAGTATTCGGACCTGATCGCCAAGCACTACGGCACCCGTCATCACCAACTGCGCATTGCCGAACGCGAGATCATCGAACAACTGCCGGCGGCGTTCCGCGCCATGAGCGAGCCGATGGTCAGCCATGACTGCATCGCCTTCTACCTGCTGTCGCGGGAAGTGGCCAAGCATTGCAAGGTGGTGCAGAGCGGCCAGGGCGCCGATGAGCTGTTTGCCGGTTACCACTGGTACCCGCAGGTGGATGGCGCAAGCGACCCATATGCGGCTTATCGCGAGGCGTTCTTCGACCGCAGCTACGATGACTACGCCGCCACCGTCGCACCGAAATGGCTGACCGCCAACGACGCCGCCGGCGACTTCGTGCGCGAGCATTTCGCCATGCCCGGCGCGGACGCCGCCGTGGACAAGGCCCTGCGCCTGGACAGCACGGTGATGCTGGTGGATGACCCGGTCAAACGCGTCGACAACATGACCATGGCCTGGGGCCTGGAAGCGCGCACGCCCTTCCTCGACTACCGCCTGGTGGAACTGTCGGCCCGTGTACCGGGTAAATTCAAATTGCCCGACGGTGGCAAGCAGGTGTTGAAAGAGGCCGCGCGCCGGGTGATTCCGAGCGAAGTCATCGACCGCAAGAAAGGCTACTTCCCGGTGCCGGGCCTCAAGCATTTGCAGGGCGACACCCTGAATTGGGTGCGCGAACTGCTGCTGGACCCAAGCCAGGATCGCGGCCTGTTCAACCCGGCCATGCTCGACCGCCTGCTCACCGACCCGCAGGGTCAATTGACCCCGTTGCGCGGCTCGAAGCTGTGGCAACTGGCCGCGCTGAACCTGTGGCTCAGCGAACAAGGAATCTGATTGATGAAACCCCATGCAGCGGCTTACAGCCAACGCTTGTTGAAGGGCCAGGCGCCGACCTACGAGCGCCTGCAAGCGCGCCTGGCCGAAGATGGCAGCCCATTGGCCGCCGAGCCGATCGCCGTGCATTGCGGCTGGGGCCGGTTGTTGATCGGCCATACCTTCCCGGACCCGGCGAGCCTGGCCCAGGAACTGCTCAACGAACAGCCCGGCGAGCGCGATATCGCGCTGTATGTGGCCGCGCCCCAGCAGATCCTCGGCATAGATCCGCAGCAGTTGTTCCTCGACCCATCCGACACCCTGCGCCTGTGGTTCAGCGACTACCGCCCGGCCACCCGTGTGTTTCGCGGCTTTCGGATTCGCCGGGTGCAGAGCGAGGCCGATTGGCTGGCGGTCAACCAGTTGTATCAAGGCCGCGGCATGCTGCCGGTCGACGCCGAACGCCTGACACCGCGCCATGAAGGCGGCCCGGTGTACTGGCTGGCCGAGGACGAAGACAGTGGCGCGGTGATCGGCAGCGTGATGGGCCTCAATCACCAGAAAGCCTTCCACGACCCGGAAAACGGTTGCAGCCTGTGGTGCCTGGCGGTCGACCCGCTGTGCACACGCCCCGGTGTGGGCGAAGTGCTGGTGCGCCACCTGGTGGAGCACTTTATGAGCCGTGGCCTGAGCTATCTCGACCTGTCGGTGCTGCACGATAATCGCCAGGCCAAGAACCTCTACGCCAAGCTCGGCTTCCGTGCCCTGACCACCTTTGCGATCAAGCGCAAGAACGGTATCAACCAGCCGCTGTTCCTCGGCCCCGGACCCCAGGCGGGGTTCAACCCGTATGCGCGGATCATTGTCGAAGAGGCCCATCGACGCGGCATCGATGTGCAGGTGGATGACGCCGATGCCGGTTTGTTCACCCTCAGCCATGGTGGCCGCCGCGTGCGCTGCCGCGAGTCGCTGAGCGACCTGACCAGCGCGATCAGCATGACCCTGTGCCAGGACAAGAGCCTCACCCACAAGGTGTTGAAAGCCGCGGGTTTGAAACTGCCTGCGCAACAACTGGCGGGCAGCGCCGATGACAACCTGGAGTTCCTCGACGAACACCAGCGCGTCGTGGTCAAGCCGCTCGATGGCGAGCAAGGCCAGGGCGTGGCGGTGGATCTGCAGAGCATTGAAGAGGTGCAGCAGGCAATCGAAGCCGCGCGCCAGTTCGACAGCCGCGTGTTGCTGGAGAGCTTCCACCAAGGCCTGGACCTGCGCATCCTGGTGATCGGCTTCGAGGTGGTCGCCGCTGCGATTCGCCGCCCTGCCGAAGTGACCGGTGACGGCCAGCATTCCATTGGTGCGCTGATCGAGGCCCAGAGCCGACGCCGGCAGGCGGCCACCGACGGCGAAAGCAAAATCCCCGTGGATGCAGAAACCGAACGCACCCTGCACGCCGCCGGCTACGACTACAGCAGCATCCTGCCCCGTGGCCAGACCCTGGCCGTGCGCCGCACCGCCAACCTGCACACCGGCGGCTGCCTGGAGGACGTCACCGCGATCCTCCATCCGACCCTGGTGGACGCCGCCGTGCGCGCCGCCCGCGCCCTGGATATCCCCATGGTGGGCCTGGACCTGATGGTGGCTGCGGCCGATCAACCCGAGTACGTCTTTATCGAAGCCAACGAACGGGCCGGCCTGGCCAACCATGAACCGCAGCCGACGGCGGAGAAGTTTGTGGACCTGCTATTCCCCCATAGCCAGCCGACAGCTCAATAACCCTGTGGTGAGCGGGCTTGCCACAACAAGCCCCTTGGCCACAACAGCCCCACTGGCCAAAGAATTTCACTTATTTCATCAGGAGTCTTCATGAGCCGAACCATCCCCGAACCGGACCTCAACTACCTGCAAAAAGTCCTGCTGGAAATGCTCGCCATTCCCAGCCCCACCGGGTTTACCGACACCATCGTGCGCTACGTCGCCGAACGCCTGGAAGAGCTGGGCATCCCGTTTGAAATGACCCGGCGCGGGACCATTCGCGCCACCCTCAAGGGCCAGAAAAACAGCCCCGACCGTGCGGTGTCCGCGCACCTGGACACCATCGGCGCCGCCGTGCGCGCGATCAAGGACAACGGCCGCCTGACCCTCGCGCCCGTCGGCTGCTGGTCGAGCCGCTTTGCCGAGGGCAGCCGCGTCAGCCTGTTTACCGACAACGGTGTGATCCGTGGCAGCGTGTTGCCGTTGATGGCCTCCGGGCACGCGTTCAACACCGCCGTGGATGAAATGCCGGTGAGCTGGGACCATGTGGAATTGCGCCTGGATGCCTACTGCGCCACCCGCGCCGATTGCGATTCCCTGGGGATCGGCATCGGTGACTACGTGGCGTTCGACCCCTTGCCCGAGTTCACCGAGAGCGGGCATATCAGTGCCCGCCACCTGGACGATAAAGCTGGCGTCGCCGCGCTGTTGGCTGCGCTCAAGGCCATCGTCGACAGCGGCGAACCGTTGTTGATCGACTGCCACCCGCTGTTCACCATCACCGAGGAAACCGGCAGCGGCGCCGCGGCGGCTTTGCCCTGGGATGTGAGTGAGTTTGTCGGTATCGATATCGCCCCGGTCGCCCCCGGCCAGCACTCCAGCGAGCACGCGGTCAGTGTGGCCATGCAGGATTCCGGCGGGCCGTATGACTATCACCTCTCCCGCCACCTGCTGCGCCTGGCCTCGGATAACGACTTGCCCGTGCGCCGCGACCTGTTCCGCTATTACTTCAGCGATGCCCATTCGGCGGTGACGGCCGGCCACGACATCCGCACCGCGCTGCTGGCGTTCGGTTGCGATGCGACCCATGGTTATGAGCGCACCCATATCGACAGCCTGGCGGCGCTGAGCCGGCTGTTGGGCGCGTATATCCTCAGCCCGCCGGTGTTCGCCAGTGACGCACAACCGGCCCAGGGCTCACTGGACCGGTTCAGCCATCAGATCGAGCACGAAACGCAGATGGAGAGCGACACGCGCGTGCCATCGGTGGACAGCCTGGTCGGCCAGAAGTCCTGACGCTGGCAAGTGCGGTCCCGGCGCAGTAGGATCGCCGGGATCCATCATCTGAGGCTTGTATGCTGATTCCCTACGATGCACTTGAAGTCGACACCCTGACCCGCCTTATCGAAGACTTCGTGACCCGCGACGGCACCGACAATGGTGACGACACGCCCCTGGAAACCCGCGTGCTGCGGGTGCGCCAGGCGCTGACCAAGGGCCAGGCGCTGATTGTGTTCGACCCGGACAGCGAGCAGTGCCAGTTGATGCTCAAGCACGATGTGCCCAAGCATCTGTTCGACTGACTCAGGGGTTGATGGCGGTTTGGGATTGCGGGGTTTGACGCTTGAGGATCTTTTGGTGGACCTCGGCACGATGGACATGCACCCCGACGGGCGCAACAACACCAAATTTCACCTGATTACCATTCAGCTCGAGAATGCGCACGGTGATGTCATCACCGATAGCGATGATTTCGCCTACGGCGCGGCTTAAGACCAGCATGGCGGTTGTCCTTATTGAATGACAGGACCCCGACCATGCGCGCTGGGTGTGGGCGCAGCAATGCCTCGCGGCAAAATCAGGCAACGCCTACACATGCAGGTAAATTGCCTGACAGACTACCGCCTGATCAGCCTTTAACAGCCTGTGCCTTGGCGCGCATCCTGTCGGCCATGGTGGTCATTTCGTCATAGAGCAACTGCGGGTTCTTCTGCTTTAAGGCCCACGCCATCCGCCCCTGCTCATGGGGCAGGATCATGAATTCGCCCTGCGCCACACGCTGGTAGATGTAGTCGGCAATGTCCGCCGCCGAGATCGGCGAACTCTCCAACAACTTGCCTACCTGCGCCTTCATCGCCGGTGTGGGCCCACGGAAAGAATCCAACAGGTTGGTCTGGAAGAACGACGGGCACACCACGTGCACGCCGACTTCCTGCTGCTTGAGCTCCACCAGCAAACTCTCCGACAGCGCCACCACACCGGCCTTGGCCACGTTGTAGTTGCTCATGGCCGGCCCCTGCATCAGGGCCGCCATCGAGGCGATGTTGATGATGCGGCCCTTGCTCTTTTCCAGCAGCGGCAGGAACGCCTTGCAGCCCTTGACCACGCCCATCAGGTTGATTGCAATCTGCCAGTCCCAGTCCTCCAGCGACAACTCGGCAAAGAAGCCGCCCGAGGCCACGCCGGCGTTGTTGACGATCACATCGATGCCGCCCAGCTTCACTTCGCAGGCCTGGGCAAACGCCGTGAGCTGGCTGTAGTCGCGCACGTCGCAGCGCTGGATAAAGCCATCGCCACCGGCTTCACGCACGCGCTTCAGGGTGTCCTGCAAGCCTGGCTCGCTGACGTCCGACAAGGCCAACTGCCAACCCTCGCGGGCCCAGCGCAGAGCGATTTCACGACCCAGGCCGGACCCGGCGCCAGTGATCATCATGCGATTTTGCATAGGAAGTAGCCTTGTGGTTCACAGAAGAAGTGATCGGCAGTGTAGCGAAGGTTTTTCCTGCACCCACGCACCATCAGAGTGATGAATGCCCCAGGCAAACCGTGGGCCGGGTCGGATACCTGCCGTCCGCCTAAGTTCAATGTTTTTCAACTAATAAGTGCTGGATGAGCGCGAATTAAAAGAAATAAGCGACTGACCGAAATGCTTTAAAAAAACATGGAATTTTCTGCGAAGCACCAGAGTCGGAGTAGTTAAGGCGTCTGTAATTAACTCTGCAGGCCTATCGTTAAACAACCGGTCTTTGCAGAAAGACAATAAGGAAAAAACCATGAGCCTCATTCTGATCATTATCTTGATCCTCCTGCTGGTCGGCGGCCTGCCGGTATTCCCGCACTCGCGTAATTGGGGTTATGGCCCGTCGGGTATCCTCGGTGTGGTGCTGGTGGTGCTGCTGGTCCTGTTGTTACTGGGCCGGATATAACCGCTCCGCGGTAATAACGAAGCAAAAAAAAGAGGCCTTGAAAAAGGCCTCTTTTTTATTGCCGGTTAATTAGTCCGGCTTACCGTTTACAACGCCTGCGGTGTTATCCAGCAAACTCTTGGTCGCGGTTTGCAGGAACGCTTCGAGTTTCTGCTTGAGTGCAGCCTCGTCCGGCGATTCGGCAATCACTTTACCGCTCGGGTTGGCGCCCAGTTCGTATTGCCACAGCTTCGGTGGCATTTCCTTGGGCAGTACCAGAATGCGGTCTGCGGTGACCAGGGCCACGGTCTGGTCGCTGCCCGATGGCTTGATCACGCCAAAGCCCTTGTCGCCTTCCGGCAGGTTCAGCAAGTCGCGGCCCCAGCATTGGTGCAGGGTGTCACCACCCAGGCGGCCCATGATGGTCGGCACGATGTCGATCTGGGTGCCCACGGTGTGGTCACGCTCGCCGAACTTCTCCTGCACGCCCGGTGCAATCATCAGCATCGGTACGTTGAAGCGACCCAGGTCCATCTCGGTGATCTGCTGTTCGTTGCCGAAGCCATGGTCGCCCACGATCACGAACAGGGTTTCCTTGAAGTACGGCTCCTTGCGGGCCTTCTCAAAGAACTGGCCCAGGGCCCAGTCGGAGTAACGCATGGCCGTCAAATGCTCGTTGAGGCTGCCACGGTCGGTGACTTTCTCCACCGGCAATGGCGTCGGCAACGCGTACGGCGTGTGGTTGGACAGGGTTTGCAGGAGTGCGTAGAACGGCTTGCCGCCTTCACGGGCCTTCAACTCTTTCAGGCCACGGTTGAACATGTCCTGGTCGGACACGCCCCAGGTCGGGTCGGAGAACACCGGGTCGACGAAGTCGTTGCGGCCGATGAAGTTGGTCATGCCCTGGTTGCTGAAGAAGCCCGACTGGTTGTCCCAGGCGAAGTCGCCGTTGTAGACATACACGTCGTTGAAATCACGGGCGCTGAGCAACTGTGGCAGGCCCGACAGCTTATGGCTGCCTTCCGGGGTCTGCATCAGGTATTCAAAGCCTGGCAGGTTCGGGAAGCAGGCCATGGTGGCGAACATACCCTGGTGGGTATGGGTGCCGTTGGAGAAGAAACGGTCGAACAGCAGGCCTTCCTTGGACAGTTTGTCGAAGGATGGCGTGATGTTGCCGGGACGCCCCAAGGCGCCGACCGAGTGACCGGCGAAGCTTTCCATCAGGATCACGACCACGTTCTTGATCGGCAGGGTCTTCTCGGCCGGCGGCGTGTAGTCGCGGCGTACGGCGGCGATGTCGGTATCGACCAGTTTTTCCTGTGGCAGCACCAACATGTCACGCACGGTCTGGGTGGCCAGCGGCTGGTCCAGGGTCGCCTTCCAGATGTTGGAGCGGTCCTCACCGAACCGGGCCTTGGCCGCCGCGATCAGCGACAAGGTGCCATTGAGGCCCAACTGGTTGGCGAAGTTCGAATCGGTGGTGTACACATCGCCCCAACGCAGCGGCGGGCCCTGGCGCAGGGTGCCACGGGCGGCAACCACCGCGATCAGCAGGCACACGACGAACACCGCGATGCGGCTGTACCACGGCGCCACCTGGCGCGTGCCGATGCTGCCACCACTGAACGGGCCACGTGGGCGCGTGGCGCGGTCGGCGCCTTTGAACGCGATGCTCAGGATCAGCGTGCCCACGGCCCAGGCCAGCAGGTAGCGCACCACCGGGAAACCGTACCAGAGCATGCTCATCACGGTTTTCGGGTCTTCCTTCACATACTGGAAGACCAGGCCGTTGAGGCGCTGGTGGAACTCGCGGTAGAAGTCCATCTCCATCAAGCCCAGGAACAGGGCGATGCTGGACGCAAGGGTCAGCCAGAAGCGGAATAACCCACGCGCGGCCATGGCCCGTACGCTGAACAGTGCCAGCAGCAGCGGGATCAGCAGGTAGACCACCAGGCGGATGTCAAAACGCAGGCCGTTGGCGAACGCTTCAAGGAAGGTCGAGGCCGGCGTGTCGAGGATCATCTCGCGGTTGTAGACCAGCAGCGCCAGGCGCAGCAGGGAGAACATCACCATCATGACCAGTGCGCAGAGCAGCGTGTACGCCAGATGGGATTTGACGGTCGGTTGCAGCAGGCGATTAGAAGCTCGCTGCTGACTCAGGGCGTCCGGGTTTGCCATGTCGTTTCAGGACCCATTGGAAGTTTAAGTGACGAAGTAATGCAGTGGCGCGAATGGTGCCCGATCAATGCCATCAAGGCTATTAATTACTGAACGAGCACCGCTGCGCCGCCTTTAAAAGCACCTGAGGCAGGGCCTTGGCAGGGAGAGATAGAGCCGGCGGATTGTCTTGGATAAGATGTGAAAATTGTGTGCAGCGAATATTTCGATACACAAAATACAGCGAAGATACGAGCAAGTACCGTAGCAGCTGCCGAGCCTCGGCGAGGCAGCTGCTACAAGGAGGGAGCAGGGATCAGATCCGCACGTTACCGCGCGGCCCGGCGATAGCCCAGATGATCAGGCCCAGTACCGGCAGCAGCAGGATCAACAGGATCCACAACACCTTGGCCCCGGTGCTTGCGCCGCTTTTGAACACATTGATGATCGCCCAGATATCCAGCGCCAGGATGATCAAGCCGATCAGGCTGTTAAAAGTGGAACCCATGGTGTCGCTCCTAAGTGAGGGCATGCCCTTGTAGGATAGCCAGCCCTGGCCGGGGTTCCGTTTTATTTCAGACGTGCACGGCGACCTTCAGCGCTTCCAGGGATGGCTCGGCCTGGATGCCGACTTCGGCACACAACGCCAGCACGCGCGGCAGGTCATTGCCGAACACCAGCACCGCCTGGATCTCGTCGTCCAGCAACTGGCTGAAGTTGAGCAGCACATAACCGCCGTCTTCCGGGCTCAGGGCGCTCATCTGGATCTGGATACGGTTCAGGGCGGTGAGGCCGTCAGTCTTGGCCAGTTGCTTGGGTTTGAGGTTGAACGCCACACCCGGTCCGAACGACGCGACGATCTGCGCAAACAGGTCGCCATAGGTATCGGCCTGGAACAGCACGGTATCCGGCAGGCTGCCGACTACCACCCACTCCCCCAGCGGGATCGGAAAGCTGTCGTCGTAGTTGATATCCGGGTTGGCGGCCAGGAAGGCCGCCGGGTCGGCGTAGGCCTGGGCGGCCTCTTCGGCGATGCGCGCCACCTCGTCCGCGCCCATGACCCCGGCGCTGATTTTGCTGATAAGTTCGACGAGGGCGGTTTTCATGGGGTGATCCTGTAGCGGGCTGGTTTTTGAGGGCGCACAGCCTACACCAGTTTCTCCAACTGCGCCGCCGTGTCCTTCGCCCCCATGGTCTGCGCCGCCGCCAGCGCAGTCGCGCCCTGGGCATCGGTGGCCTTGGGGTTGGCGCCTTGGCTGAGCAGGTAGTCGACCATGTCGACGCGGTTGAACATGGCGGCCATCATCAACGCAGTACGCCCGTCGGACGAGGCGGCCTCGATCGGCGTGCCCCCTTCAATCAGCGCCTTGACCACCGGCAAGTGGCCCTTGAACGCCGCGCCGGCGATGGGCAACTGGTTCTTGTCATTGGCGATCAGCGGGTCGGCCTTGAACTCCAGCAGCACTTTTACCGCTTCGGCATGGCCGTGGTAGGCAGACAGCATCAGCAAGGTATCGCCGTTGTGGTTGCGAAAGTTGGCCGGCAAGCCTTTGGCCAGGAGCGCGGCGAGCATGGCGGCGTCGCCTTTGCGGGCGACGTCGAAGACCTGCTCGGCAAATTCGGCGGCTTCGTCTTCAGTCATTTGTTTGGCGTGGTCTGACATGTGGGGGCTCCTTGTCTGGTGCTTTATAGGCCGCCAGTGTCGCGAGGGAGTTCCCCACTGTCATGCCCTTTTTAGCAAAAGCGGCCATAGACAGAATCAATAGCGGAACTGGCCGCCCTGGATCTGCGCCAACAGTTGCCCGGTGACCGGCACATAGCAGTCCGACCCCGGCAACCAGGCATACACCGGGTCATTGCCGGCCTTGTCCGGATCAAAGGCTTCTTCCTTGAGCTTGACCTTCTGGTACTTGAAGGTACCGGTGGTTTCCATCTTGACCTTGATCCGCAGGAAGAGCGGCACCGCATAGTGGGGCAACTGGCCGTGGGCGAATTTCAGCAGCTCGCGCATGTCCAGCGAGGCCAGGGATTCACTCGGGGTGATGGCGACCATGCCCGCGCGGCCATTGGTGTTTTCGATCTCGACGCCATAAGCCACCACTTCGGCGATCTGCGGGTGTTGCAGCAGGACGTTCTCGACCTCGGTGGTGGACACGTTTTCACCTTTCCAGCGATAGGTGTCCCCCAGGCGATCCACAAATTGCGCATGGCCAAAGCCGATGCTGCGCAACAAATCGCCGGTATTGAAGTAGCGGTCACCTTTTTCAAACACGTCGGTGAGTACCACCCTGCGATTCTTTTCCGGGTCGGTGTAGCCGTCGAAGGGGGATTTTTCATCGATCCTCGCCAACAACAGGCCCTGCCCGCCCGTGGGGACTTTACGCATAAAGCCATCGCTGCCACGCAGCGGCTCGCCGCTGTCATGGGCGTAGTCCACCAGCGCCCAGTGCTGCAGGCAGAAACCGATGGTGTTGTCGAAATTCAGCACGTTGGTAAAACCGATATTGCCGTCACTGGCCGCGTACAGCTCGCAGATATGCTCCACGCCATAGCGTGCCTTGAACTGCGCCCACACACCGGGGCGCAAGCCATTGCCAACCATCTTGGTCACGCAGTTGTCACGGTCGTTTTCGCTGGGTGGCTGGTCGAGCAGGTAACGACACAACTCACCGACGTAGCCGAGGGTGGTCGCCTTGAATCGGCGCGCATCGTCCCAGAACTGGCTGGCGCTGAACTTGCGGCGAATGGCGAAGCCCGAGGCCCCGACAATCGCCGAGCCCCAACACACGCAAAGGCCGGTGGCGTGGTACAGCGGCAAGGTGCAATACAGGACGTCGTCAGGGCCCATGTCCAGCGCGATGCTGCCGAAGCTGACGGCAGTCTTGGTCCAGCGGCCGTGTTTCATGATGCCGGCCTTGGGCAGGCCGGTGGTGCCGGAGGTGTAGATATAGAAGCAAGGGTCGTTGAAGAAGATCTGCGCAGTGCTGGCCGGGTTGTCCACCGGGCACGCGGCGCTCGCCGCCAACAGGTCGATATACCCCTGCGGCACCAGGCTGGACGGCTGATCGGCGACGAACCAGGTTCGATCAGCCGCGATGGCCACCTGATCGCGCACCGCGTCATAGGGGGCCACCAGTTCCGCGCCGACAATAATGGCTGCCGGGCTCACCAGATTCAGGCTGTGCACCAGCGCCGCCTGGGTTTGCGCGGTATTGAGCATCGCGCAGATGCCACCCAGCTTGGCCACGGCCAGCACGTTCAAGAGCAATTCGGGGCGGTTTTCGATAAACAGCGCCACCACGTCCCCCTTGCCGATGCCCTCGACTTGCAGGTGGTGGGCAATACGGTTGGCGCGCTGGTTGGCGTCGGTGTAGCTGAGCACACGGTCGCCGTACAGCAATGCGTTGCCGTCGGGGTTGCGCAGGGTGGCTTGCTCAAAGTGCCAGCCCAGCCCGCAAGGCTGCGCGGGGTCGGTGACATTGGCGGCACGCATGCCGCGCACTACGCGCGGCAGGGCGCGAACGATGGCCGGCACCTTACTCAGCAGCTTGCCCCAGGTGATCATGTCGTTGTGCGGGTGGCTCATGGAGAAACGTCCTTTTTCTTATTCTTCGTCTGATCCCGAAGCACCGACACCTCCGTAAGAGGAAGGCCGAATGCATGGCAGGAAAATACGTCAGCCGTTCTTCGGCTGTACACGCGGGATTTGAAAAGTTTTGTATCCCGTCGGGTGGGTGCTCAAAAAAGGAATTTAGCTGCCCGCGAGTAGTCTTTATCCGTACAGGGGCGCAAACCCCATCCTATCGAGTAACGCAAAATGCAGGATGCATGATGGCCATTCATGCAAATTGCACGAAAGCGAAAATCTACTGTATTTTCAAGCCATTGATTTATAAGGATATTTTTTAAATCATAAGCTGGCACAATCACTGCACCTATCACTCCATGCTTGCCAACTTGAGCCAACGGAGCTGATAGACATGAGCCTGATCCAAGATAAATTCGCTTCAGTATTCTCCAACTACGACGTCACCACCCAGCCTCGTCCCGACGGCGGCATTCTGTTGACCCTGCGCAACAGTGACGGCAAGCAGGTCAAGCGTTCGATCTCTTACCAGCAGTTGCACACCGCCGATCAATTGACCTGGGTGATCAGCGCGATTCGTCGCGACCTGGCCGAACAAGCCAGTGAACTGCCGCAAATTTCGATGTTGCAAAGCCAGAACCGCTTTGCCCTGCCGACCTACCATTCGGCGTAAATACCGCAGTCATAACAAGGCCGCGACGCTCTTGAGCGTCGCGGCCTTTTTTGTTTGACGATGACTCCAGCCCGGCACTTCGCTGAACTGCGCCTGAGCCCGATACAGCTGTTTATACGCGAGTTCAACATCTGCCGGTGCCGTCTCGTCTTATAGAGTCGGCACCGGGGTGCCGCCGTTCAAGGCTGGAATCTTTGAAAACACCTCAGCCATGAAATCCATGAACACGATAGCCCGCGTGGGGAGCAATCTATTGGCGACATAAACCATCTGCACGGGGACAGGTGGAGCCCCATGGTTGGTGAGAATGAACTGTAATCTCCCGCTGTTCAGCCCGCCCTCAAACAGCCACGCGGGTCCATGCGCCACACCCAGGCCCGCCACGACCGCCGCACTCACAGCGTCGGGCGAGTTGACCCTGAGCCTGCCGGTAATCGGAATCTCCGCGTCCCGGAATCGCCAGGTCGCCCCGGACGACAGTAAGGTGTAGATGATGCAATCGTGGTCGCGTAGATCCTCCGGGGTCTGCGGAACGCCGCGTTTAGCCAAGTAGTCCGTGCTGGCGACGAAGACCCGGTCGTACCATCCAAGAGGCCGGGCGCGCAAGGTGCTGTCCTCCAGCAGTCCTATGCGAATGGCGAGTTCGGTGCCTTCATTGACCAGGTCTACGTATCGATCGTTGAGTTGGAGATCCAAGATCAATTGAGGGTAGCGCTCCAGAAAGGCCGGCACATGCGGCAGCACAAACGCGTGTGCGAGAGCTGTCGGACAGGCTACGCGCAAGAGTCCCGATGGATCGACGTTGTTTCTGAAGGACGATTCGGATTCATCCACCGCATCCAGGATGCGCCGGATGTCCGCATAGTAGCGTTCGCCCTCCGGTGTCAACGACAGCTTGCGCGTAGACCGGTGGAGCAAACGCGTCTGCAAATGATCCTCCAGAGCCGCTACATAGCGGCTTACATTCGGTTGCCCCAGCCCTAGATCACGCCCTGCCGCCGAAAAGCTCCCGGTTTCTACAGCACGCGCGAAGCACGTCATCAACAGAAATCGGTCCACTTCTCCACCTCAATTCATGCTCAATTTGCATGAATTATATGCGAATAAGCAGTCTTATATACCATGGGGCATGAGCGCATATTTCTCCCTGTCGACCGCGGTGGTCGTCATTCACCGGAGAATTCAAATGTCGCGCTTGCAAGGTAAACGTACGCTCATTACTGGCGGCACCAGTGGCATCGGGCTGGAAACGGCAAAGCAGTTCCTGGCGGAGGGTGCTCGCGTGATCGTAACGGGGGTCAACCCCGATTCGATTGCAAAGGCCCAGGCCGAATTAGGCCCGGAAGTGCCGGTGCTGCGCGCCGACTCGGCCAGCGTTGCGGCACAAAAGGAGCTGGCACACGTCATCAAGGAACACTACGGCCAACTCGACGTTGCCTTCCTCAATGCCGGCGTATCCGTCTGGCAGCCCATTGAGGAATGGACGGAAGATATGTTTGACCGCTCTTTCGACATCAACGTCAAAGGGCCGTACTTCCTGATGCAGGCGCTGTTGCCGGTCTTCGCCAATCCTGCTTCGGTCGTGTTGACGACTTCCGTAAGCGCCCATGCAGGCGCAGATCGCTCGTCCGTGTATGCCGCAACGAAAGCCGCATTGCTGAACATGTCGAAGACGCTCTCGACCGAATTGCTGGGCCGTGGCATCCGTGTCAACGCAGTGAGCCCTGGCCCCGTCGAGACGCCGCTTTACGACAAGCTGGGTATTCCGCAAGCTTATCGCGCGCAGCTTAACAAAGAGATCGCGGCAACCATTCCGCTTGGGCGCTTCGGTACCTCCGACGAGGTGGCCAAGGCAGTGCTGTATCTGGCATCCGACGAGTCGCGCTGGACGGTCGGCTCTGAAATCGTCCTTGACGGCGGCCGCCTGCTGAATGGCTAAGCGCGCAGCTCAAGAATTACGCGAATGCCACATCGCCCGGGCTGAGTTAATCAGGTACTGAACGCCGGCCCCAGCACTCAGGGACGAAACAGTCCAATCCAGACTGCGCACACAGCGGTACGCGGGAAACCTCTGCCGCTGTTTGCGCTTGATAAACCATCCAGGGCCACTAAAAGCAATGAACGCTCTTACGCTGATAAGCCACCCACTATGCCCATTCGTACAGCGCGCCGCGATTGTGCTGCTTGAAAAGGGTATCCAATTCGATCGGATAAATGTCGATTTATCAGCCAAGCCAGACTGGTTCCTGGCAGTTTCGCCAACCGGCAAGGTCCCGGTGCTCAAGGTGCGCCGGGACAATGCGGAAGACGCGATCCTATTCGAAAGCATGGTCATCTGCGAGTACCTCGACGAAACCCAAGGCGGCGCGCCGATGTACCCCGTCGATGCGTTAGCTCGCGCACGGAATCGCGCGTGGATCGAGTTCGCGTCGCAGGCGCAGGCTGAAGCCTGGCAGTTTCTCCACGCTCGTGACTCTGCGACCGCAGATGCCAAGCGCACCGCATTTCGCGAACGACTCGGCAAACTGGAGTCAGAAATAGGCGTGGGGCCGTTCTTCAATGGCTCCGCCTTTGGAATGGTTGATGCGGTTTATGCCCCGCTTTTCCGTTACTTCGAGAGTATCGACGCAACTGTCGCACACCAGACTTTCGACGGCCTTCCGCGCATTTCGGCTTGGCGTGAGGCGCTTGTGACACGCTCCAGCGTAAGGGATGCCGTTGTCGAAGACTATGCCGATCGTTTCCAGACGCATCTGCGCCAACGAGGAGCGCTGATCGCTGCCGCTTAGCCGACGCGATCAATCAAAAGACTGACGTCGAGCCTAGCGCCACCAATGCGACGTTAGGCATCGAGCCCCCCGAATGTGGGCGACACGATGAGGTCAATTAGGTGCAAGGTCGAGCTCATGGCATTACCGTTATTCCGCGTCAGGTACCGCCTCCGCTACGCCCGTTCATTGACACCCTCCGGAACTGGAGCCGAGTCGGTCGCCGAGGACATTCTGAAGGGGCATCCACGTAAGCACGACTTCGTTATGGCTGGACGATGACGCTTCAAACCGATTGCTTCGGTGGCCGAAAGCTGGGGTCAGCATAAACCTTGGCGTGCCGCCTCATTCATCGCCTGTACTCGGTTGGTCACGCCAAATTTGCCGTAGATATTGCGCAGGTGGAATTTCACCGTGGCTTCGGACGTGGCGCGAATCTGGCTGATCTCCCAGACGGTCTTGCCTTCGGAGGCCCAACGCAGGATTTCCAGTTCCGTAGGGGTCAGTGGTTTTCCGGACAAGCTCAAACGCCTCCTGGCGGCGTTGGGCACCGAATGTGGCACTGGAGACAATTCCCTGGGGCCTCTCATTAGTTTCACTCCCTTTTGCTGGCTATCGCCCTATCACCTTCGGATTCCTCCTATTGACAGGTGATATAAACGTTGTTGCCGCAAAGAGTTACATAACCAATGGCACTAAGGCGCAGGCCCCGCGATAAACAGCCGGGCCTTACAAGAATAAGAGTTTATTCCCACAACAACTTCCAACATGCGGGGGTTGAAGTTTTCGATATGTCGTAATCAGTCATCCAGCCCGGGAAAGCGTCGGGCGATATCGTCGCCCGTCAACTCCGGCACCGGGTTTTGCGCCTGATTGAAGAGTCGCAGCGTTATACAGTGGGGGTTCTCCCCCATATCAAACCAATGCGGCATACCGGCGGGTACCACCAGCAGATCGTTTTTTTCACAACGCACGGCATACACGTAGTCGCCAACATGCAGGTTGAACAAGCCCTGGCCGGCGATGAAAAAATGCACTTCGTCTTCGCTGCAGCGGCGTTCATCCAGGAACCGGGCACGCCATTCGGCTTTTTGCGGGTGGTCGCTGGTGACACTGAGCACCGCCACCGCACCGTAGCCGAGGGCATCGATCTGCGGCTGATAGGCGGCAATCATCTCAGCGTCGCTGGCGCCCCTCTCGATCAGGGCAGGCTGCCAGCGCTCGAACCGCACACCGTGCTCGGCCAGGGTAGCGGCGATGTCGTCGACATGGGTCAGGACCTTGTTCGGGGTATCCGGTGAAGCGACGGGGTAGACGGCGACATAACTCATTGAAGGGTTCCTTGGTTCTGCTCTTGCAATCGAAAACCGATGATAGCGGCGGCGGCCAGGGCGGCGACGCTGGCAATACTAAAGGTGAAGGTCGGCCCCAGCAGGTTCCAGCTGTAGCCGGAATACAGCGCACCCAGCGCACCGCCGGTGCCGGCCAGGGCGGCGTACAGCGCCTGGCCCTGGCCTTGTTGCTTATCGCCAAAGCTGCGCTGCACAAAGGCAATCGCTGCGGCGTGAAAACTGCCGAACGTGGCAGCGTGCATGACCTGCGCCAGCAACAGCACCCACAGCAGTTCGGCAAACGAGCCCAGCAACAGCCAGCGCAGGGCCGCCAGCAGGAAACTGGCCAGCAGCACCCGGCGTACCGAAAAACGTGTGAGGATGCGGCTCATGCCCAGGAACATCAGCACTTCCGCCAGCACCCCCAGGGCCCACAGCATGCCGATCATGCCACGGCTGTAGCCAAGGTGTTCCAGGTGCAGGGTCAGGAAGGTGTAATACGGGCCATGGCTCATTTGCATCAGCGCCACGCAGGCGTAAAACGCCAGTACGCCGGGACTGCGCAGCTGCTTGAGGAAACCATCAGCGGCCAGACGATTGCCGTGGCTGGCGGGCTGCGCATTCGGGACCCACAGGCTGGCACCGATGATGCCGGCCATGATCACCACGACCACCACCGGGTAGATATCCAGGCTCAGCCAGTCGAACAGGCGGCCCATGATCACCACGGTGAGGATAAAACCGATGGAGCCCCACAGGCGCACCTGGCTATAGCGCGCGGTCTGTTTTTGCAGGTGGGCCAGGGTGATCACTTCAAACTGCGGCAGCACCGCGTGCCAGAAGAACGCATGCAGGGCCATCACCAGGGCCAGCCAGGCGTAGGAGTGGCTGACGAAGATCAGGGAAAAACTCAGCAGGGTGCACACCGCGCCGAAGCGCACGATGGCCAGGCGTCGGCCGCTGTAGTCGCCCAGCCAGCCCCACAGGTTGGGGGCCACGCAGCGCATCAGCATGGGGATGGCCACCAGCTCGCCGATGCGCGCGCTGGAGAACCCCAGGTGGTCGAAGTACAGCGCCAGGAACGGCGCCGTCGCCCCAAGCAGAGCGAAGTAGAACAGGTAGAAGCTGGAGAGGCGCCAGTACGGGAGGGCTGTCACCGCCGCGCCGTCACAGCTGGCCCAGCACCGGGGTACTCACGCGCACATCGGCATTTTGCCCGCGATTGCGCAGCAGGTGGTCCATCAACACGATGGCCATCATCGCTTCGGCAATCGGCGTGGCCCGGATGCCCACGCACGGGTCGTGACGGCCCTTGGTGATCACGTCCACCGGGTTGCCGTGCACATCGATCGAACGGCCCGGGGTGGTGATGCTCGAGGTGGCCTTGAGTGCCAGGTGCGCAACAATCGGCTGGCCGGAGGAAATACCGCCGAGGATGCCGCCCGCGTTGTTGCTGAGGAAGCCTTCCGGCGTCAGTTCATCGCGGTGCTCGGTGCCACGCTGGGACACGCAGGCGAAACCGGCGCCAATCTCCACGCCTTTCACGGCATTGATGCTCATCAGCGCGTGGGCCAGTTCGGCGTCGAGGCGATCGAAAATCGGCTCGCCCAGGCCCGGCTTGACGCCTTCGGCGACCACGGTGATCTTGGCGCCGACCGAATCCTGGTCGCGGCGCAGCTGGTCCATGTAGGCTTCCAGCTCCGGTACTTTGTCCGGGTCAGGGCAGAAAAAGGCGTTGTCTTCCACACTGTCCCAGGTCTTGAACGGGATTTCAATCGGGCCCAACTGGCTCATGTAGCCACGGATGACGATGCCCTGGGTCGCCAGGTATTTCTTGGCGATGGCGCCGGCTGCCACCCTCATCGCGGTTTCACGGGCCGAGCTGCGACCGCCGCCACGGTAGTCGCGTTCGCCGTATTTATGGTGGTAGGTGTAGTCGGCATGGGCCGGGCGGAACAGATCCTTGATCGCCGAGTAGTCCTTGGACTTCTGGTCGGTATTGCGAATCAGCAGGCCGATGGCGCACCCGGTGGTACGACCTTCGAACACCCCGGAGAGGATCTCGACTTCGTCGGGCTCCTGGCGCTGGGTGGTGTGGCGGCTGGTGCCGGGCTTGCGACGGTCGAGGTCACGCTGCAGGTCTTCTAGGGACAGCTCGAGGCCGGGCGGGCAGCCGTCGACAATGGCGACCAACGCCGGGCCATGGCTTTCGCCCGCGGTGGTGACAGTGAACAGCTTGCCGAAGGTATTGCCGGACATGCAGGGCGCTCCGTGAAATCAGTTGAATCAAGTCAACCGTAATAACTTAAGGCGGCCAGTATACGCAGGCTAACCGACTAGTTCATCCTCGAAACCTTACCGGTAGACCTTGGTCCAACCGGCACCTTCCTCATGATGGCGCGATGATGCTGCGAGTTCTTCTGTTTACCCTGACCCTGTTTACCGCCGTGGCCCACGCCGCCTCCCCTGTCGTACTGCAACGCCCGATCAGCCTGGACACCGGCAGTGGCGAACTGTTTGGCTCGCTGCTGCTGCCCCAGTCCGACAAACCGGTACCGGTGGTGTTGATCATCGCCGGCTCCGGCCCCACCGACCGCAACGGCAACAGCGCCGACGGCGCACGCAATGACAGCCTCAAGCGCCTGGCCTGGGTGCTGGCCCGGCATAACATCGCCAGCGTGCGCTACGACAAGCGCGGTGTGGCCGCCAGCCTCGCCGCCACGCCCGACGAACGCAACCTGACCCTCGATGCCTACGTGGCCGACGCGGTGGCCTGGGGTAAATTGCTCAAGGCCGACACACGCATGGGCCCGCTGATTGTGCTGGGCCACAGCGAAGGCGCGCTGGTTGCCGCCCTCGCCGCCCCCCAACTCGACCCGGCTGGAGTCATTTCCCTGTCCGGCAGCGCCCGCCCGGTCGACCAGGTGATCCGCCAGCAACTGGCCGATCACCTGCCCCCTGCCCTGCTGCTGCGCAGCAATGAAATCCTTGATCACCTCAAGGCCGGTCAGGTGGACGCCGATGTGCCTGGCCCGTTGCAGGGCATTTTCCGACCCAGCGTGCAGCCTTATCTGATCAGCCTGTTTCGCGCCGACCCTTCAGCGGCCTTTGCGAAACTGCGCATGCCGGCGTTGATCATCCAGGGCAGCAACGATATTCAGGTCGGTGTGGGCGACGCCGAGCAACTCAAAAGGGCCAAGCCCGATGCCGAACTGGCGGTGATCGAAGGCATGAACCACGTGATGCGCATCGTGCCCAACGACGTAAAGCAACAATTGGCCTCCTACAATGACCCGCAATTGCCGCTCGCCGCTGAACTGGGCACCCGCTTGGCAGGCTTTATCGACGGACTTCAACCCCGTTAACCGACAATTTGCCTCCAGTCCTGCAAAAAGCGGCCGATAAGCCCAGAGTCGACAGCAAAAAGACTGTCGACTGGCAGGGCTTGGACAGGATCGCACCGCATGACAACCACTGAAGCAACACCGGAACCGACCGCCGACACCCCGGCTGAAAAAACCGAGGCCATCGACACGGCGGCTCCCCTGCCGTGGGCGGATGTTCAGGCCGAGCATTTCAAGATGCTGCGCCTGGCCCCGCTGGCCACCGACCGCGCCACCGGCCTGCGGCCGCTGCGGTTCGTACAGTTCGGCTATGCCGAGCGCCATGACAAACACCACAGCCTGTTGCGCATGGTGATCCAATTGCCGGGGCAGCGGGTGCGCCGTGAGCAGAACCATCTGGATATCTGGGTGGATCACGATAAACACCGCGTGCACTTCGGCCCGGGCAACAGCCTGGAAATCGAACCGGCCAACCGCGGCATCGGCCGCTTCCTGGTGGCCCAGGGCGCCGCGTGGGCGAAGAAAAAATGGTCAAGCTACCGCGTCGACGGCGTGGACCTGGCCAACAAGGACGCACTCAACGAAGCCACACGCCTGCGCCGCGATCACTTCCTGCGCGTCCAGGGTTTCGATGTGGCCTACGCCGATGTGCAGCACCTCAAAGGCAACGTGCAGCCGGGCAAGGTCAGCGACGTACTGGACAGTTGGAACACCGAGAAGGTGCAGTTCGTGGAGATCCTTGAAGCCGCGCAGATGCTGCAACAGGCCGAGCACAACCTGCTGGAGCAGGAAGTGAAGCTGCGCAAGGAAGAAGAAAAGGTCACCAAGTTCAAGCGTGAGGACAGCGGGTTGCGCTTTACCATCACCTGCCTGGTGGCATTTACCGTGTTTCAGGCGGGGCTGTTGATCTGGATTGCCACGCACCGATAGCCGGCTGGAAAGCCATCGAAAGGTGGGAGGGGGCGTGGCCCCTCCTACATTTCCTACCCTAAGGTTGGTTAAACCCGAGCGGCGAAGATTGCCTGGTGCTCTCGGCACTGTTCGGCCGTGAGCATGAACACCCCATGCCCACCCCGCTGGAAATCCAGCCAGGCGAAGTCCACTTCCGGGTACAGCGCGTCAACATGCACCTGGCTGTTGCCCACCTCGACAATCAGCAAACCCTTCTCGGTCAGGTGGTCCGCCGCCTCGGCCAGCATGCGCCGCACCAGGTTCAGGCCATCGTCGCCGCAGGCCAGGCCCAGCTCCGGCTCGTGCTGGTATTCGTCCGGCATGTCGGCAAAGTCTTCGGCATCCACATACGGCGGGTTCGACACTATCAGGTCAAAGCGCTGGCCCGGCAGGCCGTCGAAGCCGTCGCCCTGCACGGTGTACACACGCTCGTCGACACCATGGCGCTCGATATTCTGATTGGCCACTTCCAGGGCTTCGAAGGACAGGTCACCGAGTACCACTTCGGCGTCCTGGAACTCGTAGGCGCAGGCAATGCCGATGCAGCCGGAGCCGGTGCACAGGTCGAGGATGCGCGTCGGTGGTTGGGCCAGCCAAGGTTCGAAGCGGTTTTCGATCAACTCGCCGATAGGTGAGCGCGGGATCAGCACGCGCTCGTCAACGATAAACGACATGCCGCAGAACCACGCCTCTTTCAACAGGTAGGCCGTGGGCACCCGCTCATGGATACGGCGATGCAACAAACGCTGTACGTGAGAGATTTCCTCTTCTTCCAGGTTGCAATCGAGGTAGCTGTCGGCAATTTCCCATGGCAGGTGCAAGGCACCGAGCACCAACTGCCGGGCTTCGTCCCAGGCATTGTCGGTGCCATGGCCAAAAAACAGGTCTTCCCCATGGAAACGGCTGACGGCCCAACGGATGTGGTCGCGCAAGGTGCGCAGGCGGGATGTGATCACGGGGGGCAGACTCCTGGAAAAAACGACTGGCGATTCTAACAGTCTTCGCCTGTATCGACGATGTACGAAAACCTGTTGCCGTACGTCGGATTTCATCCAAATCGCCATCATTCGGTTAAACATCGCCACCACTTGACATGGCTGCACGCCAGCAACGGCGTACCTTACGATAGTAGCGATTCACAGAACCGCTCAGCCAGTGGACAATGACGCAAAAGCCCCCCTCACAGGAGCCCCAGAATGTCCGTTCCAAAGACGATGTTTCAACTCAGCGGTCGTGGTTACGCAGCTGCCAACCTTGCCCATGCGACCCTCGTGATCATCGACGCTCAAAAGGAATACCTCAGTGGCCCGCTCGCCCTCTCCGGCATGGACGCGGCGGTCGGCAATATCAAGCAACTGGTCGCCGCCGCGCGCAACGCCGGGCGCCCGATCGTGCACGTGCGCCACCTGGGTACCGTGGGCGGCCTGTTTGACCCCCAGGGCGAACGCGGTGAGTTCATCCCCGGCCTCGAACCTCAAGGTGACGAAACCATCATCGGCAAGCTGCTGCCCAGCGCCTTCCACGGCACCGGCCTGGAAAAACACCTGCAGGACCTCGGTTCCCTGGACCTGATCGTCTGCGGCTTCATGAGCCACTCCAGCGTCAGCACCACCGTGCGTGCCGCGAAGAACCTGGGGTTTCGCTGCACCCTGGTGGAAGACGCCTGTGCCACCCGCGACCTGCCTTACAAAGGTGGCATCCTGAGCGCCGAGCATGTGCAGCAGACCGAGATGGCCATCATGGCTGACAATTTTGCCACTCTCGCACTGACTAAAGACCTGATCTGATCGCCCTTCGGGTGAGCGGCGCGGCCTGTTGCAGGTCCCGCTCATCCGCAAAGCCCTCTCATTTGGCGCATTTACCTCGGGTACAGGAACAACCTGTGTATCTTCCGGTCGAAGGGCCGATACCCTGGAGGAAAGGTCGGAATGAAGATATCCGATGGTTTTGACGCTCGTCGCTTGCGCCCCAAGGGCCCGAGCAACTGGCGTCTGCGCCTGGTGGCCGGCATTGCCGCGCTGCTGGCGGTCGTAGGTTTGCTGTTGACCGGCGCTGGTGGCGCCGGTTTGTTTGGCCACTCGCCGGCCCTTGGCGAACTGAATGCCAGCCCTGGCGGCTCGGCGATTCTGCTGGGGATCGGGCTGCTGGTGCTGTGGCTGGGCGTGTGGCTGTGGCGCCGCAGCCGTCGGAAGATGCGCCAGCCGTTGTCACTGAACATCGCCTCGCACCTGATGAAAAAGCACGACTGATGGCGCTTGGATAGCGTTTCCTGCGCCCCGGCCGCCGCGATTTAGGTAAACTGCCCGCCCTTCGCGGAGGCTGACATGCAAGACGACGATTTTTCCCTGTTCAAAAACGAGCTGCGCGGCGTCAAGCCGATCAAGCACGACCGCGCCGACACCGGCAAACCCAAGGCCGACCGCGCACAGATCGCCAAGCTGCGCCAGGCTGCTACCGTACGCACCGATGCCACCACCGTGGATGGCCTGTCAGACCAGTTCGTGATCGATGTCGGCCCCGAAGACGAGCTGATGTGGGCCCGCGACGGCGTACAGGAAAGCCAGATGCGCAAGCTCAAGGCCGGTCAGATCCCGTTCGAAGGCAGCCTCGACCTGCACGGCATGAACGTGGAGAAAGCCCGGGAAACCCTGTGGGCCTTCCTCGCCGAAGCCACCAAGTTCGAAATCCGCTGCGTGCGCGTCACCCATGGCAAGGCGGTGCGCTTGGACGGCAAGCGGCCGATGATCAAGAGCCACGTCAACACCTGGCTGCGCCAGCATGCCCAGGTGCTCGGCTTTACCTCGTGCCAGGCCCGTCATGGGGGCGCGGGTGCGGTGTATGTGATGCTCAAGCGCACGATGATGGAAGGGCGCGACGAGTAACAAGTGCCATCGTCAGGCTTGCAGCGATGTGTCGGCCACCGTAACCTTGCGCTTTGCGAAAATCCCACAGGTAGTTTCATGTCCCTGGAACAGAATTACACCGCGATCCTCGGCCAACTCGGCGAGGACGTCTCCCGCGAGGGCCTGCTCGACACGCCCAAGCGTGCCGCCAAGGCGATGCAGTACCTTTGCCGCGGCTATGAACAGACACTCGAAGAAGTCACCAACGGTGCCTTGTTCAGCTCCGACAACAGCGAAATGGTGCTGGTCAAGGACATCGAGTTGTACTCGCTGTGCGAACACCACCTGCTGCCGTTTATCGGCAAGGCGCATGTGGCGTATATCCCGAGCGGCAAGGTGCTGGGCCTGTCGAAGGTCGCGCGGATTGTCGACATGTATGCGCGCCGCCTGCAGATCCAGGAAAACCTCAGCCGCCAGATCGCCGATGCGGTGATGCAAGTGACCGGTGCCCTGGGCGTGGCCGTGGTGATCGAAGCCAAGCACATGTGCATGATGATGCGCGGTGTGGAGAAACAGAATTCGTCGATGATCACCTCGGTGATGCTGGGTGAGTTCCGCGAAAACGCGGCCACCCGCAGTGAATTCCTCAGCCTGATCAAGTAACAGGCCGGGTAGGGAAAAACCGGCGTTCATCGCCGGTTTTTTTTCGCCTGCAAAATTGAGGTAAGCTGCGGCCCCTTCTTCATGGGCAAGAGGTTTCAGCCATGTTCGTCAAAGCACTTCGAGTGGGCCTCGGCCACGTCATCATCGCCGGCGACTTCCTTACCCGCCCGCGCAAAAAGCAGCGCCCTGCCGAACAACAGGCGCAGGTGAACGCAGCGGCCAAGGACCTGACCCTGTATCAATTCCACGCCTGCCCGTTCTGCGTGAAGACCCGCCGCACCCTGCACCGCCTGAATGTGCCGGTGGCGCTGAAGGATGCGAAGAACAACGAGCAGGACCGCCAGACCCTGCTGGAGCAAGGCGGCAAGATCAAGGTGCCGTGCCTGCGTATCGAAGAGAATGGCCAGACCACCTGGATGTATGACTCCAAGGTGATCATCGATTACCTGGACAAGCGTTTCGCCGCGATCTGACAGACCTGGGCAGATTCACTGTGGGAGGGGGCAAGTCCCTCCCAGAGTTAGTCCAGTAGTGCCAAATCGAGATCGAGCAGCGCCGAGCCGAGGCACTTGCCATGGGCATCCAGCGCCAGCGAGCGGGTTACGCCGCCGCGCAATATACCCGGCAGTACGAAGTTCAGCGCCTGCACATTCGGCAGTTCATAGCGCCGCACCGGGGCCGCGTCCGGCTCCAGCAGGCCGGCAAAAAAGTCGGCCACGCGCTCGGCGGTAAGCTGTTCACACAACAGCAGATAATCCTCGGCCCGGTAAGCAATGATCGAAATGTTCGAGGTATCGCCCTTGTCGCCGGTACGGGAATGGGCCAGCGTGTGCAGTTTCATGCTTCGATCCTCGGGTTGACCGCGTCACGGGGCAGCAGCAATGACGCCACCGCCACCACCTGCCGTACGCTCTTGCTGGCACCGCCGCCGCCGGACGGGCCGTTGGTGTAGAGGGTTTCCACTTCATTGCCGACCCGCACCGCTTCGCTGCGTTCTTCACAGCGGGCCGCCACGCGCAGGCGCACTTCCCAGGGCTCTACGCTGCTGCGCGGACCGTGCAGCGAGTCCATGCCGATCAGTTCGGCGCGTACGTCCTGCATCTTCACACCCATCAGTTGCAAACGCTTGAGTACGACATCCCGCGCCAGCTGCGCCCGTGCGACCGCGCCGGGACCGCCGTAGGACATTTGCCCTTCGCCAATCCAGCCATCCAGGTAACCGACGCTCACCTTCAACTGCTCGGGCCGTGCGCGGCCAGCAGCACCGTGGGCACGTACCCGATCAACGCCCTCCTCATCAAACCCCACCTGGGAAAAATCGGCAGTCACGTCCGGGGTGAGATACGCCGCAGGATCATGCACTTCGTAGATCAACTGCTCGGTGCAGGTGGCACGACTGACCCGCCCACCGGAGCCTGCCACCTTAGTGATCACGGCCTCACCCTCGGCATCGATTTCAGCCAACGGAAAGCCCAGGCGTGCGAGGTCATCCACATCCTTGAAACCGGGATCGGCAAAATAGCCGCCGCTGACCTGCCCGGCACACTCCAGCAGATGCCCGACCAACGTGCCGCGCCCCAGGCGCTGCCAATCATCCGCTGCCCAGCCGAACGCAAACATCTGCGGCGCCAGGAACAGCGACGGGTCGGCCACCCGCCCGGTGATCACCACATCGGCGTCGGCGCGCAGGGCCTGCAAAATGCCGTCGACGCCCAGGTAGGCATTCGCGGAAATCAGTCGCTTGCCGAGTGAACCCACGGTCCGGCCGTTATCCAGTACTTGCTCGGGGCGCAAGACGTCCAGCACGTCATCGCCGACCACCGCCACCACCTTGAGGGCCAGGCCCAGCTCATGGGCAATCCGCCGCACTTCAAGCGCCGCCGACACCGGGTTGGCCGCGCCCATATTGGTGATCACCCGCAGGCGGCGGCGCCCTTCATGGCGGCCGACGTAAGGCAACACACGCTGCATGCGCTCACTGAGCAGCGGGTCATACCCCCCCTGCGGGTCACTGATTCGCGCCTGTTGCGCCAAGGCGATGGTGCGCTCGGCCAGGCACTCGAACACCAGGTAATCCAGGTCGCCCAGCTCGGCCAGTTCCACGGCAGGTTCGATGCGGTCGCCGGAGTAGCCGGCGCCGGAACCGATGCGCAAGGTTTTCATTTCAAATCACTCCCAGGAGCAACGCCGTCAGGGTCATCAACACCGACGCGGCAAACAGAAAAGGGATGGTGAAGCGCTGGTGATCGGCCAATTCGATCTTGCACAGGCCCACCAACAGGAAGGTCGCCGGGGTCAGCGGACTGACCGGAAAACCGGTGGTGTGTACGCCCAGCAACGACGCCTGGGCCACTTGCAGTGGGTCGACGCCCAGGGCCTTGCCGACTTCGGCAATCACCGGCATCACGCCGAAATAGTAGGAGTCGGGGTCGAACAGCATGCTCAGCGGCATGGACATAAAGCCCACCACGGCCGGAATCAGCTTGCCGTGGCCGGCCGGAATCTGCGCTACCGCCACTTCGGCGATGGCCTTGAGCATGCCGGTGCCTTGCATGATGCCGGTGAACACCCCGGCGGCGAGCAGGATACTGGCCATGGTCAGGGCGGTTTTCGCATGGGCATCGATGCGGGCGCGTTGGGCGTCCACGTTCGGGTAGTTGATGCACAGCGCTACCACGGTGCCGAGCATGAACATCACCACCGGGTCGACCCAGCCGGCGATCATCACCACCATGACCAGCACGGTCAGGATCAGGTTGACCCAGAACAGGCGGGGGCGGCGCAGCTTGATGTCGTCGTCGCTGAGCACCCGTTGCGGCACGGCGTCCACGCTGGAGCCGGCGCCCAGGCCCAGGCGTTTTTCTTCTCGCCGGCCGAGCCACCAGGCGCAGGCGAAGACGAAGATCAGGCCGACGATCTGCACCGGGATCAGCGGCTGGAACAGGTCCGCCACCGGCACGTGCAAGGCCGCCGAAGAGCGCAGCACCGGGCCGGTCCACGGCAGGAAATTGACCCCGGCGGCCATCGCGCAGACACAGGCGAGGATGCGTTTATCGATGCCCAGCCGCGTATACAACGGCAGCATCGCCGGCACCGTCACCAGAAAGGTCACGGCACCGGAACCGTCCAGGTGCACCAACAGGGCCAGGGTCGCAGTCCCAACGACAATCCGTGTAGGACGTGTCCCTACCGTGCGCAGGATGCGATCAATGATGGGATCGAGCATACCGGCATCGGTCATGATCCCGAAAAACAGGATCGCGAACACGAACATGCCCACCACGGGGGCGACGTTCTTGATGCCGGTAATGATGAAGGCATTGGTTTGCAGGCCGAACCCACCGAGCAGCGCGGCGATGATCGGCAAGGCGATCAGGGCCACCAGTGGCGAAAGGCGTTTGCTCATGACGGCAGCGAGCAGGCACAGGATGGTAATGACACCCAGGGTTGCGAGCATGGGTTACTCCAGAGCGGCCTTGGTGGCCGGTTATTGTTTTCCCTGGAGTATTGGAAGCGCGTTACTCTTTGTAAATTGGAATGTTCAGCCAGTCATATTCGTAAAAACAAAACGCTCGAGAACAACAACAATGAAAAATTCGATCCAGCACATTCAGGCGTTCCTTGCGGTGGCCCGCACCGGCAGCTTTATCAAGGCCGCCCATGAGCTGCATCTTTCGCCTTCGGCACTCACCGTGCAGGTGCAACAACTGGAAGACTGGCTCGGCGTCGCCCTGCTCGACCGCAGCCCCCGGCATGTGAGCATCACCGCTGCCGGCCAGGACGCGCGCGGGCCGATGGAAAAACTGCTGCTGGACCTGGACAACATCGTCACCGGCTCCCGCGACCTCGCGGCCTTGCGCCGTGGCGTGGTCACCCTCGCGGCCCTGCCGTCGGTCTGCGCCGGCGCCCTGCCCCCGGCCCTGCGTCTGTTTCGCGAGCGTTTTGCCGGGATCGAAGTACGCCTGCAGGACCTGGTGGCCCATCGCATTCATGCCCAGGTGCGCGCAGGCGAAGTGGATTTCGGTATTGGCGTACGGGCGCGGCTAAGCCATGGCCTGGAGTTCACCCCGGTGCTGAATGATCGATTGTGTGCGTTCGTACCGCTGGATCACCCCCTCGCCCACCATCGCCAATTGACCCTGGAGCAACTGGCGGACCAGCCGATCATCCTTACCGGCCGCGACAGCAGCGTACGCGAGCAAGTGGATGGGCTGTTCGATGAGACGCGGTTGACGATGAACGCCGGGATGGAGGCCAACTACATGTCGACGGTGCTGGCGCTGGTGCGTCAGGGGCTGGGGATCAGCGTACTGCCGGAGTCGGCGGCGGACAGCCTGGAGGGGTTGAAGCGCATCCATATCGATCATCCCGGGGTGAACCGCGAGATCGGCTTGATCAGTCGTAGCGGGATGGGATTGAGCCCGGCGGCGCAGCGCTGTTTCGACCTGCTGAACGATGAATTATCTGGCACGGCATCGAGCTGAATGTGGGAGGGGCAAGTCGAATCGTCGCACCGCCCTCCCACCGTTTTTGACCGTGGTGATCAGTCGAGCATGGCCACATGCCTGGGATGGCTGGCCACGCGCTTCAACCAGGCCTGCACCGCCGGGTAAGGCGTCAGGTCAAACCCACCTTCATGGGCTACATGGGTGTAGGCATACAGCGCAATATCGGCAATCGAATACTGCTCGCCCACCAGGTATGGCGTGGTTTGCAGCTGACGCTCCATGACCTTCAGAGCCTTGTAACCGCGCTTGTGGGTGGTCTTGTATTCCTCCAGGCGATCTTCCGGCATGTTCAGGTAGAACTGGATAAACCGCGCCACCGCAATGTACGGCTCATGGCTGTACTGCTCGAAGAACTGCCATTGCAGCACTTGCGTGCGCAGACGCGGTTCGGTGGGCAGGAATTCGCTGCCATCGGCAAGGAAGTTGAGGATCGCGTTGGACTCCCACAGGCAGGTGCCATCTTCCAGCTCCAGCACCGGGATCTTGCCGTTGGGGTTCTTGGCCAGGAATTCAGGAGTCTCGGTATCGCCGTTGAGGATGTCGATATCCACCCATTGATACGGGATGCCCAGCAGGTTGAGCATCAATTTGACCTTGTAGCAGTTGCCCGACTTGTAATCGCCATAAACCTTGTACATGGGGCTCCCCTTATGCCGCTTGCGCGTGCTGTGCTTGACGGACCACCGCGGCCAGGCGTTTGAGCCCTTCGTCCAGGCGGGCCGGGTCGATATGGCTGAAATTGAGTCGCAGTGAGCCTAAATGCTGGTCCGGCTCGGAAAAGAACGGTTCACCGGGCATGAACGCGACGTCCTGATCGAGCGCAGGTGCCAACAAAGTGCGGGTATCGAGCGGCTGTTTCAAGGTCAGCCAGAAGAATAATCCGCCCTGGGGCACTTGCCAGTCGGCCAGTTCGCTGAAGTGGCGTTGTAATGCAGCCTGGAATGCGTCGCGGCGCTCACGGTAGAAACTGCGCAGCTCCACCAGGTGCTGCTGGTATTTCTGCGTGCCGATCCACTGCATGGCCTGCCACTGGCCGACGCGATTGGTGTGCAGGTCCGCCGATTGCTTGAGCTTGAGCAGGTGCGGGAACAGGTCCGGGCTGGCGATCAGGTACCCCACGCGCAGGCCGGGCAGCAAGGTCTTGGAGACCGTGCCGGTGTAGATCCAGCTGGCTTTTTTCAAGCGGCCGACGATGGGCTGCGCACTGCCGCCGTCGAAGGTCAGCTCGCGATAGGGTTCGTCTTCGATCAGGGTCACGCCGAACTCATCGAGCAAAGCGGCGACGGCCTCGCGCTTGGCTTCGCTGTAGCGCACGGCCGAAGGGTTCTGGAACGTCGGGATCAGGTAGATGAACGCCGGGCGATGGCGTTCGAGATTGGCGCGCAGGCTGGCCAGGTCGGGACCATCGGCTTCCAGTTGCACGCTGAGGCAATCGGCGCCGAACAGCTGGAAGATCTGCAGGGCGGCCAGGTAGGTGGGGCCTTCCAGCAGGATCCTGGTGCCTTTGTCGATATACAGCTTGGCCGCCAGGTCCAGGGTTTGCTGGGAACCGCTGACCACCAGCACCTGGCTGGCCTGGCACGGCACACCCAACCCACGCGCTTCGGCGGCGAGCAGTTCACGTAACTGCGGCTCGCCTTCGCTCATGCCGTATTGGCCGATGTTCAGCGGCATATCATCCCAGTCCAGCGCCGGCAGCATGGCTTCGGCCGGCAGGCCACCGGCGAACGACATCACTTCCGGGCGCTGGGCGGCCGCGAGGATTTCACGGATCAAGGAGCTTTTGAGGCGCGTAACACGTTCAGAGAAGGCCATAAGGTCACCGCTAGCGAAGCCTGTGGGAAATACGTCAAACTGGTTGACCGAAATTACGACAGCTTGAATGGATACGTCAACATGCTTGACCTTAAAAACCAAAGCAGCCAGCAACAAGCTATGGAAGCGTTCTTCTTCGGTTACCAGGCGTTCACTGCCAAGGCCGATGAAATGCTTGAACGCCGTGGCCTGAGCCGCGTGCACCAGCGCATCGTGTTTTTTATCGCGCGCTACCCGGCGCTGAGCGTCAAGCAACTGCTGGAACTGCTCGGAGTGAGCAAGCAGGCGCTGAACATGCCCCTGCGCCAATTGCAGGAAATGCACCTGGTGGACAGCGTTGCGTCGGAGACCGACAAGCGCAAACGCCTGCTGGAATTGACCGAGGAAGGCCTGCGTTTCGAGCAATCGCTGCGCCGTGAACAGGTGAAGCTGTTGCAGCGCGCCTTCGCCGAAGCGGGCGAAGAAGCGGTAAACGGTTGGCTCGCAGTCAACCAGGCACTTGCAGGCCAGCCTTGATCCTCGGTGGCGCCCTGGCTTTGCCTTTCATCCTTTTCATGCAGAAAATAGAAAACATTATTTGCTTTATTTGTATACAAAAGCATAATTCGCTTCGTGCGAGTTCCTGACCTATTGGTCAACAAAACCCGCCGGTACCTCACAGCGCCCCGCGCTGGACATAACAATAAAATGCTTGAGGAGTACTCGCTGTGGATAGCCGCAAATCCGAAGCCTCGCCGCTGGACCTTGCCCCCTCACAGAACGGCTGGCTCGAACGCCTGTTCAAACTGCGCCTGCATGGCACCACAGTGAAGACCGAGCTGATCGCCGGGCTCACCACCTTCATCACCATGGCCTACATCATCTTCGTCAACCCCAACATCATGGCCGATGCCGGCATCGATCACGGCGCTGCGTTCGTCGCCACCTGCATCGCCGCCGCGCTGGGTTGCCTGCTGATGGGCCTGTACGCCAACTGGCCGGTGGGCCTGGCGCCGGGCATGGGCCTGAATGCGTTTTTCACCTACACCGTGGTCGGCACCATGGGTTACCACTGGGAAACCGCGCTGGGTGCGGTGTTTATTTCCGGGGTGCTGTTCATGGGCCTGACCCTTTCCCGGGTGCGTGAATGGCTGCTCAACAGCATTCCGGTGAGCCTGCGCCACGCCATGGGTGCTGGTGTCGGGCTGTTCCTCGGGGTGATCGGCCTGAAAACCGCGGGCATCATCGTCGACAGCCCGGCCACCCTGATCAAGCTCGGTTCGCTGCACGAGCCGGCGCCGCTGCTGGCGGCGGTGTGTTTCCTGCTGATCGCGATCCTCAGCTACCACCGGGTGTTCGGCGCGATCCTCATCAGCATCATCGCCGTGACCCTGGCCGGCTGGGGCCTGGACCTGGTGCACTACAACGGCATTCTCTCCACGCCTCCGAGCCTGGCGCCGACCTGGATGGCCATGGACATAAAAGGTGTATTCAATGTCAGCATGATCAGCGTGGTATTTGCCTTCCTTTTTGTGCACATGTTTGACACTGCAGGTACACTGATGGGCGTTGCGCAACGCGCCGGGCTGGTCAACGCCGACGGCAGGATCGATAACCTGTCCCGCGCCCTCAAGGCCGACAGCGCTTCGAGTGTGTTCGGTGCCATGGTGGGGGTGCCGCCGGTGACCAGCTACGTGGAAAGCGCCGCCGGGGTGGCCGCAGGTGGCCGTACCGGGTTGACGGCGGTGACGGTCGGCGTGTTGTTTGTGGCGGCCATGTTCTTCGCACCGCTGGCGGGCATGATCCCGGCCTATGCCACCGCCGGTGCGCTGATCTACGTGGCGATGCTGATGATGGCGAGCATGGCCCACATCAATTGGGATGAGGCCACCGACAGCATCCCGGCCATCGTGACTGCGATCATGATGCCCCTGACCTTCTCGGTCGCCGACGGTATCGCCCTGGGCTTTATCACCTATGTGGCGCTCAAGGCGGGCACCGGCAAGTACCGCGAGATTTCCGTAAGCCTGTGGGTGTTGTGCGCGATCTTTATCGCCAAGTTCGTCTTTCTATAGAAAAGGAGCATGCAATGAGTCTGGAAACCTGGCTGCTGTTCAGCGGCGCTGCGCTGGTGGTGATCCTGATCCCGGGGCCGCTGTCGTTGCTGATGATCAGCAACAGCCTGAACTACGGCCTGCGCCGCTCGTACCCGGCATTTCTCGGTGGGGTGATTGCCTCGATCTGCCTGTTGAGCGCGTCGGCCCTGGGCCTGGGCGCCTTGCTGCTGGCTTCGGAACAACTCTTCAGCGCGTTGAAGATCGTCGGCGCGCTCTACCTGTTCTACCTCGCCTGGCAGAGCTGGCAGCAATCGCGCCAGCCGTCCCACGGCGCGACCGTCCCGGAGGCGGCGCCGGTGCCGCGTTTTCGCGCGCTGTTCGGCCGCGCCTTTGTGCTGGGGGCCAGCAACCCCAAGGACATCCTGTTTTTCGCCGCCTTCCTGCCGCAGTTCCTCAGCAGCCAGCAGCCGTTCCTGCCGCAATTACTGATCATGATCGCCACCTGGACGCTCCTCGACCTGCTGTGCAAACTCGCCTACGGCCTCGGCGCCCATGGTGCTGCGCGCTACCTGCGCAGCGGCAGCGGCCAACACTGGTTCAACCGCGTCAGCGCCGCGCTGTTCGGCTGCGCCGGCGTTGCCTCGCTGCTCAAGGCACGGGTGGGCTCAGTTTGACGAAGTAAACGCTGGGCGCCAGGTTCCCCAGCACCGGCCACTGGATGCCTGCGACGATCCGAACCAGGCGCTGTTCCTCCATCGCCCCGCTGACCGTGGCGGCGAGGACGGAATCCCGGTGCGAACGGATGGCTGCCTGGAGCCAGCGGTCAGTGAGCCGCTTGTTCAACGCCACCGAACCGCGTTCGAACCACTGATAGGTCACGTAGTACAGGTTGTTCGAATGGGGATGGGTGGCAACCAGCTCAGGCACGAGGATTTTGCCGCGCCGCACACGCCATTCGTGAAGGCGGAAGCCCTGCTGCTCCAGTACAGCCCTGACGGCCTCCCGCTGCAGGGTTTTGCGTGCTTCGGAGACCTGCGCACCACCGGCCTTGAGTCGCGGCGCCACGGCGACCGGCGAACTGAAATCGACACGGGTGAAACCCGGCGCCTTGCCTTCGTAGCCAATGAACAGATTGGCGCCCCGCGTTGGCGTGGGCCGCAGCAGGTTGAGCAAATCATCGGTCTGGCCCAACTTCACAGGGTTGGGGGTCAACCAGTTGTCCAGGGTGGCCCGCAGGTTGAGCAAATGGCTGGCCGTGACCGAGCGCGAGGAATCGGCCAACTCAATCACCCTGGCAATCGCAGACGCCTGGCTTTGCCGCGTAATGCCCGGGAACGCCCTGCCCACCTGTGGCTCCAGCGGCCCGTCGAACAACGGCGCGTGCAATTGCCACTCCCCCGATGGCAGGCGCGACACCGGAATCGGCTGCTCCTGCAGCGCGCCGCCGGTCCAGCGCTCGATATCCACCTGGGCCTTTGAAACCAGCGGCTCGTTCCTGGCAATAAACCCGAGTGTGCTTAACGGTGCGTGATCACCCTGGTGAAGCAACCGGTAATAACCAACGCCCGATTGCGTCGCGGTGTCATACCTGGAGCCGATGTAAATAGCGTCGTAGGGAAAACCGGGCGGTTCCAGATGCACGTGAAACACCCCGGAAGCCGGTGTACTCGTCGCCTGGGCTTCAGGCACCCGGGTACGCCAACTGAACCAGTAGTCCGCCGGCGCGGAGGACTGAAGAATACGGTTGTGGGTGGCCATCGGTGCCGTGGGCGGTCGCCAGCCTGGTGCTCGGGCAGGTGCCGGCCACGGGGTGAGCGTGGCCGAACTCGGCCCGGCCACGGGTGCATCCGCCCCCAGCAGCCATTCCCGGGGCTCATGGACCGTCAGGATCAACTCATCGGTGCCCGGCGCCTGCCGGTTCTTCAGGCGGAAATACGCTTCGTCGCCACGTCGGTAAACCGGGTAGTGGTGCGTGTCGTCCACCATGAAGTACTCGCCGTGTTTGACGTAGATGCCTTTTTCGCCCGGCCCCTTCAACGCCACGGCCTCCTGCGGCGCACCCTGGGTTTTGAAACGTTCCAGGGAATTGAAGCGCGCGCCCCTCGATGGCGACGGCTCCAATGGGGCGACCCGGCCCAACGTCGAGACGCTCGCGCGGTGGATACGATTCAAGCCGGCGCCCATGGAACGGACCGCCGGGTTCGCCACAGTGCCCGGCTTCAGCTTGGGGCCGGGGAAAAACGTCAGTAACAGGTCTATCGTCAAAAACACCGTGCCAAACGCCACATCCACCGCATCGCGCCCATCACCATAGCGGTGATAACGCCGCGAGGTGAGCAGCAACTCGTACAGCTGGTTACCCAAGCTGAAAAACGGCACCACCACCGACAGCAACGCCCGCCGACGCGTGTCACGTTGCGCCTCCAGGCGCTGTTCGCGGTAGCGCTGCAGCGCCTGGCCGGACTGACTGTGCGCCTGGGCCTGGCGGTGCAACTCAAGCACCCGCGCCCGGTACAACAGGGCCTGGGCATCGGCGTGGGACGTCGGGACCCAGGCCAGCCAGTTCAGCGGGTCACTGGCGATTTGCTCAAGCAGTTGCTGTTCAATCTCCTCGACACGCGCCGCGGGCACCAGGTGCTTGATATTGAATGAGCGAACGAAATCAGCCGCGCGCCAGAGCCCCTGCAGCATGATCGCGCCCGGCAGCAGATTACTCGGCTGAAAAAAGCCGGCTTGCGCGTGCACCGGGCCCGGGTGATGGGCGATGGCTTCAAACGCCCAGCCCGGCGCAACATGCCGGGCCAGGGCGCTGACGTAATCGGGCAACGCCCCGACACGATTGAAGTGCTCATGGGCCTCTTGCAGGCTGGCGTACTCATGAATGTGCCGCGCATCCGGCGCACTGGGCCAATAGACCACGCAGCGTTGCGACAACAGGTCGTGAATCAGCAGGATGCCGGCGATATAGCGATCGTGCTGCAGGGTATGGCCCACCAGATGCGCCACGTGCAGTTGCAACTGATCGCCGTGTGCAAGCAAATCCGCGGGCATACGGGCCGCCATTGCCGTGTTGAAAAAACGTTGGGCACTCGGGGTCAGCCCCTGCTGAATCGCCGAATGGAGATCCGCCTCGATACCCGCCTGCAAGGCCCGTCTGAGCAGCTCCGGGACACGTGCGTCGCTCAGCCGGTGCGCAGCGGCATCGGGGGGATAAAACGCACGATTGATCAAGGCTTCGTAGCGCCCGCCAATATCCAGCGAGGACACCATGCCGATCAGGTAACGCGGGCTCAGTTGCTGCCGCCAGGCCGGTTGCAGGTACTGGGCATAACGGAAGCGCCACCAGGTGGACATCATCTGCGGGTCGAGGTTGTGCAGTGCCAGTTGCAGCAGGCTCAAGCGCGAACGCTCAGTACTGGGCGCGAGGACTTCCTTGCGATCGCCGACCGTACAGCCGCTTTCCCAACCGCAGAAGCGGCCATCGACCCGGTCGGGCATTTCGATAAACGGAGTGTCGATGTCCAGTTGCGGCGGCAGGCCGTCCTCACGCAAGCGCGCAATCAAAAGGCGGCGGGCGAAGCTGTGCAGATCCGGCAAACGCTGCCCGAGGCGCTCTTCATAGGCTAGGACGCTGCCCAGGTAGCGGCTCTGCAGGTACTTGAAACGGTTGCGTTGCGCCACCGTCGCCTCGGCCAGCCAACTCGGCAATCTGTGTTTGGCACTCGCCGCCTTGCGCACCAGATCGACCTGGGCCCGTGCTTGAATAAGGGCATCGCTGACCGGCGCGTCGAGGTGCTTCTCCAACTCGACGGCCAACAGCGAGCGAGTCAATTGGACATCCCGGGTTTCACTGAAAATATTCGCGCTGCCATCAAACCCGCGCTGCTGGCGCAGGTACCCCTTCATCAGCCTTTTGAGCGCAAGCAACACAGGATTACCCTCGCTGACCTCATAGCGCACCGCCAGGGTTTGATTGGCCACCTGTTCACGTATGGCGTTGCGCTGCGGCCGCTCGATGTAGCGCCACAACACAGACCCATCACGGCTGTCGAGGCTGGCCTCGATGCCCAGGGACAAGGCTTCGAGGCTGGCAAACGTCGCCACGCCACCCTCGCGCCCCAACGCGCACAGCATCACCGGCACCCGTCGTTGCGGATCGTTGAGCGCCGTGGTGCGGGTCACCGCAAATACGCTGTGCAGAGGCTCAAAGGCGTCGGCGCTGCCCACCAGCACGGACAGCACGCGGGTATCGCTGCCGGCGCGCTTGCTGGCCAGCGGCGTATCCAGCACATCCACCAGCAGGTCGCGATGGACTGCGCGGATCAATTGCAGCCGATGCAGCAAGAGGATGTCGGCACGCAGCACAGCAGTCCACCCGTCGATGAGCGCGTTCAGGCGCCTGGCTTGACCGACGGGGCGCGCCTTCCAGAAGGCGGGGTCGAACAGCTGCAATTGCGCGCCGTGCAGCAGCGTGTGCAGGGTGCCCGCGTGCACCTTGCGCCGCTGCTCCAACACGACGAAATCGTCAAAGGCCTGGGTATCCGCCCCGACGTCCTGCGGGTCGAGCAATGCCATCAGGCCTTTTTCATACCGTTTGAGCTGTTGCAGCGCCGTGTTCACGGGCAGGTGCGCGGCGGTGCTGGCGAACAGGATGTCCTTGCGCCGCCGATGCTGATCCCAGTCCTGCAACGTCCGGCGAAGGCTGCCCAGGCGTGCCTTGCCCACCCAGTGTCGGCGCGCGCGTTCGATATAGGCGAGCAGTCGCGCGGCATTCATCTCCAGCGGCTCGCGCCTGGCGGAAAATACCTGCGCAAGGTTGATCGACATCCCACAGGCCAACTCGTTTTCCCATTGCCCCTCCAGCACCGCCTGCGCGCTGTATGCCAGCGCATCGCCCCTCAATGCCACACCGCGTCCGGGCGCCGCCGCCGCGTCTTCGGGCCGGCACACCTCATGCCGGCGCCGCAGCGGCAGGCACTGCCAGAGGTCGTCGAACGAGGCGCCATTGATCAGTGCCACCAGGCCACACCGCAAGTGGGCGAACGACGGATATTCGTAGTAGTTGCGGCGGGCACCCGGCAGGTACATCACGTGCGGCCGGCCCGCCGGGTCGCCCTCGCGATAAATATGCAGGGCGCCGGGGATCGGCATCAGCCGCGGCCCCACGCCCGGCCACATCAACTCACTGGCCTGGACGCTGGCCCATGGCTCACCGGCGCGTCGGCGCGCCTCGGCCGTCGGAGCGTCCGCCAGCGCCTGGACCATGCCCATCGCCCCCTCCGACAGCTCGTCCAACTGCCGCGCCACAAAGGCCTGGTCGGCGAACTGCTGCTTGTGCAAAGCCGCCCAGCGCTCCTGGCGCGTCAGCCAGGAACCCGGCACCAGCGCCTGCCAATAGGCGCTGTGCACCTGGGCAAGTCGAGCCGAAAGGTTGAGCGCAATCACCCGGCGCAACGCCTCCAGCGGCGTAAACGGCAGCCGGCGTGCCGGTTCGGTCTTGAGGCTGACAGCCGTGAACTGATTGAGGTTGATCGGCACCGCAGGCAGCACCATCAGCCGTAGCGCGCGGTCGGTCAGACTGTCGACCTGCTGCGCGGCTGCCGGCGGCTTGGGTTCGGTGAAGAGCAGGCCGTCCGGGTCCAGGTCAAAGGCCTTGCGCAGCTCGGCGCGAATCACCCGCAGCACCTTGGGCGCATGCAGGATCAGGCGGGACTGGTGTTTGGCCGACTGGGCGCAGCGCAGGTCGGCAATGGCCAGCCAATTGATCAACAGGCTGGGATGGGGGCTGCGGTTGATGGACCGGGTCAGTTGGCGACGTATGGCCTGCAACGCATCGTCGTCAGCCATATCGGGATCGGTAGGTGAAGTCACGGCGGTATCTTCGTCGAGGAAAACCCTAGCCTATGCAGCGCAAACGCCCAAGGGGCGCTAGATAATTGACGGGTGCCGCGCACAAAAAAAGCCCGCAGTGTGGGCGGGCGAAAAACCAACGAAGAGCTTGGGGGTGTAACCAGGTGACGACTCAGCTACCGCGATAGGTGGAGTAGCTGTAGGGCGAAATCAGCAGGGGCACATGGTAGTGATCCTGTTCGGCGCTGATGCCGAAGCGCAATACCACCACATCCAGGAAGGCCGGCTCCGGTAATTGCACACCGCGGGCGCGGTAGTAATCGCCGGCGCTGAATTGCAATTGGTAGACACCGCTGCGGTAGTCATCACCTTGCAGTAACGGCGCGTCGCAGCGGCCATCGCTGTTGGTCAGCGCAGTGGCGACCAGTTCCAGCTGCGTGCCGTCGACGCGGTACAGCTCAACCTGGATGGCGCTGCCGGGGCAGCCGTGGGCTGCGTCGAGTACGTGTGTCGTCAGTCGTCCCATGGGGCGGGCTCCCTTGCATGAAGTGAAATAGGCTGCACCTTTACGGGGCATCAAAAAGCCGCTGATGGGCCGATTAAGACACTTTTAATAAAAATTGTACACAATAAAAATTACAAAGTTTCGTACTTGCTCCGATGCCTCGATCCTCGGCGGGAATTCCCAGCAAGCCTTGCTTTTAAAAGACCTTTTGTCCCTTTACTGACCAATCGGGCAAGTTTCTTGCAGTGCTGAACGGCGGCAACTCCACGGAAAAAATGCGGAAATACAGGCTTACAAAGTGACCATTAAGTTGTATACAATCAGCCCATCGCTGTGACGCCACCCAGTCTTTCCGCTGGCCGCCACACACTTGCTACCACGAACAAGAAGGAAGACTGCAGTGAGCGCTGACTACCCACGCGACCTGATCGGTTACGGCAGTAACCCTCCTCACCCCCACTGGCCGGGCAAGGCACGCATCGCCTTGTCGTTCGTACTCAACTACGAAGAAGGCGGCGAGCGCAACATTCTGCATGGTGACAAAGAGTCCGAAGCCTTCCTTTCGGAAATGGTCTCGGCCCAGCCGCTGCAGGGCGAGCGCAACATGAGCATGGAGTCGCTGTACGAATACGGCAGCCGGGCCGGCGTGTGGCGCATCCTCAAGTTGTTCAAGGAATTCGACATTCCTCTGACCATCTTCGCCGTGGCCATGGCTGCCCAGCGTCACCCGGATGTGATCCGCGCCATGGTCGACGCCGGCCACGAGATCTGCAGCCACGGCTACCGCTGGATCGACTACCAATACATGGACGAGGCCCAGGAGCGCGAGCATATGCTCGAAGCCATCCGCATCCTCACCGAACTCACCGGCGAACGCCCGTTGGGCTGGTACACCGGGCGCACCGGCCCGAACACGCGGCGGCTGGTGATGGAGGAAGGCGGCTTCCTGTACGACTGCGACACCTACGACGACGACCTGCCCTACTGGGAACCCAACACCCCCACCGGCAAGCCGCACCTGGTGATCCCCTACACCCTGGACACCAACGATATGCGCTTCACCCAGGTGCAGGGTTTCAACAAGGGCGATGACTTTTTCGAGTACCTGAAAGACGCGTTCGACGTGCTGTATGCCGAAGGCGCCGAGGCACCGAAGATGCTGTCCATCGGCCTGCATTGCCGCCTGATCGGCCGCCCGGCGCGCCTGGCCTCGTTGAAGCGTTTTATCGAATACGCCAAGGGCCATGACCAGGTGTGGTTCACCCGCCGCGTCGACATCGCCCGCCACTGGCATGACGTACACCCGTTCCAGGGAGCGGCCAAATGAGCGCCTTCCAGACCTTGAAACCCTCGACCTTGAGCCGTGACGCCTTCGTCCAGGCCTTCGCCGACATCTACGAACACTCGCCATGGGTGGCCGAAAAGGCCTTCGACCTGGGCCAGGACGCCTCGATCGACCAGATCGAAACCCTGCACCAGCGCATGAGCGACATCCTGTTGAGCGCCGATCACGCCAGTCAGCTGGCGTTGATCAACGCTCACCCGGACCTGGCCGGCAAAGCGGCCGTCCAGGGCCAACTCACCCAAGCCAGCACCGATGAGCAAGCTGGCGCGGGGATTCACCACTGCACGGCCGAAGAGTTCTCACGCTTCACCGAGCTGAACGATGCCTACAAGGCCAAGTTCAAGTTTCCCTTCATCATGGCGGTAAAAGGCAGCAACCGGCACCAGATTCTCGCCGCGTTCGAAACCCGCATTCACAACTCGGTGGATGCCGAGTTCAAGTGCGCGCTGGACGAGATCAACAAGATCGCGTTGTTCCGTTTACTGACCCTCTAAACGACCATCCCCAGCCACTCAATTTAAGGCAGACAAGAAGAATGAAAGCTTACGCCGTACCTTTCGAAAAGTTCGTCAACCTGGCCGACGCCCGCCTGGGCACCAAGATCATCTCCGTGACAGATGACTGGTTCGCCGACGCCAACCGCCTGTTCCAGCCGACCCCGGCCGTGTGGAAGGAGGGCGTTTTCGATGACAACGGCAAGTGGATGGACGGCTGGGAGTCACGCCGCAAGCGCTTCGAAGGCTACGACAGCGCAGTGATCCGCCTGGGCGTACCGGGCTCGATCAAGGGCGTGGACATCGACACGTCATTCTTCACCGGCAACTACCCGCCGTCGGCCTCCCTGGAAGCCTGCTTCCTGGCCTCGGGCGAGCCTGACGACAACACCCAGTGGGTAGAAGTCCTGTCGGCCGTCGAGCTGCAAGGCAACAGCCACCACTACCACGAGATCAGCAACGACCAGGCGTTCAGCCACCTGCGTTTCAACATCTACCCGGATGGCGGCGTGGCCCGTCTGCGTGTGTACGGCGTGCCGTTCCGCGACTGGTCGGCAGTGGGCGACAACGAACAGATCGACCTGGCTGCCGCATTGAACGGTGGTCGCGCACTGGCGTGTTCCGATGAACACTTCGGGCGCATGAGCAACATTCTCAACCCAGGCCGTGGCGTCAACATGGGCGATGGCTGGGAAACTGCCCGTCGTCGCACGCCAGGCAATGACTGGGTGATCGTCGCCCTGGGCCACCCCGGCGAAATCGAGAAGATCATCGTCGACACCCTGCACTTCAAGGGCAACTACCCGGACACCTGCTCGATCCAGGGCGCCTTCGTGAAGGGCGGCACCGACAGCCAGATCGAAACCCAGTCGCTGTTCTGGCGCGAACTGCTGCCGGCGCAGAAACTGGAAATGCACGCCGAACACACCTTCGCCGAGCAGATCAAGGCGCTGGGGCCGATCACCCATATCCGCCTGAACGTGTTCCCGGATGGCGGTGTGAGTCGCCTGCGTGTGCTGGGTAAAGTCTCCAGGTAAACGCTGAATCCTGTGGCAAAAGAGCTTGTTGTGGTGAGCGGGCTTGTCGAATCGTCGCACCGCCCGCGTTGGGGCGCGAAGCGACCCTGGAAGCAGACACCGCGTTTTCACAGAAGAAACGCAATGATCTTGTTGGGGCCGCTTCGCAGCCCAGCGCGGGCAAGCCCGCTCACCACATAAGCTCATTGCCACACACAAAATAGTTTTAACAACACAGAACTCGGATAAGAAGACAGCCATGCGCACACTGATGATCGAACCCCTGACCAAAGAAGCCTTCGCCCCTTTCGGAGACGTTATCGAAACCGACGGCAGCGATCACTTCATGATCAACAACGGGTCGACCATGCGCTTTCACAAGCTGGCAACGGTAGAAACCGCACAGCCTGAAGACAACGCGATCATCAGCATCTTCCGCGCCGACGCGCTGGATATGCCGTTGACCGTGTGCATGCTGGAGAGACACCCGCTGGGCAGCCAGGCCTTCATTCCGCTGCTCGGCAACCCCTTTCTGATCGTGGTCGCGCCACTTGGCGATGCACCTGTATCAGGCTTGGTCCGCGCCTTCGTCACCAACGGCAGGCAGGGCATCAATTACCATCGCGGCGTCTGGCACCACCCGGTGCTGACGATCGAAAAGCGGGATGACTTCCTGGTGGTTGATCGCAGTGGCACAGGCAATAACTGCGATGAGCATTTTTTCAAAGAGGATGAGCGGTTGATCCTCGCCCCCCACCAATAAGAGAAGGCCGGATCACCCGACAACAAGGGTGACAGGCGAGAGGTAAAGACTGTGGAAGCACATCTGTTGGAATGGCTGAACCTCAGCGTGCGCTGGGTTCACATGATCACTGGCGTCGCCTGGATCGGCGCTTCGTTCTACTTCGTCTGGCTGGAAAACAACCTCAACCGCGTCAACCCCAAGGACGGCCTGTCCGGTGACTTGTGGGCGATCCACGGTGGCGGTATCTACCACCTGGAAAAATACAAACTGGCCCCGCCGACCATGCCGGACAACCTGCACTGGTTCAAATGGGAAGCCTATTTCACCTGGATGTCGGGCGTCGCGCTGCTGTGCGTGGTGTTCTACCTCAACCCGACGCTCTACCTGCTCGCCCCCGGCAGCAGCCTCAGTGGCGGCGAAGGCGTCTTGCTGGGCATCGGCTCACTGTTCGCCGGCTGGTTCATCTACTCCTTCCTCTGCGACTCGGCCCTGGGCAAACGCCCTGCCCTGCTCGGCTTGATCCTGTTCGTGCTGTTGATTGCCGCCGCGTACGGCTTCAGCAAAGTGTTCAGCGGCCGTGGTGCGTACCTGCACGTGGGCGCGGTGATCGGCACCATCATGGTCGGTAACGTGTTCCGCATCATCATGCCGGCGCAGCGCGCGTTGGTGGCGGCGATCGCCGAGCACCGCACGCCCGATCCGGCCCTGCCGGCCAAGGGTCTGCTGCGCTCACGGCACAACAACTACTTCACCCTGCCGGTGCTGTTCATCATGATCAGCAACCACTTCCCGAGCACCTACGGCAGCCAATACAACTGGCTGATCCTGGCCGGGATCGCGGTGGCGGCGGTGCTGGTGCGGCACTACTTCAACACGCGGCATAACAGCCAGAAGTATGCGTGGACCTTGCCCGTGGGTGCGTTGGCCATGATTTGCCTGGCGTATGTGACCGGGCCCAAGCCGGTGGCGGAAGTCGCCAAGGCACCGGCGGCCATTGAGTACCAACCGTTGCCGGAAACCGCATTGGGCGGTGGCTTGAAACCCGCCGCGCCGGCAGCTCCGGCCGCCGCACCTGCGCCTGCCCAGGCGACGATTGATTTCGACAAGGTCCACGGGGTGATCCAGGAGCGTTGCGCCGTGTGCCATTCGGCCAAACCCACCAGCCCGCTGTTCAGCACCGCCCCGGCCGGCGTGATGTTCGATACACCGGCGCAGATCCAGCAACAGGCGGCACGTATCCAGGCGCAGGCCGTGGCAAGCCAGATCATGCCGTTGGGCAACATCACCCAGATGACCCAGCAGGAGAGGGATTTGATTGGCACGTGGATCAATCAGGGGGCGCGTACCAACTAACAGATTCACATAGTTCCAATGTGGGAGGGGCTTGCCCCCTCCCACATTTGGACCTGCAGTGTTTTGAAGATTGCGTTCCACACAACACAAAAATAAAAAAGATCCGAGGTGTTGCATGACCGAGTTAGTCGAACCGCAGATTCCTGCCGCACCCGCCATGGTGCGGCTGCCCCTCTTGCAACTGATTCTGGTAGGCCTGCAACACGTCTTGCTGATGTACGGCGGCGCCGTCGCCGTCCCCCTGATCATTGGCCAGGCCGCCGGCCTGAGCCGTGAAGAAATCGCCTTTCTGATCAACGCCGACCTGCTGGTAGCCGGCATCGCCACCCTGGTGCAGTCATTCGGCATCGGCCCGGTGGGCATCCGTATGCCGGTGATGATGGGCGCCAGTTTCGCCGCTGTGGGCAGCATGGTCGCCATGGCCGGCATGCCCGGTATCGGCTTGCAGGGCATCTTCGGCGCTACCATCGCCGCCGGGTTCTTCGGCATGCTGATCGCACCGTTCATGTCCAAGGTCGTACGCTTTTTTCCGCCGCTGGTGACCGGCACCGTGATCACGGCCATCGGCCTGTCGCTGTTCCCCGTGGCCGTGAACTGGGCCGGTGGCGGCAGCGCAGCGGCCACCTTCGGCTCACCGATTTACCTGGCGATTGCCGCCCTGGTACTGGCGACCATCCTGCTGATCAACCGCTTCATGCGCGGCTTCTGGGTGAATATCTCGGTGCTGATCGGCATGGGCCTGGGTTACGCCCTGTGCGGGGCCATCGGCATGGTTGACCTCAGCGGCCTGGCCCAGGCGCCGTGGGTGCAAGTGGTGACGCCGCTGCACTTCGGCATGCCCAGGTTCGAACTGGCGCCGATCCTGTCGATGTGCCTGGTGGTGGTGATCATCTTCGTCGAATCCACCGGAATGTTCCTGGCGCTGGGCAAGATCACCGGCCAGGACGTCACGCCGAAAATGCTGCGCCGTGGCTTGCTGTGTGATGCCGGTGCGTCGTTCTTCGCCGGTTTCTTCAACACCTTCACCCATTCCTCCTTCGCGCAGAACATCGGCCTGGTGCAGATGACCGGCGTGCGTTGCCGCTCGGTGACGATCATGGCCGGTGCCTTCCTGATTGTGCTCAGCCTGTTGCCCAAGGCCGCGTACCTGGTGGCGTCGATTCCCCCGGCGGTACTCGGTGGGGCGGCGATCGCCATGTTCGGCATGGTGGCGGCCACCGGCATCAAGATCCTCCAGGAGGCCGATATCGCCGACCGTCGCAACCAGTTGCTGGTGGCGGTGAGCATCGGCATGGGCCTGATCCCCGTGGTGCGCCCGGAGTTCTTCGCACAGTTGCCCGTGTGGATGAGCCCGATCACCCACAGCGGCATCGCCATGGCCACCCTCAGCGCACTGTCGCTGAATATCCTGTTCAACATTCTCGGCGGGGCCGAACGCCCCGTAGTCGACCCCGCCCATACCTGACACGTGCCCCATTGTCGCCCTGTGCGCGCTGTAACGGCGCACTTGAGCCCTGACGTGGGAGCCAGTATTCTCCGCGCCCGCTTGAATCGACGGTTGTTTACCGCCTTGGCGCGGGTCTTGCTGTAGTAATAAAGCTGACCATTCAGACCACTTTTGTAACCACTAAAGGCGCCGCACCAGAGCGCTTGTGTAGAAGAAAAACCATAAAACTTTAACTCGGGAGCAACCGAATGAAACCTCTGTTCAAAGGCCTGATGCTGGCGGGATCCCTGCTGGCCGGCGGCCAGGCCGTGGCCGGTGACTTGTTGCAGTGGCAGAACAACAGCCTGACGTATCTGTGGGGCAAGAGCTTTACCGTCAACCCGCAGATCCAGCAAACCGTCACGTTCGAACATGCCGATGCCTGGAAGTACGGCGACAACTTCGTCTTCGTCGACCGCATCTTTTACAACGGCAAGGAAGACGGCAACGTCGGCCCAAGCACGTATTACGGTGAGATCAGCCCGCGACTGTCGTTCGGCAAGATTTTCGACCAGGACCTGTCCTTCGGCCCGATCAAGGATGTGTTGCTGGCCTTCACGTATGAGTTCGGCGAAGGCGACAACGAGTCGTACCTGCTCGGCCCTGGCTTCGACCTGAACATCCCGGGCTTCGACTACTTCCAGCTGAACTTCTACCAGCGCCAGACCGAAGGCAATCGCCCAGGCGACGGTGTATGGCAGATCACCCCGGTATGGTCGTACACCCTGCCGGTGGGCAACTCGAATATCCTGATCGACGGCTTCATGGATTGGGTGGTGGACAACGACAAGAACGCCCGTGGCACTTACCACGCCAACCTGCACTTCAACCCGCAGGTCAAATACGACTTGGGCAAGGCGCTGCATTGGGGCGACAAGCAGTTGTACGTGGGCTTTGAATACGACTACTGGAAGAACAAGTACGGGATCGAGGATTCCGGCGCGTTCAAGACGACCCAGGACACGGCGAGCTTCCTGGTCAAGTATCACTTCTAAAAGCTACTGCAAGACACATGTGGGAGGGACTTGCTCCCTCCCACATTCAGATAGGCGGCAGGCCCAGGAACCGCATGATCTCTTCACGCTTGGCCAGCGCATCCTTCCTGCCCAACTCAATCAACTCGCTGCAATACCCCGCCTCGAACAGCAAGTAACTCAGCACCCCTGCCCCGCTCGTCTTGGTCGCCCCCGGCCCACGCAGGAACAGACGCAATGCCGCCGGCAATTCCTGCCGATGCCTTGCGGCGATTTCGTCGATCGGCTGGCTTGGCGCAATGACCAGCACTTCCACCGGTGCCAGGCCACGGGCCGCGCTGTCGGCTGGCTGGTGATGGCTGAACTGGTTCAGACGCTCCAGCAGTTCGATATCGCTTTCCAGGCTGTCAATGAACGTGCTGTTGAGCATATGCCCGCCGATCTGGGCCAACGTCGGCTCCTGGCCGGTATAGGTGCGTTGCGCCATCGGTTCATTGCCCCGCGGGTTACCGCTGACACCCACCACCAGCACCCGGGTCGCCCCCAGGTGCAGCGCCGGGCTGATGGGGGCGGATTGGCGCACCGCGCCGTCACCGAAGTATTCCTGGTCGAGTTTCACCGGGGCAAACAGCAAGGGGATCGCCGAACTGGCCAGCAGGTGTTCAACGGTCAGTTGCGTCGGCACTCCGATACGCCGATGGCGCAACCAGGCGTCGATGGTGCCGCCGCCCTGATAGAAGGTCACCGCCTGCCCGGATTCATAGCCGAAGGCCGTGACGGCGACCGCATGCAGGTGCTGTTGGCGGATGGCCTCGTCGATACCTGCCAAATGCAGTTTGTCCTGCAACAAGTCCCGCAGCGGCGAGCTGTTGAGCAGCGCCACCGGCAACTGCCGGCCCAGCCCCAGCAAGCTGTGGGTAAAGAAGCGACTCGCCTGGCGCACCACCCCCGGCCAATCGCTGCGCAATACCAGGTGGCTGCGAAACCCCTGCCAGAACGCAGTCAGGCGCTGGATCGCCGCCGTGAAGTCCATCGCACCGCTGGCCAGGCTCACCGCATTGATCGCACCGGCCGACGTGCCGACGATCACCGGAAAAGGGTTGGGAGCCCCCGGCGGCAACAGCTCGGCAATCGCCGCCAATACCCCCACCTGATACGCCGCTCGCGCCCCGCCGCCGGAAAGAATCAAGCCTGTAACCGGTTCAGCTGCGCGCATTGCATCACTCCATGTGGGGGAAATTCGGTCTTAGCGACGGCGTTTTTCGTACAGCTTGGGTTCGCCCGGTGGCCGACTCTTGAAGCGGCGGTGGGTCCACAGGTATTGCTCGGGACATTCACGCACCGAGGCTTCCACCCACTGGTTGATGCGCAGGCAGTCGACTTCATCGCTTTCGCCGGGGAAGTCGGTCAACGGCGGGTGGATCACCAGGCGGTAACCGCTGCCGTCCGCCAGGCGCTGCTGGGTGAACGGCACCACCAGCGCCTTGCCCAGCTTGGCGAACTTGCTGGTGGCAGGCACGGTGGCGGCCTGGATGCCGAACAGCGGCACGAAGATACTTTGCTTGGCGCCGTAGTCCTGGTCCGGTGCATACCAGATGGCGCGGCCGGCACGCAGCAGCTTGAGCATGCCGCGCACGTCTTCGCGCTCGACCGCCAGGGAGTCGAGGTTATGCCGCTCGCGGCCACGGCGCTGGATATAGTCGAACAGCGGGTTGCCGTGCTCGCGGTACATGCCGTCGATGGTGTGCTTCTGCCCCAGCAGGGCCGCGCCGATTTCCAGGGTGGTGAAGTGCAGGGCCATGAGGATCACGCCCTTGCCATCCAGTTGGGCCTGCTTGAGGTGTTCCAGGCCTTCGACATGGGCCAGGCGCGCCAGGCGCTGGCGCGACCACCACCAGCTCATGGCCATTTCGAAGAAGGCAATGCCGGTGGAGGCGAAGTTTTCCTTGAGCAGCTTCTTGCGCTCTGCGGGGGATTTTTCCGGGAAACACAGTTCCAGGTTGCGTGCGGCGATGCGGCGACGTTCGCCGGCCACACGGTACATGCCTGCACCCAGCAGGCGACCAATGGTCAGCAGCGCACGGTACGGCAGTTGGGTCACCAGCCACAGCAGGCCGAGTCCCAGCCATAACAGCCAAAAGCGCGGGTGAAAAAATACAGCTCGAAAACGCGGGCGATCCATTACAGATTCCGGGAAAGACAGGGCCGCGCATTCTACAACGGTTCGACTCGGCTTGCGGCCAGTGAGTGTTCTCGTTATAAGTCTCGACACTTTTCGTGACAAGCCGCTTTTTGCCGACCATGAGCCAAACCGAACCGCTAGACCAAGATCCCGTGTTCCAGCTGAAAGGCAGCATGCTCGCCATCACCGTGCTGGAACTGGCCCGCAACGACCTCGACGCCCTGGACCGCCAGCTCGCCGCCAAGGTCGCCCTGGCGCCGAACTTCTTCAACAACGCCCCGCTGGTACTGGCCCTGGACAAACTGCCGGCCGGCCAGGGCAGCATCGACCTGCCCGGCCTGATGCGCGTGTGCCGCTCCCACGGCCTGCGAACCCTGGCGATTCGTGCCAGCCGCATCGAAGACATTGCCGCCGCCATCGCCATTGAACTGCCAGTACTGCCACCCTCCGGCGCGCGTGAGCGTCCACTGGAACCTTTGGTCGGCGAAGTGCAGAAAAAACCGGAAAAACCAGCGGAACCGACGATCAAGCCTACAAAGATAATCACCACGCCCGTACGCGGCGGACAGCAGATTTACGCCCAGGGCGGCGACCTGGTGGTGATCTCGTCGGTCAGTCCCGGCGCGGAACTTCTCGCCGATGGCAATATCCATGTATACGGCCCGATGCGCGGACGTGCCCTCGCCGGCATCAAGGGGGATACCAAGGCGCGCATTTTTTGCCAGCAATTGACCGCTGAGCTGGTGTCCATCGCGGGCCAGTACAAGGTTTCGGAAGATTTGCGCCGCGATCCGCTGTGGGGAGCCGCGGTGCAGGTCAGCCTGTCGGGCGATGTGTTGAACATCATCCGTCTTTAACGGATACTGCCGCATTTTCCAAGCATCTCTAGACTCTGATAGCACAGCGAAACTGGCATTACTTGCGTAGGAACATTTGAAGGTTGGCGTTTTTCCTGCGAAAACCCGTCTTTTTTCCTACAAAGGCTGTCCGCCTGCGGCGAGTTCCAAGAGATGTTTTTCAGGGGCTGAAAAGTCCTTTTTCCTTAGGGGTGAAACACCTTGGCCAAGATTCTCGTGGTTACATCCGGCAAGGGTGGTGTGGGTAAGACCACCACCAGCGCCGCTATCGGTACCGGCCTCGCTCTGCGCGGCCACAAGACAGTCATCGTCGACTTCGACGTCGGTTTGCGTAACCTCGACCTGATCATGGGCTGCGAACGCCGCGTGGTGTACGACTTCGTCAACGTGGTGAACGGCGAAGCCAACCTGCAACAGGCCCTGATCAAGGACAAGCGCCTTGAGAACCTGTATGTACTGGCCGCCAGCCAGACCCGCGACAAAGATGCGCTGACCAAGGAAGGCGTAGGCAAGGTCCTCGCTGAACTGAAGGAAACCTTCGAGTACGTGGTCTGCGACTCCCCGGCCGGTATCGAAACCGGTGCTCACCTGGCGATGTACTTCGCCGATGAAGCCATCGTGGTGACCAACCCGGAAGTGTCTTCGGTACGTGACTCGGACCGCATGCTCGGCCTGTTGGCCAGCAAGTCCAAGCGCGCCGAGGAAGGCCAGGACCCGATCAAGGAACACCTGCTGCTCACCCGCTACAACCCTGAGCGCGTCAGCAACGGCGAAATGCTCGGTGTTGAGGACGTCAAGGAAATCCTCGCCGTGACCCTGCTGGGTGTGATCCCGGAATCCCAGGCGGTGCTGAAGGCGTCCAACCAGGGCGTCCCGGTGATTCTCGACGACCAGAGCGACGCCGGCCAGGCGTACAGCGATGCGGTTGATCGCTTGCTGGGCAAGACCGTGGAACATCGCTTCCTCGATGTTAAGAAGAAGGGATTCTTCGAGCGTATCTTTGGAGGCAACTAAACAATGAAATTTCTCGACTTCTTTCGCGCCAACAAAAAGCCAAGCACCGCGTCGGTCGCGAAAGAGCGTCTACAGATCATCGTGGCGCACGAACGCGGCCAACGCAGTACCCCGGATTACCTGCCAGCCTTGCAGAAGGAGCTGGTGGAGGTGATCCGCAAGTACGTCAATATCGGCAACGATGACGTGCATGTCGCCCTGGAAAATGACGGCAGCTGCTCGATTCTGGAACTCAATATCACCCTGCCTGATCGTTGATCGAACAGGCGGCCGCCACGGCGGCTCGGTCACCTTGATCCCTTTGCGGGAACCGGGTGGTCGAGCCGCCGTTGGCGTTTGTTACGAGGCTGTTTAATGCCGCTGTCCACTATTCATATCCTGCATCAGGACGACGCTGTCCTGGTGGTGAACAAGCCGACCCTGTTGCTCTCGGTGCCCGGCCGCGCCGATGACAACAAGGACTGCCTGATCACCCGCCTGCAGGAAAACGGCTACCCCGAAGCCCGCATCGTCCATCGCCTGGACTGGGAAACCTCGGGGATCATCCTGCTGGCCCGGGACGCCGATACCCATCGCGAACTGTCCCGCCAGTTTCACGACCGCGAAACCGAAAAGGCCTACACCGCGTTGGCCTGGGGCCAGCCGGAACTGGACAGCGGCAGCATCGACCTGCCCCTGCGCTACGACCCGCCGACCAAACCCCGCCATGTGGTGGACCACGAGTTCGGCAAGCATGCGCTGACCTTCTGGAAAGTGCTGGAACGCTGTGGCGACTGGTGCCGCGTCGAGCTGACGCCGATTACCGGAAGGTCGCACCAGTTGCGCGTGCACATGCTGTCCATCGGGCATCCGTTGCTCGGTGACGGCCTGTATGCCCATGAACAGGCCCTGGCTGCCTGGCCGCGCCTGTGCCTGCACGCGAGCATGCTGAGCTTCACTCACCCGCAAAGCGGTGAGCGCTTGCGCTTTGAGTGCCCGGCGCCCTTCTAAAGCTTTAAATACAGTACATGTAGGAGGGGCGGTGCGACTTGCCCCCTCCCACATTTGTTCTGTGCACTTCTCGCCCTCGAACGGTAAACTCCGCGCATTGCTGTCTGGAGCTATTTATGCGCGAAGCGTTGAATCAAGGCCTGATCGACTTCCTCAAGGCCTCCCCTACTCCTTTTCATGCCACCGCCGCCCTGGCCCAGCGCCTGGAAGCGGCCGGTTTCCAGCGCCTCGACGAGCGCGAGACTTGGGCCACCGAAGCCAACGGTCGCTACTACGTGACCCGCAACGATTCCTCGATCATCGCCTTCAAGCTCGGCCGCCATTCGCCGTTGCAAGGCGGGATTCGCCTGGTCGGCGCCCATACCGACAGCCCGTGCCTGCGGGTCAAGCCCCAGCCTGAGCTGCAACGCCAGGGCTTCTGGCAACTCGGCGTGGAAGTCTACGGCGGCGCGCTGCTGGCGCCGTGGTTCGACCGCGACCTGTCCCTGGCCGGCCGCGTCACCTTCCGTCGCGACGGCAAGGTCGAAAGCCAGCTGATCGACTTCAAGCTGCCCATCGCTATCATCCCCAACCTGGCCATTCACCTGAACCGTGAAGCCAACCAGGGCTGGGCGATCAATGCCCAGACCGAATTGCCGCCGATCCTCGCGCAATTTGCCGGTGATGAACGCGTGGACTTCCGTGCCGTGCTCACCGAGCAGTTGGCACGGGAGCATGGACTGAACGCCGATGTGGTACTCGACTACGAGTTGAGCTTCTACGACACCCAGAGCGCCGCCGTCATCGGCCTGAACGGCGACTTCATCGCCGGCGCACGCCTCGACAACCTGCTGTCGTGCTACGCCGGCCTGCAAGCCTTGCTCACCAGCGAGAGCGACGAAACCTGCGTGCTGGTGTGCAACGACCACGAGGAAGTCGGTTCCTGCTCGGCCTGCGGTGCCGACGGCCCGATGCTGGAACAGACCCTGCGTCGCCTGTTGCCTGAAGGTGATGAATTCGTACGCACCATTCAGAAATCCCTGCTGGTGTCGGCCGACAATGCCCACGGCGTACACCCCAACTACGCCGATAAGCACGACGCCAACCACGGCCCCAAGCTCAATGCCGGCCCGGTGATCAAGGTCAACAGCAACCAGCGCTACGCCACCAACAGCGAAACCGCCGGGTTCTTCCGTCATCTGTGCATGGCCCAGGAAGTGCCGGTGCAGAGCTTCGTGGTGCGCAGCGACATGGGCTGCGGCTCGACCATCGGCCCGATCACCGCCAGCCACCTGGGTGTGCGTACGGTGGATATCGGTTTGCCGACGTTTGCCATGCACTCCATTCGTGAACTGTGCGGCAGCCATGACCTGGCGCATCTGGTGAAGGTGTTGGGCGCGTTCTACGCCAGCCACGACCTGCCCTAAGACCAGGACTGGATGTCGTCAACATGTGGGAGGGGCGGTGCGACGATTCGCACTTGCCCCCCACATTTGGTTTACGTCCACCTGATCTGCATCACCTGCATTTCCTGCAATCCGACCTAGACTTGTCAGTATTCCCACTCCGACAAGGCCGTCGCCCCATGATCTCCATGTCCTCCTTCCACGCCATGCTTATCCCTATCCTGATCGGCATGATCATGCTCGCCGTTGGCTTCAACTTCCGCGACAAGCCCCTCGGCGTGTTCGGCATGTGGGTCGGCATGCTGCTGATCCTGGGCACCGTGGTGTACAAGATCCTCGCCAAACTGGCCGAATGACGCTTGCACTCGTACACTCGCTCAACCCGTCGTTTCCAAGGTTGACCGCCTCGTGCTTTCCCGTCTGTTTGCCCTGCCCTGCTGTTTCCTGATCGCCCTGCTCACGCTGCTGCCGCTCTCGTCCGCCCAAGCGGTGGGCCTGCCCGGGCTGCTCGGCACCACCAAGGCCCAACCCCAGGCCGAAGTGCCGTTGGGGCAGTCGCTGGACGAGGTGATCAAGACCCTGGAAAACGACCAGCAACGCACCCAGTTACTGAGCGACTTGAAGAAGCTGCGCGCCGCTACCCAGAAGGCCCAGCCCGCCGCCGAGCAAGGCGTGCTCGGGCTGATCGGCAGTACGCTGTCGGGCCTGGAGCAGCAGTTCTCCGGCGCCGACAGCCCGCTGGGGCGCTGGTCGAATGAAATCGACCTGGCCAAGGACGAACTCAGCGCCCTGATGCTGCCGGCCAGCGAATGGCTGCCGATCATTTTCGGCTTTGCAGTGATTCTCGCGGTATGGAGCCTGCTGGCAGCCGCGTTGATCTGGCTGAGCCACCGGGTACGCGAGCGCTTCGGCCTGCCCGAGGAGCTGCCGCAACACCCGCGTACCTGGGACATGCTGCGCTTCGCCCTGCGCAAGCTGGGGCCCTGGCTGATCGCACTGGTGATCACCGTGTACCTGAGCTACGCCCTGCCCTCGTCCCTGGGCAAATCCCTGGCGATGGTGCTGGCGTATGCGCTGGTGGTCGGCACCTGTTTCTCGGCGATCTGCGTGATTGCCTTCTCCCTGCTCGACGGCCCGCACCGCCACCGCGCGCTGTATATCCTGCGCCACCAGGCGTTCCGCCCGCTGTGGTGGATCGGCAGCTTTGCCGCCTTCGGTGAAGCCTTGAGCGACCCGCGGCTGGTGGCTGCGCTCGGCCAGCACCTGGCCCACACGGCGGCCACGGTCGCCAATGTGATGGCCGCGCTGTCCACCGGCGTGTTCATCCTGCGTTTCCGACGGCCGATCGCCCACCTGATCCGCAACCAGCCCCTGTCGCGCCGCCTGACCCGCCGCGCCCTCAGCGACACCATCGAGATCGTCGGCACCTTCTGGTACATCCCCGCCTTGCTGTTGGTGGGCATCTCGCTGTTCGCCACCTTCGTCTCCGCCGGCGACACCAGCACCGCCCTGCGCCAGTCGCTGTTGTGCACGGTGTTGCTGGTGTTGTGCATGGTGATCAACGGCCTGGTGCGGCGCCACGCACTCAAGCCGCAACGGGGGCACAAGCGCCATGCGCTGTACTCCGAACGCCTGAAAAGCTTCGTCTACACCCTCGCCCACCTGGTGGTGTGGCTGGTGTTTATCGAACTCGGGCTGCGGGTCTGGGGCCTGTCGCTGATCCGCTTTACCGAAGGCGACGGCCATGAAATCAGCGTCAAGCTGTTCGGCCTGGGCGGCACGCTGCTATTTGCCTGGTTGATCTGGATCCTCAGCGACACCGCCATCCATCACGCCCTCACCCGCTCGCGCAAAGGCCTGGCCAATGCCCGCGCGCAGACCATGATGCCGCTGATCCGCAACGTGCTGTTCGTGACCATCTTCATCATCGCCGCCATCGTCGCCCTGGCGAACATGGGCATGAACGTCACGCCACTGCTGGCCGGTGCCGGTGTGATCGGCCTGGCCATCGGTTTTGGTGCGCAGTCACTGGTGGCCGACTTGATCACCGGCCTGTTCATCATCATCGAAGACTCCCTGGCCATCGATGACTACGTGGACGTCGGCGGCCACCTCGGCACCGTCGAAGGCCTGACCATCCGTACCGTGCGCCTGCGCGACATTGACGGCATCGTGCACACCATCCCGTTCAGCGAGATCAAGAGCATCAAGAACTACTCGCGGGAGTTCGGCTATGCGATCTTCCGGGTGGCGATCCCGTACAACATGGAAATCGACGATGCGATCAAGCTGATGCGCGATGTCGGCCAGAAAATGCGCAACGATCCGCTGCAACGCCGCAATATCTGGTCGCCGCTGGAGATCCAGGGGGTGGAAAGCTTCGAGTCAGGCAGTGCGATCCTGCGCGCGCGCTTCAAGACGGCGCCGATCAAGCAGTGGGAAGTGTCGCGGGCGTTCAACCTGTCGCTGAAGCGGCATCTGGATGAAGCCGGTCTGGACCTGGCCACGCCGCGCTTGAGTGTGCAGGTGGTGACGGGGGCTGCGGGGGGGTTGGAGAAGGACAAGAACGCGTAAGGTCAGGGCGAATGTGATGAGCTTATTGTGGTTTGTGGTGAACTTATTGTGGTGAGCTTTTTGTGGTGAGCGGGCTTGCCCCGCGCTGGGCTGCGAAGCAGCCCCAAAACCAGCCGCTGAGTTATGCCTGATACACCGAGTGCTTCTTGAGTGGGGCTGCTTCGCAGCCCAGCGCGGGGCAAGCCCGCTCACCACAACAAGCCCGCTTGCCACAAAAAGCCTGCTTGCCACAACAGGCCCGCCCACCATAACAGGCCGGCCTACTGAAGGTTTTGCGTCAGGCCAGCGTTGCGCCGTCCATCTTCTGGCGCAGGCTCAACGGACGCATATCGGTCCAGGTTTCTTCGATGTAGGCCAGGCACTCTTTCTTCAGGCCGCTCTTGCCCACGGTGCGCCAGCCTTCCGGCACGGCCTTGTAGTCGGGCCAGATGGAATACTGTTCTTCATGGTTGACCACTACCTGAAACAGGATGTCGTCGCGGTCAAATACTGAGGTCATTGCTGTTCTCCATCGCTCAAAGGCTGGCTGCGCACCACGCGCAGCGCTGATATCTGTAGAAACGTACCAACACGCCAAAAAATTAGAGGCTGGCGACGGCTGCCGCCAGGGCGCGCCCGAAGATCTCGGCCACGCGGTCGATCTCGGCGGCGCTGATCACCAGTGGCGGCAGGAAGCGCACCACGCTGCCATGCCGGCCGCCCAGCTCGAGGATCAGGCCGCGCTTGAGGCATTCGCGCTGTACCAGCGGTGCCAGCTGGCGATGCACCGGCGGGTGGCCCTGGATATCCAGGGTGCCGTCCGGGTCCACCAGTTCCACGCCGAGCATCAGCCCGCGCCCGCGAATATCCCCCAGGTGCGGGTAGTCACGCTGCAGGATGCGCAGGTGTTCGCCCAGGCGCTCGCCCATGGCGGTCGCGTGGCGGGCCAGGTCGTGCTCCTTGAGGTAGCGCATCACCGCCGAACCGGCCGCCATGGCCATCTGATTGCCACGGAATGTCCCGGCATGGGCGCCCGGCAGCCAGGTGTCGAGCCAGTCGCGATACACCACCACCGCCAACGGCAGGCTGCCGCCGATGGCCTTGGACATCACCACCACATCCGGAATGATGCCGGCGTGCTCGAAGGCAAACATCTTGCCGGTACGGCCGAAACCGCTCTGAATCTCATCGACAATCAACGCCACGCCGGCCTGTTCGGTGATGCGCCGCAGGCCGCGCAGCCAGTCGAGATCGGCCGGGATCACCCCGCCCTCGCCCTGCACCACTTCGACAATCACCGCCGCCGGCAGCAACACCCCGGCTTCAGGATCGTTGAGCAGGTTTTCCAGGTAATGCAGGTTGACCCGCACGCCTTCTGCGCCGCCGAGACCGAACGGGCAACGGTAGTCGTAAGGGAATGGCAAAAACTGCACGCCATTGCCGAGCAAGGCACCCAAGGGTTTTTTCGGCCCCAGGCTGCCCATCAGGCTCAACGCGCCCTGGCTCATGCCGTGATAACCGCCCTGGAACGACAGCACCGTGCTGCGCCCCGTGGCAGTGCGCACCAATTTCAACGCCGCTTCCACGGCATCGGTACCGGTGGGGCCGCAGAACTGGATCTTGGCTTCCCGCGCCAACTCCGCCGGCAGCAGGCCGAACAGGTCCTGCACGAACTGGTCCTTGACCGGCGTGGTCAGGTCCAGGGTGTGCAACGGCAGTTCGTCGCTCAGCACTTGCTGGATGGCCTGGATCACCACCGGGTGGTTGTGACCCAACGCCAGGGTGCCGGCGCCGGCCAGGCAGTCGATGAAACTGCGACCCTCCACGTCTTCCACGTAGATCCCCTTGGCGCGCTTGAGCGCCAGGGGAATGCGCCGTGGGTAACTGCGGGCGTTGGATTCCTGCTGGCGCTGGCGGGCCAGCAGCGGGCTTTCGTCGAACTGATAAAGCGTTTCATGCACCTGGGTATCTTCGATACGGCTGGTAGCGACTGACATCTCTCGATCCCTCAATACGCGGATGATGGTGACCAAACTGCCGATCCGTTGGCGTCTGGCCCAAGGGCATGCGCACGGATTTCCTGTTCTGGAGACGCACCAGCGAGAAAAGGATTTAGGGGACAGTGATGGTTGACTGATGGATGAGATCAAAGTCCGCGGTATTTTTCGTTCAAGGCATACAGGATCGCGCAGGTCTCGGCATCCAACACACCACCATAATCCCGCGCCCGAAAGTGCATCTGAAACGCCCGGGTGCGCTGCTCGAACGCCTGGCGATTCTGCGCCGGCTTATAGCCATAGCGCTGAAATGCCCGCTCCACCTCCACTTCAGGCGGCAGCCCGACACAAAACCGGCGCTGGTACATGGCCCGCGTCGACTCGTCGAACCACGCCCCGACTCCCGCCTCGAACAAACCGCGCCACGGCAGGCGCGGTCCCGGATCGCTCTTGCGCCAGTACGCCACGTCCGAATGCCCAAGAATGTCGGCCAGTCCGATCTGCGGGTAACGCCCAAGGATGTCGCGAAGCAATGCGATCAACACCGCCACCTGCTCCTGGCCGTACGCGGGAAAGGTGAATACGCCGCCGTCATCCCGGGCCAGGTTGACGATTTCGATGCCGATCGCCCGACTGTTGAGGTTATCGCGCCCACCCCAGTGGCTCGCCCCGGCATGCCAGGCGCGCTGGTTTTCGTGCACCAGGCGAAACACGCGCAACTCGTCATACCCGGCGGCGCGGTAGCCGGGCTCATGGGGATCCGGCAGCAGGTAATGCGCGCTGACCCCGTTACGGGTGAGGGTGCGCAAGGAGGAGGCGAACGGGGCCGCGGTGTAATGCAGGATCACCTGCCGCACGGGTTCGCCGTGACGTTCGTTGAAATCCCTGGCGGGGAAACTGGTATCGATGACCAACATAAGAACCGTCCTTTTCAATACAGGCCGAGTCTTTCGGCCCGTTCAAGCGCAAAAAAATTACCGCCATCCTGAAGGCTTGCACCTCAAGCGGGCGGTAACTATTTGGCACGTGAAAGAACGCGGTCAGCGCCGCAACGGCATGCCCAGGTCAACGCGCAGGCCATCCACCTGGCTGTCGAACTTCAATGAGCAGGAACAGCGCTGCACGATCGCCTGCACGATCGCCAGGCCCAGGCCACAGCCCTCGCTGTTGCCATTGCGCCAGAAGCGTTGGGTGAGGTATTGCAGGTCTTCGGGGGAGATCTGCTTGCCGTGGTCGCGCACGCGGAAGATCACGTGGTCGGCGGCGGTGAACACGCTGAGCTCCACCCGTGTGTCTGCGGGTGTATGGCGCAGGGCGTTGTCCAGCAGGTTGCGCAGGGCGGCGACTGCCAGGCCCACCGGCATGTCCACCGGGGTTTCGCTGAGGTTATCCGCCAGGTTCAGGTCGATACGCCCATTATCGCCGGCATTCGCATCCTGGATCGCCAGCCGTGCGACTTCCTCGGCGCTGGACTGCACGCCATCGTCGAATGACAGGCTGCCTTCCACCCGCGCCAACAGCAGCAATTGCTCCAGGGTGCGATGCAAGCGGTCGGCGCCCTCCTCGGCATGGGCCAGGGACTGGTCGCGGGCCGCGCCTTCGGTCATGCGCGCCACTTGCAGGTGGGTCTTGATCGCCGTCAGCGGGCTGCGCAGCTCGTGGGCGGCGTCGCCGGTGAGGCGGCGTTCGCGCTCGATGGTCTTGGCGATGCGTTGCAGCAGTTGGTTCTGGGTGTCGAGCAGCGGCTTGAGCTCGCTGGGCAGCGGGTGGATCTGCAACGGCTCGAGGGAATCGGCACTGCGGCGCATCAGCGCGTCACGCATGCGGTTGAGCGGCAGCAGGCTCTGGCCGATACCCAGCCACAACAGGCACAGGCAACCGAGCATCGCCACGCCCACCGGCACCGAGGCGGCTAGCAGGATCGACAGGTTCAGCGCCTCGCGCTCCACCTGGCGGTCGGCGGTGGTGATCAACAGGTCGCCACGGGACAGGGTAAAACTGCGCCAGCCCACGCCATCGATGACCTGGTCACGAAAGCCGCTCTTGCGCGACTCCAGGCCCTCATCCGGCGTGGTATGGCTGCGGGCGAGGATTTCCCCGCGCAAGGAGCTGACCTGGCACGCCATGCCCCCCGGCACATTCAGTTGCTCGGCGCTGAAATGCGCGCCGCCGCTGACACTGGCCAGGCCCGGCATCTGCTCGGTCAGGCCCGCCACCATGCGCGCCGACGCCACCAGGCGCTGGTCGAGGGAGAACATCATCTGGTTGCGCAGGTCGTTGAGCATCCAGGCCGCCGCCAGTGCCCAGATCAGCACAAACGCGGCGCCGAGCTTGAACGTCAGGCGCAGGCGCAGGCTTTTCACGAAACGTTCTCGCCATCGTCTGCCGGGCCGAGGCGATAACCCAGGCCGCGTACGGTCTCGACGATGCCATTGCCCAACTTGCGCCGCAGGTGATGGATATGCACGTTGAGGGCGTTGCTTTCCAGTTCATCGTTGAAGCCGTAGACGCTGTCCTTGAGTTGCTCGCTGGACAGCACCCGGCCTTTGTTGTGCAGCAGCGCCTGCAAGAGCGCCTGTTCACGTCGGGACAGGTCCACCGGCTGGCCGCCCAACAGGGTTTCGCGGCTGCTCGGGTCGTAGGTCAGTCGGCCGTGCTCGATCAGGTTGACGCTGCGCCCCGCCATCCGGCGCAGCAGGGTTTGCAGGCGTGCGGCCAATTCGCGCAGGTCGAAGGGTTTGAGCAGGTAGTCATCGGCACCGGCTTGCAGGCCGTCGACACGGTTGGTCACCGAATCCCGCGCGGTGAGGATCAGCACCGGAATCTCCAGGCCCTGGCTGCGCAGCTGTTGCAGCAGCTTGAGGCCGTCTTCGTCGGGCAGGCCGAGGTCAAGCACCATGATGTCGAAGGTCGCCGCCTTGAGCATCGCGCGCGCAGCGGCGGCCGTGGCCACGCGCTCGACTGTAAAGCCCTGGGCTCCGAGGCCGGCCACGATGCCGCTGGCGATCAGTTCGTCGTCTTCACAGACCAGTACGTGCATGCTGAACCCTTCATGAAAGATGGGGGGATTAAAAGTGCAGCGGATTAAGCGCAGATTATGCCGTGAAAAGATGCAAGCTCAGATAATCCCTACACTTTAGAATAGCGCCCGGTTAATCATCGGTTAATCAACGCCACACATTGTGTGCCTCACTTGCATCGAACTAAGGCTTGACCATGCGGCATCTGTTTACCTTTCTGCTGGTGTTATTCGCGGGGTTCGCCCAGGCCGCGCCGGGCAATCCGTTTGAGACCAAACCTGATTTCCTCCCGGTGGGCAAGGCTTTCACCTTTACCTCCGAACGTCTTGAAAGTGGCGAGACCCAGCTGTATTGGCAGATTGCCGACGGTTATTACCTGTACAAGCAGCGCATGAAGTTCGATGGCCTGGCCGAAAAGCCCGTGTTGCCACAAGGCGAAGCCCATAGCGACGAGTTCTTTGGCGAGCAGGAAGTGTATCGCCAGGGCCTGGAGGTGAAGATTCCCGCCGGTGTCACCGGCCAGGTCAAGCTCGGCTGGCAGGGCTGCGCCGACGCAGGGCTGTGCTATCCGCCGCAGTCGATCAGCGTGGACCTGGGCGGCAACCCCGCCGTTGCGGCCACTGCCGAAGCCCAGGACCAGAGCCTGGCCAGCGGCCTGCAACAACGCAGCCTGGGCTGGAGCCTGCTGGTGTTCTTCGGCCTGGGCCTGCTGCTGGCGTTTGCCCCGTGTTCGTTGCCGATGCTGCCGATCCTCGCCGGCCTGGTGGTGGGCAGTGGCGCCAGCCCGCGTCGCGGCTTTGCCCTGGCCGGCAGCTACGTGGTGTGCATGGCGCTGGTGTACGCGGCGCTCGGCGTGCTCGCCGCCCTGCTCGGCGCCAACCTCGCCGCGCTGTTGCAAACCCCGTGGATCCTCGGCAGCTTCGCCGCCTTGTTCGTGATCCTCGCCCTGCCGATGTTCGGCTTCTTCGAACTGCAACTGCCCGTGGCCTTGCGCGATCGCCTGGATAACGTCAGCCGCAACCAGAGCGGCGGCAGCCTGGTCGGCGCCGGGGTGCTCGGCGCGCTGTCCGGCCTGCTGGTGGGGCCGTGCATGACCGCGCCCCTGGCCGGTGCATTGCTGTACATCGCCCAGAGCGGCAATGCCCTGCATGGCGGCCTGATCCTGTTCGCCATGGGCATCGGCATTGGCGTGCCGTTGCTGTTGCTGGTGACCGTGGGCAACCGTTTCCTGCCCAAGCCGGGCACCTGGATGAATGTGCTCAAGGGCATCTTCGGCTTCCTGTTCCTGGCCACCGCCGTGCTGATGATTCGCCCGGTGATCGACGAAAGCCTGTGGCTCGGCCTGTGGGGCGTGCTGGCCATGTCCATGGCCTACTGCGGCTGGCGCCTGGCCCAGGATTTCGGGCGGGTCGCCATGCTGTTCGGCGCCGGTTCCGTGGTCGTGGGGGTGTGGGGCGGCCTGCTGCTGGTGGGTGCTGCGGGTGGCAGCGATGACCTGTGGCAACCGTTGAAGGTCTACAGCGGCTCGCGGTCCACTGCCGCACCCAGCGCCCACGAAGCCTTCATGACCATCAATGACCCCGCTGTGCTGCAAGGCCAGCTCGACAGCGCCAAGGCCCAGGGCCAATGGGTGCTGGTGGACTACTACGCCGACTGGTGCGTGTCGTGCAAGATCATGGAAAAACAGGTGTTCGGCAAACCCGAAGTGCTCGATGCGCTGAAGGACGTACGTCTGCTGCGCCTTGACGTCACCGCCGACAATGCCGCCAGCCGCGCACTGCTGGGCCGCTACAAGGTACCGGGGCCGCCCAGCTTCGTGTGGATCGGCCCTGACGGTGAGGAACGCCGCGCCCAGCGCATCACCGGCGAAGTGGATGCCGCCGCCTTCCTGCAACGCTGGACTCACGCCCGGGACGCCCTCTGATGCTGACCCTGACCATCGGCACCTTCGCCATCGCCCTGAATCACATCCTGCTGATCAGCGCGTTGATTCTCGCCACCCTGGTGGGTTGGCGCGTGGCCAAGCGTGGCGGTGAAAATCCGGAATCGGTGCTGTTCAGCCTGTTCCTGCTGGGCATGCTGGCGGCCCGCGTCAGCTTCGTGCTGATGTACTGGAGTTACTACAGCAACGACTGGCTGCAGATGGTCGACCTGCGCGACGGCGGTTTTCTCGCCTGGCCCGGTATCGTCGCCCTGATCCTCGGTGCACTGCTCTATGGCTGGCGTCGCCCGGCGCTGCGCAAGCCCCTGAGCGCCGGGGTCATCACCGGGCTGGTGTTCTGGGGCATGACCAGCCTGTCCTTGAGCGTGTATGAAAAAGGCACACGCCTGCCGGACATCACCTTGCGCAACGCCAATGGCGAAGTGGTGCAACTGGCCGATTACCAGGGCGGTCCGCTGGTGATCAACCTGTGGGCCACCTGGTGCCCGCCGTGCCGCCGCGAAATGCCGGTGCTGGAAAACGCCCAGCGCATGCGCCCCGACGTGACCTTTCTGTTCGTCAACCAGGCCGAAAGCATGCAAAGCGTCAGCACCTTCCTCGCCACCCAGGGCCTGACCCTCGACAACGTGTTGTTCGACGCCAGCGGCCGCCTCGGCCAGGCCGTGGGCTCCATGGCCCTGCCCACCACGCTGTTCTACCAAGCCGACGGGCGCCTGATCAACAGCCACCTGGGCGAGTTGTCCCAGGCCAGCCTGGCCCGTGCCATGGAACCCTTCGACACCGCCCCTGCCGCCACAAGGAAACCGACATGCCTCGCCTACGCCACCTGCTGACCCTGCTGCCGCTGACGCTGGCGGCCACCCTGGCCCAGGCCGAAGACTGGCCGGCACCGATCAAACAGATCGAAGCCAAAGGCGCCAAAATCCTCGGCAAGTTCGACGCCCCCAGCGGCCTCACCGGCTACGCCGCGCAATACCAGAACCGCGGTATGGCGCTGTACCTGACCGCCGACGGCAAGAGCGTGATCGCCGGCAACCTGTACGACGCCCAGGGCAATGACCTGAGCAGCGCGCCCCTGGAAAAACTGGTGTACGCGCCGATGGCCAAGGAAGTCTGGGCCAAAATGGAAAAAAGCAGCTGGATCCAGGACGGCGACAAAAACGCCCCGCGCATCGTCTACCTGTTCAGCGACCCCAACTGCCCGTACTGCAACATGTTCTGGGAACAGGCGCGGCCATGGGTAAAAGCCGGCAAGGTCCAACTGCGCCACATCATGGTCGGCATCATCCGCGAAGACAGCGCCGCCAAGTCGGCCGCCCTGTTCGCCGCCAAGGACCCGCAAAAGGCCCTGGAAGAACATGAAGCCGCCGGCAAGGGCAGCAAATTGCAGGCGCTGGCCAAGATCCCGGCGGACATCGAAGCCAGGCTCGATGCCAATATGAAGTTGATGGACGAGCTGGAACTCTCGGCGACGCCGGCGATTTTCTACCTGGATGACAAGGGCGGCTTGCAGCAACAGCAAGGGGCGCCGTCGCCGGAGAAGTTGGCGAAGATTATGGGGCCGAAGTAAGCGGCGCCTGGTCTGACGCCATCGGGGGCAAGCCCCCGATGGCGTCCTGACAGACAGCGAAGATCAGAGCCCCTCCAACTCCGCCATCAAATCACTCAACCGATCCACCTTCTCCGCACTGATCTCATTGGCCGCCAGCCCCTCGATGTACTCGGCCAACTCCGCCACCGTACTGCATTCGAACATCGCCCGCAGCGGCACATCCCGCTGCAGGGTCTTCTGCACGCGCGAGGCAATCTGCGTGGCCAGCAACGAGTGGCCGCCCAGTTCGAAGAAGTTGTCCTGCACGCCGACCCTGTCGACTTTCAGCACCTCGGCCCAGATCGCGGCCAAGGTGTTTTCCAGTTCGTTGCGTGGCGCCAGGTAGTCCTGGCTGTGCAACTGGCCGATCTCCAGTTCCGGCAGGGCCTTGCGGTCGAGTTTGCCGTTGGCGTTGAGCGGCAGGCGCTCGAGCCATAGCCAGTGCAGCGGCACCATATACTCCGGCAGTTCGGCGCGCAGGCGTTGCTTGATGCGGTCCAGGCGTTCGCCCGGATTCAGCCTCTCATCGGCGGCCACCAGGTAACCCACCAGATGCTTGCCGTTGACGCCTTCCTGCACGCCCACTGCCGCGTCGCGCACTAGCGGTTGTTCGTGCAGGCGAGCTTCGATTTCACCCAGCTCGATGCGGTAACCGCGAATCTTCACCTGATGGTCGATACGCCCGACGTACTCCAGCACGCCATCGCTGCGCCGCCGTGCCAGGTCGCCGGTGCGGTACAGGCGCTCGCCCGGTGCACCGAACGGGTTCGGCACAAACACCTGGGCGGTGCGCAGCGGATCGCTGACATACCCGCGGCCCACCCCGGTGCCGGCCACGCACAGCTCACCGACCGCCCCTTGGGGCACCAATTCCAGCGCACCATCCACCACGTACAAACGGTTATTGTCCGTCGGCGTACCAATCGGCAGGTAAGTGCCACGGGTGGACGCCAGGTCGACGCGGAAGAACGCCACATCGTCCGAACATTCCGCCGGGCCGTAGGCGTTGACCAGGCCGATCTCCGGGTAACGCAACAACCACTGGTGCGCCAGCTCCGGCGGCATCGCTTCACCGGTCGGCAGCATCCAGCGCAAACCGTCCAGGCTGATGCGATCCTGGGCCAGCATGCCCTGGATCAGCGACGGCACGCTTTCCAACACGGTGATGCCGTGTGCCTGCACATGGGCCAGCAAGCCCTGCGGATCGTGGGCGATGCTGTTCGGCACGATATCCACCCGTGCACCGAACAGCGGCGCGGCGAGGAATTGCCATACGGAAATATCGAAGCTTTGCGAGGCGGTCTGGGCGATCACATCCGCTGGCGTCAGGTCCATATACGGCACCTTGCTCAATTGGTTATTGAGCATGCCGCGCTGTTCGACCATCACGCCTTTGGGCAAGCCGGTGGAGCCCGAGGTGTAGATCACGTAGGCAAGGTTATCCGGGCCGCTGTAGATGCCCGGATTTTCCCCACGGGCAGGCACGTCCTCCCACACCAGCAACTGGCAGTCGACGCCGTCCAGCAGCTCGATGGCCTGCTCGCGGCACGCTTCGGTGCAGACCAGCAACGGTGTGCGACTCAGGTCGATGATGCGACTCAGGCGCTGGCTCGGCAGGCCCGGGTCCAACGGCAGGTAACCGGCACCGGCCTTGAAGCTGCCGATGATCATGCCCAGCAGGTCGAGGTTACGCTCGGCCAGCAACGCCACCGGTTGGTCCAGGCCGACGCCCGCCGCAATCAGTGCATGACCCAGGCCGTTACTGCGCCGGTTCAGCTCGTCATAGGTCCATTGCCGGTCCAGGCAACGGGCGGCGATGCGCTGCGGATGCGCGCTCACCTGGGCTTCGAACAGCTCGATATAGCTGCGTTCCAGCGGGTAGGCGTGTTCGCTCTGGTTGCAGCCGTCCAACAGGAACGCGCGCTCCTGTTCGCCCATCAGTGGCAGGTCGGCCATGTCGCCATGGAAGCCCTGCACCAGCGCCAGCAGCAGGCGCTTGAACTCGCCGAGCATGCCTTGCACGGTGGTTTCGTCGAAGTAACGCTGGTCGTAGGACAGGTGCAGGCCGAGGTCATCCCCCGGGTAGCACACGGCGGTCAGCGGGAAATTGGTGTGGGTGCGGCCGGAGTCCGAGGTGGCATTCAGGCTGTGGGCGCGGTCCAGCACCGAGACTTCCACCGGGGCGTTTTCGAACACGAACAGGCTGTCGAACAGCGGCTGGCCCTTGGGCAGTTCGCTGTGTTCCTGGATCGTCACCAGCGGCAGGTATTCGTACTCGCGCAGTTGCATATTGCTGTCGAGCAACGCGTTCAACCACTGGCGTACGCTGCAACGCTGGTCGTCCTCGGGCAGCTTCACCCGCAGCGCAATGCTGTTGATAAACAGGCCGACGGTGCGTTGCATCTCGGGCATTTCCACCGGGCGCCCGGCCACGGTGACGCCGAACAGTACGTCACGCTCGCCGCTCAAGCGTCGCAGCACCAAGGCCCAGGCCGCCTGGGCAAAGGTGTTGACGGTAAGTTGATGGGCCTGGGCCAGTTCGCGCAGTTGCGCACCGTCACGGGGGTCGAGGCGGGTGTAGCAGTCACCCACCACCATGCCGCCACTGTGGCCGGCATGTTCGCGCAGGAACGGCCGGTCGCTCGGGATCGGCGTGGTGCGCTCGAACCCTTGCAGGTTCTGCTGCCACCACTGGCGTGCTTCGGCCAGGTTCTGGCGTTGCAGCCAGGCGATGTAGTCGCGGTAGCGCGGCGGCGTGGCCAGCTGCGCTTCACGACCTTCGCCGAGGGCCATGTAGATATCGAAGAAGTCATTCATCAACAGCGAGCGGCACCAGGCATCGATCAGGATGTGGTGGTTGCTCATCATGAACCAGTAGCGCGCTTCACCGACGCGGATCAGGCGCAGGTGGAACGGCGCCTGGTTGAGCAGATCGAAACCGGCTTCGCGCTCGGCCTTGAGCAGCGCTTGCAGGCGCGGTTCCTGTTCACTTTCCTGGTCGGCACTCCAATCCAGGTACTCGATCGGCGTGCTGCCCGGCTTGTGGATCACTTGCAGCATGTCTTCGCCGACGTTCCAGCAGAACGAGGCGCGCAAGGCTTCGTGGCGGGCGATCACCGCTTGCCAGGCCTGGGCGAAACGCTCGGGGTCCAGAGCGCTGTTGATGCGGTAGCGGTCCTGCATGTAGTAGAGGCCGGTGCCCGGCTCGAGCAGGGTGTGCAGCAGCAGGCCCTCTTGCATCGGGGTCAGCGGGTACACGTCTTCGATGGCGCCGGCCGGTACCGGCAAGCTGTCGAGTTGCGACTGGCTCAAGTGCGCCAGGGGGAAGTCGGACGGCGTGAGGCCGCCGGCGTTGTCCTCCAGGCAATGGGCGACCAACGCTTGCAGTTCGGCCAGGTAGGCCTGCGCCAGGTCCTGGATGGCCTGTGGGTCGTGGCGTTCGCGGCTGAAGGTCCAGCGCAGCACCAGTTCGCCGCCGTACACCTGGCTGTCCACACTCAGTTCGTTGGGCAGCGGCGCATCCGGGTCATGGGCCAGGCCCGCCGATTCGTCCAATGGGTGGAACAGTGCATCGGCGCCGAAGCTTTGGTCGAACTGGCCAAGGTAGTTAAAGGTGATCTGCGCACTCGGCAAGGCGGCCATGCTCTGTTTGCACAGGTCATCGGCGAGGTAACGCAGCACGCCATAGCCCAACCCTTTATGGGGCACCGCACGCAGCTGTTCCTTGATCGCCTTGATCGAGTCGCCCTGCCCGGTTTGCGGGGTCAGGCGCAGTGGATAAGCGCTGGTGAACCAGCCGACGCTGCGGGTCAGGTCGATGTCGTCGAACAGGCTTTCGCGGCCATGGCCTTCGAGCTGGATCAGCGCCGACCCGTGCCCGCTCCAGCGGCACAGCACACGGGCCAGGGCGGTCAGCAGCAGGTCGTTGACCTGGGTGCGGTAGGCGCTCGGCGCCTGTTGCAGCAACTGGCGCGTGTGTTCGGCATCCAGGCGCACGCTGACGGTGTCGGCATCGCGGTTGCGCCGCGAACCGTGCGGGTGGGCCACAGGCAATACCGCGTCAGGGCCGGCCAATCGGTCCTGCCACAGGCTCAGCTCTTCACGCAGGGATTCGCTGCCGGCATACGCCTGCAAGCGCGCGGCCCAATCGCGCAGGGCGCTGGTCTTGGCCGGCAGGCTGACGGACTGGCCGTCGCTGAGCTGGCGGTAAACGTTTTGCAGGTCTTCGAGCAACACGCGCCACGACACACCGTCCACCACCAGGTGATGGATCGCGATCAGCAAGCGTTGCTGGCCTTGAGGGCCATCCACCAGCAAGGCGCGCACCAGCGGGCCGTGCTCCAGGTCGAGGCTGCGCTGGGTGTCGGTGAACAGCGCGGTGCACTGTTGCATGTCGCGCACTTGCGCCTGCATCAGCACGCCGCCTTTCGGCACGGCCAAGTGTTCGGCATGCCATTGCGCATCGCGCCGGGTGAAACTCAGGCGCAGGGCGTCGTGGTGCTCGAGTACCGCCAGCAACGCTTGCTCCAGTCGATGAGGCTCGAGCAGTTGCAGCGGCTTGAGCACCAACGCCTGATTCCAGTGCTGGCGCGCGGGAATATCGGTGTCGAAGAACCAGTGCTGGATCGGTGTAAGGCCCGAAGCGCCGGTGAGCACGCCTTGCTCGGCGCTGACCTGCTCGGAGCGCGTGGCCACCCCGGCCAGGGTTTGCACGGTCTGGTGCTGGAACAGGTCGCGGGGGCTGAAGTGAATCCCCGCCTGACGCGCGCGACTGACCACCTGGATCGACAGGATCGAATCGCCGCCCAGTTCAAAGAAGTTATCGTCGAGGCCGACCTGCTGCACGTTCAACACCGCGCACCAGATCGCCGCCAAGGTGCTTTCCAGCTCGTTGCGCGGCGCCACGTACTGTTGCCGATTGGCCTCGGGATCGGGTTGCGGCAGGGCGCGGCGGTCGAGCTTGCCGTTGGCGGTCAGCGGCATGCTGTCGAGTACGATCAGGTGCGCGGGTACCATGTAGTCCGGCAGTTGCGCCTTGAGATGGGCCTTGAGCGCCTCACGCAAGGTGCCGTGGTCGGCGTCGCTGACCAGGTACGCCACCAGTTGCCTGCCACTCGGCGAATCCAGCGCCAGCACCACCGCTTCGCGCACAGCTGCGTGTTCCAGCAGGCGGGTTTCGATCTCGCCCAGTTCGATCCGGAAACCGCGAATCTTCACCTGGTGGTCGATACGCCCCAGGTATTCCACCAGGCCATCGGCACGCTGGCGCACCAGGTCGCCGGTGCGATACAGGCGACCGCCCTGGCGGGCAAACGGGTCGGCGACAAACCGTTCGGCCGTCATCCCCGGACGTTCGTGGTAACCCTGGGCCAGACCGGCGGCGCCCACATACAACTCGCCGGTCGCGCCTTGCGGTACCAACGCCAGGTCGGCGTCGAGAATATAAGCCACGCGGTCGCCGATGATGCTACCGATCGGCACGCTGGCGGCGCCCTCTTCCAACTGCTGCGGCGCCAGGCTGGCCAGGGGCATCACCACGGTTTCGGTGGGCCCATAGGCATTGAAAAACACCTCGGGCTGGAACGCCGCACGGATACGCTGCAGGTGTTCGCCGGTCAGCGCTTCGCCGCCGGTGATGCACATGCGCACCGGCAAGGTCTGGTGCTGGGTTGCCAGCCACTGCGCCAACTGGCTGCCGTAGCTCGGGGTAAAACCGAGGATGTTGATGCGATGGGTACGGATCAGCCCGCAGATTTCCTCGGCATCCCACTGGCCCTGGGCGCGCAGGACCACCTGGGCACCGCTGAGCAGCGGCACCAGCAGACGCTCGGTGGCGGCGTCGAAGTTGATCGAATAGAAATGCAGCTCGCAATCGTCCGGGCGCATGCCGAAGCGCTCGATCACGGCCTGGCAATGCATGGCGATTTCACCGTGGGACACCACCACGCCCTTGGGTTTACCGGTGGAGCCGGAGGTGTAGATCAGGTAGGCCTGATGTTGCGGCAAACTGATAAACGGCAGCTCGCCGGCCGGGTAATTGGCCAGCACCGGCAAGTCATCTTCCAGGCACCAGCAGGCCACGCTCGCCGGCAATTCGCCGAGGGCGTCGAACATCGCCGCATCGCTGAGCAGCAGGCCGATGCCGCTGTCTTCGATCATGTAGTGCAGGCGGTCCAGCGGGTATTCCGGGTCCAGCGGCACATAGGCGCCACCGGCCTTGAGGATCGCCAGCAGGCCGATGACCATTTCCAGCGAGCGCGGCAGCGCCAGGCCGACCCGCACCTGCGGGCCGACGCCGCGCTCGCGCAGCATCCAGGCCAGGCGGTTGGCGCGGGCGTCGAGTTCAGCGTAGGTGAGGGTCACACCGGCAAAGGTCAGCGCCGGGGCATCGCCACGCTTGAGCGCCTGCTGGCTGAACAGTTGCTGGAGGCACTGGTCGAGGCGATGCTCGCCCGCCTCCACGCCCAGGCTGTCCTGCAACGCGCGTTGCTCGGTGGCGCTCAGCAATGGCAATTCGCTGAGGCGTTGTTGCGGGTTGGCGATCAACGCTTCGAGCAGGTTGCGCCAATGCTCGGCCATGCGCGCGATGCGCGGTTCATCGAACAAATCGGTGCTGTAGGTCAGGCAGCAACCCAGGCGGTGGTCGAGGTCGGTGACTTCCAGGTTGAGGTCGAACTTGGTCGCGCGGGCATCGTTGGCCAGGTATTCGACGGTCATGCCGGCCAGTTGGCGGCTCTGCTGGAATTCCCAGCGCTGCACGTTGCACATCACCTGGAACAACGGGTTGTACGCCGCGCTGCGCGGCGGTTGCAGGGCTTCCACCAGGTGGTCGAACGGCAGGTCCTGATGGGACTGGCCTTCGATCACCGTGTGACGGACCTGCTCGAACAGCCCGGCGACACTCATCTGCCCCGTGAGCTGGCAACGCAGCACCTGGGTGTTGAGGAACGCGCCGATCAGCCCTTCGCTTTCCGGGCGAATGCGGTTGGCCACCGGCGCGCCGATACGCAGGTCGGTCTGGCCGCTGTAGCGATAGAGCAACACGGCCAGGGTGGCGGTCATGGTCATGAACAGGGTCAGGCCACGTTCGGCGTTGAAGGCACGCACACGGGCGGCCAGATCGTCGCTGAGGTCGAAGCGGTACAGCTCGCCCCGGTGACTTTGCACCGGTGGCCGTGGGCGGTCGCCGGGCAATTCGAGCAGTGGGTGTTCGTTGCCCAGTTGCGCGGTCCAGTAGTCCAATTGGCGTTGGCGTTCGCCGGACTCCAGCCACTGACGTTGCCACACGCTGTAGTCCAGGTACTGCACCGGCAACGGTGCCAGCGGCGACAGGCGCTCATCGATAAAGGCTTCGTACAGCGCGCTGAGTTCACGGGCAAAGATGTCCATGGCCCAGCCTTCGGTGACGATATGGTGCAGGGTCAGCACCAGGTAGTGCTCCCGCTCACCGGCCTTGACCAGGCACGCACGCAGCAGCGGCCCGGTTTCCAGGTTGAACGGGGTGTGCGCCTCGTGGTCGGCCAGTCGCTGCAAACGCTGCTCGCGCTCGCCTTCGTTCAACGCCGACATATCCTGCCAGTCCATGCGCAGGCCGGTCTGCGCCGACACCTTTTGATAGGCCACGCCGTCGACGCTCGGGAAGGTGGTGCGCAGGGTTTCGTGGCGCATGACCAAGGCCTGCAACGCCGCCTCGAAACGCCCCACATCCAGCACGCCACGCAGGCGTGCCATGCCGCCGACGTTGTAGGCCGGGCTGTCCGGTTCCATCTGCCAGAGGAACCACATGCGCTGCTGGGAATACGACAACGGCACCGGCAGGCTGCGGTCGACGGTGGCGATTGCGGTTTGCTGGTTGCGTTGGCCGCTGGCCTGGATCAGGCCGACTTGCTCGGCAAACGCCCCCAGCTCGCTGGCCTCGAACAAGGTGCGCAACGGCAACTCGACGTCGCACGCCTGGCGGGTGCGGGAGATGATTTGCGTGGCCAGCAGCGAGTGGCCGCCGAGGGCGAAAAAGTCATCGCGCAGGCCGATTGCTGCCAAGCCGAGCACTTCGCGCCAGATCGCTGCAATCTGCTGCTGCAAGGGTGTTTCGGGCTCGATGTGTTCGCGGGTTTGCCACACCGGCGCCGGTAATGCGCGACGGTCGAGCTTGCCGCTGGGGCTCAGGGGCATCGCGTCCAGGCGCATCAGTTGCGCGGGCACCATGTACTCCGGCAGCTCGGCGGCCAGGGCGGCTTTGACGTCCTGTTCGTCCAAGGCGGCATGGGCGGTGTAGTAACCGATCAACTGCGCATCGCGCACCAGCACCACGGCCTGGGCGACACCGTCCAGGGCCAGCAGGCGCGCTTCGATTTCTTCCGGTTCCACCCGGAAACCGCGCAGCTTGACCTGCTGGTCGAGACGGCCGAGGTATTCGAGCACGCCATCCGCACTCCAGCGTGCACGGTCACCGCTGCGATACAGGCGCGCGCCCGCCTCGCCCAGCGGGTCGGCGACAAAGCGCTCGGCGGTCAAGCCGGCACGCCCAAGGTAACCACGGGCCAGGCCGATACCGCCGATGCACAGTTCACCCGGCACACCGGCCGGCAACGGGTTGAGCTGCTCGTCCAGCACGCGGCAGATCACATTGCCCAGTGGTCGGCCAATCGGCGAACGCTCGCCATCGTCAGCAGTGCAATGCCAGTGGGTGACGTTGATCGCGGTCTCGGTCGGGCCATAGCGGTTGTGCAATTGCACCGCCGGCAACTGCGCCAATACGCGATTGCGCAACTCGGCAGGCAAGGCTTCGCCACCGGAGAACAGGCGACGCAGGCTGGTGCACTCGGGCACCAACGGTTCGTCGATAAACAGCTGCAACAGCGGCGGGACGAAGTGCAGCGTGGTCACGCCATACGCCTGCACCAACTGCGCGATGCGGTGCGGATCGCGGTGCTCGCCAGGACCGGCCAGCACCAGGCGGCAGCCGGTGATCAGCGGCCAGAAGCATTCCCACACCGACACGTCGAAACTGATCGGCGCCTTTTGCATCAGCACGTCGCTGTCATTGAGTTGATAGGTGGCCTGCATCCACTGCAAGCGCTCGGCCAGGGCCGCATGGGTATTGCCCACGCCCTTGGGCTGGCCGGTGGAGCCGGAGGTGTAGATCACATAGGCGAGGTTGTCGCCATCGAGGTGCAGGCCGGGCGGCTGGGTCGGCCAGCTGTCGAGGTGCAGGCTGTCCATGGCAATCACGCACACGCCTTCGGCACTCGGCACACGGTCCAGCAATGCGGTCTGGGTCAACAGCAGGTGCACGCCGCTGTCCTTGAGCATGTAGGCCAGGCGCTCGGCGGGGTAATCCGGGTCCAGCGGCACATAGGCGCCACCGGCCTTGATGATCGCCAGCAGGCCCACCAGCAACTGCGGCGAACGTTCGGCGGCGATGGCTACGCACACGTCCGGGCCGACGCCTTTGTCGCGCAGGTAATGGGCCAGGCGGTTGGCCTGGGTGTGCAGTTGGGCGAAGGTCAGGCTGCCGTCCTGCCAGACCAGCGCGGTGTTGTCCGAGGTGTGTTGATTGAGCAGTTCGGGCAACCATTGTTGAGCCGGTGCGCACGGCGCCTGGCTCCACGCTTGCTGTTCGTCCTGCGGCATCAGCTGGAGGTCACCGATGGCCTGTTGCGGCTGTTCGCACACGGCCTGCAGCAGGTGGATGAAGTGCGCGGCCAGGCGCTGGATGGTCGCGCTGTCGAACAGTTCGTCGGCGTAGTCGAAGGACAGGCTCAGGCGCCCGTTGCGGTCTTCTTCGCTGTGCAGCTGCAGGTCGAACTTGGCTTCGCGGCTGTGCCAGGGCAGCTCATCGGCGAGCATCCCCGGCAGGCGGCGCAAGGCGCTGAGGTCGCGCTGCTGGTGGTTGAACATGACCTGGAACAGGCCCTGTTCGCGGGCTTGCGGGAAGGCTTCCAACAGTTGCTCGAACGGCAGGTCCTGATGGGCCTGGGCGCCCAACGCAGTGTGGCGGGTGGCGGCCAGCAGCTCATTGAAAGGCCGGCGCCCGTCCAGCTCGGCACGCAGCACCAGGGTGTTGATAAAGAAGCCGATCAGGCCTTGGGTTTCCTGGCGCGGGCGGTTGGCGTTGGGCACGCCGATGCGGATATCGCGCTGGCCGCTGTAGCGGTAGAGCAAGGTCTGGAACGCCGCCAGCAACAGCATGAACGGCGTTGACTCGTGGGCCTGGGCGGTCTGGCGAATCGCCTCGCTGAGGCTGACACTCAGGCGCACACTATGGCGCGATGCGCTGTGGCGTTGCCGGGCCGCACGCGGGTGGTCGGTGGCCAGGCTCAGGGTCGGGTGCTCGTCGCCCAACTGCGCTTTCCAGTACGCCAGTTGGCGCTGGCCTTCACCGTCGGCCAGCCATTGGCGCTGCCAGCTGCCGTAGTCGGCGTACTGCAAGGCCAGTGGCGGCAACGCCAGGGCCTGGCCCTGGCTTGCGGCGGCGTACAGGCGCGAGAACTCGTCGATGAGGATATTCAACGACCAGCCATCGGCGATGATGTGATGCAGGGTCACCAGCAACTGGTGATCGTCCTCGTCCAGGCGCACCAGGGTCACCCACAGCAGCGGGCCTTGTTCCAGGTCGAACAGGGTTCGGGCTTCGTCCTCACGGATCTGTTGCGTGCGGGCTTCACGCTCGGCGACGGGCAAGTCGCTGAGATCGATGACCTGCAGGTCGAAATCACTGTTGGCCTCCACACGCTGGAAGCCCTGCCCATCGCGCTCATAGAAGCGGGTGCGCAGGGCTTCGTGGCGCTGGATCAGGTACTGGAAGCTCGAGCGCAGCGCGTCTTCATCCAGTTCGCCACGCAAACGCAAGGCGCCAGGGATGGTGTAGGCGCTGCTTTGCGGGTCCAGTTGCCAGGTGATCCACAGGCGGTTCTGGGCCAGGGATTGGGGCAGTTCGTCCTGGCGCGACAACGGGCGGATCGCACCTTGGGCAATGCCGCCGTCCTGTTGCAGTTGCGCCACGCCGGCGGCGAACCCGGACAACGTCGGCGCCTCGAACAGCAGGCGCAGGTTCAGCTCCAGGCCGAGGGTTTCCCGCAGGCGCGCCACCACCTGGGTGGCGGTGATGGAGTTGCCGCCGAGCAGGAAGAAGTGGTCGTCGGCCGCCACCGTGGCGACCTGCAACTGCTCGCGCCAGATAGCGGCGATCCGGCTTTGCAATTCGGATTCCAGTGCAACAGTGCTCGCCTGGGCATGCAGATCGGGGAACTGCGCGTAGCAGTCGAGGCTGCCGTCGGCCTGCCGAAGCGCGCACGCCGCACGCTGCACCTTGCCGCTGGAGGTCTTGGGCAAGCCGCCGGGGTTGAGTAATACCACCGCGCACGGCGCCTCTTGGTAGGCCTCGGCCACGGCTTGGCGGATGGCTTTGATCAGCGCTTCAGGCGGCAGGATCTTCTGCACGCTGCGGCTGATCTCTGCGGCGATGCCGATGCCTTCCAGGCCGTTGTCATTCACCGCAAACGCCGCGACCCGGCCCTTGCGCACCACTTCCACTTCGCGCTCGATGGTCTGTTCGATGTCCTGGGGGTAGAGGTTATGGCCGCGCACGATCAGCAGGTCTTTCAGGCGACCGGTGATGTACACCTCGCCCTCGCGGATAAAGCCCAGGTCACCGGTGCGCAGCCAGGTACGGCCGGCATGCTGCACGAAGGTCTTGGCGCTGGCCTCCGGGTTGCGCCAGTAGCCGTGGGCGATGCTCGGGCCGCTGGCCCAGAGTTCGCCGACGCAGTTGTCGGCCAGCTCGCTCAGTGTGTGCGGGTCGGCGATCAGCACCGCGTGTTCCGGCTGGGAGGTGCCGCAACTCATGATCGCACTGCCCTGCCCCGGCTCGGCGCGGTTGGCGGCCAGGGCCTGCTCGTCGACACGCAGTGCCGGGATGCCGTGGCCACGCCGGCCGCCGGCGACAAACAGGGTGGCTTCGGCCAGGCCGTAGGAGGCGAAGAAATTATTCGCGGTAAACCCGCAGGCAGCGAACTTCTCGGCGAAGCGCTCGAGGGTGTCGAGGCGGATCGGTTCGGAGCCGGAATAGGCCACGCGCCAGTTGCTCAAGTCCAGGCGCTCCAGGGCCGTCTCACTGACCCGCTCGCTGCACAGGCGGTAGGCGAAATCCGGTCCGCCGCTGATGGTGCCACGGTATTCGCTGATCGCTTCGAGCCAGCGCAACGGCCGGCCGAGGAAGTAGGCCGGCGACATCAACACGCACGGCACGCCGCTGAAGATCGGTTGCAGCAGGCCGCCGATCAGGCCCATGTCGTGGTACAGCGGCAGCCAGCTGACGATCACGTCGTCGGGGTTCAGGTCGATGCCAAAGCCGCGTCGGATCAGCACTTCGTTGGCCACCAGGTTGCCGTGGCTGACTTGCACGCCCTTGGGCAGCGCGGTGGAGCCGGAGGTGTATTGCAGGAAGGCAATGTCGTCGGGTTGCAGGTCGGGGGCGCTCCAGGCGCTGTCGATCTGCGCGTCGAGGGTGTCGACACTCAGCACCGGCGGCGCGTTTTCGATCTGCGCGAGGCCCTCGGCCAGGCTGGCGATGGTCAGCAACAGGCGCGGTTCGGCGTCACCGATAATCGACAGCAAGCGCTCCTGGTGATGACGGCGGGTGGACTCCGGCGGGTAGGCCGGCACCGCGATCACCCCGGCGTACAGGCAGCCGAAGAACGCCGCGACGTAGTCCGGGCCACTGGGGAACAGCAGCACCGCACGGTCGCCCTGTGCCGCATTGGCCTGGAGGGCGGCGGCGATGGTGCGGGCGCGTTGGTCCAGGTCACGGTAACTGAGTACCACGTTGTGCTCGGCCGACTCGGCGAGGAAGCGCAGGGCGACCTGGTCCGGGGCCTGGGCGGCGCGACGTTGAAGGGACTCGACCAGGGTGCGGGGAAGTTCGAAGGCGTCCATCATGGGGTTCCTGCCTGAAATCGGCTTGCGGGAAATTCGGGAATGGGAGAGCGATCAGCCGGCGGCCAGTTGCCGCGCCGCGCCATTGCGCCAGCGGGCCAGGTGTTCGTCGGCATAGCGCCGCACGCAGCGCAATACGGCGCTTTCGTGCTGGATAAGGAAGAAGTGGTGGCCGTCGAACATGTCCAGGGAAAAACCGCTGGCGGCATCGAGCTGCCAGTCGAGCAACTGGTCGGCGCGCACGCTGTCCTGCTTGCCGCCGAACACATGGATCGGCAGGTCCAGCGGCTTGCGCTCGCCGTAGGTGAAGCTGCCGCACAGCAGGAAGTCGGCGCGCAGGATCGGCAGCATCAACTGCATCAGCTCGGGATTGGCCAGGGCTTCTTCGGCAGTGCCTTGCAGTTCGCGCAGGCGGGCGATCAGTTGCGCGTCGGTCTTTTCGATGGCGTATTCGCTGACATCGCGGCGGGCCGGGCCGGCCGTGCCGGAGGCGAACAGCGCCAGCGGCGCAGGGACATTCCGTGCGTTTAACGCGTGGGCCAATTCAAAGGCCAGCAGGCCGCCGAGGCTATGCCCGAACAACGCATAAGGGCCGCTCAAGTCGCGACTGATTTCCTCCGCGAGCTGCGCCGCCAAGGCCTTGATATCGCGCTGCAGGGGCTCGTCCATGCGCATGCCCCGCCCAGGCAATTCCAGCGGGCACACCTGCAGCCACTCCGGCAACGTGCGGCGCCAACGCGCGTAAACCATGGCGCTGGCGCCCGAATAGGGCAGGCAGAACAGGCGCAGTCGAGTCGGCGTAGTCATCCCGCGGCGACTCCAAACTGAAACACGCTGTGTGCACGATAAAAACCCATGTCGTCCTCCTGCGGGTGCTGATCCTTGGCCGCTTGACTAACGGCCCTGTCACCCAGAAGAACGGACGGCACCGGCAAATAATTAGTCGCCGGGTACCTGCGAGACGTGGTTCACACCTAACAAGAAAGCATAAGATTAGTTCGCCTTCTCATTTGACAATCATTATCATTCAGCATAATTTGTTGCCCGATGTGTAGGAGGCCTCAGCAAGGACGCCCTCCCCTAACCTCTTTTGCGACAAGGTGATTTCCATGACGGAACAAGTATCCACAGGCAGGTGCGACTCACCGCTTCTCCAGGCATTTGTCGACAATCGACTGATTCTGGTGAAGATTGCGGCACGTATTACCGGGTGCCGCTCCCGTGCCGAAGATGTAGTGCAGGACGCCTACTTCCGCCTGCAATCGGCGCCGACGATCACGTCATCGTTCAAGGCCCAACTGAGTTATCTGTTCCAGATCGTGCGCAACCTGGCGATCGATCACTACCGCAAGCAGGCCCTGGAACTCAAATATTCCGGGACGGAAGAGGAAGGCTTGAATGTGGTCATTCACGGCGCTTCACCGGAAACCTCCCACATCAATTTCAACACCCTGGAAAACATCGCCGACGCCCTGACGGAGTTGCCCCAGCGCACCCGCTACGCGTTCGAGATGTACCGCCTGCACGGTGTGCCGCAAAAGGACATTGCCAAGGAACTCGGGGTTTCACCGACGTTGGTGAACTTCATGATTCGCGATGCGCTGGTGCACTGCCGCAAGGTGTCCGGCAACCATAGCGATACGTTTGCACGGCGCGTGTGACCTCAGGGTACCGCCATCACATCGATGCGGTACGGCTCGAAAATCTTCAGCATCTCGCCGCTGTCGCGCAAGCGCTTGAGCAACGCCGAAAACGCCTCGCCCGTGATCGGCGCCTTGGGCCGCAGCAACGCGTAGTGGTGATAGACCTGGTCGATGCGCTCCGAGACCAGGAACTGCCCGGCCATATCCGCATTGCGCACCATGAAGTCACTCAAGTACGAACGGGTTACCAAGGCGATGTCCGCACGCCCGCGCGCAACCATCAGCAGGTTGCTGTCATGGGAATAGGTCAAGGTGGCGTTGAAGTGCTCGGCCAAGTACTTGGGGTCGGGGTTGAAGTTGGCAAAGGCGTAGTGATAGCCGCTGAACACGGCCAGGCGTTTTCCGGCAAGGTCGGCGAAATAGTCCTGGCCTCGACCGGGCTCACGCTGGGCGACGAAGATTTCCGCATCTTCCAGGCCCATGTCGATGCTGGTGTGGGCAACCTTCTGCCAGCCCCAATCGGGATTTTCGAAGATGGCCATGTCGATACGGCCTTGTTCGAAATCACGAAAACGCCGAGGGATGGAGGTCGGTACCAGCACAAACTGGTAGTCGGTTTGCGAGGCGTTCAGGGCCTCCACCAATTGAGGCAACAGACCGGTGTCGGCGCCTTGCTCCGGGCGCACGGTGTAGGGCGGAAAATGCGCCGCGCCGATACGCACCAGTTGCGCAGCCGAAGCCGGCAACCACGCTGCGGTGCCGAGTGCCCATAAAGTAAGTCCTGCAGCCAACCGCCATGGCGATAACATCAAGGCACACACCGTTCAATACATCGATGTCGATAAGCTAGGCGTTTTTGTCCAGCTAGACAACTTTCCACCGGAAAATTAATAGCTTGCGCCTCAATCGGCCTTCAAAACCATCAACAAGGCTTCTTCGGCCAATTGCTCCAGGGTCAGGTTGCCCTCGGCGCGAAACCAGGTGGTGGTCCAGGACAAGGCTCCGGTGAGGAAGCGTCGCGCAATAAACACATCGCCCTTGATGTAACCCGCCGCCTTGGCCTCGCCCAACACCTGCAGCCAAATGTCTTCGTACACATCGCGCAGCGCCAGCACCTGGGCCTGGGCGTCGGTCGACAGCGAACGCCATTCATACACCAGCACCGCCATGGCCTCGCCGCTGCCACCCATGATCGACTGCAATTCGCAGCGAATCAGCGCCAGCACACGTTCGCGTACGGTGCTCGCCTCCTCGAGCGAGGCACGCATCAAGGCGGTGTTGTAGTGGATGGTTTCCTCCATCACCGCGCGCAGGATCTCGTCCTTGCTCTTGAAGTGATGAAAGATACTGCCGGACTGGATGCCCACGGCACTGGCCAGGTCGCGCACGGTGGTGCGTTCAAAGCCCTTGTTGCGAAACAGGTGCGCCGCGGTTTGCAGCAACTTGCCCCGGGCACTGTCGGGGTCGGTCAATTGGCCGCCGTCGACCATGGTGCGCATCACCCGCAGGGCTTTGTGCTCATCCATGCTGCTCTCCTCTACTTCTACTGACGTCTTGGCCGGCAATTTAGGCCGTGCCAGTCACCCAAGCAAGCGCTTGGGCAAAACTTGTGACCGGAGTTTACAAACCAAGCGCTTGCTTGGTAGTCTCGTTACCAGCCATTCGAGGAAGGATTTCTCATGAGCAAGACGGTTCGTATCGGCTGCGCCAGCGCCTTCTGGGGTGACACCTGCAGCGCGGCCGCGCAGTTGGTGCACGGCGGCAAGCTGGACTACCTGGTGTTCGACTACCTGGCGGAAGTCACGATGTCGATCCTCGCCGGTGCACGGATGAAAGATCCCCAGGCCGGCTACGCCACGGATTTCGTCGAGGTGCTCACACCGCTGCTGGCCGAGATCCAGCGCCAGGGCATCCGCGTGATCAGCAATGCCGGCGGCATCCACCCCCAGGCCTGCGCCGCCGCCCTGCAAGCTGCCTGCGATACAGCCCAGGTGCCGTTGAAAATCGCCGTGCTGCTGGGCGATGACCTGCAACCCCGGCTCAAGCACCTGCACGGCATCACCGACATGTTCAACGGCGCGCCTCTGCCGCCCCTGTGCGTATCGGCCAATGCCTACCTCGGCGCACCGGGCATTGCCCAGGCGCTGCAGTTGGGCGCGGACATCGTCATCACCGGCCGGGTGGTCGACAGCGCGGTGGTCAGCGCGGCACTGGTGCATGAATTCGGTTGGTCGTGGCAGGACTACGACCGCCTGGCCCAGGCCGCGTTGGCCGGGCATATCATCGAATGCGGCGCACAGTGTACCGGCGGCAACTTCACCGACTGGCGCGACGTGCCCGACTACGAGCACATCGGCTTTCCCATCGTCGAAGTCAATGCCGATGGCCAGTTCACGGTCAATAAAGTCGAGGGCAGCGGTGGCCTGATCAGCGAACTGAGCGTGGCCGAACAACTGCTGTATGAAATCGGCGACCCACACGCGTATCTGCTGCCCGATGTGATCTGCGATTTCAGCCAGGTGAAGTTGCAGCAGCAAGGCAAAAACTGCGTACGCCTGCACGGCGCCAAGGGGTTGCCGCCAACGCACCAGTACAAGGTCAGCGCCACGTACCCGGAAGGCTTTCGCTGCACCGCCAGTTGCCTGATCGCCGGGATAGACGCGGTGGCCAAGGCCGAGCGGGTCAGCCAGGCGATCATCAACAAGACCTCGGAACTGTTCAGCCAGCGCGGCTGGGCGCCCTACACCGACGTGAATATCGAACTGCTGGGCAGCGAAGCGACGTATGGCCCCCGCGCCCTGCGCCACGACTGCCGCGAGGTGGTGGTCAAGCTGGCGGTGCGCCACCCGAGCAAACCGGCCCTGGTGCTGTTCGCCCGCGAGATCGCCCAGGCGGCCACGGGCATGGCGCCGGGGCTGACCGGGATTGTCGGCGGGCGGCCGACGGTGTACCCGCTGATCCGCTTGTTCTCGTTCCTGATCGATAAGGCCGCCTGTGAGGTGGTAGTCGACTTCCAGGGCCAACGCCACGTCTGCACGCTGCCCATCGCCGACGCGCCGATCCTGCCTGCCGCGCCGATGGATCCGCCCCAGCCCCAAGGCCGCGCCGACGCCAGCGTGGCGTTGGTGAAACTCGCCGTGGCACGCTCCGGCGACAAGGGCAACCACAGCAATATCGGGGTCATCGCCCGCGCCCCCGAGTACCTGCCGTGGATTGCCGAAGCGCTGACGCCAGAGGTGCTCGTCGACTGGATGGGTCATGTGCTCGACCCCGTGCACGGCCGCGTTGAACGCTGGTATTTGCCCGGCAGCCACAGCCTCAATTTCCTGCTGGAAAACGCCCTGGGCGGCGGCGGTATCGCCAGCCTGCGCATCGACCCCCAGGGCAAGGCCTTCGCCCAGCAGCTGTTGGAAATCCCCATCGCTGTGCCGCAACACATTGCCGATCAACTCACGTAAAGGAGCATTGCCGTGGCCTTCGACTCGATCTTCAAAGCCCGCCTGTTCCAGGGCTACACCGTGATCGTCAGCGGCCGCGACACAAGGCGGAGCAATAAACCATGCCGCTGATTGACAGCCTGATCGATCCCCACAGCCCGCAGTTCGCCCAGAACCGCGCCGCCATGCTGGAAGGCATCCAACACCTGCGCCAGTTGGAACAGACCCTGCTGGGCAAGGCCGAGGAGGCCAGGCCCAAGTTCGAAAAACGCGGCCAACTGCTGCCCCGCGAGCGCCTCAACCTGCTGCTGGACCCGGGCGCGCCGTTCCTGGAACTGGCGAGCCTGGCCGGCTACAAGCTGCATGATGACAAGGACGGCAGCGCCGCCGGCGGGGGGTTGATCGCCGGCATCGGCTACGTCAGCGGCGTGCGCATGCTGGTGGTGGCCAATAACAGCGCGATCAAGGGCGGCACCGTTTCGCCCTCCGGCCTGAAAAAATCCCTGCGCCTGCAACAGATCGCCATGGACAACAAACTACCGGTGGTGACCCTCGCCGAAAGCGGCGGCGCCAACCTCAACTATGCCGCGGAGATTTTCATCGAAGGCGCGCGCAGCTTTGCCAACCAGGCGCGCATGTCGGCCATGGGCTTGCCGCAGATCACCGTGGTGCACGGCTCGGCCACGGCGGGGGGCGCGTACCAGCCAGGGCTGTCGGATTACGTGGTGGTGGTGCGCGGCAAGGCCAAGCTGTTCCTTGCCGGCCCGCCGCTGCTCAAGGCGGCGACCGGTGAAGTCGCCACCGATGAAGAATTGGGCGGCGCCGAAATGCATGCACAGATCGCCGGCACTGCTGAATACCTGGCGGAAAACGACGCCGATGGAGTGCGCATCGTCCGTGAAATCGTCAGCCTGTTGCCCTGGGATGAGCGCCTGCCGTTGGCGCCCAAACGCACTTACGCCGAGCCGCTGTACCCCATCGACGACCTGCTGGGGCTGATCCCCGCTGACCCGAAAAAGCCCTACGACGTGCGCGAGATCCTCGCGCGCCTGGCCGACGGTTCGCAGTTCCTCGAGTTCAAGGCAGCGTTCGACGCCCATACCGTCTGCGGCCATCTGCACATCCAGGGCCGCGCGGTCGGCGTGATCGGCAACAACGGCCCGATCACGCCCAAGGGCGCGAGCAAGGCGGCGCAGTTTATCCAGCTGTGTGACCAGAGCCGCACACCGCTGCTGTTCCTGCACAACACCACCGGCTTCATGGTGGGTACCGAAGCGGAGCAGCAAGGGGTGATCAAGCATGGCGCGAAGATGATCCAGGCGGTGGCCAACGCACGGGTGCCTAAACTCACGGTGGTGGTCGGTGGCTCCTACGGCGCCGGCAACTATGCAATGTGCGGTCGCGGCCTGGACCCACGTTTTATCTTCGCCTGGCCCAACAGCCGCACGGCGGTGATGGGCGGTGCCCAGGCGGGCAAGGTGCTGCGGATCGTCACCGAGGCCAAGCAGTTGAAAGACGGCCTGGTGCCGGATCCCAAGGTGCTGGACATGCTCGAACAGGTCACCGCGCAAAAACTCGACAGTCAGTCCACTGCCCTCTATGGCAGCGCGAACCTGTGGGATGACGGGCTGATAGACCCACGGGATACCCGTACCTTACTCGGCTTTCTGCTGGATATCTGTCACGAGGCCGACGTCCGCGAGTTGCAGCCCAACAGCTTCGGCATCGCGCGCTTCTAACCGGAGAACAAGAACAATGATCTTCACCCAGGAACATCAGGAACTGCGCCGCACCGTCCGTGCCTTCGTCGACCGCGATATCAACCCCCATGTGGACGCATGGGAAAAAGCCGGGCGCTTCCCCATCCACGACATCTTCCGCAAGGCCGGCGACCTCGGCTTGCTGGGGATCTCCAAACCGGAACAATTCGGCGGCATGGGCCTGGACTACAGCTACTCGATCGTCGCCGCCGAAGAGTTCGGCACCATCCGCTGCGGCGGCATCCCCATGTCCATCGGCGTGCAGACCGATATGTGCACCCCCGCCCTCGCCCGCTTCGGTTCCGATGAATTGCGCGACGAATTCCTGCGCCCGGCTATCAGCGGCGAGCAGGTCGGTTGCATCGGCGTCTCGGAAACCGGCGCCGGCTCCGATGTGGCCGGGTTGAAAACCCATGCGCGCAAGGACGGCAGCGACTATGTGATCAACGGCAGCAAAATGTGGATCACCAACTCGCCCAGCGCCGACTTTATCTGCCTGTTGGCCAACACCTCCGACGACAAGCCGCATATCAACAAGTCGCTGATCATGGTGCCGATGAACACCCCAGGGATCAGCGTCAGCCCGCCCCTGGAAAAACTCGGCATGCACAGCTCCGAGACCGCCCAGGTGTTCTTCGACGGCGTGCGCGTGCCCCAGCGCAATCGCATCGGCCATGAAGGCGCGGGTTTCATGATGCAGATGCTGCAGTTCCAGGAAGAACGCCTGTTTGGCGCGGCCAATATGATCAAGGGCCTGGAGTACTGCATCGACAGCACCGTCGAGTACTGCAAGGAGCGCCAGACCTTCGGCAAGGCGCTGATCGACAACCAGGTGATTCACTTCCGCCTGGCCGAACTGGCCACCGAAATCGAATGCCTGCGCGCACTGGTCTACCAGGCCACCGAGCAGTACATCAAGGGCCAGGACGTGACTCGCCTGGCCTCCATGGCCAAGCTCAAGGCCGGGCGCCTCGGCCGCGAAGTCAGCGACAGTTGCCTGCAATACTGGGGCGGCATGGGCTTCATGTGGGACAACCCGGTGGCCCGCGCCTATCGCGACGTGCGCCTGGTGTCGATTGGCGGCGGTGCCGATGAAATCATGCTGGGCATCATCTGCAAGTTGATGGGCACTTTGCCGGGGAAAAAGCCATGAATACCCTGCTGCTCGAACCCCACAACGGCGTGTTGCACATCACCCTCAACCGGCCCGAATGCCGCAATGCCATGAGCCTGGAAATGGTCAACGAACTGCGCGCGGTGCTGGCCGGGTTGGACAGCCAGGTGCGCGCCGTGGTGATCAGCGGCGCAGGCGGGCATTTTTGCGCCGGTGCCGATGTGAAGGACCTGGTCAGCGCCGGCGATCAATTGCAGGCCCTGAACCGGGCCTTCGGCACGTTGCTGCAAGCGGTGGAAGCCGTGTCGCCAGTGGTCATCGTGGTGCTGCAAGGCGCGGTGCTGGGCGGCGGGTTTGGCCTGGCCTGCGTGAGTGACATCGCGATTGCCGATCACAAGGCGCAGTTCGGTTTACCGGAGACCAGCCTGGGGTTGCTGCCGGCACAGATCGCACCGTTTGTGGTCAAGCGTATCGGCCTGACCCAGGCGCGGCGACTGGCGCTGACGGCGGCGCGGTTCGATGGGTTGGAAGCTCAACGGCTGGGGCTGGTGCACTTCACCGAGACCGATCCGCAGGCGTTGGCGGAGCGTCTGGATGAGGTGCTGGGGCAGGTGCTGCGCTGCGCCCCCGGCGCCAATGCGCGTACCAAGGCGCTGTTGCTGGCCAGCGTGGAGCAGCCCGTGGGGCCGCTGCTGGACCAGGCGGCGCAGTGGTTTGCCGAGGCGGTGACCAGCGCGGAAGGGATCGAGGGGACGCAGGCGTTTGTGCAGAAGCGCAAGCCTGGGTGGTGCAAATGACGCCCGCTGAGCATGGGTATCTACACAATTTTCTGTGGTCTGTGGCGAGGGCGCTTGCTGCCGTGGCGGCCTTCGGGCCGACCATGTCGTTGGGTTTGACCGAGTACATATCCGTTGCTGCGGTAACGGCTGCCTATGGTTCCGCTCTTACAGCGGGTCACTTTGGAAAAGCCCCAAAGTAACCAAAGGGCTCTTGCCCCACCACTCGGTACCTCGCCTAGGCTCGGTATGCCCGAACGCAGGCTTGAATCCGTGGGCCGCCGTCATGGGCCATCCCTGGCCCAGGACGGCTAACCCGGCGTCCTGCCGGGTTACCCACGGATTCAAGCCTGCGTTCGGCCAGCGTGGTTAACGGGGCGCCTAAGATCAAAATCAAAAGCAGATCAAGAGCCAGAGCAGATCAAAAGATTGCTGACTTCGTCAGCGGTTAAGGAAGTAGAAGCCACACCGCGTACGCTTCAAAGATCAGGTCGGCTTTAAGGCCGCCTCGCTTTGTTTTTGATGTGGGATCGCCCCGTCAAACACGCTGGCCGAACGCAGGCTTTGGAGCGTGGGTAACCCGGCAGGACGCCGGATTAGCCGCACTGGGCCAGGGATGGCCCATTGCGGCGGCCCACGCTCCAAAGCCGGAGTGAGGGCACACCGAGCCTAGGCGAGGTGCCGAGTGTTGGGGCGAGGACCTTTTGGTTACTTTTGGGTCCTTCCAAAAGTGACCCGCTGTAAGAGCGGAACCCTAAGTGGCCGTTACCTAAATAACGGATATACACACGGAGCAAAAAATGCCGCAGTTCACAAAAATCCTGATCGCCAACCGCGGCGAAATCGCCTGCCGCATCCAGCGCACGGCCCAGGCATTGGGCTACCGCACCGTCGCCGTCTACAGCGACGCCGACGCCCAAGCCCGGCACATACAAATGGCCGACGAAGCCGTCCACATCGGCCCCGCCCCGGTACAGCAGTCGTACCTGAACATAGAAGCCATCCTCAATGCAGCCAAACTGACCGGCGCCGACGCCATCCACCCCGGCTACGGCTTCCTCTCGGAAAACCCCGGTTTCGCCCGCGCGTGCCAGGACGCCGGCCTGACCTTCATCGGCCCCAGCGCCGAGGCCATCGAATTGATGGGCAGCAAGCGCCGGTCCAAACTCGCCATGCTCGAGGCCGGCGTGCCTTGCATCGCCGGCTACCAGGGCAGCGCCCAGGATGACACCTGCCTGCAACGTGAAGCCGAGCGCATCGGCTACCCGCTGATGATAAAGGCCAGCGCCGGCGGCGGTGGCCGTGGCATGCGTCTGGTCCACCAGCCGGAGGCGCTGCTGGAAAGCCTGCACAGCGCCCGCTCGGAGGCCAGGCATGCGTTCGGCAGTGACGAACTGATCCTCGAACAGGCGCTGATCGAGCCGCGCCACGTCGAGATCCAACTGTTCGGCGACCGCCACGGCAACCTGATTTACCTCGGCGAACGCGACTGCTCGATCCAGCGCCGCCATCAAAAAGTCATCGAGGAAGCGCCCTGCCCGGTGATGACGCCCGAACTGCGCCAGGCCATGGGCGAGGCCGCGCTCAAGGCCGGGCGCGCAGTGAATTACCTCGGCGCCGGTACCGTGGAATTCCTGCTCGACCGCAACGGCCGGTTCTACTTCCTGGAAATGAACACCCGCCTGCAAGTGGAGCACCCGATCACCGAGCTGATCACCGGCCTCGACCTGGTGGCCTGGCAACTGCAGATCGCCGCCGGCCAGCCGCTGCCGCTCGAGCAGGCGCAGGTGAGCCTGAGCGGCCACGCCATGGAAGTGCGCCTCTATGCTGAGGACCCGGCCCAGGGCTTCCTGCCGCAAACCGGTGAGGTGCTGCGCTGGGAACCGGCCGTGGGCGTACGGGTTGACCATGGGCTGTGCGAAGGCGAAACCATCAGCCCGTTCTATGACCCGATGCTCGGCAAGCTCATCGCCCATGGCGCCACCCGCGAAGAAGCCCGGCGCAAACTGCTGCGGGCGGTGGAAGACACGTTGTTGCTGGGGGTGACGACCAATCAGCGCTTGTTGGCTGAACTGCTCAAGCACCCAGGGTTTATCGAGGGTGATTTCAGCACCGGGTTTATCGCCGAGCACTTCAGCGAAATACCGCGCCCGGCCGCGACAAGTGATCAACTCGCCCTGGCCGCCGCGCTGTTTTACCAACACAGCGCCGACCAGCATCCCCACGGCCTCGCGGGATGGCGCAACAACGCGCGGGTTCCCTGCACCTTTCGCCTGGAGGTCGACGGCGAAACCCACACCGTCACCGCCGCCCCCCTGCCACTCAGCACCGATGGCCGTCACGCCACCGTGGTGCTCAACGGCATTCGCCGGCGTATCGCCTATCACCTGGAGGGCTCTCGGCTGTGGTTGCCAGGCCTTATCGTCACCAACCGCACCCAGCAGGTTGCCGGGCGCCAGGCCGACGCAGGCAGCGGCACGGTCAAGGCACCGATGGACGGTGCCATCGTCGACGTCCGCGTCAGCACCGGTGAACAGGTGACTAAAGGCCAACTGCTGCTGGTGCTCGAAGCCATGAAAATGGAGCATCCACTCAAGGCCGACAGGGACGGCGTGGTCAAGGCCGTGCAGGTGATGGCGGGCGATCAGGTACGCAATCGCCAGGTTCTGCTGGAGATCGAATAACCCCCTAGTCGGAACTACAAGGCCGGTCTACGCTCTATCCCCAACAGGAAAGGACGAGTACGGGAACCTGCGCGATGCCTCATTGGCTGATTATTGACCTTGAAGCCACAACGGATGAAGGCGGCTGGCCCGTGACGGAGATGGAAGTCATCGAGATCGGCGCTAGCCTGGTAAACCGCCAGGGCCGCGAGCTGGACCACTTCCAGCGCTTTGTGCGGCCGCTGCGCCGCCCCTTGCTCACGCCCTTTTGTCGCCAGCTGACCCATATCACCCAGGCAAATATCGACGGCGCTGCACCGTTCATCGAGGTGTGGCCGCTGTTCGAGCGCTGGCTGGGCCAGCATCAGGCGCGCCTGGAAGGCTGGGCCAGTTGGGGTGACTACGACCGCGTGCAGCTGGAGCTCGAATGGCAGCGCCATGGCCTGGCCAGCGCCATGGCCCCCACGCCCCATGTCAACCTCAAGCAACGCTTCGCCAAGGCCCGGCGCCTGGACAAGCCCCTGGGGCTCAATGGCGCCCTGCAATTGGCGGGGATGCAGTTCCAGGGCCAGCAACATCGCGCGCTGGAAGATGCACGCAACACCGCGCGCCTGCTGCCGCTGATTTTGCCGGTCTAGGCAGCTTCCCTGGCCTTGGGCATACTGGCCGACCTTTCCAGACCCTTTTTCCGAGGATTCGCCCATGTTCAAAGTCAACGAGTACTTCGACGGCACCGTCAAGTCGATCGCTTTCGGCACCGCAGAAGGTCCGGCGACCATCGGCGTGATGGCCCCGGGTGAATACGAATTCGGCACCGCCCAGCGCGAAATCATGCACGTGGTGTCCGGCGCCCTGAGCGTCAAGCTGCCCGACGCCAATGACTGGGAAACCTTCGCCGCCGGCAGCCAGTTCAACGTACCGGCCAACAGCAAGTTCCAGCTGAAGGTCGCGGTAGACACCGCTTACCTGTGCGAATACCGCGGCTGATCGCTGCGCCGCAAAAAAAATGCCCGTCTCCCAGGAGACTGGCATTTTTTATGGGCCCATGGCTTATTCGAGGATGATCACCGGCATGCCCACTTCCAGGCGGCCCACGCCATCGTTGACCAGGTTCTGGCCAAAAATCGCGCCGTCCTCGGTCTTGCGGTAGGCCTCCAGCGTCACAAAAGGCTCACGGTCGGGACTGCGCTCGCCGGTGTGCGGATCGATGGTGGTGAGAATGCAGCGTGAGCAGGGCTTGACTGCACGAAACTCCACATCCCCGATGCGCAGGCGCTTCCAGCCATCCTCGGCGAAGGCGTCGCTGCCTTCGATCACCAGGTTGGGGCGAAAGCGCAGCATGTCCATGGGACGGCCGACTTTTTGCGAGAGGTCGTCGAGGGACGCTTGCCCGATCACCAGTAACGGATAACCGTCGGCGAACGCGACCTGGTCATCATCGCGGCCGTAACCTGCCTGGGTAGTGCGCGCCCGCTCCAGAGGAATCTGCACCAGCCGTGTCGGTTTGCCGATAAAGGCGCTGACCCAGGCGGCGGCTTCGTCGCCGGCGTCCGGCACACGCAAGGTGTCGCGCCAGATGGTCACGCCACGTAACTCAGCCGCGCTGCCGGGCAACGCCACGTCCAGCGGCGCGTAGCCAGGCGAACTCAGGGTCAGGCCGCCGCTGCTGTTCCACAGCGCCGACAGTTGGCTCATCTTCGCCACGGCGCGCTGGGTGAGGAAACGCCCGCTGGCCTCATCCACCAGCATCCAGCGTCGATCGCCGTCCAACCCCAGTTTATCCAGGCCGATCTGTTGCAGGGTTTCGGCCTTGCCGGACTTCAAGGGGTAACGGTACAACGCGCTGAGACGAAGCATGGGCCAACATTCCTGAGGGGCAAAGCCGTCACCCTAAGGTCAAGCGGACGCTTCGTCCAGCATCAGGCGCTGACGCACCACATCCACCAGCTTGTCCGGCTGGAACTTGGACAGGAAGTTGTCGCAGCCGACCTTCTTCACCATCGAGTCGTTGAAACTGCCCGACAGCGAGGTGTGCAGCACCACGTAGAGCTTGCGCAGTCGTGGGTCGTTGCGGATTTCGGTGGTGAGGCGGTAGCCGTCCATCTCGGGCATTTCTGCGTCGGTGAAGATCATCAGCAGCTTGTCGGTCATCACATGGCCGGCGTCGGCCCAGGCCTTGAGCATGTTCAGCGCCTTGAGACCGTCGCTGGCGATGTGCATCTTCACGCCCAGTTGGCCGAGGGTGTCGCGCAATTGCGACAGGGCCACGTTGGAGTCGTCCACCAGCAGCACTTCGCGGCCACGGGCGCGTTCCAGCACCGGGTCGTCGAGTTTTTCGCGGGAGACCTTGGCGTTGTACGGCACGATCTCGGCGAGGACTTTTTCCACGTCGATGATCTCCACCAACTGGTCGTCGACCTTGCTGATGGCGGTGAGGTAATGCTGGCGCCCGGCGCTGGTCGGCGGCGGCAGGATGGCCTCCCAGTTCATGTTGACGATGCGGTCCACGCCACCCACCAGGAACGCCTGCACCGAGCGGTTGTACTCGGTGACGATGATGGTGCTGTTGGGGCCCGGCACCAGCGGACGCATGCCGATGGCCTGGGACAAGTCGATCACCGGCAGGGTCTGGCCCCGCAGGTTGACCACGCCGCACACGAAGGGGTGGCGCTGGGGCATCAGGGTCAGCTTGGGCAGTTGCAGGACTTCCTGCACCTTGAACACGTTGATGGCGAACAGCTGCCGCCCGGCCAGGCGGAACATGAGGATCTCCAGGCGATTCTCACCCACCAGTTGCGTGCGTTGGTCTACCGTGTCGAGAATGCCGGCCATTAAGAGCTCCTGGTGTGCGCTGGAAAGTAATGCGCGAAGTGTTTGTGCAGTTAGCTTGTTATCGGCGGCAAACGCCGGACCTTGACCCCGGTAAAATGCCACGTAAATTCATTGATGTCACACTGACATCATGCTTTACTGCTGAGGCCTGTTCATATGGCGGTGCAGCGACGTTGCGCGACATTCAAATCGACGCAAGGTTCCGCCATGTAAGGGATTCCCCTATACACAATCAGGCCCAACCTGATGTTCGCAATATCTAATAGCCATTAATGTGATGCCATTCTCATTGCATGAATGGAGTCAGGCTTTTGTTTGCCATCCCCAGCCCTCGTCTTATGGGTTTTCCAGACGCTCACGTCGCGGCAACTGAAGGTGTGCAATCGAGCCCGCTCACGGGGGCCACGCACAGCCTTCGCCGTCATTCAAATAAACGTCCTACTGAAAACTCAGAAGCAACCTACAGATTCCCGTTCTCTTTCAGCGGTAGTTTTACGCCATTCACCCGGTGCGACCTCTCATCACCCGACCTTATGTTGTGGAGACTTGCATGATGAACGACGGTAACGAGTGGCAACTTGCACTTCCTGAGTTCCTGCGCGAGGCTGAAAAGCTGCTGACCAAGTCGGAAGAATGCCTGAGCCACCTGCATTTGATCCGCAACGACAGTGACGCCATCGACTGCATGAAAATCAGCCTGATCAAGCTCGCCGAAAAGGCCGATTGCCTGGCCCTGCAAGCGATCAGCGAGTTCTCGCGGCATATCCAGGACGTGATCGCCAACGCCGAAAACCCGTTGCAGTTACATGATCAAGCCCTGGACGCCCTGCATGACTGCCTGACATTGCTGGCCTGGCAGTTGGAATTGATCGATGCAAAAACAGGCCAACTGCCCCTGGATGAAGAAGAACAGACCAAGTTGATTGACACGGTCACCCTGCACATTCCGCAAAAGGGTTTCAGTTACAATCCGCAACAACGTATGCACCATTTGTCTTGAAGCGTTATCAGGTCGCATTCAAGCACGGGGTTATCTAAAAACGACGACTCCAACTAATCTGCTGGAGAAAAATGGCTATTCAATATCAATTAGCCATTAACGATACAAACCCTTTGAAATAATACAACCTCACTTCATTAACTCTGGGATTATCATTCCTCGAGTTGTTGCGCGTTTAAATAGGCCCGCCAGGCACGGCACCTGGCGACCAACGGTAAGAGTGGTGGTACTATGCACCCGCTTGAAGTGACTCAACTTCAGCCTGCTTGAGAACGATTCAAGAACGTATTCCAAACAGAGCCCGGTCAGCCGCGACCGGTCTTCCCGCAGCGAACCTTCATTGGCTCCATCCGCTATGCATGCCAGCCTCAAGACATTCATCGCAAGGTCCGCGTCCCGCAGTAACGCACGCCGTTTGATCCTCGCCCTGTGCCTCGGCTCGCTGCTGCTGAGCCTGTGGGCCTACAGCCGCTCCGCGCCGCTGCCACTGCTGGTGCTGCTGCTCAACCTGGCCATCTTGGTGGTGGTTGGCCTGCAACAGTGGCGCTCGCGTAAATCCATCAAGTTCCAGCCCCAGGAGTTGGCCGATCGCCTGTTGCAAGTGCAGGAAAACGAACGTCATCGCCTCAGCCGTGAACTGCATGACGATATCGGCCAGTTGCTGACCGCCGCCAAGCTGCAAAGCGAATGGCTCAAGCGCCGCCTGCCGGAGGAGCTGCAAAGCCAGTGCACCGTGCTGTGCAACACCTTGAACGAGACCCTGGCCAAGGTGCGCGACGTGTCCGCCATCCTCAACCCCCGGCAGCTCGCCAGCCTGGGCCTGGAAGCCAGCCTGCGCGCGCACCTGCTCAAGACCCTGGAAAACACCCCGGTGCACTGGAGCCTCGAATGCCAGCAACGACTGACCGGCATCCCTGAAGAAATGGCCGTGGCGGCCTTTCGCATTACCCAGGAAGCCGTGACCAACATGCTGCGCCACGCCCAGGCGCGCAATCTGCTGGTGCGCCTGCAACGCTTGCCCGAGGGCCTGTCGTTGACCATCTGTGATGACGGCCAGGGCTTTTCGCCCGCCATCAACCCCGGCCTGGAAGGTCAACGGGGCATGGCTGGCATGTCCGAGCGCATTGACCAGCTTGGCGGTTCATTGTCCGTCAGCAGCCAACCAGGCCACGGCACACGGATCGACGCGCTTTTCCCCTGGGCGCCTCGCTCCCTCGAACGGGCCAGCGCCCCTAAGGTTATCGAGTGACCTGCACATTACTCCTGGTGGATGACCATGCACTGATCAGGGCCGGCGTACGTGCGCTGGTACAGGATATTCCCGGCTACACGGTGACCGGCGAAGCCAGCGATGGCGCACAATTGCTGGAGCAGTTCAATACCCTGCTGCCGGATATCGTGCTGTTGGACTTGTCCATGAAACACACCACTGGCCTCGACGCGCTGCAGCAACTCAAGCGTGTGCACCCCAGGAGCAAGGTGCTGATCCTGTCGATGCACACCGATCCGGAGCTGATCATGTGCGCGCTGGAAGCGGGCGCCCACGGCTACCTGCTCAAGGACACCACTGCCAACGAGCTGGAACACGCGTTGCTGGCCTTGCGCAACAACGAGCGCTACCTGAGCCCGGCGATCGCCCATACCGTGATCAACCAGGCGCTGGTGCGCAGCCAGGGGCCGGCCACGCCCGCCAGCCACAGCCATAACCTCACGGCCCGCCAACTGGAAATCCTGCGCCTGATCGTGCGCGGCAAATCCACCCGCGAGATCGCCCACGGCCTGGGCCTGAGCATCAAGACCGTAGAAGCCCACCGCTCGCAAATCATGAAGCGCCTGCAGATATTCGATGTGGCGGGCCTGGTGTTATTTGCCGTGCGCGAGCAGATCATCAGCCTGGACGACTAGGGGCGAACCCACCGGCAGATGCACGCGCAGGGCCTTGGGCAAGGCCTCGAAGTGCAGGTCGTCACCTTCCAGCGGCTCGCCATCGAGGTTGATGTACAAGCCCTGTGCGACCTTGATGTTGACCCACGGCAGGCGTGCCCGCACGAACATCGCGTCCAGCTCCCAACCGTTACCCATCAGCTCGCGCAAGGTGCCGACCACTTCCTGGGGCGCCGGCAGGATACTGATGTCGAGCAAGCCATCGTCGGCCAATGCGCCAGGGCACAGCACATGCCCACCGCCCGCCTGGCGACCGTTGCCGATGCCCAGCGCGAGCAGCTCGCCCTTCCAGTGGAAATCCGGCCCGTCCAGCTCCGCATAGGCGGCCTTCAACTCGCTGAAGCGCGTCAGGCCGGTGAACAGGTAGGCGGCGCCACCCAGGACTTTCTTCAGGTCTTCGGAGGTATTGGCGGTGACCTGGCTGCCGAAGCCGCCGGTGGCCATATTCAGGAAGATTTGCCCGCCGACCTGGCCGAGGTCGATCGCACGGGGCGGCACATCCAGCAACGCCAGGGCCCGGGCGGGCTCCAAGGGCACGCCGGCAGCCTTGGCGAAATCGTTGGCGGTCCCCAAGGGCATCAGCACCAGGCTGGCCTCACCCTTGGCCTGCGCCATGGCCTCGGCCACATCGCGCAAGGTGCCATCGCCGCCGCCGGCAATGATGTGGGTATAGCCGCCCTCCAGTGCCTCCTTGACCAGGCGCTTTGCGTCACCACCCTCCCAGGTCACCCGTACCGCCAGCTCCCAACCCTGCTCGCGCCGGGCCAGCACGGCGCTGCGCACGTCCTCGTTGAGGGCCTGCTTGCCGTGGAGGATCAACAGTGCCTTGGGGGTGGTCATGGGTGGCTTACTCCTGGATTCAAAGGTGCTTGAAGGATGTGGACCCTGGGCGACCGAAAAAAAGCCATGGGCGTTGAAAATTAATCCCGCGACTCACTAGAAGTTATCCATCGCGTTGCACATCGACAGCTTGCCCTTGGGCACAGGCTCCACAGCGACCCATTGCTTGGCGCCCGCCGGCAGTTCATGCAACTGGATCGAACAATTGGCATACATGGACGCCTGCACCATGTAATCCACCCCGGGCCGAGGCACGAAGGCCATGCTGGCGGAGCATTGCCGGGAATACTGCAATTGCCCCAAGTAATGAAAGGCGATCGGCGTGTTCGCCGGCACCACCAATTCCGACGACACCGCAGCCGCCCACGAATAAATAGGCCCAGGCATGCCCAGGCTTTCACCGTTGTGATCGGGGAAGCCCGCTTTCGTCGACGCCATCACCCCGGCGCCCGGCACGTTCCAGTCCAGGCAATCACGCCCCGGCACCGCGCGCACCAGACCATCGGTGATCAACCGCACGCGGGCGGTCTCGCCGGTCTGCGGTGCAACGTAGCCGGTGGACAGGGAGCGGATGTTCGCCACTTGGCCGCAGCCGGTCAGCAGCACCAGCAACGCCACGGGAACCACACGTAAAAGGCTCATCAGCAGTCAACTCGCAGAGGAATAAAGGGCCGCTTACGGCTGACGGCAATTCTGCTTGACCGACAGCTCTGGCGCCGGTTCGTACTTCACCTGCTGCAAGCCATCAGCGCCCTGGAAGATGAAGTACTTGATCCGGCAGTCCTTGAACATCGGCGAATAACCCTCAGCCCGGAAGCCTTGGCCATCGACCTGCTTGGTCACAGCGTTGTTTCGGCTGACCACCGCGAGCACCTGGGCGTAACTCTGGCCCATCTTCACCCCCGGCTCGCCGGTGACCGTCATCGACGAGGCGCAACCGCCCAGCCCTGCCACCGCCAATGCCAGCGCGACGCCGTACAGTCCATTGCGTAGATCGTTCATTCCTTGCTTCCTTTTAGTGATGGATCAGCGGCGGCCATCGCACACTGGAGATTCGCCAACGCGGCCAAGCTTGCACAGGTCCAGATTATCCTTGCGGGTAAAGCCAGCGTCCTTCATGCAATAGAAGTGCTTCAGTCTCTCATCGATTGAGCCGCCGCCCGTGCCCGCCACATTCTCGTACCCGCACGCGAGCATGCTGCTCTTGACGCCCTCTACAGAGACCCCGCTCTTTTGCCAATCGGTAAAATCCGGCGGCGGCGGTTGGAAGCCCCTGCCCGTGCACCCAATCAATAACACCGCGTAAACACTCAACAGCAGCCCGCTCCTCAACATCGCGTTCCTCCTCATGGTTTGCGTAGACCGCTCACCCGCCAACGCGTCCCTGGCATGGCCCGTGGCTCAACGTGAGGTCAATGCCGCTGGCACCGATGCAACGTCCCTGCAACGGATCATCGACAGGGTTGACTGGACATCTTCAGCCTGATCGCCACTGAGCACGACGCGGTCGATCTTGAAGCACGGCATTTGATTGCGCGGTAAGCGCGGAGGTGGCAACCCAAGACGGCAGCCAAACAGAGGGTTTTGCTCGAGAGGGGATCAACAGGCATTTCGCATCCTTGTGAGTGAAACGTCCTACATGCGTAGCTTGGTCATCACAAACAAGTAAAAGTGCCACGGAAAAACATGGCACGGTGACGCATCCGACACAATCAGCCGCAGGCGGCATTCAAGGCATAGCGAGAAGCGCACGGTATACACGGCACAATCAGCTTTTGTGTAATTTACTCATCAACTGCGCCTCAGCCTGGGTCAAGCCACACGACTGGGTCAGTTCATCCACGGTAGCGCCCATGCCCACCAGCTTCGCCGCCTGGGCAAATGACAGGCTGGAAGGGTCACGCTGCTCGATCTGCGCCAGCTTGTCCGGCAGCGGCGCGAGAATGGCGCGCAGTTCATGCACCTCGTCCCCGACCCTCACCGCACTCTGCTGGAAGTGATCAACCCGCTTGACCAGCTCCAGCACCCGTCGATCACGCACCGCATCGCGCTCGGCCTGCTGCATCGCCAACTCGCGCTGCTGGCGTATGTAGCGCAGCAGAAAACCCAAGGTCCCGACCCACAACAGGGCCAGGACAATCACCGCGACCTCAAGGAACAATCAGATGCTCTCCAGTTCCGACCATTCTTCTTCGCTCATCATTTTGTCCAGCTCAACCAGAATCAACAGTTCGTTGTTCTTGTTGCATACGCCCTGGATGAACTTGGCCGATTCCTCGTTGCCCACGTTCGGCGCGGTTTCCACTTCCGATTGGCGCAGGTAGACCACTTCCGCGACGCTGTCGACCATGATCCCGACCACTTGCTTGTCGGCCTCGATGATGACGATACGCGTGTTATCGCTGACTTCGACCGTGTCCAGGCCAAAACGCTGGCGGGTGTCGATCACCGTCACCACGTTGCCGCGCAGGTTGATGATGCCCAGCACATAGCTTGGCGCACCGGGAACCGGAGCGATCTCGGTGTAGCGCAGCACTTCCTGCACGCGCATCACGTTGATACCGTAGGTTTCGTTGTCCAGTTTGAAGGTAACCCATTGCAGGATCGGATCATCCAAACCTTGTGCGGACGCTGACTTGTTCATATCTCTGACCCCTTCAAATGCCGATGTAGGCGGCGTGTGTACTTCTTTTGGCCGCACGTTCGCGCGGCCCTTGTTGTCCCATCAACTGCGTTTGTTCACCGGCATCGCCTTAACCGCACCGCTGGCGATCAACTCGGCCAGTTCGGCAACGTCCAGCAACGCGCACATGTGTTCGATCACGGTGCCTGCCAGCCAGGGCCGCTGGCCCCGATGGCTGCGCCATTTGATTTCATTCGGGTCCAGGCGCAGCGAGCGGCTGACTTGATGCACCGCCAGCCCCCATTCGTAGCCCTGCACCGAGATCACGTATTGCAAGCCTTGGCGGAAGTCATCGCGGTAGCGGTCGGGCATCACCCAGCGTGCGGTGTCCAGCACCTTGAGGTTACCGGCCTGGCTCGGCAGGATGCCCAGGAACCACTCCGGCTGCCCGAACAACGGCGTCAGTTCCTGGCCCTCCAACGAGTAGATCGAGCCCAGGCACACCAACGGCACCGCCAGGGTCAACCCGGCGACGTCGAACAGCAGACATTCAAATGGCTCGGCCGCCCAGGCCGGCCGATCATCGCCACTCACCGGCGGTGGCGTGATGCTCGGTGGCAGGTGCACTTCCACGACCGGCTCGACCACCGCAGGTACGACGGGCGCGACCACCGGGACGCTGACCGGGACGACGAGTGCATCGCGGGCCTGCTCTTCCAATACAGCCAACTGGAACTCGTCCAGGCTGCTCGAGGACGGCACTTCGACCGCCGGCTCCAGCACCAGGATAGGCTCCTGTAATTCTTCTGCGGTCGCGTCCTGCAGCAAGGCATCCAGGTAGGATTCCAGTGCCAGTTGCGGCCGGGTCTTGACCTTGAGTTCGACGGGACGGTTCATCATCAGGCCACCTGCGCCACAAGCTGCTGGGACAGCAGGTGCTTGAGCAACGCCCGGTAGGCCAGCACACCGCGGCTTTTGCCGTCGAACTGCGACGGCGTGAGCCCGGCACGGCTGGCATCACGCAGGCGGGTGTCCACCGGAATGTAGCCGTTCCAGATAGTCTCCGGGTAGGCATCGCGCAGGACGCGCAAGGTGCCCAGGGACGCCTGGGTGCGGCGGTCGAACAGGGTGGGCACGATGCTGTAGGGCAACGCCTGTTTGCGCGAACGGTTGATCATCGCCAGGGTGCTGACCATGCGCTCCAGGCCCTTGACCGCCAGGTGCTCGGTCTGCACCGGGATCACCAGTTGCTGGCTGGCCGCCAAAGCGTTGACCATCAGCACCCCGAGCAACGGCGGGCTGTCGATGATCGCGTAGTCGAAGTCCTGCCACAGTTGCGCCAGGGTCTTGGCGATCACCAGGCCCAGGCCGCTCTGCCCCGGCGACTGGCGCTCCAGGGTGGCCAGCGCGGTACTCGACGGCAGCAGGAAAATGCTTTCGTTACTGGTGGGCAGCAGCAATTGCCCGGGCAGGTCGGCCGGTACGTTGCCTTTGTGCAGGAACAGGTCGTAGTTGCTGTGCTCCAGCGCATCCGGGTCGTAGCCGAAATAGCTGGTCATCGAGCCGTGGGGGTCGAGGTCGACCACGACCACACGCTTGCCCGCCTCGGCCAGCAAGCCGGCTAAAGCGATGGAGGTGGTGGTCTTGCCGACTCCACCTTTTTGATTGGCAACTGCCCAGACTCTCATTCGGATGGTTCCTCCCGGTGGGCACACGCGCGACCGAGACATTGCATAAGGTTATTGAGCCGGCGACGGAGAATTGACGGCACTCTGCTGAACCGGCGGCTTTGCAGGGGCCGGTGCAGTTTGTGTGCCAGCGCGCTTCAAGGCCGCATCCGGTGTTGCATTGGCGGTACCAGTGCCGGTCAGGCTACGGCGCACCTCCAGGTTTCGGGACACCACCAGCACCACCCGACGGTTGCGTGCGCGGCCTTCGAGCGTGGCGTTATTGGCCACCGGCTGGAACTCGCCATACCCCACCGACGCCAGGCGTCCAGGGTTCACGCCCTGCATCGCGAGCATGCGCACGATGCTTGCGGCACGGGCCGATGACAGCTCCCAGTTGGTCGGGTACTGCGCGGTACTGATCGGCACATTGTCGGTAAAGCCTTCAACGTGGATCGGGTTTTCAAACGGTTTGAGGATCGCCGCCACCTTGTCGATGATGGTGAACGCCTGGTCGCTGGGCAATGCATCGGCACTGGCGAACAGCAGGCTGGAATTGAGCTCGATCTCCACCCACAACTCATTGCCGCGCACGGTCATCTGGTTGGAGCTGATCAGGTCGCCAAACGCGGCACTGATGTCGTCGGCGATGCTTTTCAGCGGATCACTGGTGCCGCCCACGCCGGCAGCGGTTTCGTCGCTGTCGTTGACCAGCGGCTTGGCCGGGGTCACGGTCCTGGGCCGCTCTTCGCCAATCGGGATCGGCTTGAGCGAACGGTCGGCGTCGTTGAACACACCGATCAACGCCTGGGAAATGACCTTGTACTTGCCTTCGTTGATCGACGAGATGGAGTACATCACCACGAAAAAGGCGAACAGCAAGGTGATGAAGTCCGCATAGGACACCAGCCACCGCTCGTGGTTGACGTGTTCTTCAGGCTCGCGACGGCGACGGCTCATTGGCAATACTCCCCATCAATCCATGAAGCCCTGGAGCTTCAATTCGATGGAGCGCGGGTTCTCGCCCTCGGCAATCGACAGGATGCCTTCGAGCAGCATCTCGCGATAGCGCGACTGGCGCATGGCAATCGACTTGAGCTTGCTGGCCACCGGCAACAGCACCAGGTTGGCACTGGCCACCCCGTAGATGGTGGCAACGAACGCCACGGCAATGCCGCTGCCCAACTGCGACGGATCGGCCAGGTTGCCCATCACGTGGATCAGGCCCATCACCGCGCCGATGATGCCGATGGTCGGCGCGTAGCCGCCCATGCTTTCAAACACTTTGGCGGCGTTGATGTCGCGGCTTTCCTGGGTGTAGAAATCCACCTCGAGGATGCTGCGGATCGCTTCCGGCTCGGCGCCGTCCACCAGCAATTGCAGGCCTTTGCGCGAATAGCTGTCGGGTTCGGCATCGGCCACGCCTTCGAGGCCCAGCAGGCCTTCCTTGCGTGCGGTGAGGCTCCAGTTGACCACACGATCGATGCCACCGGCCAGGTCGACACGCGGCGGAAAAATGATCCAGATGAGGATCTGCATCGCGCGCTTGAACGAACTCATCGGTGACTGCAGCAACGCGGCGCCCACCGTGCCGCCAATCACGATCAGCGCCGCCGGGCCGTTGGCCAGGGCGCCCAGGTGACCGCCTTCGAGGTAGTTGCCGCCAATAATGGCGACAAACGCCAGGATGATGCCGATCAGGCTCAATACATCCATCAGAGGCAGGCCTCCACCAGATGCCTGCCGATGTCGTCCAGGCTGTAGACGGCGTCGGCCAGGTCAGCCTTGACGATGGCCATGGGCATGCCATAGATCACGCAGCTGGCTTCGTCCTGGGCCCAGATCGCACTGCCGCCCTGCTTGAGCAGGCGCGCGCCTTCACGGCCGTCGGCGCCCATGCCGGTGAGCACCACCGCCAGAACTTTGTCGCCGTAGGACTTGGCCGCCGAACCGAAGGTGATGTCCACGCACGGCTTGTAGTTGAGGCGCTCATCGCCCGGCAGGATTTTGATCGCGCCACGGCCGTCGACCATCATCTGCTTGCCGCCCGGGGCCAGCAACGCCAGGCCAGGACGCAGGATGTCGCCATCCTCGGCTTCCTTGACGCTGATGCGGCACAGCTTGTCCAGGCGCTCGGCGAAGGCCTTGGTGAACGCGGCGGGCATATGCTGGATCAACACGATCGGCGCCGGGAAGTTGGCCGGCAATTGGGTCAACACGCGCTGCAAGGCGACCGGGCCGCCGGTGGAGGTGCCGATGGCGACCAGCTTATAGGCCTTGCGCTTGGGCGCAGGCGAATGGGCCGCCGCCGGTGCCGACGTTCGTACCGGCGGCGCGGCAGGCCGTGCAACCGGCGCAGGTGCCGGGCGGCCAAACGTGGAACCGGCAGGCGCCGCCGGCGCAGCAACCGGTACCGGCGCAGGGGCTGGCGCGCTGAACAGGCTGCGGCGGTTGCTGCGGGAAATACTGTGGACTTTCTCGCACAGCAGTTGCTTGACCTTCTCGGGGTTGCGCGAGATGTCTTCGAAATTCTTCGGCAGGAAGTCCACCGCCCCCGCATCCAACGCATCGAGGGTCACTCGGGCGCCTTCGTGGGTCAGCGAGGAGAACATCAATACCGGGGTCGGGCAGCGTTGCATGATGTGCCGGACTGCCGTGATGCCATCCATCATCGGCATCTCGTAGTCCATGGTGATCACGTCCGGCTTCAACGCAATGGCTTGATCAATCGCCTCTTTGCCGTTGGTGGCCGTGCCGACCACCTGGATGCTTGGATCGGCGGAAAGAATTTCCGAGACGCGGCGGCGGAAGAAACCCGAATCGTCCACCACCAGGACCTTGACTGCCATAAACACTCCGTTAGGTGGGGCGGGCAATACCGCCCTGCCCCACCAGAATCAAATACGCCGAGCGGCGTAACGCTTGAGCATGCTCGGAACATCGAGAATCAGCGCGATCCGACCGTCACCGGTGATGGTCGCGCCCGACATGCCCGGGGTTCCCTGCAGCATTTTGCCCAAAGGCTTGATGACCACTTCTTCCTGGCCAACCAGTTGATCGACGACAAAGCCGATACGCTGGGTGCCCACGGAGAGGATCACCACGTGGCCTTCGCGCTGCTCTTCATGGGCGGCCGATGCAACCAGCCAGCGCTTGAGGTAGAACAGGGGCAACGCCTTGTCCCGCACGATCACCACTTCCTGGCCGTCGACCACGTTGGTGCGCGACAGGTCGAGGTGGAAGATCTCGTTGACGTTGACCAGCGGGAAGGCGAACGCCTGGTTGCCCAGCATCACCATCAGGGTCGGCATGATCGCCAGGGTCAACGGCACCTTGATGACGATCTTGGAGCCCTGGCCCTTGGTCGAGTAGATGTTGATCGAGCCGTTGAGCTGGCTGATCTTGGTCTTCACCACGTCCATGCCCACGCCACGGCCCGACACGTCGGAAATCTCGGTCTTGGTCGAGAAGCCGGGGGCGAAGATCAGGTTGTAGCACTCGGTGTCGGTCAGGCGGTCGGCGGCGTCCTTGTCCATCACGCCACGCTTGACCGCGATATTGCGCAGGATGGTCGGGTCCATGCCCTTGCCGTCATCGGTGATCGACAGCAGGATGTGGTCGCCTTCCTGCTCCGCCGCCAGGATCACCTTGCCGCCACGGGACTTGCCCGAGGCTTCGCGTTCTTCCGGGGTTTCGACACCGTGGTCGACAGCGTTGCGCACCAAGTGGACCAGCGGGTCGGCCAGGGCCTCGACAAGGTTCTTGTCGAGGTCGGTTTCTTCACCCACCAGTTCCAGGTTGATCTCTTTCTTCAGCTGGCGCGCGAGGTCGCGGACCAGGCGCGGGAAGCGGCCGAAGACTTTCTTGATCGGCTGCATGCGCGTTTTCATCACGGCGGTCTGCAGGTCGGCGGTGACCACGTCGAGGTTCGACACGGCCTTCTGCATGGCTTCATCGCCACTGCTCAAGCCCAGGCGCACCAGGCGGTTACGCACCAGTACCAGCTCGCCGACCATGTTCATGATGTCGTCCAGCCGTGCGGTATCGACCCGCACGGTGGTTTCGGCTTCACTGGCCGGTTTTTCCGCGACCGGTGCCGCAGCGGCACGCGCTGGCGCCGGGGCAGCAGCCGGCGCAGGCGCAGGCTTGGCGGCGGGCGCGGCGGCTTTGGCGGCAACCGGTGCCGCCGTGGCTGCAGCAGCGGCCGGGGCGACTTCGGTGAACTTGCCCTTGCCGTGCAGATCGTCCAGCAGTGCTTCGAACTCGTGATCGGAGATCAACCCATCGTCCGCAGGCTTGGCGCCTGCAGCGGGTGCTGCCGGGGCCGCGGCCGTAGCGGCGACTGCCGGCAAGGCATCGGCCGCGAAGGTGCCCTTGCCATGCAACTGGTCGAGCAACGCTTCGAATTCATCGTCAGTGATGTCGGTGCTGGCAGAAGCGGCGGGCACCTCCGCAGCACCGGCGGCGGCACCGGCAGGCGCCACGGCGTCGGCAGCGAACTGGCCCTTGCCGTGCAATTGATCGAGCAGGGACTCGAACTCAGCGTCGGTAATGTCCTCGCTGGTCGGCGCGGCAGCCGGGGCAGCCGGGGCAACCGCAGCCGGCGCTTCGGCTTCGGCCTTGACGGCACTGAGGGAACTGAGCAGTTGCTCGAACTCGCTGTCCGTCACATCCGCTTCAGGCTCCGCCACTGGTTCCGGTACGACTTCGACCACCGGCGCTGCCGTGGTGTCGGCCGGCTCGGCATAGCGCGCCAGGGCGGCCAGCAGTTCCGGAGTGGCTGCGGTGATCGGGGCACGCTCGCGCACTTCGCTGAACATGCCGTTGACCGCATCCAGTGCTTCGAGAATCACGTCCATCAACTCCGAATCAACGTGACGCTCACCCTTGCGCAGGATGTCGAACACGTTCTCGGCGATGTGGCAGCACTCCACCAGCTCATGGAGCTGGAGGAAGCCGGCGCCCCCTTTTACAGTATGAAAACCGCGAAAAATTGCATTGAGCAGGTTCGCATCATCCGGGCGGCTTTCCAGCTCGACCAGTTGTTCGGACAGTTGCTCTAAAATTTCGCCGGCCTCTACAAGGAAATCCTGAAGGATCTCTTCATCGGCGCCGAAGCTCATGTGGGTGCTCCTTAGAAGCCTAAACTGGATAACAGGTCATCTACGTCATCCTGACCTGACACAACGTCTTCACGTTTATCGGCATGAATCTGCGGACCTTCACCCTTGGCGAGATGTTTTTGTGGATCTTTTTCAGAGAGGATCGCTTCGCGGTCATGTTCGATGCCGGCAAAACGGTCGACCTGGCCGGCCATGAGTACCAATTTGAGCAGGTTGCTTTCCACTTCGGTGACCAACTGGGTCACACGCTTGATCACCTGACCGGTCAGGTCCTGGTAATCCTGGGCGAGCAGAATGTCATTGAGGTTGCTGGAAACCATGCGGTTTTCCTGCTCGCTGCGTGACAAAAACCCTTCGACCCGACGGGCCAGCTCACGAAACTCTTCCGCACCGACTTCACGGCGCATGAAGCGGCCCCAGTCAACGCTCAGGGCGTGGGCTTCCGTGGCCATGCCGTTGACCAGGGGCGTGGCGTTTTCCACCAGGTCCATGGTGCGGTTGGCCGCCGCCTCGGTCAGCCTGACCACATAGGACAGGCGTTCGGTGGCGTCGGTGATCTGCGAAATCTCTTCGGCCTGGGGCATGTGCGGGTCAATCTGGAAATTGACGATCGCGCTGTGCAGCTCGCGTGTGAGCTTGCCCACTTCCTGGTACAGGCCTCGGTCACGGGTCTGGTTGAGCTCATGGATCAACTGCACCGCATCGCCGAACTGGCCTTTTTCAAGGCTGTCAACCAACTGGTGAGCATGCTTTTTCAGGGTCGACTCAAAGTCTCCCTGTGACGTTTCTTTATGCTCCATAGCTCCCCCGCGATGGCATCAGCCGTGGATGCGTTCGAAGATCTTTTCGATCTTCTCTTTCAAGGCCTGTGCAGTGAATGGTTTGACCACGTAACCGTTGACCCCGGCCTGGGCGGCTTCGATGATCTGTTCACGCTTGGCTTCGGCGGTCACCATCAACACGGGAAGGCTGCGCAATTTTTCGTCGGCACGCACGTGGCGCAACAAGTCGATACCGGTCATCCCCGGCATGTTCCAGTCCGTTACCAGAAAGTCGATGCTCCCGCTGTTGAGGATCGGAATCGCCGTCAGGCCGTCATCCGCCTCGACCGTGTTTGTGAACCCAAGGTCACGCAACAGGTTTTTTATGATCCGCCGCATCGTTGAGAAGTCATCAACGATGAGGATTTTCATGTTCTTGTCCAATTCGACCTCCAAGCAGTCTTAAACGCGCCCAGCACCTGGACGCGCCATTTCAATCAACAGGCATTACACAAAAAGGACTGCCAAGGGCACCACGGCCCGAGCCCGCGAAGGCCTATCACCTTCGCGGTATCGCTTTGCAATGCTCCCCACACTGCCTGTCAGCGCGCTCGCCACTCTCCCAGACGCCCCCGCAAGCGGGCCGCGCACTGGCTATGCAACTGGCTGACACGGGATTCGCTGACCCCCAGGACCTCACCGATTTCCTTGAGGTTCAGCTCTTCGTCGTAGTACAGCGCCAATACCAACCGCTCACGCTCCGGCAAGTTGGCAATGGCGTCCGCCAACGCACCCTGGAAACGCTCATCTTCCAGGTCACGGGACGGCTCCATATGCGCGCTCGCGCCGTCCTCGTGCAGCCCTTCGTGTTCGCCGTCCTGCAACAGGTCGTCGAAACTGAACAGGCGGCTGCCCAAGGTATCGTTCAAAATCCCGTAATAATCGTCGAGACTCAATTGGAGTTCGGCCGCAACTTCGTGATCTTTAGCGTCGCGACCGGTTTTTGCTTCAATTGCACGAATTGCGTCACTGACCATGCGTGTATTGCGGTGCACCGAACGCGGCGCCCAGTCACCCTTGCGCACTTCGTCGAGCATCGCGCCACGGATGCGGATCCCCGCATACGTCTCGAAGCTCGCGCCCTTGCTCGCGTCGTACTTGGTCGACACTTCGAGCAGGCCGATCATGCCCGCCTGGATCAGGTCTTCGACCTGGACGCTGGCGGGCAGGCGTGCCAGCAGGTGATAGGCGATGCGCTTGACCAGTGGCGCATAGCGCTCGATCAACTCGCCCTGGCTGTCACGGGCAGATTTCTTGTAAGCGTTATAGCCGTTCGCTGTCATAGCACCGGTCCTGCACTCGTCTGATGCACCAATCGCTCGACGAAAAACTCCAGATGCCCCCGAGGGTTGGCAGGCAACGGCCAGGTATCGACCTTCTGGGCAATAGCCTTGAACGCCAATGCGCACTTGGAACGAGGGAATGCTTCGTAGACTGCACGCTGCTTTTGCACAGCCTTGCGCACACACTCGTCATAGGGAACTGCACCGACGTATTGTAAGGCGACATCGAGAAAGCGATCCGTGACCTTGGTCAACTTGGCGAACAGGTTGCGGCCTTCCTGCGGGCTCTGGGCCATGTTGGCCAGGACGCGGAAGCGGTTCATGCCGTAGTCACGGTTAAGCAGTTTGATCAGGGCGTAGGCGTCGGTGATCGAGGTGGGTTCATCGCAGACCACCAGCAAGACTTCCTGCGCCGCGCGCACGAAGCTGACCACGGACTCGCCGATTCCGGCGGCGGTGTCGATCACCAGCACGTCGAGGTTGTCGCCGATGTCACTGAATGCCTGGATCAGGCCGGCATGCTGCGCCGGGCTCAGGTGCACCATGCTCTGGGTACCGGAGGCGGCCGGCACGATGCGGATCCCGCCAGGGCCCTGGAGCAGCACGTCGCGCAGCTCACAGCGCCCCTCGATCACATCGGCCAGGGTATGTTTGGGCGTCAGTCCCAGCAGAACGTCGACGTTCGCCAGCCCCAGGTCAGCATCCAGCAGCATGACGCGACGGCCAAGCTCTGCCAGGGCCAGGGACAAATTCACTGACACGTTAGTTTTCCCGACGCCACCTTTGCCGCCGGTCACCGCGATCACCTGTACGGGATGCATGCTGCCCATTTTATTTCTTTACCTTGTCTTGCTTAGACGCAGGCTACATGGCTTGGCCGCGTGAGTCGCTTGCAGACCATCGATGTAGGTACATTTCACGGTGTTCATCGCACCTCAACCCACCCGTTTTGCAGGCTTGTGGTAAAGGTCGGCGAACATATCGGCCATCGCTTCCTCGCTAGGCTCTTCTTGCATTTGCACGCTGACGGCGCGGCTGACCAGTTGATGACGGCGCGGCAGATGCAAATCATCCGGGATCCGCGGCCCGTCGGTCAGGTAGGCAACCGGTAGTTCATGGCTGATAGCCAGGCTCAACACTTCGCCCAGGCTGGCGGTTTCATCCAGTTTAGTCAGGATGCAGCCGGCCAGACCGCAACGCTTGTAGCTATGGTACGCAGCGGTAAGAACCTGTTTCTGGCTGGTGGTTGCAAGCACCAGGTAATTTTTCGACTTGATGCCACGCCCCGCCAGGCTTTCCAGTTGCAGGCGCAACGCCGGATCGCTGGCCTGCAGGCCGGCGGTGTCGATCAGCACCACGCGCTTGCGCAGCAATGGATCGAGCGCGTTGGCCAGGGACTGGCCCGGGTCGACGTGGGTGACCGGTACATTGAGGATACGGCCCAGGGTCTTGAGCTGTTCCTGGGCGCCGATGCGATAGCTGTCCATGCTCACCAGCGCGATGTTGTTCGCGCCGTACTTGAGCACATAGCGCGCCGCCAGCTTGGCCAGGGTGGTGGTCTTGCCCATGCCGGCAGGGCCGACCATGGCGATCACACCGCCCTCTTCCAGGGGTTCGATTTCCGGGGTGGCGATCATCCGCGCCAGGTGGGCCAGCAACATGCGCCAGGCCTGGCGAGGCTCTTCGATTTCGGTGGTCAGGGCCAGCAGGTCGCGGGACAACGGGCCGGACAGGCCGATGCGTTGCAGGCGGCGCCACAGGTTGGCCTGGTGCGGTTTGCTGCCTTGCAGTTGGGTCCAGGCCAGCGAACCCAGTTGCACTTCCAGCAATTCGCGCAGGCCGTTGAGTTCAAAACGCATCGAGTCGAAGACGCGCTGGTCGACTGCGGCGGCCGGGGCTGGCGCGGCAGGACGCGGCGGTTCGATGAATGTTGGCTCAACCAGCGGCTCGGCGGCGGTCAGCGGCAGGCCGGCGAACAACTGGCGATTGGTGGAGGCATCGCTGTCGCCACGCATGCTCAGCTCAGCCTGGGCCGAGACGATGCGCGAAGCGGTCTTGCGCAGCTCGTCTTCGAGTTCCATGTTCGGCACACGCGGCGCCAATGCCGAGGGGGTGTAGTCCAGGGCAGCCGTCAGCTCGACACCGCCGGCAATACGACGATTACCGATAATCGCGGCATCGGCGCCCAGCTCATCGCGGACCAGTTTCATGGCCTGACGCATATCGGCGGCGAAAAAACGCTTAACTTGCATAACCCACTACCCTCAGCCGTTGGGCCCTACTGTCGCGACGATAGTCACTTGCTTGTTGTCAGGAATTTCCTGATAAGCCAAAACGTGCAAATTCGGTACTGCCAGACGTCCAAACCGCGACAACATCGCCCGGACCGGACCCGCCACCAGCAGAATCACCGGTTGGCCCTGCATTTCCTGGCGCTGTGCGGCGTCGATCAACGAACGCTGCAGTTTCTCAGCCATGCTTGGCTCCAGCAGAACGCCCTCTTCCTGGCCTTGTCCTGCCTTCTGAATACTATTGAGCAATATCTGTTCCAACCTTGGCTCCAAGGTGATCACAGGCAGCTCGGAGTCAAGCCCTACAATGCTTTGCACGATTGCGCGGGACAATCCGACACGCACCGCCGCCACCAGCGCGGCGGTATCTTGACTCTTGGCGGCATTGTTGGCGATAGCCTCGGCAATGCTGCGAATGTCGCGTACCGGCACCTGTTCGGCCAGCAGCGCCTGCAGCACCTTGAGCAGTTGCGACAACGACAGCACGCCCGGCACCAGCTCTTCTGCCAGTTTTGGCGAGGCCTTGCCCAGCAAGCCCATCAATTGCTGGACTTCTTCGTGGCCGATCAGCTCGTGGGAGTGCTTGTACAGGATCTGGTTGAGGTGGGTGGCGACCACGGTGCTGGCGTCCACCACGGTGTAGCCCAGGGACTGCGCCTGGCTGCGCTGGCTGATTTCGATCCACACCGCCTCCAGGCCAAAAGCCGGATCTTTGGCGGTAATGCCGTTGAGGCTGCCGAATACCTGGCCGGGGTTGATTGCCAGCTCGCGGTCCGGGTAGATCTCGGCTTCAGCCAGAATCACGCCCATCAGGGTCAGGCGGTAGGCACTCGGGGCCAGGTCGAGGTTGTCGCGGATATGCACGGTGGGCATCAGGAAGCCCAGGTCCTGGGACAGCTTCTTGCGCACGCCCTTGATCCGCGCGAGCAACTGGCCGCCCTGGTTGCGGTCCACCAGCGGAATCAAGCGGTAGCCGACTTCCAGGCCGATCATGTCGATCGGGGTCACGTCGTCCCAGCCCAACTCCTTGGTTTCCTGGGCGCGGGCCGGGGACGGCAGCAGTTCCTGCTGGCGGGCGATCTCTTGCTGGGCCTGGACCTTGACCGCATTCTGCTTTTTCCAGAACAGGTAGGCCGCGCCGCCGGCCAGGGCCGCCATGCTCAGGAACGACACATGGGGCATGCCCGGCACGATCCCCATGATCGCCATGATGCCGGCCGCCACGGCCAGGGCCTTGGGCGAGGCAAACATCTGGCGGCTGATCTGCTTGCCCATGTCTTCGGAGCCCGAAGCACGGGTCACCATGATGGCGGCAGCTGTAGATAACAACAGTGATGGCAATTGCGCCACTAAACCGTCACCGATGGTCAGCAGGGCGTACACCTTGCCCGCATCGCCGAAGGTCATGCCGTGCTGGAAGATCCCGACCGCCATGCCGCCGATCAGGTTGATGAACAGGATCAGCAGGCCGGCGATGGCGTCACCGCGCACGAATTTGCTGGCACCGTCCATGGAACCGTAGAACTCGGCTTCCTGGGCGACTTCCAAGCGGCGGGTCTTGGCCTGGTTCTGGTCGATCAGGCCGGCGTTGAGGTCGGCGTCGATGGCCATCTGCTTGCCGGGCATGGCGTCGAGGGTAAAGCGTGCGCTCACCTCGGAAATCCGTCCGGCACCCTTGGTCACCACCACGAAGTTGATGATCATGAGGATCGCGAACACCACGATACCGACCACGTAGTTACCGCCGATCACCACCTCACCGAAGGCCTGGATCACCTTACCGGCAGCGGCGTGGCCGTCCTGGCCGTGGAGCATGACCACACGGGTGGACGCCACGTTCAGCGCCAGGCGCAACAGGGTTGCCACCAGCAGGATCGTCGGGAACACCGCGAAATCCAGCGGCCGCAAGGCGTAGACGCACACCAGCAGGACGACGACGGACAGGGCGATGTTGAAGGTGAAGAACACGTCCAGCAGGAACGGCGGCATCGGCAACATCATCATTGCCAGCATGACCAGCAGCAACAACGGCACACCCAGATTGCCCCGCGAGAGGTCAGTCAGGGTGCCACGGGCCGTGCTGAACATTTGAGAGCGATCCACCACCGGTATTCCTCGTTTCCTTGAAGCAAACTTTTGACGCCGGGAGGCGTCCTGGAGGCGGTATTGCAAGAAGCCTTCCAACTTTGCTTTTGAGGAGGTGGATCGCTACAGGCGCCCGAGTTCTATCGGATGTAAACACTCCAACTGTGGGAGGGGACAAGTCCCCTCCCACAGTCGACTCTTTTTGTACATCCATTGCCGACAGCGAAACTAGCGCCCGCGGGCTAGCTCACAGTTTTAACTTCAGTTGCCTGCAGCCCCTTGGGACCGTTGGCAAGCACGTATTCGACCTTTTGGTTTTCATCCAGGCTTTTGAAACCGCCGGAAACGATCCCCGAGTAATGCACAAATACATCTTCAGAACCATCGTCCGGCTTGATGAAACCAAACCCCTTTTCTGCGTTGAACCACTTTACGATGCCGGTTGCCATTAACCTTCTCCACCCTGCTTGTTTTAAGACCTGAGCCTTATCAAACGCGCTGGAAATAAGATTGACTACTGTCAAAGTTGACAGGTAGACGGCAGTTAGTGACGAGTGGTAGGAGGTCAAGAATCGCGACGCAACTCCGGTGGAATCGGCAGATCCTTGAGCGGATCCGGGCGCTTGCCCTTGCCCGCGCGGTATTGGCGAATCTGATAGACATACGCCAACACCTGGGCCACGGCCAGGTACAACCCCGCCGGGATTTCCTGGTCAAGGTCGGTGGAGTAGAAGATCGACCGCGCCAGCTCCGGCGACTCCAGCAGCAGGATGTCGTGGGCCACGGCGATTTCGCGGATTTTCAACGCGGTAAAGTCGCTGCCCTTGGCCAGCAGCATCGGCGCGCCGCCCTTCTCCGGGTCGTACTTGAGGGCCACGGCGTAGTGGGTCGGGTTGGTGATGACCACGTCGGCGTCGGGCACCGAGGCCATCATCTTGCGCTGGGACATTTCCCGCTGCAGCTGGCGGATGCGTTGCTTGACCTCGGGGCGGCCTTCCTGGTCCTTGTGCTCGTCGCGCACTTCCTGCTTGGTCATCAGCAGTTTCTTGTGGCTTTCCCACAACTGGATCGGCGCATCCACCGCCGCGATGATGATCAGCCCGGCAGCCATCCACAGCGCACTCCAGCCCACCACCTGCACGCTGTGGATGATCGCCGACTCCAGCGGCTCATGGGCGATGCGCAGCAGGTCATCGATGTCGGACGACAACACCATCAGCGCCACGAACAGAATCAGGATGAACTTGGCCAGGGCCTTGAGCAGCTCCACCAGGGCCTTGGCGGAAAACATGCGCTTGAGACCGGCCGCAGGGTTCATGCGACTGAACTTGGGCGCCATGCTGCCGGCGGCGAACAGCCAGCCACCGAGGGCGACCGGGCCGATCAGTGCGGCCAGCAGCAAGGTGATCAGGATCGGCTGCACCGCCAATATCGCGATCTTGCCCGAGTGCAGCAGGTATTGGCCCATGGAGCCGGGGTTGAGCAGCACATCGCGGGGCAAGGTGAAGTTGTGCTTCATCAGCTCCATCAGGTCCAGCGCCAGGCCGCCGCCATAGATCAGCAAGGCACCGGCTCCGGCCATCATGGTCGCAACGGTATTGAGTTCCTTGGAACGGGCAATCTCGCCCTTTTCCCTGGAGTCCTTTTTACGTTTCTCCGTGGGGTCTTCTGTCTTGTCCTGACCACTCTCGCTCTCGGCCATGGCTCAGCGCGCCCGTGCCAGATCACGTAGGAACTGCAAGGCGTCGGTCGCCAGCGGTTGATACTGATTGAGAATGTCAGCCAGGCCGACCCAGAAAATCCCCATGCCCAGCACCAGGGTCAAGGGGAAACCAATGGAGAAAATGTTCAGCTGTGGCGCCGCGCGGGTCATGACGCCAAACGCGATGTTGACCACCAGCAAGGCCGTGATCGCCGGCAGTACCAGCAACAGCGAGGCACCGAGCACCCAACTGAGACGCCCCACCAGCTCCCAGAAGTGATTGACCACCAACCCGGAGCCTACCGGCAAGGTGGTGAAGCTTTCGGTCAACACCTCGAACACCACCAGGTGGCCGTTCATGGCCAGGAACAACAAGGTCACCAGCATGGTCAGGAACTGCCCGATCACCGCCGCCGATACGCCGTTGGTGGGGTCGACCATGGACGCGAAGCCCATGCCCATCTGGATCGAGATGATCTGCCCGGCGATCACGAACGCCTGGAAGAACAGTTGCAGCGAAAAGCCCAGCAGCGAGCCGATCAGGATCTGCTCGGCAATCAGCATCAAGGCACTGAGGTCGAGTGCGTTGACCGGGGGCATCGGCGGCAGGCCCGGCACCAGCACCACGGTGATCGCCACGGCGAAATACAGGCGGATGCGGCGCGGCACCAGGGTAGTACCGAACACCGGCATGCTCATCAGCACCGCCGTCACCCGGAACAACGGCAGGATGAACGAGGCCACCCACGTGCTGATCTGGGTGTCGGTCAATGCCAGCAAGGACTGCATCGGGTCAGCCGATCAACTGCGGAATACTGCCGTACAGCTGCAGGATGTATTCCATGAAGGTTTGCACCAGCCACGGGCCGGCGACAATCAGGGTGATCAGCATCACCAGCAGGCGCGGCAGGAAACTCAAGGTCTGTTCGTTGATCTGGGTCGCGGCCTGGAACATCGCCACCAGCAGGCCCACCAACAGGCTCGGCACCACCAGCACAGCAACCATCACGGTGGTCAGCCACAGCGCTTCACGGAACAGGTCGACGGCGACTTCTGGGGTCATGCTGATTCACCTAACACATCACACCCCTCCGAAACTGCCGGCCAACGTGCCGATAATCAGCGCCCAGCCGTCCACCAGCACAAACAGCATGATCTTGAACGGCAATGAAATAATCAGCGGCGACAGCATCATCATCCCCATGGCCATCAGCACGCTCGCCACCACCAGGTCGATGATCAGGAACGGGATAAAGATCATGAAGCCGATCTGGAACGCGGTCTTCAGTTCCGAGGTGACGAACGCCGGCACCAGGATGGTCAGCGGCGCCTGGTCCGGGGTCGCGATGTCGGTACGCTTGGACAGGCGCATGAACAACTCAAGGTCGCTGGAACGGGTCTGCGACAGCATGAAATCCTTGATCGGGCCCTGGGCCTTGTCGATCGCATCCTGGGCAGTCATTTTTTCGGCCAGGTACGGCTGCAGGGCTTGCTGGTTCACCTTGTCGAACACCGGCGCCATGATGAACATCGTCAAGAACAACGCCATGCCGGTGAGGATCTGGTTCGACGGCGTCTGCTGCAGGCCCAGGGCCTGACGCAGGATCGAGAACACAATGATGATCCGCGTAAAGCTGGTCATCAGCATGACAAACGCCGGGATAAAGCTCAGCGCAGTCATGATCAGCAGGATCTGCAGGCTGACCGAATACTCCTGGGCCCCCGCCGCGTTGGTACCCAGCGTAATCGCCGGGATCGACAACGGGTCGGCGGCCAGCGCCAATGGCGTGGCCAGCAACAGCATGAGCGTCAATAAAACGCGCATTACTTCTTATCCTTCTGATCCTTGCCCAGCAATTCCATCAGGCGCTGGGCGAATTCTGGCGTGGCGGGCTGGGATTGGGTGGTTGGCACCGGGGTCTTGAGCACATGCAGCGGCGTGATTCGGCCGGGGGTAATGCCCAGCAGGATCTGTTCCTCGCCCACTTGCACCAGCACCAGCCGGTCACGCGGACCGAGGGAGCGCGAGCCGATCATTTCGATGACCTGGGCATTGCCCGGACCGATGCTCTGCACGCGCCGCATCAGCCAGGCCAACACGAAGATCAAGCCGACCACCAGCAACAGGCCCAGCACCAACTGCGTCAGTTGCCCGCCAACGCTGCCGCCGACGGGCGCAGCGGCAACCTGGGCTACCGGCTCCGCCGCCCACGCCGCCAATGGCAGCGCGGCGAACAGTCCCACCATCAGCCGTTTCATATCAGCGCAACTTCTTGATGCGTTCGCTTGGGCTGATCACGTCGGTCAGGCGGATGCCGAACTTTTCGTTGACCACCACCACTTCGCCGTGGGCGATCAGGGTGCCGTTGACCAGCACGTCCAGCGGCTCACCGGCCAGGCGATCCAGCTCGATCACCGAGCCCTGGTTGAGTTGCAGCAGGTTGCGGATGTTGATGTCGGTGCTGCCCACTTCCATGGAGATCGACACCGGGATGTCGAGGATCACGTCCAGGTTCGGCCCATCGAGGGTCACCGGGTCGTTGTTCTTCGGCACGCTGCCGAACTCTTCCATGGGCAGGCGATTACCCGCTGGTGCTGTGGCGGCATCAGCGGCCAGCAGTGCGTCGATATCGTCCTGGCCGACATCGCCGGTTTCTTCCAGGGCCGCAGCCCACTCGTCAGCCAGGGCCTGGTCTTCGGCGGAAGTGTTTTCGTGTTCGGTAGCCATTACATGTCCTCGGCGGAGCAAACATTCATAAATAGGGATCAGCGACGGTTGATCGGCTCAACCACTTGCAAAGCGAGGTTGCCCTTGTGGGACCCCAGCTTGACCTTGAACGACGGCACGCCGTTGGCGCGCATGATCATTTCGTCCGGCAATTCGACCGGGATAATGTCCCCCGGCTGCATGTGCAAAATATCCCGCAGGCGCAACTGGCGCCGGGCCACGGTAGCGCTCAGCGGCACGTCGACATCCAGCAGGTCTTCGCGCAGGGCCTTGACCCAGCGTTCGTCCTGGTCGTCCAGGTCGGACTGGAAGCCGGCGTCGAGCATTTCGCGCACCGGCTCGATCATCGAATACGGCATGGTCACGTGCAGGTCGCCGCCACCGCCATCGAGCTCGATGTGGAACGTGGACACCACAATGGCCTCGCTCGGCCCGACGATGTTGGCCATGGCCGGGTTCACTTCCGAGTTGATGTACTCGAAATTGACTTCCATGATCGCCTGCCAGGCTTCCTTCAAGTCAATGAAGGCCTGCTCCAGCACCATGCGCACCACGCGCAATTCGGTAGGGGTGAATTCACGGCCTTCGATCTTGGCGTGACGGCCGTCACCGCCGAAGAAGTTGTCCACCAGCTTGAACACCAGCTTGGCGTCGAGGATGAACAGCGCGGTACCGCGCAATGGCTTGATCTTGACCAGGTTGAGGCTGGTGGGCACGTACAGCGAGTGCACGTACTCGCCGAACTTCATCACTTGCACGCCGCCCACCGCCACGTCCGCCGAGCGGCGCAGCATGTTGAACATGCTGATCCGGGTGTAACGGGCGAAACGTTCGTTGATCATCTCAAGGGTCGGCATGCGTCCACGGACGATGCGATCCTGGCTGGTCAGGTCATAACTTTTGACGCTGCCGGGCTCGGCAGCCATTTCAGTCTGTACCAGACCGTCGTCGACGCCATGCAACAGCGCGTCGATTTCATCCTGGGACAGCAGGTCCTGCACGGCCATGGGGTGATCCTACTGCAATACGAAATTAGTGAAGAGCGCCTGCTCGATCACGACTTTGCCGAGCTCCTTCTGGGCCACTTCCTGCACGCTGGCAGTGACCTTCTGGCGCAGCATTTCCTGGCCCACCGGGGTGGCCAGGGTGTCGAAACTCTGCCCGGAGAACAGCATCACCAGGTTGTTGCGGATCACCGGCATATGCACCTTGAGGGCATCCAGGTCCGACTGGTTACGCGCCAGCAAAGTGATGCTCACCTGCAGGTAGCGTTGACGACCGTTCTGGTTGAAGTTGGCGACAAAGGCCGGAAGCATCGGCTCGAAGATTGCCGGTTGCTTGGCGTTAGTGGCGGTTTCGGCGGCAGGTGCCGGCTTGCTGGCACTGCTGTGCATGATGTACCAGGTGCCGCCCACCGAGGCGCCGATGGCCAGGAGCAGGCCCACGACAATCATCAGGATAAGCTTGAGCTTGCCTTTGCCTGCGGGTGCTTTTGCTGCGTCGTCGCTCTTCGCCATGCCAATAATCCGTCACTATTCGGGGATTCATAGATCTACGGAAAGGCAAGAGCAAGTGTTATGCCAGAGTTGTCTGGCTGAACGCAGACAGAGGAACGCCATAAAAAAATGTGGAAAGGGGGGGCTGTGGTGGGTGGGCTTGTTCACCGACAATGGGACTGCTGCGCAGTCCAGCGCGGGGCAAGCCCGCTCACCACAGCAAGCCCGCTCACCACAGCAAGCCAGCTCACCACAGCAAGCCTACCCACCACAGCAAGTCCGCTCCCACATTTTGTCCTATGCCAGACTCACATCAGGCGTAGTAGTCGACGGCGCTGGAGCCGATCACCGTCGAAGTCACGGGCGCCACGGCTTCGGCCACTTCAATGTGGCTGCCGCTGTCGCCGCTGTCGCCACCCCGCCCGCTGCGACTAACGCCCCCCGTCTGCGCCTGCTGTTGCTGCTGCTCCTGGCCACGGGACTGGTCGGACACGTTCACATCCACCTGGCCCATGCCCTGCTGGGCGAACATCTCGCGCAAGCGACCGGACTGGCTTTCCAGGGCTTCACGCACCACCGGGTGGGCGCTCATGAAGTTGACCTGGGCCTGCTGGTCGGCGGTCATGTTGACCTTGATGTCCAGGCGCCCGAGCTCAGCCGGTTGCAACTGGATCTCCGCCGACTTGAGGTTGGCGCTGGAGAGGTACATCACACGGTTGACGATCTCGTCGGTCCAGCCGCTCTGGTGCATGGCCAGCGGCGCATTCGTCACCGGCGGCAAGGCATTCGCGGTTTTCGGCGTGGCCGCCTGGGTCAATGCGGCCAGGCGGTTGGCGAAGTCATCGACGCGGGTGTCGCTGCTGGCCTCTTTCAAGTCCTTGAGGCCGCCTTCGATCAAGCCGCTGAAGGCCTTGTCGCCACCCTGGTCCGTACTGTCCTTGGTGGCTTGCTGGTCGACCATAGTGGCCAGGCCGGCGGCAAAGTTCTGGGCGGCGGTTGGCTGGTCCTGGGTGGTCGTCGGGGCGGTTTTGGCCGGTGCCTGGCTGCTGGCCGACACGTGCCCGCCCTGCTCCATTGCCAGGCGTACGGCCGGCATGGCGTCCAGGGGATCGGCCTCAGGGTCGAAGGCCGGCGTGGCGTCCTCGGTCGCTGCGATTGGCGCCGCAACCACGGGTGCGGCCTTGTCATCCTTGGCAGCGGCTGCGGGGACCGGGGTTTCCACCGGCACCGGCACCACCACTGGGGTGACCGTGGCAATCAATGCCGGGTCGACCACCGGGTCCACGGGAGGCTGCTGCGCCAGGGCCGGATCCACAGGTGCAGCGTCATCCTTGCTGGCAGTGTCGTCGGACGATGCCGCAGGCTTGGCAGGCAAGGTATTGCCGCTATCGGCAACCGCTGGCGTGGCGGCGGCAGGTTTGTCGTTGCCCGCCGCAGGCTTGGCGCTGGCATCGACAGGCTTGTCCCGCGTGGGCTTGGCCGAGTTGTCATCAGCCTTGACCGTGGGTTTGGAACCCTGGCTGGCGAACACCTGAGCGAAGCCTGGGCCCTTGTCCCGTGGGTCCGCAGCCACTGCCGGTGGATTGACGGCAGGCGCTTGAGGCTTGGCCGCAGGGGCAGCCTGGAGAAGCGAATTCGGGGCGACTGGCATAGGTAAAGGTCTCCACTGCATGGGGATCGGGGATGCAGTATCAGGAGGTAGAGCAAGAGTCGGGCCAGGTTTTCACACGGATGGAATCAAATCTGGAACCGCTGCCGCTCCGACTCATACATCGGCTTCACCAAGGCAAACTCATGATCGATCTGGTCCACCAGCGCCCCCAGGTCCGCCGCGGCCTCAGCGGACTCCGCCTCCAAGCGCTGGCACAGGTGCGCCAACCGCACTGCCCCGAGGTTGCCACTGCTGCCTTTGAAGCTATGGGCGATACGCCCCAGTGCCTTGGCGTCGTCCCGCGCCTTGCGCAACGCTTCGACGCGTTTCTGGGAGTCATCGAGGAAGGTATCGAGCAGCTTGGGATACTCGCCTTCCATGACCTCCTGCAAACCCGACAACACGTCCGTGTCCATATGAATCTCAGCCACTTGCTCGCTCCTTGATCAAGAATCGGCGGATTATGCCAGAACCCCCCAGCAAAACTCTACGCAGACACTGCGTCCGCCGTCGGACCAGCGCACCTGGCTGCTGAGTTGACGCACCAGGCTCAGGCCTCGACCGGACAGGCCGTCGATGTCCAGCGGCCGGGCCAGCACCTGCTCCACGTCAAACCCTGGCCCACTGTCTTCAAGGCGCAGGGTCATCTTGCCGCCCGCCTCGGTGGGCACCACCTGCACATGCACGCGCACATAGCCACTGCTCAACTGCGCCAGGCGGTCATTGCGCTGGCGGTAATACTCGGCAAAACCCTGGGCATCGCGCTTGAGCCGCGAGTCCAGGCCCAGCACGCCATGTTCCAGCGCATTGGAATACAACTCGGCCATGACGCTGTAGAGCGCCCCGCTCTGCTCGCGCAGCCCCTGGATCTCCAGCAGCAGTTGCAGCAGGTAGGGCAAGGGGTTGTAACGCTTGAGGGTTTCGGCCCGAAATTCGAAACTCACCGACCAATCGAGCGGGCATGTCTGGCCGCTGTCGGCATACAGCAGCCCGGTCGCACGCAGCGGCTGCCCGGGTTGCAGGATGATTTCCACCAGACTGACATCGTCCCGCGCCTCCCCGCGAAAAGCCGCCAGGGCGCGCTCGATGTCGTCGAAGAGCCGGTCGGGCTCACGGTTGGCGGCAAACACCTGCTGCAAGCGCTCGACGCCAAACAGCTGGTCATTGGCGTCGGCGGTGTCCAGCACACCATCGGAGAGCAGGAACACGCGGTCACCCAGCGCCATGGGCCAGACCTCGGTGCGATCATCAAACGCCTCCGCCGACAGCACCCCCAACGGCAAATGCCGCGGCTGCAGCGGCGTGCGCCTGCCGCTGGCGACTTCATGCACATAGCCTTCGGGCATGCCGCCGTTCCACACCTCCACCACCCGCCGCTGCGTGCTCAGGCACAGCAGGGTGGCGCAGCAGAACATGTCCACCGGCAGGATGCGCTTGAGCTTGGCATTCATCTCCCGCAGGATCTGCGCCAGGCCGTAGCCCTTGGCAGTCATGCCGTAGAACACTTCCGCCAGGGGCATGGCGCCCACCGCCGCCGGCAGGCCATGGCCGGTGAAATCGCCGAGCAGCACGTGCATGTCGCCCGACGGCGTATACGCCGCCAGCAGCAGGTCGCCGTTGAACAGCGCATAGGGCGATTGCAGGTAGCGGATATTCGGCGCCGCGTTAATGCAGCCGGAATGGGCGACTTTATCGAACACCGCCTTGGCCACCCGCTGCTCATGCAGCAAGTGGTCATGGTGCCGGGCGATCTGGTCGCGCTGCTGCAGCATCGTCGCCTGCAGCCGGCGCAGGCGGTCCATGGCGTTGATCTTGGCCGCCAGGATCAACTGGTTATAGGGCTTGGGCAGGAAATCATCGCCGCCGGCATCCAGGCACTCGGCCAGGGCGGCACTCTCGCGCAGGGACGTGAGGAAGATGATCGGCACCAGCTCCTCCCCCGCCAACTGCTTGATCCACCGCGCGGCGGTCAGGCCATCCATCACGGGCATGATCGCGTCCATCAACACCAGTTGCGGACGCTCGCGCGCGAATAGCTCAACGGCCTCCTCGCCATTGGTTGCAGTGAGCACCTGGTGCCCCTGGCGTCGCACAATGGTCGACAGCAACAGCAGGTCGGCGGCACTGTCTTCGGCGATCAGGATCGTCAGCGGCTCAACCGCGGGGGCCAGGGCGCTCAATTGATGTCGAACAATTTGTCGAAGTTGGAGATGGCGAGGATCTTGCGCACATCGGAGTTGGTGTTGATCACCTGGACCTCCGACTCCTCGCCGCCGGCATGGTCCCTCAACAGCAGGAGCATGCCCAGGGCCGAACTGTCCATGTAAGTGGTTTCCTTCAGGTCGACCACATACGACTCAGGCACCTTGTAGAAACGCTCGTAAGCCTCACGAAACGCCTGGTGGCTGCTGAAATCGAACCGACCCTTGATTGCGATCGTCAACTTCTTCCCGTCCAGGGATACTTCTGACTCAATTGACATGCGACTGCTTCCTTGTCATAGGCATAGACACAAGGTGTAGCAGGCGAATGGGATACCAGCAACACAGCAGATCAAATGTGGCAGGCGGGCAACCGTCAGTATTGTGATTGGCGCGGCAGGCGCTGGGACAATTCGTCGAGCAATTTCTGCTCGCGCTTGTCTTCCAATGCCCGCGCTTCGTCGATGTAGCGCTGCACCAGTTTGCGCAGGCCCTCGACGCGGGCGAAGGCTTGCTGCCAGCTCTCGCGGGCCTTGTCGAGGTTGTTCTGGTGCCAGGCCAGGCTTTGGCGCTGCTGGCCGACGGCCGTCTCGAGCTGATTGAGAAAGCCCTGGTAACCCATCAGCCATTGCCCCGACACACCTTGGGTGCCGCGTTCGATCCATTGCTGCTGGTACTCGCCACGAAAACGCTCCAGGTCGCCCAGCTTGCTTTCCGCCAAGCGCACCTGGCCCTGGAAATACCCCAGGCGCTGGACCGCGGTTTTCTCGGCCTTTTCGGCCATGTCGACCACCGGGGCCAGGCGCGCAGCGCGGCTGTTGGCCATGGCTTAGCCGCCCGGCGCAGGAGCGAAGATCGAACCCAGGTGCGCTTCGCTTTCACCCATGCTGATCTTGTCGTTGAGGCCCTGGCGCAAGTAGGTCACCAACTGCGGTTGCAGGGCGATCGCCAGGTCGGTGTCGCGGTCGCCGCCGGCCACGTAGGCACCGACGCTGATCAAGTCGCGGCTCTGTTGATAACGCGACCACAGCTGCTTGAACTGCTGCGCGCGGGCCATATGCTCCGGCGTGACCACCGCCGGCATGACCCGGCTGATGGACGCTTCGATGTCGATGGCCGGGTAGTGCCCCTCCTCCGCCAGACGCCGCGACAGCACGATGTGGCCGTCGAGCACACCCCGCGCCGAGTCGGCGATGGGATCCTGCTGGTCATCGCCTTCGGACAATACGGTGTAGAACGCGGTGATCGAGCCGCCACCGGCCTCGGCATTACCGGCGCGCTCCACCAGTTTGGGCAGCTTGGCGAACACCGACGGCGGATAGCCCTTGGTGGCCGGGGGCTCGCCGATGGCCAGGGCGATTTCCCGCTGGGCCTGGGCGAAACGGGTGAGCGAGTCCATCAGCAACAGGACGTTCTTGCCCTTGTCGCGAAAATATTCGGCGATGCGTGTGCAGTACATGGCCGCGCGCAGACGCATCAGCGGTGCATCGTCCGCCGGCGACGCAACGACGACCGAACGCTTGAGGCCTTCTTCGCCGAGGCTGTGTTCGATGAACTCCTTCACCTCGCGGCCCCGCTCGCCGATCAGGCCCACCACGATGATGTCGGCCTCGGTAAAGCGCGTCATCATGCCGAGCAACACCGACTTACCCACCCCCGTACCCGCGAACAGGCCCAGACGCTGGCCGCGGCCGACCGTCAATAAACCGTTGATGCTGCGAATCCCCACGTCCAGCGGCACACTGATGGGGTTGCGGTTGAGCGGGTTGATGGTGGGGCCGTCCATCGGCACCCAGTCTTCGGCTTTCATGCCGCCCTTGCCGTCCAGTGCGCGACCGGCGCCGTCCAGCACCCGGCCGAGCATGCTCATGCCCATGGGCAGGCGGCCGGTGTCGGCCAGGGGCACCACACGGGCGCCGGGGGCGATGCCGGCCAGGCTGCCGACGGGCATGAGGAAAATCTTGTTGCCGGAAAAACCCATCACTTCGGCTTCGACCTGCACCGGATGGTAGCTGTCGTCGTTGATCACCATGCAGCGGCTGCCCATGGCGGCCCGCAGGCCCTCGGCTTCGAGGGTCAGGCCGACCATGCGCAACAGGCGCCCTTCGAGGATTGGCTGGCCGGGCAATTCGGTGGCCTCGGCATAGCCGCCCAGGCGCTTGGCGAAGCTGGTGCGATCAAGGCGCATCGGGGGCGTCCAGGTCCACGCTCAGGTCCGGTTCGGCCGGGTTCAGCGCCTGCTCGTGTTGTTGATCAAGCAGCTTGGCCATGATCTGGCTGATGCGGGTTTCCACCGTGGCATCGATGCGGCTGTGCTCGGTCTCGACCCGGCAACCGCCGGGCTGCAGCGCCGCATCTTCGACGATGCGCCAGGTTTCTTCATGGCGCTCGCGCATCGCTTTGACCTGTTCGAAGTCCTGCGGGTTGATGTACAGCCGCACATTACCGACGCCCAGGGGCAGCAACTTGAGGGCTTCGCGCATCACGCTTTCGATCTGGCTGGAATCCAGCACCAGTTCGCGCTGGATCACCTGGCGGGTGATGTGCTGTACCAGGCCGACCATGGATTTTTCGATCTGCGAATCCTGCTCGGCGATGGGCGCGAACAGGTTGCCCATCAGGCGCTCCAGGCTGGCCAGCTTGACGCTCAGCGCCGCCTCGGCCTCCTGGCGCACCTTGAGGGTAGTGCTGCGAAAACCGTCTTTCTCGCCAGCGGCGAAGCCTTCGTTGTAGGCCTCCTGACGGATGCTTTCCAACTCTTCCAGGGTCAGTGGCTGGACTTCCTCCAGCGGCACTTCTTCCATTTCCACCGGCGGCTCTTCGACCGGTTCCGGCTCGGGCTCGGGCACATGCGGATCGAAGCTGGGCAACGACCAGATGTCGAACCCACCGACGTCCCGTGCGCGAATCAGATCGCTGGGCGCCTCATCTTTGTTCGACATGGGGAGCGCCTTAGATCATTTCTTCGCCGCCCTTCCCACCGAGAACGATTTCTCCGGCTTCGGCCATACGGCGGGCAATGGTGAGGATTTCTTTCTGCGCGGTTTCCACGTCGCTGACGCGCACCGGACCCTTGGCTTCCAGGTCGTCGCGCAACAGCTCGGAGGCACGCTTGGACATGTTCTTGAAGATCTTCTCCTTGACGCCTTCGTCCGAGCCCTTGAGGGCCAGTACCAGCACGTCGGAGGACACTTCGCGCAGCAACGCCTGGATGCCACGGTCGTCGACATCGGAGAGGTTGTTGAACACGAACATGAGGTCTTCGATCTGGCCGGACAGGGTGTCGTCGATCTCGCGGATCGAGTCCATCAACTGGCCTTCGACCGAGCTGTCGAGGAAGTTCATGATGTCGGCCGCGCGCTTGATACCACCCAGGGTGGTGCGCGAGGCGTTCGAGTTGCCCGAGAACTGTTTCTCGAGAATCGTGTTGAGTTCCTTCAGGGCCGCCGGCTGCACGGTGTTCAGCGACGACACGCGCAGGATGATGTCCAGGCGCACCTTATGGTCGAAGTGGCCGAGGACTTCACCGGCCTGGTCCGGGTCGAGGTAGGCCACCACGATTGCCTGGATCTGCGGGTGCTCGTAGCGGATCACGTCGGCGACCGCGCGCGGTTCCATCCACTTGAGGCTGTCCAGGCCACTGGTGTTGCCGCCCAGCAGGATGCGGTCGATCAGGCCGTTGGCCTTGTCTTCGCCCAGGGCCGAGGTGAGCATCTTGCGGATGTAGCTGTCGGAGCCGACGCCCAGGCTGGTCTGGTCGCCGACGATCTCGACGAACTCGCTCATCACCTGTTCGACTTGCTCGCGGTGCACATTGCGCATTTGCGCCATGGCCACGCCCACCCGCTGGACCTCTTTGGGGCCCATGTGGCGCAGCACTTGGGCGGCGTCGGTTTCCCCCAGGGACAGCAGCAGGACTGCGGCTTTGTCGACCCGGGAGAGCTTGGCAACAGCGGCTCGATCACTCATCTGCGTTAATCCACTCTTTCACGACCTGGGCCACACGGCCCGGGTCTTCTGCTACCAGACTTTTGATTGCGTTCAACTGCGCGTCATAGCCTTCGCTCGGGCTCGGCAACAGGATGCTTTGCGGGCCGCCGAGGCTGACGCGGTCGTTGGCCAGTTCGCCGTCCAGGCCGCCCATTCCACCCAACTCGACATCGCTGCCACCGAAGGCCGCCAGTTGTTTCTTGCCGTTGCCGGTGATGTTGTTGAGCACCGGGCGCAGCACGCCGAACACCAGCACCAGGATGAACAACACACCCAGCACTTGCTTGACGATGTCCCAGAACCACGGCTGGGTGTAGAACGCCGCTTCGGCGATCACTTCGCCACGCTCGGCGGAGAACGGCATGTTGATCACGCTGACGCTGTCACCCCGACTGGCGTCAAAACCAACGGCGTCCTGCACCAGGCGTGTGAAGCGCGCCAATTCGTCGGCGCTCCACGGTGCACGCGTTACAGCACCGTCAGCGGCGTTGACCTTGACCTGGTCATCCACCACCACCGACACCGACAGGCGATTGACGCGACCCTGCTGCTGCTTGGTGTGGCTGATGGAACGGTCGAGTTCGAAGTTCTTGGTGGACTGGTTACGCTTGTCCGCCGGGTACGGCGCGAGCATCGGCTGGCCGGTGGCCGGGTCCATGATCTGCTGGCCGTTGGCATCCAACAATGGCTGGCCAGGCTGGATCGCGCCCGCGGTGGCTGCGGCGCCACCGGTGGTTTGCGGCGCCGAAGCCGGGGCCGGCGGCTGGTTGCTCAGGGCACCGGGCACACCTTGCGGGCCATTGCTGGCGGTACGTTGTTCGCTGGTCGATTGCTCACTGCGCAGGGCCGGCTGGTCCGGGTTGAACTGCTCGGAGGTCGACTCGACGGCGCTGAAGTCCACGTCGGCAGACACTTCCGCCTTGTAGCGGTCATTGCCCAGCACCGGTTGCAGGATGTTGTGCACACGCTGGGTGAGCATGCTTTCCATGCGGCGGCTGTAGTCGAACTGCTTGCCGGCCTGGGTCAGCGCGGAGTTTTCGGCCATGTCGGAGAGCAGGTTGCCCTTCTGGTCGACCACGGTGATCTGCGACTTGCTCAGTTCGGGAACGCTGGTGGCCACCAGGTTGATGATCGCCATGACCTGGCCAGGCTCCAGGGAGCGGCCGGAAAACAGTTCGACCAATACCGACGCACTTGGCTTGCGCTCATCGCGCACAAACACCGAGCTTTTCGGAATCGCCAGGTGCACGCGGGCACCCTTGACGTTGTTCAGGCTGGAAATGGTGCGCGCCAGCTCGCCTTCAAGGCCACGACGGTAGCGGGTGGCTTCCATGAACTGGCTGGTCCCCAGGCCCTGGTCCTTGTCGAGGATCTCGAAACCGATATTGCTGTCGGACGGGGTCACGCCGGCGGCAGCCAGCTTCATGCGCGCACGGGCCACATCGTCGGCCTTGACCAGCAGGGCGCCGGAGTTGGGCTCCACGGTGTAGGCAATGTCGGCGGCGGCGAGGGTTTCCATGATCTGCTTGGAATCCATGCCCGCCAGGCTGCCGTACAACGGCCGGTAATCGGGTTGCTGCGACCACAACACCACGGCGAAACCAATCGCCACGCTGGCAGCCAGGCCGACCATCAGGCCCACCTGACGCAGCATGGTCATTTCCGAGAGGTTTTCCAGGAACGACAGGCCAAACAGCGGCGGCTTGCCGTCTGTCTTGGCGGGTACGTTGTCGGAGACTGCTTCTGCCATGACTTAAATCTCGCCCTTAAACCGGCATCTGCATGATGTCTTGATAGGCCTGAACCAGCTTGTTACGCACTTGGGTCAGGGCCTGGAAGGAAACGCTGGCCTTTTGCGAGGCGACCATCACATCGGTGAGGTCCACGCCGCTTTTGCCGATCTCGAACGCATTGGCCAACTGGCTGGAAGCTTGCTGGGTATCACTGACTTTGTTGATGGCCTGGCCGAGCATGTCGGCAAAGCTGCTTTGGCCCAATTCCGGCGCTGGCGCGACGGATTTCGGTTGAGCCATGGCATCCATCTGCATGGCGCGCATATCCAACATCAACCGATTGAACTCAATACCCTGGCTCATGACCTTCTCTCTCCAACCTGCAATTTTTTGACACTACGCAGCGATTACTAGGGGAGGTAGCAACAAGGGTGCCAGATCCGCATCAGCTCGTAAGAAAAGGCGACAAACATTGTCGACCTTCTTACCGGTTACGTGGCGAATAGATACGCTTCCACATCCATTCCGGCGTCACGCATCTGCGCCAGCTTGTAGCGCAGGGTGCGCGGGCTGATGCCCAGGCGCTCGGCGGCCTCTTTGCGCCGACCGCGCTCGGCGCGCAGGGTGTCGATGATCATCTGGAATTCGCGGCGACGCAGGTCGTCGCCCAGGGCACCGGCAGACTCAGCCTCTGCAACCACCGGCGCGGGCGCCAACGAGGGCAATGGCGCCGCACCAGTGCCCATGGCCAGGCAGAAATCCTGGGGCTGGATCAGGCCGCCCTGCTGCAGGATCAGCGCGCGCTGGATGGCGTTATCCAATTCCCGCACGTTGCCGGGCCATGGATAACTGATCAGGCAGGCCTGGGCTTGCGCCGACAGCCGCGCCTGGGCGTGCTTCATTTTTTTGACGTGGTTGTTCAGCAGGCGCTCGGCCAGCGGAATGATATCTGCCGGGCGTTCACGCAGCGGGCGCCAGGCCAGGGGGAACACCGAAAGCCGATAGAACAGGTCTTCCCGGAAGCGCCCCGCCGCCACTTCGCCGGCGAGGTCACGATTGGTGGTGGCGACCACACGGATGTCCAACTGGATCGGCTTGCGCGCACCCACCCGCTCCACTTCGCGCTCTTGCAGCACCCGCAGCAACTTGGCTTGCAGGCCCAGGGGCATTTCCGAGATCTCATCCAGCAAAATCGTGCCGCCATCGGCCTGTTCGAACTTGCCCGCCTGGGCCGCGATGGCCCCGGTGAACGAACCTTTTTCATGACCGAACAGGGTGGCTTCAAGCATGTTGTCGGGGATCGCCGCGCAGTTGATGGCGATAAACGGTTGCTGGGCGCGGGTCGACTGCTGGTGGATATAACGGGCCAGCACCTCTTTACCGGTGCCGGACTCGCCGGAGATCAGCACGGTGGAGTCACTGCGCGCCACACGGGCTGCCAACTCGAGCAATTGTGCACTGGCCGGCTCGAAGGCGATCGGGCCCTCGCCTTCGTTGGCCGGGATTACCCCCAGGGCGTGACGGGCCACCAGTTCGATCAGGGCTTTAGGCTCGAAGGGCTTGACCAGGTAATCCGCGGCGCCCTGACGCATCGCGTCCACGGCACGTTCCACCGCACCGTGGGCGGTCATCAGCAACACCGGCAGCTGCGGCTGGCGCGCACGCAGCAGGCCGAGCAACTGGTGGCCGTCCATGCCGGGCATGTTCACGTCGCTGACCACCAGGCTGAAGGCTTCCTGCTCCACCGCGTCCAAGGCGTCCTCGGCAGAACCGACCGCCCGGTAGTCATGGCCCGCCAACAACAGCGTGTCAGCCAATGCTTCACGCAGGGCGCGATCGTCTTCCACCAACAGAACCTTGATAGCCATATCCTTACTCCGCGCTTGCCGCGCATGAAAACAGCGGCAAGGTCATCAATGCACAGGTGCCACGCCCAACGCGGGAATGCAGCTGCAATTCTCCCTGATGGGCACGCGCCACCGCCTTGACCACGGTCAGGCCCAGGCCCGTACCGTTGGCCTTGGTGGTGAAAAAGGGTTCACCCAGGCGCTTGAGCACCACCGGGTCGATGCCGCTGCCGCTGTCGCTGATGCACAGGCGCAGGGTTTGTCCGCGGTTGTACAGGTGCACCTTGAGCCGCGCGCCGGGGCCGCTGGCCTGGGTGGCGTTTTCGATCAGGTTGAGCAGCGAGCCCACCAGGGTATCGCGGTTGCAGAGCAGCTCGCCGAGGTGACTGTCGCACTGCCAGCGCACGTGCACGTCCTGGATATGGGCAGCGGCCGCCGCTTGCAGGGCCTGCATCAGCTGGGCCGGCGTCACGCGGTCGGTCAGCGGCAATTCGCCGCGGGCAAATACCAGCATGTCGCGGACCTGGTGCTCCAATTCATGCAGGCGCTCCTTCAGGCGCCCGGCAAAGCGCTGGTGCGTGGCGGCGGGCAATTGCTCATCAGTCAAATGACTGGCGTAGATCAACGCAGCCGACAACGGCGTACGGATCTGATGCGCCAACGAAGCGACCATCCGCCCCAACGAGGACAAACGCTCATGGCGCGCCAACTGGTCTTGCAGATGACGGGTTTCAGTCAGGTCGTTAAGCAGCACCAACTGGCCCGGCTCCGCATCCAGGGAACGGGTGGCGATGGACAGGCGGCGCCCGTCCTTCAGGGAGATTTCGTGGCCATCGTCCTCACGCGGCGCAAAGCAGCGGGTGATGACATGGCGCCACAGCTCGCCTTCCAGCGGCAGACCGAGCATGTCGCAGGCCGCCGGGTTGGCTTCACGCACGCGGCCTTCTTCATCGATGACGATCACGCCACCGGGCAACAGCGACAACAGGTTTTGCAGACGATTGGCCAGGCGCTCTTTCTCGGCCAACTCTTCCATGCGCTGGGCGCTGACCACGGCCAGTTCGCCTTTCAGCTCGGAGACCCGGGCTTCCAGCAGGCTGTAGGAGTCGGTCAGCTGGCTCGACATCTGGCTGAACTGCGAGAACGCCTGTTCAAGACCCTCGCGGGTCGGCGGCTCGACAGGCGGAACCAGCCCCTGGATGGCAGGGGCCGAAGATAGTTGGGCGGCGTGGGGCATGATGCTCTCTCGCTTGGCTGACCGTCAGTTAAACGGAACGTTGCGAGGGCTGTAGCAATAGTTGTGCCGAAAAAAAACCGCTGAAATATCAGCGGTTTGGAAAACAGGCGTCAATCATCTGCCTGTTCATCACCTTCTTTGCGGCTCATTCCGTACTTGCGCATCTTCTCCACCAGGGTGGTTCGACGGATGCGCAGGCGCTCGGCGGCACGGGCGACGATGCCGTTGGCGTCGTCCAAGGCCTGCTGGATCAACCCCTGCTCGAGGTTGCCGAGGTAGTCTTTCAAGTCCAGGCCTTCGGGCGGCAGCATGGCGGTGGAGCCGAAGTCCGGGGTGTGGCCGTTGATGGCAACCCGTTCTTCCATGTCGCTGCGCAGGCTGTCGACCAGTTGCTCATCTTCGTCGTCGACGTAGCGGAATTTCTTCGGCAGCTCGACCACGCCGATCACACCGTAGGGATGCATGATCGCCATGCGCTCCACCAGGTTGGCCAGCTCCCGGACGTTGCCCGGCCAGCCATGGCGGCACAGGGACATGATCGCGGCCGAGTTGAAGCGGATCGAACCGCGCTTTTCGTGCTCCATGCGCGAGATCAGTTCGTTCATCAGCAGCGGGATATCTTCCACGCGCTCACGCAGCGGGGCCATCTCGATCGGGAATACGTTGAGGCGGTAGTACAGGTCTTCGCGGAAGCTGCCGACCTCGATCATGCTTTCGAGGTTCTTGTGGGTCGCGGCGATGATGCGCACGTCGACGCTCTGGGTCTTGTTACTGCCCACGCGCTCGAAGGTGCGCTCCTGCAAGACGCGCAGCAGCTTGACCTGCATCGGCAACGGCATGTCGCCGATTTCGTCGAGGAACAGGGTGCCGCCGTTGGCCAGCTCGAAACGCCCGGCACGGCTGGTGATCGCCCCGGTAAAGGCGCCCTTCTCGTGGCCGAACAATTCGCTTTCGAGCAGCTCTGCCGGGATCGCTCCGCAGTTGACCGGCACAAAAGGCCCGTCGCGGCGCTTGGAGTGGTAGTGCAGGTTGCGCGCGACCACTTCCTTGCCGGTGCCCGACTCGCCGAGGATCAGCACGCTGGCGTCGGTATCGGCCACCTGCTGCATCATCTGGCGCACGTGCTGGATGGCACGGCTGGTGCCGACCAGGCTGCGGAACAGGTTGGGTTCGCGGTGGCGACCGCGCTCGCGGGCCTGGTCGTACATCTCGCGATAGACCTGGGCACGGTGCAGGGAATCGAGCAGTTTGCTGTAGCTGGGGGGCATTTCCAGGGTGGAAAGCACACGACGGCGCTGGTCTTCGGGCAGGTCGACAGAAGAAATATCGCCTATTAGCAACACCGGAAGGAACTCATCCCAGGTTGACAGTGTCTTTAACAAGCCCAAAACAGCGCCAGGAGCGTTTACCGTCCCGATCAGCACACAGATGACTTCACGGCTCGATGACAATGAGCTGACTACCTGCTGCCAGTCATGGCTGCCGCAGGGCAGATTTTCTTCGCCAAGAAAATTCAAAATCACCGCTAAATCGCGGCGGCGGACGCTATCGTCATCGATCAGCAGAATTTTGGTTTCACGCCACATGCAATAGCAACTTCCCTAGTAAAACGCTCTGCCCAGTGTAGGGGCAATCGAGACGGCCGTAAGACTTCTTACTTTATAGACGTCTGAAATCTGAAAACAGCACTAGTTAAGTCAAAAAAGCTGGCACGGTCAAATTTATGACGCGCCGTTCGGATTAACTGCGCCTGTTCAGCCGAACAAATGGTAAACCTTTGACGCGTTCTTCGCTTGGTTGATCTGCGACATCTCTTCAAAAATCGCCTGGCGCTCGCCCGTCGTCACCTCAAGCAACTGCTGGTATACCGCCAACAGGCTCTCAAGCTTTTCACGCAACGCATCCTCATCCACCGGCGCTTCGCTGAGCACCTCGTCGATCACGTTGCGACAGCCCATGTCCAGCTCGCCAATGGCGTCCCAGTTACGGTCTGCCAGCGCGCCGATCAGCGCTTCACGGGTTTCATCAATGCGTTGCAATGCTTGGCTCATGACGTATTCCTCAAGGCCCTCAGGCCCTTCTCTGCTGCGCCTTACTCGGTTGCAGCCTGTGGCACAGCGATGGCATCCCAGCCTTCTTTCACGGTAATCAGCAAACGGGCGACTTCGTCGATCATGTCGGCATCGTTATGCAGGTTCGCTTCCATCAGACGGTTGGTCATGTACGCATACAGACTTTCCAACTGCTGGACGTAAGCCGGGTTGTCACTCTTTTCAGCATTCAGGCCGTCGCGCAGGCCGATCACGATATCGATGGCCTTGCCCAGCATCAGGCCCTTCTGGGCGATGTCGCCACGCGCCAGCGCCCCCTTGGCCTGGGCCATACGGTCCAGCCCGCCTTCCATCAGCATCTGCACCAGGCGATGTGGGCTGGCTTCGGAGATCTGAGCATGGGAATTGACCTTCTGGTATTGGCGAAGGGCTCTCATGGGATTCATGTTTCTACCTCGTGACAGGCGACAGCGAAAAGGATTCTAGTAACCAATATGTCGACTGACCCGCAAAAAGCTTTAGGGCCAGTCGTACCCCGATAAAAAAAGCCAGGCAGTTTGCCTGGCCTTTTTGCATCAGCAGGGGATCAAGAATTGGTTTTGACGTTGTTCAACGCATTGAGTGTGGTCATGACACTGGTGCTTTGCTGACGCAATTGGGCGACCAGGGTGTCCATGGCGTTGTATTTGGCCGACAGGCTGCTGGTGAGCAGGGTCATGCGCTCGTCGAGCGTGGCTTGATCCTTGGTCAGATCCTTCAACGTGTTCGACAAGGAGGTAGAGCGCGTCGCCAGGATCCCGGTGCTTGCCTTGGCAAAGTCATCCGTGGCGCTTTTCATCCGCGCCAGCATGCCGTCTTTGCCACTGAACATACTGTTGATGTCGGCCCCGTTGGTTTTAACCGCCGCGTCCCACTTTTTGTCATCAATCGCCAGCAGACCAGTGGTCGAACTGGTGGTCACGCCGAACTGAGCCAGGGACTTGAAGGCCCCGTTGCCCGACAGCGCGTTGAACTCATTGCGGATCGTGCTCTGCAACGAACGCATGGTCGAGTCACCCGTCAACGCTGCCGCAGTGGTGCTGCCGTCCAGGTTCGTGGTGACCTTGGTTTCGGCGTTCATCGCTGTGATCAGGGCGTTGTAGGTGTCAATGAACCCCTTGACCCCGGACTTGAGCGCGGTGTTGTTGGTGCTGACGGTGATGAGCGTGGCGTTCTTTTCACCCTCACTGCCCGTTTTGTAAGTCGACGTAGCTACCAGCTTGATATCCACGCCACTAAGAGCACCAGTGATGGTGTTGGACTTGGACACAGACGCAACCCCATCAATGCTGTATTGCGCATCCTTGGGAGGATCAACGACCGTGGCGCCCACATCCAGCCCCGAGGTGCCAGACAGCGTGAGGTCCGAGCCCGTCCCCATATTGGTAGAGGTCAGGATCAATCGAGAACCGTTGGAATCGGTCTGGATGTTGGCACTCAGCCCCGACGTGCCAAACTGCGTATTGATCGAGTCACGTACCTGCTGCAGGGTCGCGCCGGCTGGAACGCTGAGGTCGTAAGCCTTGCCGGACTGACTGATGGTCAACGTGGTCGGCTTATCCGTCGCGTTGACAACCGTCGAAGTGCCACCGCTGAAGATCTTGCTCGACAGCTTGGACGCCTGGGCCAACTGGTCGACGATCAACCGGAAGCTGCCGTTCGAGGCCGTATTGCTGGCCGTCATGGTCGCGGTCTTTTCATCCGACGACGAACCGCTCAAACCGGTGAAGCTGCTGTCCTTGGACATGGTGTCCAGGGCGTTACGAAACGCATCCAGCGCTGCCTGAACCTTGCCGATCGAAGACAGCGTGGTGGTCGCTTTCGCGGACGCGGTATTGATCTGCGTCTGCTTGGGCACCTTTTCGGCGTTAACCAAGGATGTCACGATCGCTTGCGTATCGATATTCGAACCGATACCACTTACCGTTGAACCCGCCATCATCTATCTCCTGTTCGGTGGCTGCCGTTATCTTGACTTATTACGCCTCAAGCCACGACAGCAACAAGTTTCATGCCAGCTCAGACTTTGTCGTCAAACAACAGGTTGCTTGCGCTGGAAAGGTTCTGTGCCAGCTTCAATGCCGTTTCCGACGGGATCTGGCGAATCACTTCACCACTGTCGGTGGCGATGACCTTGACCACCACACGGTGGGTGGAGTCATCAATGGAAAAGTCCAGTTTGCGCTGGGCCGCTTGTACGAATTCGCGAATATCAGTGACTGCTTTTTCCAGGTCGGCACGCTCAGGCTCTTTGCCTGTGGCCGGTGTTTCCTGGACTTTGGTGACGCTTTTGTCAGTTGCTGCTATCGGTGCAGGCGCGCTTTTAGGTGCAACCGGCGGATAAGACTGGTTCAGCTTTACACTCATGTCCATGTCCAATCTCCTCTAAACCGAAAAAACGGAAGGGCACGTAGACGCGCCCTTCCGTTAGTTACCAAGCGCTGGAATTACTGAAGCAGCTTCAGTACAGCGGATGGCAGCTGGTTAGCCTGCGACAGGATCGCGGTGGAGGCCGATTGCAGGGTTTGTTGCTTGGTCAGTTCGGCGGTTTCGGAAGCGAAGTCGACGTCCTGAACGGTGGAACGTGCAGCGGTGGAGTTCTTCTGAATGTTCTGCAGGTTGTCTGCAGTGGTAGTCAGACGGTTCTGAGTAGCACCCAGGCCCGAACGAACGCCGTCAATGGTGCCGATGGCCTTGTCGATAACAGCCAGCGCGTTTTGAGCGTTGGTAGCATCGGTCACGTCGGTGTTAGAGATAGTGGTCTTGGTCGACGAAACGGTAGCAGCCGAGAACAAGTCCGATACACCAGTACCAGCGTCGCTCAGGGAGTAGCCTTTAGCCGAATCCAGGGAAACCTGACCGGTCACAACGATTGCAGCAGCACCCAGAGCAGCCGGGGTGGCGAATGCGCCAGCGCCGTCTTTAGCGCCAACCAGGATGTTGGTCTGGGCGTTGGCATCAGCACCCGAGAACGACAGGTTTTCGCCGGAGTCCGACTTAACCGACAGGGTTTTGTTGGATTCGTCGTAGTTAACGCTGATGCCCAGTTTGGCAGCGTTCGATTTCAGCTGGTCAGCCAGGCCGGCCAGGTCCTTCACGCCGACGAAATCAACAGCATTACCGCTACCTACAGCCAGTTTGAAGTTCGACGGAGTGGCAGCGCCTACTTCCAGTTTGACTTCAGTGCTGGCGGTAGCGGTCAGGCCACCGATCGAACCGTTCAGGCCCGCAGCGATGTCTTTAGCCGAAGCGCCTGCAGCGTAAGTTACGGTTTTGGTCTGACCGTTGCCGGTAACAGTGATGTCGCCGCCAGCCAGGCCAGTTGCGCTAGGCACGATGGCCTTGGTTTTGATCTGCTGCGAACCAATGTTGTTGGCTGCAACGTTTTCCAGGCTCAGGTTGATGGTTTCGTTAGCGTTAGCGCCAACCTGGATGGCTTTGGTACCGTACGAACCGTCCAGCAGCTTCTGGCCACCGAAAGTAGTGGTTTGCGAGATACGGGTCAGTTCCGAAGTCAGGGCCTGGTATTCGTCGTTGTTCGACTTACGGTCGTCAGCGCTGAGGGAGCCAGTCGCGGAAGACAGAGCCAGGGTACGCATTTTTTGCAGGATGTCGGTCGAAGCCTGCATCGCGCCTTCAGCGGTCTGAGCGATGGAGATACCGTCGTTCACGTTTTTTACTGCTTGGCCCAGGCCGTTGATTTGGCTGGTCAGGCGGTTAGCGATCTGCAGGCCGGCTGCGTCGTCTTTAGCGCTGTTGATACGCAGGCCGGAAGACAGGCGCTGCATGGAGGTGGCCAGGGCGCCGCCGGCTTTGTTCAGGTTGCCCTGAGTAGTGATCGAAGCAATGTTGGTGTTTACTGTTAAAGCCATGACGAAATCCTCGTTGGATGGATACTGCGGCTTCCGGCCCTGGCAACCGCCGGGTGTGGCCTGAGAACCTACGTAATAGTTATCGTCGTGGTAGCCGGTTGCTTGAGGATTTTTTTTGATTTTTTTAATGGCGCCGTGCCACCCCTTGTAATTCAAGGGCTTACGACGGCCAAAAACCCATATTTCATTGGGTTTTCTGGCGCCAAATAAAAAACGCCGATGCTCTTTCGAGCATCGGCGTTTGCTTTTACGCAGAAAGCAGTCTATCGAAGCGTCACGGACGATAGAGAATCGCCGACCCCCACGACAGGCCCACGCCAAAACCGCTGATTGCTACGCGCTTCCAGGTGGCGTCCATCACATGCTTTTCCAGCAGCAACGGAATGCTCGAAGACACGGTGTTGCCGGTCTCGACCATGTCCTTGATGAACTTCTCCACCGGCGCATCTTCGAAACGCCGGGCCACGGCGTCGACAATCGCCGCACTGCCCTGGTGAATGCAGAACGCATCTATGTCATCGGCCGCAAGGTCCGACTCGTCGAGCAGCTCGTGCAAATGCGCGGGCACCTTGAGCAAGGCGAAGTTGAACACCTGGCGACCGTTCATGAAGAACACGCCATCGCTGACCTTGAGATGCGGTGCGCCGGAACCGTCGGTGCCGAACTTGGACTTGCCCAGCAACCACGGCGCGTCTTCGCCCATCCAGGTGGCGGTGGCGGCATCGCCGAACAGCATGGTGGTGTTGCGGTCTTCCGGGTCGACGATCTTCGAATACGGGTCGGCGGTGACCAACAGGCCGTTTTTCAGGCCGGTGGCTTCCATGAAGCCCTTCATCGCGTAGATGCCGTAGACGTAGCCGGAGCAGCCCAGGGAAATATCAAACGCCGCCACGTGGGTGGGCAGGCCGAGTTTGTCCTGGACGATCGCGGCCGTGTGGGGCAAACCCTCTTCATCGCCGTTCTGGGTGACGACGATCAGGGCATCGATGGACTCGCGCTTCAAATCCGGGTTGTTGGCAAACAAAGCGTTGACCGCCTCGACACACAGGTCGGAGGTTTCCTGCGCGACTTCCTTGCGCGGCAGGAACGCCGAACCGATCTTGCCGATGATGAATTCTTCATCCTTGGCGAACTTGGCACCCTGGGCGTAGTTATCGATCCCGTCTGCCGGCACGTAACTGGCGATGCTTTTTATGCCAATCATTGTGGCTTCCCAATACTAAATAGCTGGAGAACACCCCAGACGTGGCCTGGAGTGCTGACAATAAAGGGGATAACCCCATAAAAATCTCGCTGAAAGCCGCCCCGCAAGGACCCTGTGACGACTTATCCTTTTCACACGATACAGTGAAGATGCGCTTTATGACTCACAGGTCACTCAATTGTGTGTGCTTTGTGCAAAACCTTCAAACAATTAAGTCCCAGAAACGGCAGCGGCCCGCCCTGTTTCCAGAGCGGGCCGCTTGACTTGACGCCACTTACATCTTGTTGAACAGGCTCAACTGCGAGACTTTCACGAAAGCCAGCTGCGAGGCCTCCAGCATGGTTTGCTGCAGGGTCAGGTTGATCGCTGCCTCGCCCATGTCAATGTTGGCCAGGTCACTCATCGTGGTCTTGTTGGCCAGGCCGACACTGGTGTTTTCACTGGACTGCACCGTGAGTGCATTCTGTCGCGCACCGATGGAGCCACGCACGTTGTCCACCTGGTCGGCCGAGTTGGTCAGGTTACTGACCGCGGCGTTCAGGGCGTCCTGAAGCTTGACCCGCGCACCGGGAATACCATCCGCCGGCTGTTCCAGGGCCTGGCGCAGCTGGCTCAGGGTGTCGAGGGCATTCTGGGTTTTCTGGGTGGTGTTGCCGACCGAAAACTGATCGCCGGTGTTCGGCGTACCGCTCAACTCGAAGGTGACACCCGCGGCGGTGATCGTGTCCTTGGCTGGCGGCGTACCGCTGACGATCACGCCATTATCGACAATCGGCTTGCTGTCGGGGGTATACGGCTGGGCATACACCTTATAAGCAGTCGGGTCGACATCGTCGAACTTGATCAGTACGCCGCTGTTGGGAAACGTACTGGAGTAGTCGGCTGCACTGCTGACGCGGGCATTGGTCAGTTGCGCCGCCGAAGTGTTGCTTGCGGTGCGAGAGACATTGAACGCGTCCGGCTTGGCGGCCAGGGTGAACTCACGCCCTGCGACCAACGCATCGGCATCCGGCCCGGTGGCCACGCCGGTGAGGTCCGCGGTGATATCGAATTTGACCCCGCGCACATTGATACTGGCGCTGCCTTCCTTGGTGGAGTCGAACGTACCATTACCTGGAAGCTGCGAAGTAATGTCGTTGTTGTCCTTGTCGGTCACAACGTACTGCGTGCTACTGGTAAAGGTCACCTTATAGGGCTGGCCGTCGGCAAACTGCTTGGTGTAATCGATGCCCGACGTTACCAGGCCTGCCGAGATCGCGACCTTGTGGTCATCCACCGTTGCAGGCGTCGTGTAGGTGGCTTGGGTGCGGCTGGTGTTGACCGCGCCTTCCAGGATGGTCTTGCCCGTATCGCTGGTGCGCACCTTCAGCGTCTCGGAAACCTGCAGGCTCAGCTCGTTTTCGTCGCCTTGATAGCTATAAGTACCATCATTGTTGCGCGAATACGGCGGCGTATCGGTCTTGGAACCGGAGAACAGATAGTTGCCCGCCGCATCCTTGCTGTTAAGCAAACCCAACAGCTGATTTTCAAGCGCGCCCACCTCGACCGAGATGGACTTGCGGTCAGCATCACTGGTCACGCCACCCGCACGCAGCGCCAACTGGCTGCCGGCCTGGATCGTTGTATTGATCGCCTCCAGCACGCTTTCTTCGTTCGTCAGGGTATTTTGAATGCTGGTGATATTGCCGCTGTACTGGGCGAGCATGTCTTTTTGCTGTTGCAGCATCAGCAAGCGCTGGGCGGCAACCGGATCATCCGAAGCGGTCTGTACACGCACGCCGGAGCTCGCCTGTTCCTGGGCCTTCACAACGCTGGAATAGTTGTTCTGATACTTGACGGCACTGGTGTCGTAATACTGCTGTGTAGAAATGCGCATCGTCCCAGACTCCCTTAAAGACTATTGATCAGCGTGCTGAAGGTTTCTTGCGCAGCCTTGATGATCTGCGACGACGCCGTGTAGTACTGCTGGAACTTGATCATGTCGCCCGCCTCCTCATCCAGGTTCACCTGGGATACGGAGTTGCGCGCGTTCTTGTTGGCGGCCAGCAGCGCACCGGTAGCGGTGTTGTCAGTGCCGGCCGAAGCGGCCTTGGCGCCGACGGTGGAGACCAGCTTGCTGTTGGCGCCCACCAGGCTGGTGCCGCCGCTGCCATCGGCCGCCAGGCCCACGGTTGCCTTGGTCTGCAGGTCGAGCAGTGCCTGGGCGTTGCGATTGTCGGACTTGCCGGTGGCATTGAACGAGAACGAGGTGCCGTCGCCGTTGGCCGGCGAACCGCCCACCGTGGTGTCGAAACTGAAGCTCTTGGCTGGCGACACCAAGGCACCGCTGGCATCACGCATCGGCACGCTGATGCTGATCTTATTGGCCTGTCCCGGAATGATGGTGCCGGAACCGATGGGATCGCCCTGGGCGTTACTCAGCGTATAAGGCTGGGTGCCATCGGCCGCCGGTTTACCGAAAACCATCTTCACCGGCATCGAGTATTCGATGCCGGTACGCAGTTGTGCCGTATCGGCACCACCCTGTATGTCCAGGGGCACGGTGAGCGTCGGCGGCGTGAAGGTGCCGGTGCCCTGGTTGGTCTTGCTGGCCTCGCCCTGCAACGGCGCGGCAAAGGCAATCTTGCTGGGGTCGCTGAGGACCGTGCCGATTTCCTTGGCGCCGTTGGCGGTGGGGCTGACCTTGAAGCTGTCACCGGCCTGCACCGTACCGCTCTTGACCGCCAGGGTGAACCCATCGATGACCGGAGGCGGCGTGGCACTGAGGTCATAGGTGCCCATGGCCTTGCCGTCGGAACGCAGTACCGTGATCTTGTTGAGGTCGGTGCCGTCGTTGAAGCTGACCTTGTAATCGAAGTTGGTCAGCTGAGTGGTGTCCTTGATCGTCACGCCCAGGGCGCCGTCGCCCAGGTTGCCTTGGGCAGCCAGGCTACGCAGGGCAACCGAGGCAGCGTTGTTGATGTCGGTGAACATCGAGGCGCCGAACTCGCCATTGAGGTCCAGGCCCTGGCCCAACTGGCTGTTGACCGTATCGGCGGTGGCAATCGCGATGCGCCCCAGGTCATTGATCGCAGGAATCAACGCGTCGCTGCGATAGCGCAACAGGCCGCCGATGCTGCCGCCGCTGATCACGTTGCCCAGGTCCATCGTCGTACCGCCGGCCGCATTGAGCTGGATCGTGTACTGGCTGGTGTCGCTCTTGCTCGGTACGGCGGAAATGGTATTGGACTTATCACCCAGCACCAGGGATTGGCCGCTACCGGTGCTGACGCTGAACACACCGTTCTTCTCAGTGGCGGTCACACCGATCAGCTCATTGAGCGAGCGCACGGCTTCGGCGCGGGAGTCCAGCAGGTTGGCCGGGGTGGTGTTCGAAGAACCCTGCACCTGGGCGATCTGCTTGTTGAGAGAGGCAATCGACGAAGTCAGTTGGTTGACCTGATCGCTCATCGAGGACAACTGGCTGTTAATGGTCTCTTTCTGCTGGCTCAACTGGCTGGAAATGGAGTTGAACCGATTGCTCAGCGTCTGGGCGTTCGTGAGCAGGATCTGGCGGGCCGAGGTATCGTTGGGGTTCGCCGAGGCGGTCTGCACAGCAGCGAAGAACGAACTGAGTACCGCCGACATGCCAGTGGTCTTGTCCGACAGGGTCTTGTCGACGGCACTGACCTGATCCAGGTAAGCCTTGGCATCGCTGTTGAGCGAGGTGCTGTTCTGGTAGGCGGTGTCCAGGTATTCGTTGTACACCCGACGCACGTCGGCCAGGGTGGTACCGCTGCCGATGAACACGCCGCCATACTGGTTCGACGCATTTGCGCTCTGGGTGGTCTGCTGACGCGAATAGCCCGCGGTATTGGCGTTGGCGATGTTGTTACTCAAGACCGACAACGATCCTTGAGCGGCGTTAAGCCCCGACATCCCGATATTGAGCAAACTCATGGTTCAGACCTTATAAATGAGTGGTCGCGCCCGCGGCAGCGTAATTCTGGTAACTGTTCATGGTTTTTGCGATCTGCGAAATCTTGCTGGCGTAGGCCGGGTCCGTGGCGTACCCGGCTTTTTGCAACTCGCGTACAAACTGTTCGGGGTTATCGGCCGATTTCACAACTTCTTTATAGCGATCATTGCTTTGCAGCAATGTCACGAGATCATGGAAGCTGTCCTGATAGGAGGCGTAGGAACGGAACTGCGCCGTTTCCTTGACCATCGCCCCATCACGAAACTCGCTGGTGATCGCACGGGCCTGGCCGCCCTGCCAGCTCTGGCCGGCCTTGATGCCGAACAGGTTGTGGCTGCTGCTGCCATCTTCGGCGCGCATCACCGACTTGCCCCAACCGGTTTCCAGGGCGGCCTGGGCCACCAGGTACTTCGGATCGACGCCGATACGCGCGGCCGCCGCCTTGGCCATCGGCAACATGGTCGCGACAAACTCATCCTGGGAGCTGAACGCCTTCTTCACCGGTGCCAATGGCGGCTGGGCCACGGCGCGGCCGTAGACCTGCATGCGCCCGCTCGGCACGGCAAACGTGCGCGCGGTGCTGTTGACCACATTGTCGGCGGCCGCGCTGTTACGCAGCGGCGCCGCCTGGGCAACGGTGGTGGTGTCGGTGCTCGGCACGATACCGGCGAGCAGGCGATCGGTCAGCTTGCTCGGCAAGGCGATACGGCGCTGGTTCATCAGTGCGATGTCGTTGCTGTGGGCCGCTGCAGCGCCCGCCTGGGGCTCCGCCACGCGATAGGCCCACAGTGGACGCTGGCCATTGGAACGCCCCAGTGGGCCCTCGGCCTGGGTGCCGGCGGCAATTTGCGTCGGCACATCGACTTTCTTGACCGCCTCGGCCGCCGCCGGGCCCTGCAAGGTGGCCGCCTGGGCGTCCACCGGCTTGTTCTTCTGCATCTGGCGCATCAGCACATCGGCCAGGCCGATGCCGCCGCCTTCGCGGGACATGGAAACCGCCAGTTGCTGGTCGTACATTTCCTGGTACTGCTTGGCGGCCGGGGTGTTCATCGGGTTGTCCTTGCCCAGGGCCTCGGTGGCCGAGCGCATGGACTTGAGCATCTCGCTCAAGAACAGCGACTCGAATTCCTGCGCCACCTTGCGCATGTTGCCTTCGCTGTTCTTGTCGCCGACCTTCAGTTGGTTCAGGCGATTCAAGTCGGAATACGAACCCGAATCCGCCGTGCTGGTCAGGCCGCTGTTACGCATGTCCATGGCCATGGCCTTAAATCACGATCAGGTCGGCTTGCAACGCGCCGGCCTGCTTCAACGCTTCGAGGATCGCCATCAAGTCGCCTGGCGCTGCGCCCACCTGGTTCACCGCACGTACAATCTCATCCAGGGTCGTGCCCGGGCCGAACTTGAACATTGGCTTGGCTTCTTGCTGGGCATTCACTCGCGAGCGTGGCACCACCGCCGTCTGGCCATTGGACAACGGCCCAGGCTGGCTGACGATCGGGTCTTCGGTGATGGTCACGGTCAGGCTGCCGTGGGTCACCGCCGCCGGCGAGACCTTGACGTTCTGGCCGATCACGATGGTACCGGTACGCGAATTGATGATGACCTTGGCCACCGCCTGGCCCGGATCGACCTCCAGGTTTTCCAGGATCGACAGGTAGTCCACGCGCTGGCTGGGGTCCAGCGGCGCGGTGACGCGGATCGAGCCGCCGTCGATGGCCTGGGCCACGCCAGGGCCGAGCATGTCGTTGATCTTGTCGACTACACGCTTGGCGGTGGTGAAGTCCGAACGGTTGAGGTTCAAGGTCAGGCTGTTGCCCTGGTTGAAACCGCTCGGCACCGTACGTTCAACCGTAGCGCCACCCGGGATACGCCCGGCCGACGGCACGTTGACGGTGATCTTCGAACCGTCGCGACCTTCAGCATCAAACCCGCCCACCACCAGGTTGCCCTGGGCGATGGCGTAGACGTTGCCGTCGATACCTTTCAGCGGGGTCATCAGCAGGGTGCCGCCCCGCAGGCTTTTGGAGTTACCGATGGACGACACGGTGATGTCGACCACCTGGCCCGGCTTGGAAAACGCCGGCAAGTCGGCACTGATCGACACCGCCGCGACGTTCTTCAACTGCACGTTGCCCGAACCCGCCGGCACCTTGATGCCGAACTGCGACAGCATGTTGTTGAAGGTCTGCAGGGTGAACGGGGTCTGGGTGGTCTGGTCGCCCGTACCGTTGAGCCCCACCACTAGGCCGTAGCCGATCAACTGGTTGGAACGCACGCCAGAGATGCTGGCGATGTCTTTCAGGCGTTCGGCCTGGGCGACTGCGCTCAGACTCAGCAGGAGTGCCGCCGCCATCAGCTGTTTGAGTTTCAAAGTGGCCACCTAGAAAGGGAACAGCGGGCTAAGGAAGAAACGGTCGAACCAGCCCGGCTGACTCGCATCAGCGAACGAACCCGTACCCGAGTAGGTAATGCGTGCATCGGCAATGCGCGTCGAGGGCACAGTGTTGTCAGTCGCAATGTCATCGGCCCGCACCATCCCGGCAATACGCACCAACTCATCACCGGTATTGAGGGTCATCCACTTTTCACCGCGTACGGCGATGATGCCGTTGGGCAACACATCCGCGACGGTCACGGTGATCGAGCCGGTGAGGCTATTGCCCTGCCCTGCGGCGCTCTTGCCGTTGGTGGCACGGTTGCCGCTGTACCCTGCGTTGAGGCTCAAGTCGCCGCTGCCCAGCGGGTTATTGGTATTCGGTACGGCACCAAACAACGAGCTCAGCCCAATGCTGTTGGTGCTGGTCTTGTCCACCTGGGAGTTGGCGTTCTTGCTGGCCGTCGTTCTCTCGTTCAGGGTGATGGTGATGATGTCACCCACGCGGAACGCCTTGCGGTCGCTGTACAGGTTCTGTTCGAAACCGGCCTGGTAGATCGAGCCATTGTTGGCCGCCGCCGGCAACGGCGTGCGCGGCAACACCGGCGCGTAGTACGGGTCATTGGGTTTTGGCGTCGGGGCGACACAGCCCGCGAGCACGGCAATCCCACTCAATGCCAGAACGGAAACATAGCGATTCATGACCCTTACCTCACGGTGTTGCAGGCGCTCTCAGGAGCACCCCATAGACTTGATTACAGATTCTGCGTTACGAACGAAAGCATCTGGTCGGCGGTGGAAATCACCTTGGAGTTCATCTCGTAGGCGCGTTGAGTGGTGATCATGTTGACCATCTCTTCAACGGTGCTGACGTTGGAGGTTTCCAGGGTGCTTTGCAGCGTGGTGCCGAAACCGTTCAGGCCAGGGGTGCCGATTTGCGGCGCGCCGCTGGAAGCGGTTTCCAGGAACAGGTTGTTACCCATCGCCTGCAGGCCGGCCGGGTTGATGAAGTCGGCGGTTTGCAGGTTGCCGATCACTTGCGACGCCGGGTTACCGGCCACGGTGATCGACACGGTGCCGTCGTTGCCGACGGTGAAGGTCTGGGCGTTGTTCGGCACGACGATAGCCGGTTCCAGGGCGAAACCGTTGGCCGTCACGATCTGGCCATTGGAGTCCAGGTGGAAGGTACCGTCACGGGTGTAGGACGTGGTCCCATCCGGCTGCAGGATCTGGAAGAAACCTTTACCGTTGATGGCCATGTCCAGCGGCTGCCCGGTCTGCTGCAGGTTACCGGCGTTGAAGTTCTTCTGGGTGCCGACGATCTTCACACCGGTACCCAGTTGCAGACCCGACGGCAATTCGCTGTCCTGGGTCGACTGGGCGCCTGGCTGGCGCTTGATCTGATAGAGCAAGTCCTGGAACTCGGCGCGATCGCGTTTGAAACCCGTGGTCGACACGTTGGCCAAGTTGTTGGAAATGGTGGTCAGGTTGGTGTCCTGGGCGGACAGGCCTGTTTTGGCAACCCATAGAGCCGGAAGCATGCTGTTCTCCTTCGTGCGCCTGTTTGTTGGCGCTGCGCTGCAAAAATTGGTGGTCGGTCAATAACGGGGCTATCAGCTCATCGCCATTACGCGGGTCATGGCCTGGTCGTCTTCCTTGGCGCTGTTCATCATCTTGATGTGCAACTCGAACTGCTTGGAAAGCGCCAGGACCGCGGTCATTTCTTCCACGGCGTTGACGTTGCTCGCCTGCAGGAAACCCGAGGTCAGCGTGACGTTCGCATCGGCGACGGCCGGCTGGCCATCCTTGGTATGGATGGTGCCATCCAGGCCTTTATTCATATTCTTGAAATCGGGCTGGACCAGCTTGATGCGGTCCACTTCAGCCATCACCCGCGGGCCTTCGCCCATGGCGCGGATGCTGATAGTGCCGTCGGCGCCCACTTCGACTTTCTGCTGCGGCGGTACGGCGATCGGGCCACCGTTGCCCATGATCGGCATGCCGTTGCCGGCGCGCAGCACACCCAGCGCATCGACGTTCATGCTGGCACTGCGCACGTAGGCTTCACCGCCATCGGGGGTTTGCACCGCCATCCAGCCATTGCCGTTCACCGCCACATCCAGGTCGCGACCGGTCTCGATCATGGCGCCAGGGCTGAAGTCGGTCGCGGGACGTTCGGTCATGGCAAACGCACGCGCCGGAAAGCTGTCACCGAACACCGGCATCGAACGCGCCTGTTCCAGGTCGCGTTGGAAACCGTTGGTGGAAATGTTCGCCAAGTTGTTGGCATGGGCCTTCTGCGCCAGTGCATTCTGGCTGGCGCCGGTCATTGCCACATAAAGGTACTTGTCCACGCTCTTTCCTCTTTCTGACGCAGGCTTGCCGCCCACCGCTGTACTGATGAGGCTTAAGCAATTTGCGAACCAACTTTTAAAAACAGGGGAAAGTCCAGGCGGGCTGGGGTTTTCGGGCAGGCAGCAGGATTTGAAGGACTGGAGATAGTCGAAAAAACGGCGGACTTATGCCGCTTACGGCAAGTACCCGTCTTACGGGTGACAGAGAACCAATGCGGGGGGGCGCAGTTGGTTATTTGTCCGCCTTGAGGATTTCGTAATCGCGCAACTTATTGGCGATGGTGGTGTGCGACACCCCCAGGCGTTTCCCCAACTGCCGGCTGCTGGGATGCTCGGCATACAGGCTCTCCAGCACCGCCTTCTCGAAGCGCCCGACGATCGCCTCCAAACCGCCCTCCAGGGAAAAGTCGCCAAGGGGTTGGCGCACGCCGTAGTCCGGCAGGCGGATGTGTTCGACCTTGACCGTCCCGCCGTCACACAGCGACACCGCCTGGAACAGCACGTTTTCCAGCTGCCGCACATTCCCCGGCCAGTGGTAGTGGCTGAGCTTGTCCATGGCGGCAGGCGCCAGCCTGGGCAACGGGCAGCCGATCTGCCGGCTGGCCTGGTCGAGAAAGTGCTCGACCAGGGGCGCAAGGCCGTCGAGGCATTCGCGCAGGGGCGGGATATGCAAGGACAGCACGTTGAGGCGGTGATAGAGGTCCTGGCGGAATTCGCCACGGGCGCAGAGTTCGGAGAGGTCCACCTGGGTGGCGCAGATCACCCGTACATCCAGGTACACCTCTTCGTCACTGCCCACGCGCCGAAAGCAGCCGTCCTGCAGGAAGCGCAGCAATTTCACCTGCAAGCGCGCGCTCATTTCCCCAACGCCATCGAGAAATAACGTACCGCCGGCCGTCAGCTCCAGCAGCCCGAGCTTGCCTTCGGCCCGCGCGCCTTCAAACGCGCCGGGGCCGTAGCCGAACAATTCGGTCTCGGCCATCGACTCGGGCAACCCGGCGCAGTTCAGCGCCATCAACGGCGATTGCCCGCGCGGGCTGGCCAGGTGGCACGCGCGCGCCAACAACTCTTTGCCGGTGCCGGTTTCGCCTTCTATTAATAGAGGCGCATCCAACGGCGCCATGCGCCGGGCTTCACGCACCACGGCGGCCATGACCTTGGAGCTTTGGAAAATACTGTCGAAACCGCGCAGCTCCTGTTTGCGCACATTGTAGATACGCTCACCCACGCGGTCGGCACGGTGCAGGGTCAACACGGCACCGGCCATGGCTTCGCTGTCGTCATGCTCGGAGGATTGCAGCGGTGCGATATCCGCCAGGAACACGTCACCCTTGACCTTGACCCGCAGGCCATTGATCCGCGATTTACTCGCGCGCACCAGTTCCGGCAAGTCGAAATCCTCGGCATAGCGCGACAGCGGAATGCCCGGCACCTCGTCCACCCGCACCCCGAGCAACTGCGCGGCCGCACGGTTGGCGGCGACGATGGAGCCGCCCATGTCGATGGACAGCACCGGAAACTCCAGGGCACCGAGCAGCGCATTGAGCTCCATATGCCGACGCTCACTGGGCATCAGCCCTACCCTTTTGACGCCAAACACCCCGGCAATCGCCTCGAACTGCGGGCGCAGCGCCTGGAATTGCATGTTCACCAGGTTCGGGCAGAACAGGTAAATGGCGTTGCCATGCTCGCCGCCCACCTCACCCTTGGCGACGTTGACGCCGTACTCCACCACCAGGTTGAGGATGTCCCGCAGGATGCCGATGCGGTTCTGGCAGTGCACTTTGATACGCATGAAAAGGCTCGAAAAGTGGGTAGGCGCCGCGTCTTTTTGTCGCTGGGCGCAGATAGTCGTCAAGATTATGTGACAGCCTGGGGGCTTTTCCCAGCCCAATACGCCAACCAGTCGCACTTCCGTAACGAATACTTTACGAAAACCAGTAATTTTTCCTACACAGCCGATGCTGAAGCCGATGGAATCTTGCCCCGCACGGCGTATCAATAGGCTCATCCCAGGACATAACAAGAACGAATGCCTAGCAGGAGAGCCGTATGAAGCAGACGCACTACGTGGCCCGCGAGCCCGATGCGCAAGGTTTTATCCACTACCCGGCGGAAGAGCACGCGGTGTGGAACACCCTGATCACCCGCCAATTGAAAGTGATCGAGGGCCGCGCGTGCCAGGAATACCTGGACGGCATCGACAAGCTCGGCCTGCCCCTGGATCGCATCCCGCAACTGGGTGAAATCAACCAGGTGCTGGCCTCGACCACCGGCTGGCAAGTCGCCCGCGTGCCGGCGCTGATCCCCTTCCAGACCTTCTTCGAATTGCTCGCCAACAAGCAGTTTCCGGTGGCGACCTTTATTCGTACCCGCGAAGAACTGGACTACCTGCAAGAGCCGGATATTTTCCACGAGATCTTTGGCCATTGCCCGCTGCTGACCAACCCCTGGTTCGCCGAGTTCACCCACACCTACGGCAAGCTCGGCCTCGCGGCCAGCAAGGAGCAACGGGTATACCTGGCGCGCCTGTACTGGATGACCATCGAGTTCGGCCTGGTGGACACCCCCGACGGTCGGCGTATCTACGGTGGCGGGATTTTGTCGTCGCCCAAGGAAAGTGTTTACTGCCTGTCCGACCAGCCTGAACATCAAGCCTTCGACCCGCTGGAAGCGATGCGCACGCCGTATCGCATCGACATCCTGCAACCGCTGTATTTCGTGCTGCCCAACCTCAAGCGCCTGTTCGAAGTGGCGCAGGAAGACATCATGGGCATGGTCGAGCGCGGCATGCAGCTTGGGTTGCATGCGCCGAAATTCCCGCCAAAACCCAAGGCCGCGTGAACCGTGGCTTTTAAGGCCAGGTGAGTCTGTTCCCCGGCCCCGCGTTGCTTTAGGGTGACGCCACTGACGACCGTTTTTAAACACTCGAATTCAGGACACCATCACATGACCACCTTGAACCAAGCCCACTGCGAAGCCTGCCGCGCCGATGCCCCGCAAGTCAGCGATGAAGAACTGCCGGTGCTGCTCAAGCAGATCCCCGACTGGAACATCGAAGTGCGCGATGGCGTGATGCAGCTGGAAAAGGTTTTCCTGTTCAAGAACTTCAAGTTCGCCCTGGCCTTTACCAACGCCATGGGTGAAATCTCCGAAGCCGAAGGCCATCACCCAGGCCTGCTCACCGAATGGGGCAAGGTCACCGTGACCTGGTGGAGCCACTCCATCAAGGGCCTGCACCGCAACGACTTCATCATGGCCGCGCGCACCGACGAAGTGGCCAAGGACGCCGAGGGCCGCAAGTAATGCATTTCGATGCCATAGGCCGGGTACCCGGCGACCCGATCCTCGGCTTGATGGACCTGTATGCCCAGGACGCCAACCCGAACAAGTTCGACCTTGGCGTGGGCGTCTATAAGGACGACCAGGGCCTGACGCCGATTCCCGCTTCGGTAAAGCGCGCCGAGCAGCGCCTGGTCGACACCCAGGCCACCAAGACCTATATCGGCGGCCACGGCGATGCAGCGTTCGGCAGCCTGATCAGCGAACTGGTGCTGGGCGCCGACTCCGCCCTGCTGCGCGAACACCGTGCCGGCGCCACTCAAACCCCAGGCGGCACCGGCGCCCTGCGCCTGAGCGCCGACTTTATCGCCCACAACCTGCCCGGCCGTGGCGTGTGGTTGAGCGACCCGACCTGGCCGATCCACGAAACCATCTTTGCCAAGGCCGGGCTCAAGGTCAGCCATTACCCCTACGTGGGCGCGGATAACCGCCTGGATGTGGCGGCGATGCTGGCAACCCTCTCCACCGTGCCCAAGGGCGACGTGGTCTTGCTGCACGCCTGCTGCCATAACCCGACCGGCTTCGACCTGTCCCAGGATGACTGGCGCCAGGTGCTGCACATCGTGCGTGAGCGCCAGTTGCTGCCGCTGATCGACTTCGCCTACCAGGGCTTTGGCGACGGCCTGGAGCAGGACGCCTGGGCGGTGCGCTTGTTTGCAGCTGAACTGCCGGAAGTATTGATCACCAGTTCGTGCTCGAAGAACTTCGGCCTGTACCGCGACCGTGTCGGCGCGCTGATCGTGGGTGCGGCGGATGCCGAGAAGCTGATGGATGTACGCAGCCAGCTGGCAAACACTGCGCGCAACCTGTGGTCGACGCCGCCGGACCATGGTGCGGCAGTGGTCGCGACCATCCTGGGGGATGCCGAGCTGAAACAGCAGTGGAGCGAGGAAGTCGAAGCCATGCGTGCGCGAATCGCGCAGTTGCGTTCCGGACTGGTGGAGGCGTTGGCGCCCCATGGTCTATCGGAACGGTTTGCGCACATTGGGGCGCAACGCGGGATGTTTTCCTACACCGGTTTGAGTGCCGAACAGGTCAAGCAACTGCGCGAGAAGCACAGCGTGTATATGGTCAGTTCGGGACGGGCCAACGTGGCGGGGATCGATGCGACACGCCTGACGCTCCTGGCAGAAGCCATCGCCGACGTCTCCCACTGACGAAACCGGGACTGAAAATGTGGGAGGGGGCTTGCTCCCTCCCACATTTTGACCGAGCACACCCCTCAGCTGGCGACCATCTCGGCTTTCAGCAGCGCTTCTTTCGCCTGCGCATCCGCCAAGCGATACAACTCGATGCTCCCATCCCAGTGCTCGATCAACGCCGTGCACGACTCCACCCAATCCCCGCAGTTGAGGTAATCCACCTCGCCCACCTTGCGAATCTCCGCATGGTGGATATGCCCGCACACCACGCCATGCAACTCGCGCCGGGTCACTTCGTGGGCGATGGCTTCTTCAAAATCGCTGATAAAGCTCACGGCGGTTTTGACCTTGTGTTTCAGGTACGCCGACAAAGACCAGTAGCCATAGCCGTAGCGGGCGCGCCAGTGGTTCAACCAGCGGTTCAAGGTGAGGGTGAACTCGTAGGCCGAGTCGCCCAGGAACGCCAGCCAACGGTGGTAGCGGGTGATCACATCGAACTGGTCGCCGTGGATCACCAGCAGATGGCGACCGTCGGCCGTCACGTGCACCGCCTCATCCACCAACTGGATATTGCCCAGGATCAGCTTGGAGTAGCGGCGCAGGAACTCGTCGTGGTTGCCGGTCACGTAGATCACCTCGGTCCCGCGCTTGGCCATGGTCAGCAGGCGACGGATCACGTTGGTGTGGGCCTGGGGCCAATACATGCCGCCGCGCATTTTCCAGCCGTCGATGATATCGCCCACCAGGTAGACCTTATCGGCGTGGTAGCCCTTGAGGAACTGCGACAGGTGTTCGGCTTGGCAATCCCGGGTGCCCAGGTGCACGTCGGAAATCCACAGGGTACGAACCCGCTGCTTGCGGCTGGGCTTGGTGAACTCGGCACTGGTCATGGGCATCCCTCGACGCTGTTTTCGCGAGCTTGCGCCCTGGCGATTAATAGCCCATGACAGTCGTGCGTCAGTCCGATGACAGCGCCCGCCGGCCGCGAAGCGTTGTAGACTGGCGGCCTGCCGCCCAGGAGACCGCGATGAGACCGTCGCTCACGCTACGCCACTACCTCGAAGCGCCCATCGCCCACAGCCATGACCATGCACAGTTGGTGTTCGGCCTGTCCGGCCACCTGGACCTGGAAGTCGACGGCCGTGGCAGCCAGGTGCGCGAAAGCAGCGTGATGGTGCTGCCCTTCTCCGCCCACCACGCCTGTGGCAGTCGCGATGGCAGCCGCTGCCTGGTGCTGGATGTGCCCACGGAGCATTGGCTCCTGCAATCCCTGGGCGAACACGCCGACGCCAGCCGCCGCCTGCTCGATCAACCGGCACGCCTGGCCCTGGATCCCCGGCAACACCAACTGGTGCAATGGCTGGCGCACGGCCCCGTGGATGATCCACTGATCGTCCAACAGGGTGCGGTGCTGTTGCTGGCCAGCCTCAATCATCCGCAGGCCCCGCAGGTGCCGGGCCGCCGCCTGCCGTATGCGGCATTCAATGCGCATATCGAGCGACACGTCGCCCATCCGTTGCAGGTCGCCGACCTGGCGCGTATCGCCGGCCTGTCGGTGGCGCGCCTGCATGCGCGCTTCATCGCCGAATGCGGGCAGACGCCCATGGATTACATCCGCAGCCGGCGCCTGCAACTGGCCCTGAACCTGCTGCGCGAGACGCCGCTGCCCATCGGTGAAATCGCCGAGCGGGTGGGCTACACCTCACAAAGTGCCTTTGCCGCCGCTATGCTGCGTGAATTCGGCGCCTCTCCCGGCGCGTTGCGGCGCGCCCCATAGGGCGAGCCTTGCGCTAAAAATCGCGAGTCCCACGACAGACGCACACACCTGCACCCTCTAGACTGCGAACCTGTCACTCCCGTTGGTTCAAGGATCGCAATGACTCCCCGCTCAGCCCTCGGCGCCTTGCATATCGGCGCATTGATGTTTGGCCTCACCGGCGTATTCGGCAAGCTGGCGGCCGCCTCCCCGGCCATCATCGTCTTCGGTCGTGCCGCATTTGCCGTGATTGCCCTGGCAGTGTTTGCGCGCTTCGCCAGCAACGCCCCCTGGAAAACCCTGGCGCCGCAGGACTGGCGTCGCCTGCTGGTCAGCGGCGTGTTGCTGGCGGCGCATTGGGTGACGTTCTTCATTGCCGTCAAGGTCGCCGGCGTGGCCGTCGCCACGCTGGGGTTCACCGCATTCCCGGCGTTTACCGTGATCCTCGAAGGGCTGATCTTCCGCGAGCGTATTCGCGCCAATGAGATCGTGCTGGTGGCCCTGGTCACCGTTGGCCTGGTGCTGGTGACGCCGGACTTCAATCTCGCCAGCGAAGCCACGGGCGGCCTGCTTTGGGGAATTGTCTCGGGCTTGCTGTTCTCATTGTTGTCGCTGAACAACCGCGCCAGCTCCGGACGGATTCCCGCCGTGCAGGCAGCGCTGTGCCAGAACGTGGTGGTCGCGGTGTGCCTGCTGCCCGTGGCCGCGCCGGGGCTGGCGGACGTTCGCGCGCTGGATTGGTTGTGGATCGGCCTGCTTGGGGTGTTCTGCACCGGCCTGGCCCACAGCCTGTTTGTCGCCAGCCTCGCGGTGATCAAGGCACGCACCGCCTCGGTGGTGTTCGCCATGGAGCCGGTCTATGGCATCACGGTAGCCTGGCTGCTGTTTGCCGAAACCCCGACCCTGCGCATGCTGTTGGGCGGCGCGTTGATCATCGTCGCCATCGTGCTTTCCGGGCTGATGGGCAGCGCCAGCCAGGCCAAGCAGCCCGCTGCAACGGCCTGATCTATACTTTAAACATCCGCAACAGTCAGCCGTCGTTCAACGGATACAGACTCCTCGACGACAGCCATGGTGTTTTCTGCAGTTGCTGCACGCGAGTGGTCACTCCATCAACGCGATGCAGGGGTTTCATCATGGAAATGTTCATCAGCTTGTTGGTTCAGATCATCAGCGGTGCCGTCGGTGGCAATTTGGCCGGCATGACCAAACAAAGCCTGGGCACCGGGCTCAATACCATGCTGGGGGGTGTCGGCGGGCTCGTGCTGGGCCAGGTCGTAGCCGCGCTGACCGGCACATCGGGCGGCGAGGCGCTGGATGTGGCAGCAGTCGGCAGCAATATCGTCGGCGGCGGCGTGGGCGGCCTGGTGCTGACCTGGGTCGTGGGCTTCATCAAAAGCAAGATGGCCGCCAAATAGCGGCGCACTGAGGGGTCACCGCCCTGATGTAGCGGTGACCTTCATGGCGTACGGTCGTTGTGGCCCAGGTCGCGGTGTGGGTCGATCTGGTCGCGCACCCGTTGCTTGAGCACCTTGGCTTCAGGGAAGCCACCATCCGCCTTGCGCTCCCAGATCTGCACACCGTCGCAGGTGATCCGAAACGCACCGCCGGTGGCCGGCTCCAGCGCCACCCGGCCGAGGTCATCGGCAAACGTACTCAACAACTCCTGCGCCAGCCACGCGGCGCGCAGCAGCCACTGGCACTGGGTGCAATAGGTGATGACAATCTCGGGTTTGCTCAACGACATAATTTGAGAGGCTCCTGGCGTAACGGGCTCGGTGGATCGGATGGCTATAATACCGGCCTTTATCGCCCAGCCTCGAGATTCATGATGCGCCGCCTGTTGTCCTGCCTGTTCCTGTGCCTGCTCCCGCTTCTTGCCGACGCCGTTGAGACGCCCCGCCCCAAAATCGGCCTGGTGCTGTCCGGCGGTGCCGCCCGAGGCCTGGCCCATATCGGCGTGCTCAAGGCCCTGGAGGAACAGGGTATTCATATCGACGCGATTGCCGGCACCAGCATGGGCGCGGTGATTGGCGGGCTGTATGCGTCGGGCTACAAGATCGATGAGCTGGAAAAACTGGCCCTGGGCATCGACTGGCAACAGGCGCTGTCCGACGCACCGCCACGGGAAGACGTGCCGTTTCGACGCAAGCAGGATGACCGGGATTTCCTGGTCAAGCAGAAACTCAGCTTCCGCGATGACGGCAGCCTCGGCCTGCCCCTTGGCGTGATCCAGGGCCAGAACCTGGCGCTGTTGCTGGAAAGCATGTTCGCCCATACCAGCAACACGCGTAATTTCGACAAGCTGCCGATCCCCTTTCGCGCCGTGGCCACCGACATCACCACCGGCGAGAAAGTGGTATTCAGCAAGGGCCACCTGCCCCAGGTGATCCGCGCCAGCATGTCGATCCCGGCCGTATTCGCGCCGGTGGAGCTGGATGGCCGTCTGCTGGTGGATGGCGGCATGACCGATAACATCCCACTGGATGTGGCGCGTGAGATGGGCGTGGACATCGCCATCGTGGTCGACATCGGCACCCCGCTGCGTTCACGCAAGCAACTGGCAACGGTGGTGGACGTGCTCAACCAGTCCATCACCCTGATGACCCGGCGCAACTCCGAAGAACAACTCAAGGCCCTGCAGCCCAGGGACGTCCTGATCCAGCCGCCCCTGGCCGCCTATGGCGTGACGGATTTCGGCCGCGCCAAGGACATGATCGACGCCGGCTACCGCGCCACCCGCGCCCTTGACGTTCGCCTGGCCCATTTGCGCCCCGCCGAGCCGATCGACCCGCAACTGGTAGCCGCGCGTACCCCGGGCGAACGCACCCCGGTGATCACCGCGATCAAGGTGGAGAACGACTCGAAGGTCAGCGACGACGTGATCCGCTACTACATCCGCCAACCGTTGGGCCAACCGCTGGAACTTGGCCGCCTGCAGACCGACATGGGCACCCTGTATGGCCTGGATTACTTCGAGCAGGTGCAATACCGCGTGGTGAAAAAGGGCCAGGACAACACCCTGGTGATCAGCGCGCGCGGCAAACGCAGCGGCACCGACTACCTGCGCCTGGGCCTGAACCTGTCGGACGATATGCGCGGCGACAGCGCCTTCAACCTCGGCGCCAGCTACCGCATGAACGGCATCAATCGCCTGGGCGCCGAGTGGCTGACGCGGGTGCAGATCGGTGATCGGCAGGAGCTTTACAGCGAGTTCTACCAGCCGATGGATACCGGTTCGCGCTACTTTGTCGCGCCGTATATCAGCGCCCAGGCACAGAACGTCGAGCTGATCCTGGACAACGACCCCATCTCCGAATACCGCCTGGAACGCTACGGTTTCGGCCTCAACGTGGGGCGGCAGATCGGCAACAGCGGCGAGATCCGCTTCGGTGTCGGCGAGGCCTGGGGCAAGGCGGATGTGCGCATCGGCGACCGCGACCTGCCAAGTGTGAGCTTCAGCGAAGGCTTCTATGAACTGAAGTATTCCTTCGACTCCCTGGATAACGTGTACTTCCCCCACAGCGGCGAGGACATTGGCCTGGCGTTTCGCGAATTCGAACCGGGGCTGGGCTCGGACCAGCGCTATCGACAATGGGAGTTCAAGCTGGACAAGGCCATGAGCCACGGTCCGGACACGCTGGTGCTGGGCGGGCGCTACGGGCGCACCCTGGATGATTCGGACGTGGTGATTTCCAGCTTCCTGCTGGGCGGTGCGCGGCAGTTATCGGGCTTCCGCCAGGATGCGATTTCCGGGCAGAACATCAGCTTGATGCGCGCGGTGTACTACCGCCGGCTGACACCGCGCTCCTATCTGCCGCTGGATTTCCCGCTGTACCTGGGCGCGTCCCTGGAACGCGGCCGGGCGTGGAACAACGACAATGAGTTCGACAGCGGCTATATCAACGCCGCGAGTATTTTTCTCGGGTTTGATACGCCGCTGGGGCCGCTGAATTTCAGCTATGGGTTCAACGATGATAATCAGAAGGCGGTGTACCTGAACCTCGGGCAAACCTTCTAACCCTTGCTACAGGGCTCGGATCAGGATTTTTCCAGGTTTGCCAGGATGTGCCCATGCACCCGCATGCAGACACGCATATCTTCTTCGTCAATGCCCACAAACAGCTCGTGACGCAATGCCGTGGCGATAGTCTCGATCTGCTCGATCAACGGCTTGGCGGTGTCACACAGCAGGATGCGCTTGGCGCGACGGTCCTCCACCACGGCCTGGCGTTGCACCAGGCCCTGGCCTTCGAGGCTGTCGAGCAACCGGGCCAGGGTCGGCCCTTCTACGCCGACGCTTTGCGCCAACTCACGCTGGGTGGGGGCCTCTTCAAAACGGGCCAGGTGCAGCAGCACCAGCCAGCGCGCCTGGGACAGGCCCAACCCGGCCAAACGGCGGTCGAGCTCGGCGCGCCAACCTCGGGACATTTGCGCCAGCTGCATGCCAAAACGGTGTTGATCGGTTAACGGCATAAAAAACTCATGGTTTAGACTGAAAATAAAGTATGGCTAATTATTAGTCAGCTAAGCATGAGCCATGTCACTAGGCAAGAGTTGCTATGTACTGATTCGTTACATTGTCGTAATTGGCACACTAAATTTCGAATTCAGACTGCAAAGCGGCCCGCACGCAGTACAAAACCCCTTCAGGAACACGCCCGGTAAACAGCGGTGTAATCTCCGCAACTGGTGGCAATTCGCCTTCTCCGTCCAGGAATGCATCCTGGATTTCGCCGAGCAAATCTTCCGGCAAATCAAGGGCCTGCTCCAATGACAACTGCTGCTTGCCGATGGCTTCGGCCAGCAAGGTATAGACGTTTTTCTCCGTGCATTGCAGCTGGCCGGCGATCTGGATCGGGGTCATGCCGGCGCGGGCCAGGCTGATCAGCTCATGGCGAATATCGGCGATTTCCTTCGGCGCTTCGGCCTGGCCACCGAGCACTTCGAGGAACGCCTGGCCGTAGCGCTCCAGCTTGCGCGCACCGACGCCGCTGACCCGCGCCATTTCGGCCATGGTGGTGGGCTGCTCGCGCAGCATTTCCAGCAAGGTGGAGTCGGGGAAAATAACGTACGGCGGCACGCTGTGTTCCTGGGCCAGTTTGCGTCGCAGGGTACGCAGGGCTTCCCACTGTTCGCGCTCCTCGCCTCGTACAAGCTGGCTGGCCTGGCTGGTGCTGGTCTTGGCGGTGGTTTGCGGCTTGAGGTCGCGGCGCAGCTCCAGGCTCACCTCGCCCTTGAGCAGCGGCCGGCAGCTGTCGTTCAGGCGCAGGCCGCCGTACCCTTCGATATCGATGTCCACCAGGCCACGCGCGACCATCTGCCGGAACAGCGAACGCCACTCGCCCTCGGCACGGGCCTTGCCGACGCCGTAGACCGAGAGTTTCTCGTGGCCGAAGCTGCGCACTTTTTCGTTGTCCTTGCCCAGCAATACATCCACCAGATGACCGACGCCATAACGCTGGCCGGTGCGGTAGATCGTCGACAGTGCCTGGCGCGCGGGCTCGGTGGCGTCCCAGGTCTGCACCCCATCGATGCAGTTATCGCAGTGACCGCACGGTTGCGGCATGTCCTCGTCGAAGTAGGCCAGCAAGGTCTGGCGGCGGCAGCGGGTCTCTTCACACAACGAGAGCATCGCGTCGAGCTTGTGCTGCTCCAGGCGCTTGTGGCGCTCATCGCCTTCGGAGTTCTGCAGCATCTGCTTGAGCATCACCACATCTTGCAGGCCGTAGACCATCCAGGCATCCGCCGGCAGGCCATCACGGCCGGCACGCCCGGTCTCCTGATAATAGGCCTCGAGGGACTTGGGCAGGTCCATATGGGCGACGAAGCGCACGTTGGATTTGTCGATGCCCATGCCGAACGCGATGGTGGCCACCATGATCAGGCCTTCCTCGTTGAGGAAGCGCTTCTGGTGGGCAGCGCGCGTTTCGTTGGGCAGGCCGGCGTGGTACGGCAGCGCCGGGTAACCCTGTTCGCAGAGGAACGCGGCCACTTCATCGACCTTCTTGCGCGACAGGCAATAGACAATGCCCGCATCGCTGCGCCGCTCGGAGAGAAACGCCAGCAACTGCTTGCGCGGCTGCTCCTTGGGCACGATGCGGTAGAAAATATTCGGCCGGTCGAAGCTCGACAGGAACCGCTCGGCGTTCTGCAGGTGCAGGCGCTCGACGATTTCTTCACGGGTGCGCTTGTCGGCCGTGGCGGTCAGGGCGATGCGCGGGACGTCCGGGAACAGCTCCGCCAGTTGACCGAGCTGCAAATATTCGCGGCGGAAATCATGCCCCCATTGCGATACGCAGTGGGCTTCGTCGATGGCGAACAGGGCAATTTCCAGGCTCTGCAAAAACGCCAGCATGCGCGGCTGCACCAGGCGCTCAGGTGCCAGGTAAAGCATCTTCACTTCACCGCGCTTGATCCGCGCGGCCAGGTCGCGTTGCTGCTCGGCACTGAGGGTGGAGTTCAAGGCGGCGGCGGCAACGCCGAGTTCTTCCAGGGTCGCAACCTGGTCGTCCATCAACGCGATCAGGGGCGACACCACCACTGCCAGCCCGTTGCGCAACAACGCCGGCACCTGGAAGCACAACGACTTGCCACCACCGGTAGGCATCAGGACCAGGGCATCACCGCCCTTGGCCACGCGCTCAATGATCGCACCCTGGCGGCCACGAAAACTGTCGTAGCCGAAGATGTCCTTGAGGACGCGTTGAGCCTGATCGAGCATGTATAACTCCAACAAAATAGTGCCGAAATCCCTCTGTACAGGCTGGTCGAAAAAATGCGGGCTCACGGAAAATAATCCGTAAGCGAAGTTTTCTCGACCTGGCGCTTGGCCTGCAAGGGCATCACAAAACGCGGCAGTATACCCGAGCGTCATCCGGCAAAGGGTGCCGCTGACGAATTGCAGCCCGTCTCTAAAACCTGGCAAATATGCATGCCGACTGGCTTGGGCGCGCAAGAAAGCCTAGAATTCAGCATCGTTTATTCCCAAGGTAGTCCTTCAATGTCCTTCGCTGAGCAACTAACCCGCCTGCAAGCCTTCCTCGACGCCGATGAGCTGCATGACGAGGCGCTGGACTACGTGGCCGCCCACGGCTACCTGACCGCCCTGTCGATCTGCTCCGAGGTCGTTCCCGACCGTGAATGGATCGACGCACTGTTCGCCGAAGAGCCCCACTACGCCGACGCCGCCCAGCGCGAAGAAATCGAATCCACCCTGCTGGCCCTCAAGGCCCACATCTCTCGCCAACTGGCCTCCGATGAAGAGTTCGAGTTGCCGTGCGAGCTGGACCTGGGCGAGGAGCCGGACGACTCCGACCTGCGCGGCTGGTGCATCGGCTTCATGGAAGGTGTGTTCCTGCGTGAAGCCGCCTGGTTCGAAACCGCCGAGGAAGAAGTCAGTGAAATGCTCTTGCCGATCATGGTCGGTTCGGGGCTGTTCGAGGAAGAAGCTGAATTTTCCGACATCGCCGCCGACGCCAACCTGATGGACGACATGATCGTACAGATCCCGGAAGCCCTGACCGCCCTGTACCTGCTGTGCAACGCCCCTGACGAAAAACCGGCGATCCTCAAGCCACGCCACCACTGAGTCGCTTGCCCGTGACACCCATGGGCAATCGCTCGCTGCTCCTGCGCTACGTGCTGCTGGCCATCGGCTGGCTGAGCGTAGCGTTGGGAGTGATCGGTATTTTCCTGCCGGTATTGCCGACCACCCCCTTCCTCCTGCTCGCCGCCGCCTGCTTCGCTCGCAGCTCCCCGCGCTTCTACCAGTGGCTGGTGGAACACCCGCGCCTGGGCCCCTGGATTCGTGACTACCTGGACGGCAACGGCATCCCGCTCAAGGGCAAGGTCTACGCCATCGGCCTGATGTGGCTGAGTATCGGTTTTTCCTGCTACCTGGTGCCGTTGCCATGGGCACGTGGCTTCATGCTGACCAGCGCCGTGCTGGTGACAATCTACATCCTGCGCCAGAAAACCCTGCCACCGCGCTGAACGCCCACTGCGACATTAGATCCCACACGACCTTGGTCGACACTGACTAACCCCAGGCATCATGCGAGACTGTCCAACCGGGCCTGGAATGCCTGGGTGTTCTCATGCTCGGAGTTACCATGACGCTGTCCAGCGGGCTGATCGCCGCCGTTGCCCTGGCCTATATGGCCATTATGTTTGCCATCGCCTTCTACGGTGACCGCCGCCGTGCGCCGCTGCCGCCGCGCATGCGTGCCTGGGTCTATAGCCTGTCGCTGGCCGTCTACTGCACCAGCTGGACCTTCTTCGGCGCCGTAGGCCAGGCCGCCGAACAACTGTGGGCGTTCTTACCGATCTACCTGGGACCGGTGCTGTTGCTGGTGTTGGCACCCTGGGTCCTGCAGAAGATGATCCTGATCAGCAAGCAGGAAAACATCACCTCCATCGCCGACTTCATCGCCGCACGCTATGGCAAATCCCAGTCCCTGGCGGTGGTGGTCGCGCTGATCTGCCTGGTGGGCGTGCTGCCTTATATCGCCCTGCAACTCAAAGGCATCGTGCTGGGGGTCAACCTGCTGATTGGCGCAGGTGCCGACACCACCGGCACCCGCGCGCAAGACACCGCCTTGATCGTGTCCCTGGTGCTGGCGTTGTTCACCATTGTGTTCGGTACCCGCAACCTCGACGCCACCGAACACCACCGCGGCATGGTGCTGGCGATTGCGTTTGAATCGTTGGTGAAGCTGTTCGCCTTTCTCGCGGTCGGGGCGTTCGTGACCTACGGCCTGTACGACGGTTTCGGCGACCTGTTCAGCCAGGCGATGCTCGCGCCACGCCTGGAGGAATACTGGAAGGAAACCATCAACTGGCCGTCGATGGTGGTGCAGACCGGCGTCGCCATGATGGCGATCATCTGCTTGCCCCGGCAGTTCCATGTGACGGTCGTCGAGAACATCGACCCCCAGGATCTGCGCCTGGCCAAGTGGGTGTTTCCGGCCTACCTGATCCTCGCCGCGCTGTTTGTCGTGCCGATCGCCTTGGGCGGCAAAATGATGCTGCCCGGCTCGGTGCTGCCGGATTCCTACGTGATCAGCCTGCCCATGGCCGAAGCCCATCCGGCCCTCGCCGTGCTGGCGTTTATCGGCGGTGCGTCGGCGGCCACCGGCATGGTGATCGTGGCGAGCATCGCCTTGTCGACCATGGTCTCCAACGACATGCTGCTGCCCTGGCTGCTGCGCCGCTCCAGCGCCGAGCGACCGTTCGAAGTGTTCCGCCACTGGATGCTGTCGGTGCGCCGGGTCAGCATCGTGATCATCCTGCTGCTGGCGTATGTCAGCTACCGCCTGCTGGGCTCCACCGCGAGCCTGGCGACCATCGGCCAGATCGCGTTTGCCGCGGTGACTCAACTGGCCCCGGCCATGCTTGGCGCACTGTATTGGAAGCAAGCCAACCGACGCGGTGTATTTGCGGGGCTGGCGGCGGGTACGTTCCTGTGGTTCTACACCTTGGTCCTGCCGGTTACCGCGAAAAGCCTGGGTTGGTCCCTCGCCATTTTCCCGGGGCTGACGTGGATGCATTCGCACCCGCTCGGTTTGTCCGTCACCTCACTGACCCTGGGCACCGTGTTCTCCCTGACAGGTAACTTCACGCTGTTCGTGTGGGTGTCGATGCTGTCGCGCACGCGCGTGTCGGAACACTGGCAAGCCGGGCGCTTTATCGGCCAGGAAATCAGCCCGCGCGCCAATGCCCGCTCGATGCTGTCGGTACAGATCAGCGACCTGCTCAGCCTGGCCGCGCGGTTTGTCGGCGAAGAACGGGCCCAGCAGAGTTTTATCCGCTTCGCCTATCGCCAGGGCAAAGGCTTTAACCCCAACCAGAATGCCGACAACGACTGGATCGCCCACACCGAGCGATTGCTGGCCGGTGTGCTCGGTGCATCCTCGACCCGGGCCGTGGTGAAAGCGGCGATCGAAGGGCGGGAAATGCAGCTGGAAGACGTGGTACGCATCGCCGACGAAGCCTCGGAAGTGCTGCAATTCAATCGCGCCTTGCTGCAGGGTGCTATCGAGAACATCACCCAGGGCATCAGTGTGGTGGACCAGTCCCTCAAGCTGGTGGCCTGGAACCGGCGTTACCTGGAGTTGTTCAATTACCCGGACGGGCTGATCAGCGTAGGCCGACCGATTGCCGACATCATCCGCTACAACGCCGAGCGCGGCCTGTGCGGACCGGGCGAAGCCGAGGTCCACGTGGCACGCCGCCTGCACTGGATGCGCCAGGGCCGCGCGCATACCTCAGAGCGGCTGTTCCCGAATGGGCGGGTGATCGAGCTGATCGGCAACCCGATGCCCGGCGGCGGCTTCGTCATGAGCTTCACCGACATTACCGCGTTCCGCGAGGCCGAGCAGGCACTTACCGAGGCCAACGAAGGCCTCGAGCAACGGGTGACCGAGCGCACCCACGAACTGTCGCAGCTCAATGTGGCGCTCACCGATGCCAAGGGCGTTGCCGAGTCCGCCAGCCAGTCAAAGACCCGCTTCCTCGCGGCCGTCAGCCATGACCTGATGCAACCGCTGAACGCCGCCCGGCTGTTCTCCGCCGCCCTTTCCCACCAGAACGACGGCCTGTCCAGCGAAGCCCGGCAACTGGTACAGCACTTGGACAGCTCGCTGCGTTCGGCCGAAGACCTGATCAGCGACCTGCTGGATATCTCGCGCCTGGAAAACGGCAAGATCAACCCGCAGCGCCAGCCCTTTGTGCTCAACGAACTGTTCGACACCCTCGGCGCGGAATTCAAGGCCCTGGCCCAGGAACAAGGCCTGCGTTTTCGCCTGCGCGGCAGCCGCTTGCGCGTGGACAGTGACATCAAGTTGCTGCGGCGGATCCTGCAGAATTTCCTGACTAACGCTTTCCGGTATGCCGACGGCCCGGTGCTGCTGGGCGTACGTAGGCGCAAGGGCGAGCTGTGCCTGGAAGTCTGGGACCGAGGCCCTGGCATCCCGTTGGATAAACAGAAGGTGATCTTCGAAGAGTTCAAGCGCCTGGACAGCCACCAGACCCGCGCCGAGAAAGGCCTGGGCCTGGGCCTGGCGATTGCCGACGGCCTGTGCCGGGTGCTGGGCCATCGCTTGAGCGTACGCTCCTGGCCGGGCAAGGGCAGCGTGTTCAGCGTGCGTGTGCCGCTGGCACGCAACCAGGCCAGCCCGCAGGCCAAGCCTGCCCAGGAGAACGGCCTGCCGTTAAGCGGCGCGCAAGTGCTCTGCGTGGATAACGAAGAGAGCATCCTGATCGGTATGCGCAGCCTGCTGACACGCTGGGGCTGTGAAGTGTGGACCGCCACCGACCAGGCGCAATGTGCGGCGCTGCTGGAGCAAGGCGTACGCCCGCAACTGGCGCTGGTGGATTACCACCTCGACCACGGCGAGACTGGCACCGAGCTCATGGGCTGGCTGCGGGCGCAAATGGCGGAGCCGATTCCCGGCGTGGTCATCAGTGCCGACGGCCGCCCGGAGATGGTGGCAGAGGTGCACGCGGCAGGGCTGGATTACCTCGCCAAACCGGTGAAGCCCGCCGCGCTGCGGGCGTTGCTGAGTCGACACTTACCGCTGTAAACCGGATGTACTCAGTCAAAATTGGGGAGGGGGCTTGGCCCCTTCCACCTTTCGGATTGTGTTTATTCGGGAAGGTGCGCCACGCCGTCGGCGTCGGTCATCGCCCGCTCCAGCAAATCCGCCGGCAGGCTCTTGCTGGCACGCGCACCGAGCAACCTTAATTGCTCGGTGCGACTGACCAGGTTTCCGCGCCCATCTGTCAGCTTGTTCCGCGCCGCGCTGTAAGCCTTGTCCAATTGCTGTAGACGATTGCCCACTTCGTCCAGGTCCTGGATAAACAGCACGAACTTGTCGTACAGCCACCCGGCGCGTTCGGCGATTTCGCGGGCGTTCTGGCTTTGACGCTCTTGCTTCCAGAGACTGTCGATCACCCGCAGGGTGGCGAGCAGCGTCGTTGGGCTGACGATCACGATATGCCGGTCGAAGGCCTCTTGGAACAGATTCGGTTCGGCCTGCAAGGCCGCGGAAAAAGCGGCTTCGATCGGTACGAACAACAACACGAAATCCAGGCTGTGCAGGCCTTCCAGGCGTTTGTAATCCTTGCCGGCCAAGCCTTTGACGTGATTGCGCAGCGACAGTACGTGCTGCTTCAAGGCTGCCTGGCCGATCACCTCATCATCCGCCGCGACATACTGCTGGTACGCGGTCAGGCTGACCTTGGAATCCACCACCACCTGCTTGTCGCCGGGCAGCATGATCAGCACATCCGGTTGGAAGCGCTCACCGTCCGGGCCCTTCAAGCTGACCTGGGTCTGGTACTCGCGGCCCTTCTCCAGGCCGGCGTGTTCCAGCACCCGTTCGAGGATCAACTCACCCCAGTTGCCCTGGGTTTTCTGGCCCTTGAGGGCGCGGGTCAGGTTGGTGGCTTCGTCTGACAGACGCAGGTTCAGCTGCTGCAGGCGTTCAAGCTCCTTGGCCAGGGAAAAGCGCTCGCGAGCCTCGTTCTGATAGCTCTCTTCCACGCGTTTTTCGAAGGACTGGATGCGTTCCTTCAAGGGATCGAGCAACTGGCCAAGGCGCTCCTGGCTGGTCTCGGCAAAGCGCTGCTCACGCTCATCGAAGATCTTGCCGGCCAGCTCAGCGAATTGCGCACGCAACTCGTCCCGCGAGCCCTGCAGGTCGGCGAGGCGCTGCTGATGGCTTTCCTGCTGCTCGCGCAGTTCGGCGCGCAAGGCGGCCGACAATGCGTCGAGGCGGCGTAATTCGGTTTCCTTGGCGCTGCGGTCAAGGTTCCAGGCGTGGGCGGCGTCGCGGGCGTTGTCGCGGTCGATCTGCAACAGCTCGACCTCGCGGCGCACTGCAGCCAGGTCCGCTTGCTTGGCGGCGTTGGCCTGGCTCAGATCGCTGATTTCATCGCGACTGGCATCCAGTTGAGCGGCGAGGCCCTCCTGGGCCAGTTGCGCAGTGGCCAGGCGCTCTTCGAGCAGTTCCCAACCGGTGGTCCGCGCGGTCAACCGCCGCTGAATCTGCCAGCACACCGCCAATAAAGGCACTGCGGCGCCAGCCAGGCCCAGGGCAACACTGGTCCAGTCAAAAACCATAGCCATTTCTGCCATCACCGAAAAGGAGCAAGGTTAACCAAGCGTAGAGCGTGAGGACAGCTCAGTCTTCGACCTGACCCAGTTCCCGTTGGGCACGGCGGTCACCGGCACGGGCGGCCAGGCGCAGCAGATCGTGGCCGATGCGGCGGTCGCGGGCGTTGCCGCACTCGCGGCACATCAATTGGCCCAGACGGCTTTGCGCAGCCACTACGCCCTCACGGGCCGGCTGCTTGAGCAAGCGCCCGGCGAAGTGTTTGACGTTGGTGCTATGCCCCAGGCGGGGGCTGTCGAGCAACCACAGGGCGACTTTCAAGGAAAAACGCTTGGGTGCGGTAACAGTCTGGGGGGTGTCGGTAACAGAAGGTGATACTGAGCGAAACTTCATAAAGCACTGTGGGACAGAACGGAAGGCGCGCCACTCTACTCTTTTTTTCGCACAGGTAAAGCTGAAAAAACCCGGCACGCCCGTTCTAGAGCAAGCGCTCGGGACAATCCACAGAAGCTGTGGATAACTCAGTGGACAACCAGCCTTTAACTCGCGCAAAGGCCCATGGAACGGGGCCCGCAGTCAAACTGACGATTTTTTCACCAATAAAAAAAAGCCAGATTTTTCATTGACTTAAATTTCCATTGCAGGCAAATGGCAGCCCTGTCCAGCGATTGACAGCCTGGTTACACACGCCGCAACTAATGTGCACAAGTACCGACCCGATGGTTATATCCCCGGCTTTTTTTGAAGCGATAGCCCTCAAAAATGTTACCGCCGAGGCAAAACAGGGACTTTTCAAATCTTTGCCAGCTCGCCACACTGCCCGACGGACAACACAACGCTGAGTGGGCCGATGAAAGGAATGCTGTTATTCGCCGTGTTGTTACTCGCCATCTGTGCCATTTCATTAGGGATCAATGTCGTGCTGCCATCCCCGGATGGGGCATTGTTTGCCATTGCCATCCTGCTATCGGCCGCGTTCACCGCCGTGAGCCTGTGCATCGAGCTGGGTGAAGGGCGTATCGATGACATGGGCGATGTGATGAGGATGGTCGAGACCGGCCAATCCTTGCGCCTGACCCTGGCCGCCTATGGGTTGGGTTGTTCCCTGGCCGCCGCCGTCACGGTGCTGGTGTATCGCGGCCTGCTGGGCGGCTGATTGAAGTTTTTTGATTAACGCGCTTCCATTGCCTGTTTCAATCCGTTACTATCCGCAGCGTTAGTACCAAGCTGAAAGTCAATTCTGGTCGAACAACTCCCCTGAACAACACGGGATCGACCACCTCGATGGTTTCCAGGTATCACTTGCGACGACACTGCCTTTGAACAAGCAAAGGGTGCCGCGAAGTTTTCATACTCTGACCGAACCAACCTGCAAATTGATCAGGATCTTCACCCCGGGCCCAGAACCTTTGCCCTTGTTGTGTTGCCTGCCCTCCTAAGTACCTACCTGCCAGCCCAAGCGCGCCTAACTTAATCAGCGCTTCAAACTGGCTGCTTTGTTCCAGTCGGGTTCTTCGTTTGATCAATGGTGATCAACGTTACTGGAACGTTTTAACGTTGCACGGTTCTTATCCGTGTCATTTGTAGGAACACCAATAATATGTCCGCTATCCACACTCAGGATGCCATTCGCACCCTCACCAACGCTTTTGCCCCAATGAACTGCCTGATCATGGCCGCTCGCAAAGGCTGCTTCAGCTTCACCCTGGTCAACGAACATGGCATCGCCCGTCACAGCGAACGCCTGTACCCCGATCAATACTCCAGCGCTGAACCGCTGCAGGCGGTGATCGAGCGTACCCGTCAGGCACTGGTTGCCTGATCGACCCGAGTCGCTGAAACACAAAAAACCCTGTTTAAAACACAGGGTTTTTTATTGCCCGTCATTCTTGCCTCGAGTATTTGCACTAAGTTCAAATCGATATAAACGTTATAACTGGTTGAAGAAGATGTTTTAAAAACAGTCCTTTACCTCATGAATATGACACTACACTTCAACTCAAGCGGCATGATCCGCTTCCGACGAGCCTGAGAGCCGATCCACTGCTGCCAAGCCCCCTTTCTCAGGGCTCGTCGACCCTTTTCACGGATTGAGGCATGTATGGGTATCGCAGCCAGTGAATTGTGTCGTTATGTGATCCGGCCGACGCTGACGTACCTCGGCCAGCAGAGCCCCACGGCTGAGTCACTGCTGCTGGGTATCGCCGCCAGCCAGTCGGAATTGGGTTCTGCCCTGCATGATCGACGCGGCCACGGCCTGTACAGCATCACCGAACCTCGCCATCGCGCCTTGTGGGATAACTACCTGGCGCTCGACCCCGAGCGTGCCAGCCTGGTACGCGGGCTCGCCAGCCAACACGCCTTTCTCAGTGCGCCCCAACTGGAGCTCACCGTAAACCTGCGTTATGCCACGGCCATCGCCTGGCTCCTGGTCGAACAACACAGCCCCGCCCTGCCACCAGCCGGTGATGTTTTAGCCATGGCGCGTATCTGGAAAGAAATATTTCATCCTCAAGGAAGGCTGCGGGATTTCGCCCAGGCCTGGCAAACCTGTGTTTCGCCCTTGAATCACGCGACCTGCTGACCGGGCAATTTGCAAGATTCGGCAAAAAAGCCGAATTTTGGTCGGATTGTCCTACAAAACCGCTCTATCTCCTGCATTACAGCCTATAGCGCGATGTTAATTTTATTGATACTTTCCGCTGCGGTGATCACCACGGAGTTCTAATAATGAAAAAAGTAATGCTCAAGACCACACTTAGCCTCGCCGTTGCCATGGCATCCTCCCAACTGTTCGCAAGCGGTTTCGCACTGAACGAACAGAGTGTCAGCGGGATGGGTACGGGTTTCGCAGGCCGCTCTTCTTCTGCCGATGATGCAAGCACTGTCTACGGTAACCCTGCCGGTATGTCGCGCCTGAATGGCCAGCAAATCACCGGCGGTGTTGCTGCCATTGATGCGTCGACCGATATCAAGGACGCAAGTGGCCGCCCAAGCGGCTCAAACAAAGGTGATATGGTTCCGTTCACCGCGGTGCCATTCGGCTTCTACACCAATAAACTCAACGATCAGTGGGCCATCGGCTTCGGCGTCTATGCACCGTTCGGTCTGGTGACCGACTATGAAAACGGCTTCCAGGGTCGTGGCTTCGGCAGCAAGAGCGAAGTGAAGGTCATGACCTTCCAGCCGACTGTCAGCTATGCCTTCAACGACAAGGTTTCCATCGGTTTTGGTCCGACCATCAACCGCATCTCCGGGGTGTTGGAGTCGGACAAGACGCTGGTAATCGGCGCACCTTTCTCTGACACCAACGTCAAGATCAAGGGTGATGACACCGCACTGGGCTTCAATGTCGGTGTACTTGTACAAGCAACCGATACTACCCGAGTCGGCCTGACCTACCACTCCAAGGTCAACTACAAGCTTGAGGGGCACACCACCGTCAGTGGTCCGGCCCAGACTCAAGGCGCATTGCGCAACAATCGTTACGACGCCTCCTTGAAAATCGAGACTCCGGAATCCTACGACCTGTCTGTCACTCAAGACCTGACCGATGCCTGGAAACTGTACGGCGGCGCAACCTGGACACGCTGGAGCCGCCTGAAAGAGATCACCGTCAACAACGAAGGTGTGACCGCGACAAACGGTGGCGCCCTGGCCCCTAGCCGAATCGCCAACATCACCGAAGAACAAAACTGGCACGACACCTGGGCCTATGCCGTGGGTACCTCCTACCAGTTGACCAAGCAGGTGGTACTGCGTACCGGCCTGACCTTCGACCAGTCGCCAACCAACAACAAAGATCGTTCGCCACGTATTCCTACTGGCGACCGGACGATCTTCAGTGTGGGCCTGGGCTACAAGGTCATGGATAACATGACGGTCGACCTGGCGTACTCCTACCTCAAGGAAGAAGACGTCAAGGTCAATAACACCTCGCTGCCGTCCAACTACAGCGCCAAATACGAAAACAGTGCCAACGGTTTCGGCCTGGGCATGACCTACACCTTCTGATCCGGATGGGTGTAAAAAAGCCCCGCTCTCCCGCAAGGGAGGCGGGGCTTTTCAGTGCCCGATAATCAGGGTTTGGACGCTATGGCCTGCTCCACCGCCTTGATCAGGTCGGGGCTGTCCGGCTTGGTCAGGCTGGAGAAATCGGCAATCACCTTGCCCTGGCGGTCGACCACGTACTTGTAGAAATTCCACTTCGGCGCATTGCTCTGCTGCGCCAATACCTTGAACAGGTGCACCGCGTCCGGACCCTTGACCTTCTGCGGCTCGGTCATGGTGAAGGTCACGCCGTAGTTCACGTAGCAGACCTTGGCGGTTTCTTCGCCGGTCTTGGCTTCCTGCTTGAAGTCATCGGATGGCACGCCGATCACCTCCAACCCTTCATCCTTGTAGCGCTGATACAGCGCTTCGAGGCCTTTGAATTGCGGCGCGAACCCGCAAAAGCTTGCCGTGTTGACGATCACCAGGGGCTTGCCGGCAAAACGTTGGCACAGGTCGATGGATTCCTTGGCGCGCAACTTGGGCAGTTGCCCCTCCAGCAACGGCGGGCAATCGGCAGCCAACGCCACACCGCCAAAAGCAGCCATCAGCACAGGTACAGCCAGCCAGCGCATCTGCATGTCGAAAAGTCCTTTAAAAAGTTCAGGCACCGAACTTAACAGATCGACATACCCAGTTGCATCAACGCCAGGCCACCGCGCTGCCAGCCCCACCAGGCCAGGGCCAGCAACAGCGCGGTCGCGGCGGCCCCGCCACACCAATACCAGGTCGAACTCATGCCGCCTCCATCTGCGCCTGCAATCGCGCCACCGGCCGCTCACGCACCGGCCAATTCAGGGCTGCGGCGAGCACGCTCAACAGGATCGCGACTTGCCAGATCAAATCGTAGTTACCGGTTCGATCATAGACCACTCCGCCCAACCAGCCGCCAAGGAACGAGCCAAGCTGGTGGAAAAGGAACACGATCCCACCGAGCATGGAAAGGTTTCGCACCCCGAACAACGTGGCGACCGTGCCGTTGGTCAGCGGCACCGTGGACAGCCACAAAAAGCCCATGGCCATGCCGAACAGGTAGGCCGTGACTTCGGTCACCGGTGCCCACAGGAACAGGATGATCACCACCGCGCGCAGCAGGTACAACCCGGTCAACAGGCGCGGCTTGGACATGCGCCCGCCGAGCCAGCCGGCGGTGTAGGTACCGAAGATATTGAACAGCCCGATCAACGCCAACACCGTGGTACCGACGGTGGCCGGCAAGTGCTGGTCCACCAGGTAGGCCGGCAGGTGCACACCAATAAACACCACCTGGAAACCGCAGACGAAAAAGCCGAAGGCCAGCAGCCAGAACCCGGAGTGGGAGCAGGCTTCCTTCAAGGCTTCACCCAGGGTCTGCTGGCCGGCCATGACCGGCAGCGGGCGGTCCTTGAGCATGCTCACCAGCGGCAGGATCAGCGCCACCATCAAGCCCAGCGCCAGCAAGGCGGCCGACCAGCCCAGCCAACTGATCAAGCCCAACGTGCCCGGCACCATGGCGAACTGGCCAAACGAACCGGCGGCGCTGGCAATGCCCATGGCCATGCTGCGCTTTTCCGGCGCCACGGCGCGGCCGACCACACCCAGAATCACCGAAAACGATGTACCCGACAGGCCAATCCCGATCAGCAGGCCGGCACTCAAGGACAATGACCACGCCGAATCCGACAGGCCCATCAACACCAGGCCTGCGGCGTACAACACCCCGCCGACAAACACCGCCCTGGTGGCGCCGAACCGGTCGGCCAGGGCACCGGTAAACGGCTGCGCCAGGCCCCAGATCAGGTTCTGCAAGGCGATGGCAAAGGCAAAGGTCTCACGGCCCCAGCCGAATTCGCTGCTCATCGGCGCCAGGAACAGGCCGAACCCGTGCCGCACGCCCAAGGACAACGCCAGGATCAGCGCACTCCCCACAAGGATCCAACCACTGGTGCGCCACATCGACGTCATTTCTTATTCTCCGTTCGCGGGTATATACCCGCTTGTATTCGAACAAACCCGCGTTCAGGCGAGTTCATCCAGCAAGGCCAACAGGGTTTCGCGTTTTTCCGCGCCGAGTTGATCGATCAATTTCTGTTGCGCCGCCTCCCAGGCGGGTAACGCTGCCGCCAGGCGCTCTTCACCGGCGGCGGTCAACAGCACCAGGCGGTTGCGCAGGTCATCGCCCTCTACCATCCGCACCAGGCCCTCACCTTCCAACACCCGCAGGTTGCGCCCCAAGGTGCTGCGATCCAGGCCCATGGCGTCGGCCAGGCTGGAAATGCTCGGTTGATCGAGGCGCTGCAGGTTGCACAGCAAGGAATACTGGGCGACGTTGATCCCGAAGCCGTCGAGGGCGCCGTCGTAGTGCCTGCTGACGCCACGGGCGGCACGTCGCAGGTTGGTGCATAAACATTGGGAGGCAAGCATGGAACGTGTATATACCCGCGATTAAGGAAATGCAAGAAAGTGTTACAACGCCAAACCGACCAGAACAGCCACTTCCAGCAGCTCCAGCAGCGCGCCAGCGGTATCGCCTGTGGTGCCGCCGAGGCGATTGACCATCAGTTGGCGCAGGCCGATAAAACACACGGCCGCGAGCAGCACGGCGAGCCCCCCGCTGAAACCACCGATCAGGATGCAGGCCAGGCCACTGAGGATCAGCACCTGTTGCCCGACGACGCGCGGTAGATGATCCGACAACGCCTGGCCCAAGCCACCCGCTCGCACATAACGGGTGGTGAGAAACAACCCCAGCATCGACGCCCGGCCGATCAACGGCGCGAGAATCAACGCCACACCGTTGCGCTGTTCGATCAAGGCCACCAGTGCGGTGAACTTGAGCAGCAACACCAGGCCCAGGGTGACCACGGCAATCGGTCCGCTGCGCGGGTCTTTCATGATGCTGAGGGTGCGCTCGCGGTCGCCGAAGCCACCCAGCCAGGCGTCGGCGCTGTCCGCCAGGCCATCGAGATGCAGGCCGCCACTGAGCAACACCCAGGCCGTCAGCAGCAGCGCGGCGTGCAACAACAGCGGTGATCCGGTCAACAGCGTATTGAGGCCCCACAGCAGCACGCCGAACAGCAACCCGACCACGGGATAAAACAGCAACGAGCGCCCCAGTTCCTGCGGCTGCGGCATACCCGGCAGGCGAATCGGCAAACTGCTCAGGAACTGCACGGCGATCCAGAACGGCAGCATGCTCAGATTCCTTCCTTCAACACGCCATCGGCGCCGACCTGCAGGTTGAACAACCCACCATGAGCGACTTCGACATTCAGCAACTGCTCACGGGGCAGCCCCCGAGCCTGGGCCAACAGCAAACGCATTACCCCGCCGTGACTGATCAACAGCACACGCTCACCGGCATACGCCTTATGCAGGCGCAGGACGGCGCCCAAAACCCGCTGGGAAAACGCGCTGACCGGTTCGCCCTGGGGCGGCGTGAAGCTATAGGGATCGGCCCAGAACCGGCCCAGGCCTTCGGCGTCGGTCTCCATCAGCGCCGCCGCACTCTGCCCTTCCCAGGCACCGAAGTGCAGTTCCTGCAGGTCCTTTTCCAGGCTCACCGGCACATTCAACCGCGCGCCCAGTTCCTCCGCGAACCGCGCGCAGCGTTGCAGCGGCGAGCTGATCAGCCGATCCCAGGGCCCCTGCGCCAGCACGGCGGCGCGCATCTGTTCCCAGCCCTTGGCGGTCAATGCATCGTCAAGGCTGCCGCGCAGGCCGCCACCCAGTTCGGTTTCGCCATGGCGCAACAGGTCCAGGTGCAAAGTCATGCCGGACGATCTGCCACGGCCGCTTCGGCAAACGTCGCCATCTGCCCGTGCAGCGCACACGCCAGGCGCAGCAACGGTACCGCCAACGCCGCGCCACTGCCCTCGCCCAGGCGCAGGCCGAGTTCCAGCAACGGTTGTGCATCGAGGCTCTGCAAGACATGGCGATGGCCAGGCTCGGCACCGCGATGGCCGAACAGCAGCCAGTCGCGGCACGCCGGGTTCAAGCGCGTGGCGACCAGCGCCGCGACGGTGCAGATAAACCCATCCACCAACACCACGATGCCTTCCTGGGCACAGGCCAGGTAAGCCCCCACCAGGGCAGCGATTTCAAAGCCGCCGAGATTGCACAGGGTGTGCAGCGCATCCCCACGCTGCGCGGCATGCAGCGCCAGCGCGCGCTCGATCACCGCCACCTTGTGACTGACGCCTTGGGCATTCAATCCGGTGCCCGGGCCCGTCAGCTCGGCAACCTGGCAATCGAGCAAGGCGCAGGCCAGCGCACTGGCGGCGGTGGTGTTGCCGATGCCCATCTCACCGCCGACAAACAACTGCGCACCGCTTTCACGGGCGCGCAGCACACTGTCGCGACCCGCCTGCAATGCCAATCGGCCCTGGGCGCCGGTCATTGCCGGGCCCTTGACGAAATTGGCGGTGCCCGCGCCGATATTCAGGTGACGGACGCCGGGCAGGTTCAGCGAAGGGGTCACCGTACCGAGGTCGACCACTTCCAACTGCGCATCCAGTTGCCGCGCCAATACACTGATGGCCGCGCCACCGGTGACAAAGTTATGCAGCATCTGCCCGGTCACTTCCTGGGGAAACGCCGATACACCCTCGGCAACCACACCATGGTCACCGGCAAAGATGGCGATCCACAGCCGGTCCACCGACGGTTTGACCTGGCCCTGCAAGCCGGCCAATTGCACGGCCAGCGCTTCCAGCTGGCCCAGGGAACCGGCCGGCTTGGTCAATTGCTGCTGGCGCGCCAGGGCTTGTTCGTACGCCGAGGCGTCAATGGCCTTACAAGGGTTGAGCCACCAGGTGTCAGTCATAACGCAGTACCTTTCAACGTCAGGGGCAGGCCGGCAACCGTCAGGACAACACGCTGACAGCGCTCGGCCAAGGCTTGATGCAGCCAACCGGCTTCATCCACATAGCGGCGAGTCAATTCGCCCAGCGGCACGACACCCAGACCGGTCTCGTTGCTGACAAAAATAATTTCACCCGGCAGCACGGCCAGGCTTTCCAGCAATTGATCGCGCTCGAACGCCAGGCGCTGCGCGTCTTCGAGCATCAGCAGGTTGGTCAACCACAGGGTCAGGCAATCCACCAGCAGGCAACGACCGGGCGCGGCGTTTTCGCGTAGCACACACGCCAGCTCGACAGGTTCTTCGATCAAACCCCAGTGATCAGGGCGACGCTCGCGATGCAAGGCAACGCGGGCATTCATCTCGCCGTCAAGCGGTTGGCTGGTGGCGATATAGATGACGGGCAAAGCGCTGTCGCTGGCGAGCTTTTCGGCCAAGCGGCTTTTACCGGAACGGGCGCCGCCTAAAATCAGTTGAAGCATGAGACACCCCCTACCCACCCACCCATCCACGATGCGCAGCGAGTCGTTTTTGATCTGGCTTTTGATCTGAGGTCGCCCCGTAAACCACGCTGGCCGAACGCAGGCTTGAATCCGTGGGTAACCCGGCAGGACGCCGGGTTAGCCGCACCGGGCCAGGGATGGCCCATTGCGGCGGCCCACGGATTCAAGCCGGAGTGAGGGCACACCGAGCCCAAGCGAGGTGCCGAGTGGTGGGGCGAAGGCCTTTTGCTTACTTTTGGGCCTTTCCAAAAGTGAGCCGCTGTAAGAGCGGAACCATAAGTGGCCGTTACCGCAGGAATGGATATGTACTCGGTATACCCGAACAATTCAGCACCTGATACACCGCTATCGGGGGCAAGTCGAATCGTCGCACCGCTCCTCCCACATTTGAACCGTGTGTACACCCTTAAACCCCACACAGTTTGCGCAACAAATCGGTATCCAAGTGGTTCTCCACCAGATCCGCCAGGCGCTCGATATCGCGCTCGCGCAGGGCGTGATAATCCACCGCCTGCACATCCTGCAACCCGGCCCAACGCAGCAACGCACCGCAGGCCGCCGGGGTCTCGAACACGCCATGCAGATACGTGCCAAGAATCTGCCCATCAGCACTGTGCGCGCCGTCACGGCGACCGTCCTCCAGCAGCACGGCGGCGTTCTCCAGGGCAACGCCGCATGTCACGCCGGCATGGATCTCATAGCCACTGACCTCGGCGTCCTCCAGCAACAAGCGCCCGCGGACATTACGCAACTGTTTCTCGGCTTCCAGGGTGGTACTGAACGCCAGCAGCCCCAAGCCGTCGCTGGAACCGGCCGGCCCTTCCAGGCCCAACGGGTCGTGTACCTGCTCACCGAGCATCTGCAAGCCGCCGCAAATCCCCAGCACCTTGCCGCCGTAGCGCAAGTGCCGCGCCACGGCGGTGTCCCAGCCATGGGCACGCAGGTACGCGAGGTCGCTGCGCACGCTTTTCGAGCCCGGCAGGATGACCAGGTCGGCGGCCGGAATCGGCTGGCCCGGCCCGATGAACTGCAAATCCACTTGGGGATGCAGGCGCAGCGGATCGAAATCCGTGTGGTTGCTGATGCGCGGCAACACCGGCACCACCACCTTGAGCACCTGCGCCGCCTTGTCGATCTGACGTTGGTCGATGCCGTCCTCGGCTTCCAGGTGCAGGTCCATCACGTAGGGCAATACGCCCACCACCGGTTTGCCGGTGCGTGCCTCCAACCAGTCCAGGCCCGGTTGCAGCAGTGCGATGTCGCCGCGAAAACGGTTGATGATGAAGCCCTTGACCCGCGCCTGTTCGCTGGGAGAGAGCAGTTCCAGGGTGCCGACCAGATGGGCGAACACCCCGCCGCGATTGATGTCGGCAATCAGCAGCACCGGGCAATCCACCGCTTCGGCGAAGCCCATGTTGGCGATGTCATTGGCGCGCAGGTTGATCTCCGCCGGGGAGCCTGCGCCTTCCACCATCACCACCGGGTAGGCTTCGCTCAACCGCGCGTGGGAGGCCAGCACCGCCTGCATCGCGATGGCTTTGTAGTCGTGATAGGCCACCGCGTTCATGCTGGTCACGGCGCGGCCATGGATGATCACCTGGGAGCCGGTGTCGCTGTTGGGCTTGAGCAGCACCGGGTTCATGTCGGTGTGGGGCGCCAGGTTGGCCGCCTGGGCCTGCACCGCCTGGGCGCGGCCGATCTCGCCGCCTTCGGCTGTCACGGCGCTGTTGAGCGCCATGTTCTGCGGCTTGAACGGCACCACGGCAATGCCCTGGCGTACCAGCCAGCGGCACAACGCCGTCACCAGGGTACTTTTACCGGCATCGGAGGTGGTGCCTTGCACCATCAGCGTCGTCATGAGGCGTCCTTGTAGGCCGCCAGCGCTTCGTCAAGGCGCAGCCAGTCGGCCTCGGTGTCGGGCAGGCCAAACCGTACGCTGCTGTTGTGCACAAACAGGCGCAGCAAGATACCGCGCTGGGCCATGAATTCGTGCATGCGTTCGGCGTGCGGGGTGATCAGCCATTGGAACAACGCGCAGCCGCCCTGGGGTTGAAAGCCACGGCGTTCGAGCAGTTCAAACAAACGCTGGCCGGCCTCGATGCAGCGTGCCCGCTGCCGCGCATGGCCGGCGGTATCGCGCAGGCACACTTGCCCCAGCACCCGCGTCGGCCCGCTGACGGCCCAGGGCCCGACCTGTTCGGCCAGCAACTTGAGCAGCCTGCGCTCGGCCAGCACAAAGCCCAGGCGCACCCCGGCCAGGCCGAAAAACTTGCCGAACGAACGCAGCACAATCAGGCCGACCTGATGGGCCTGGCTCGCCAGGCTCAACTGCGGGGTGACATCCATGAACGCTTCGTCCACCACCAGCCAGCCGCCGCGCTGGGCCAGCCTTGTGTGCCAATCCAGCAGGCGTTGCGGGGCCAGGCTCAGTCCGGTGGGGTTATTGGGATTGACCACCACCAGCACGTCGAGGACGTCGAGGAAGAAGTCGACTTCCTGCTCCTGCACTTCACGCACCACGTAGCCGGCACGCCGCCAGGCCTCGGCATGTTCGGCGTAGCACGGCGACAGCACGCCGACCTTGCCGGCACGGCGCAGGCGCGGCAGCAACTGAATCGCCGCCTGGGAGCCGGGCACCGGCAGGACATGCGCAGCGCCGAAATACTCGCTGGCCGCCTGTTCCAGGCCGTCGTCCGATTCCGGCAAGCGCGCCCAGGCCCGCAGCGGAATCTCCGGGATCGGCCATGGCCAGGGTGCGAGGCCGCTGGACAGGTCCAGCCAATCGTCCTCGGCAATCCCGTACTGAATCGCTGCCTTGCGCAGCCGGCCACCGTGCTCAAGCATAAAATTGCCCCCCCACGCAGAGAATCAGCAACCACAACCATACGCCGCGCTGCACCAGTTGCCAGCCGCGGTCGATAGAGTCGGCATCCGCCGCCGGGCCTTCGCCCAGTGGCGGACGCTGGTGCACCTGGCCGTGGTAAATCGCGGCACCGCCCAGCTCAACACCCAACGCGCCCGCGCCGGATGCCATCACCGGCCCGGCATTGGGGCTGTCCCAGGTCGGCCCCTGGGTGCGCCAGCATTTGAGGGCCAGGCGGGTTTTGCCCAGCACGGCGTAGGTCAAGGCCACCAGGCGTGCAGGCACATAGTTGAGTACATCGTCGATCTTGGCCGCGGCCCAACCGAAACGCTCGAAGCGTTCGTTGCGATAGCCCCACATCGCGTCGAGCGTATTGCTCAGGCGGTAGAGCACCACGCCCGGCACGCCGGCGACGACAAACCAGAACAACGCGGCAAACACCGCATCGCTGCCGTTTTCCAGCACCGATTCGGTGGCGGCGCGGGCGACTTCGGTGCGGTCCAGTTCACTGGTCTGGCGGCTGACCAGGTAGCTCACCCGTGTGCGGGCCGCGTCGAGGTCATCGCTGCGTAGGGCCTGGGCCACCGGGATCACGTGCTCGCCGAGGCTGCGCATGCCGAGGGCGCAGTACAACGCGAGGATCTCCAGGACCCAGCCGATATACGGCGCCCACGACAACGCGGTGGCCAGCAGGGTCAACGGCACCACGGCGATAACCCATGCGGTCACGCCATGGCTGCGCCAGCCCCGGCCACCGCTGTTGAAACGCTGCTCGATGCGCCCGGCAAAATTGCCGAACGCCACCAGCGGATGCCAGCGCCTGGGCTCGCCCAGCAGCGCATCCAGCGCCACTGCTGCGACACACAGCAAGGCCACACTCATTGACTCACTCCCCACGCGTTTTCATACACCATGTCACTCAACGGCCGAGGCTCGGTCCAGCCTTCGAGCTGCAACATCGGTGCCGGGTAAAACTCCGTCACCGGCCCCAGGCACAAGACCGCCAGGGGTTTCGCGCCGGGCGGCAGGCCCAGCAGGTCGGCCAGGGCCTGGGGGTCGAACAGCGAGACCCAGCCCATGCCCAACCCCTCGACCCGCGCCGCCAGCCACAGGTTCTGGATCGCACAGGACAGCGACGCCAGGTCCATCTCCGGCAAGGTGCGCCGCCCGAAGATGTGGCGCTCGCGATCATCCATCAACGCCGCCACCAGCACTTCGGCGCAGTCGTGGATGCCTTCGACCTTGAGCTTCATGAACGCATCGGAGCGCTCGCCCAACGCCACGGCGGTGCGCACGCGTTCTTCTTCCACCAACTGTTGAATCCGGCTGCGCAATGCGCGGTCGCTGATGCGGATAAACCGCCAGGGCTGCATCAGGCCGACACTGGGGGCCTGGTGCGCGGCCTGGAGCAGGCGATGCAGCAATTCGGGCGCAACACTGCCACCGCTGAAGTGGCGCATGTCGCGGCGTTCGGCGATGGCGCGGTAGACGGCGTCGCGGTCGGCCTGGGGGAAAGCGTTGTCGGTCATGGCCCTATCGGGGGCAAGCCCCCTCCCACAGTGGATGGGGTTTCAGCTCGGTCCGGGGCAAACAACGCGGCTACCGCCGTCGGATTCGACGGGAAATAGAAGTGCACGTAAGAGGCCGTCATCCGCCCCTGCCGGAACACCGCTTCGGCACCGCGCCCACCGTTCGGGCTCAGGCCACGGGCAATCGGCTGGCACTCGGTGCTGGTCAGGGAATGGTGATACGTGTGCCCGCGCAGCACGCCTTCCGGCAATTCGACGCTTTGCAGGGCGAGGGCCGCGAGTTTCTTTTGCATCACCGCATCGCCTTGCAGCAGGCCGACCAGTTCGGCGCGGGTGCCGTCGACATCGGTGAGCGAATCCAGCAGGTAGAGCATGCCGCCACACTCGGCGAGCAAGGGTTTGCCGGCGGCATGGTGGTTACGAATGGCGTCAAGCATCGGCGTGTTTTGCGACAGCGCCTGGTGGTGCAATTCCGGGTAACCGCCGGGCAAGTACAGGCTGTCAGCCTCGGGCAGTTGGCAATCATGGATCGGCGAGAAAAACGTCAGTTCGGCCCCCATCGCCCGCAGCAGGTCGAGGCTGGCGCCATAGGTGAAGGCGAAGGCTTCGTCACGGGCCACCGCAATGCGCACACCGGCCAGCAACGGCTCGGCCTCGATCACTTCCGGCGCGGCGAAGGTCACCGGTGGCGGCAATGCGACTTCGCAGCTGCTGCCCAGGGCCTGGGCGGCGGCGTCCAGGCGCACGTCGAGGTCATTCAGCTCGCTGGCCTGCACCAGGCCCAAATGGCGGCTGGGCAGTTCGATCCCGGTTTCGCGGGACAGGGCGCCATACCAGCGCAAGCCTTCGGTGAGGCTGCCTTCCAGCAACTGCGCATGGCGCAGGGTACCGACGCGGTTGGCCAGTACCCCGGCAAACGGCAGGTCCGGCTGATAACGCGCCAGGCCCAGGGCCAGGGCGCCAAAGGTCTGGGCCATGGCGGTGCCGTCGATCACACCGAGCACCGGCACGCCGAAATGCCGCGCCAGGTCGGCGCTGGACGGTGTGCCATCGAACAGGCCCATCACGCCTTCAATCAGGATCAGGTCGGCCTCACCCGCCGCTTCCCACAGCAGCCGACGACTTTCCTGCTCGCCCACCATCCACATGTCCAATTGATACACCGGCGCACCGCTGGCGCGCTCGTGGATCATCGGGTCCAGGAAATCCGGGCCGCATTTGAACACGCGTACCCTGCGCCCCAGGTTGCGGTGCAAACGGGCCAGCGCGGCGGTGACGGTGGTTTTGCCCTGGCCGGACGCCGGTGCGGCGATCAGGACGGCCGGGCAATGACGGGGCTGATTCAAAGTTCGACGCCCTTCTGTGCCTTGATCCCGGCCTGGAACGCGTGCTTGAGCATGCCCATTTCAGTGACGGTGTCGCCCATTTCGATCAGTTCAGGCTTGGCGCCACGGCCGGTGACGACCACGTGCTGCATCGGCGGACGCGCTTGCAGGTCGCTGAGGACCTGGTCCAAGTCGAGGTAACCATGCTTGAGGGCGATGTTCAGCTCATCCAGCACCACCAGGCCGATGGTGGGGTCTTGCAGCAGCTCACGGGACACGGCCCAGGCGGCTTCGGCGGCGGCGATATCGCGCTGGCGGTCCTGGGTCTCCCAGGTGAAGCCTTCGCCCATCACGTGGAAACGCACTTGCTCGGGGAAGCGGCGGAAGAACAACTCCTCACCGGTGCTGTTGCGCCCCTTGATGAACTGCACCACACCGCACTGCATGCCGTGGCCCATGGCGCGCGCAAGCATGCCGAATGCCGAGCTGCTCTTGCCTTTGCCGTTGCCGGTCAGCACCAGCAGCAAGCCGCACTCATTGGGGGAATTGGCGATGCGCTCGTCGATCACGGCTTTTTTGCGCAGCATGCGCGCCAGGTGGCGTTCGTCGCGGTCGGGGGTATCGGTCATGGCAGCTCTCCATTGGGGCTGGACAAAAACGGCAGGCAGGAAAAAACAGACAGCCAAGCATCGCCCACCGTGATGCTGTTGGATGATCCAGGCCGGTCTCCGGGCTCATGAGTGGTGCGCTGGCTCATCGACAGAGCGAACACGCCGACGGCGCGCCTTCCCATATCGCGGGCGATACAGTGGCAAAAGGCACCGTCTTGACTCATTTACCGTTGCGGGGGCAGCGCCGGAATCGCGGCAGCACTGTGTACAAGTGCGCTCGCTCACCGGCTTCCCTGTTTCACTCGGTCGACCCATGGGTCACAGAGCACCTGGAACAAGCCGCGAAGGTTAGTGGGTTGGGGGTGGAGCGTCAATTAAAGCTGGCCTTGCACTTGAACCATCGCACCAGCGCCCTCCTCTACCCTTACAGGTATCAAGGAGAACACCATGCATAAAACCAGACTCGCCCTGCTCATCATGCTCGCCGGCACCCTCGCCGCCTGCGGTGAAAGCTCCACCCTGCAGGTGTCCGACGGCACCGGGCCGTCGCCGCAGCTACCGGAGCCGAACAAAACCCTGATTCCCACGGTGAACATTGCCCCGGCTATCGGCTGGCCGGAGGGCGTGAAGCCAACGGCAGCGGCCGGCACCCAAGTGGCGGCGTTCGCCGAAGGCCTGGATCACCCGCGCTGGCTGTATGTATTGCCCAATGGCGATGTGCTGGTGGCAGAAACCAATGCGCCGCCCAAGCCGGATGATTCCAAGGGCATTCGCGGCTGGGTCATGGAGAAGGTCATGGGCCGCGCCGGTGCCGGTGTACCGAGCCCCAATCGCATTACCCTGCTGCGCGACGCCGATCACGATGGTGTTGCCGAGACCCGTACGGTGTTCCTGGAAAACCTCAACTCGCCCTTCGGTATGACACTGGTCGGCAATGACCTGTACGTCGCCGATTCGGACAAGCTGCTGCGCTTCCCCTATCAAGCGGGCGAAACCGCGATCAAGGCAGCTGGCACCAAGGTGGTCGACCTGCCTGGCGGCCCCCTGAATCATCACTGGACCAAGAACGTGATCGCCAGCAAGGACGGCAGCAAGCTGTACGTGAGTGTCGGCTCCAACAGCAACGTCGGTGAGAACGGTCTAGAGGCGGAACAGGGCCGGGCGGCTATCTGGGAAGTGGATCGCGCCAGCGGCCAGCAGCGCATTTTCGCTTCCGGCCTGCGCAACCCTAACGGCATGGCCTGGGAACCCCAGAGCGGCAAGCTATGGACGGCGGTGAACGAGCGCGACGAGATCGGCAGCGACCTGGTGCCCGACTACATCACCTCGGTCAAGGATGGCGGGTTCTATGGCTGGCCCTTCAGCTATTACGGCCAGCATGTGGATGTGCGCGTCACGCCGCAGAACCTGGACCTGGTGGCCAAGGCAATCGTGCCGGACTATGCGGTAGGGCCGCACACCGCGTCTTTGGGCCTGACGTTCGCCGAGGGCAGCAAACTACCGGCACCGTTCAGCAACGGCGCGTTCATCGGCCAGCATGGCTCGTGGAACCGCAAGCCCCACAGTGGCTACAAGGTGATCTTCGTGCCGTTCGAGGCAGGCCAGCCTAAAGGGCAGCCGGTGGATGTGCTGACCGGGTTTCTCGATAAAGATGAGAACGCCATGGGCCGGCCGGTGGGCGTGGTGATTGATCAACAGGGGGATTTGCTGGTGGCGGATGATGTGGGGAATAAGGTGTGGCGGGTGTCGGCCGCTAAATAAACGCCCCCAGAAGCATCACAAAACCAATGTGGGAGGGGGCTTGCTCCCGATAGCAGTGGGTCAGGCACAGATACTGTGACTGATACTTCGCTATCGGGGGCAAGCCCCCTCCCACATTTGGTTCAGGGATTACGTGCCAGGTTTGCTGGCAACACACGCTTGGCGCTCAGATAGGCATTCTGCCAATACGCCTTGGACAAGGTGTCCAGCTTGACCGTACCGCCGGTCTGCGGCGCGTGCACAAAGCGGCCTTCGCCCACATAGATGCCGGCGTGGCTGACCTGGGAACCGCCACCGGTGGCGAAGAACAGCAGGTCGCCGGTCTGCAGGTTCTGCTCGCTGACGTCCTGGGCGCGCATCACGATCAGTTCGCGGGTGGTGCGCGGCAGGGAGATGCCGGCGGCGTCGCGGAAGACGAAGCCGATCAGGCCACTGCAATCAAAACCCGAATCCGGCGTGTTGCCGCCCCAACGGTAAGGCGTGCCGACCAGGCCCAGTGCACGAAAGAGTACGTCTTCGGCCGCAGGCGAGAAATTCTGGGTGGAATAGTTGAATACCGGCTTGGGCTTGACCGCAACGGGAGCGGGCGGCGGCCGGCTGGCGCAGGCGCTGATAAGCGCGGCGCAGAGAATAAGGAGCAGGCGGGCTGAGGTCGACATGTGCAGAACAATCCTGATCTGGATGCGGCTATCGCTGCCGAACGCTGAAAACCAGAACGCGCAAGCAAAGCTCGCGCGAACGGATTACAACAATGTCCAGGGATTCTAGCGCTTACACGTCAAACTTCAAGTATCACTTTAAGTTTACTTACTGGCGGTAACCGTAGTCGGGGCCATGGCGAGTGCGCGCTTGGCTTCGATGAAGGTTTTGCTCCAGTAGCTGTCACCCAGGCTGTCGACTCGAACACCGCCACTGCGACGGCTGCTGGAGTGGATAAACTGGTTATCGCCCAGGTAGATACCGGCATGGCTGACGCGACCACGGCCCGCAGTACTGAAGAAAAGCAGATCACCGGGCTTGAGGTTGTTGCGCGCGACCAACGGTGCTTTCACGTTGATCATTTCGCGAGTGGAGCGTGGCAGGTTCATGCCAGCTTCTTCACGAAACAGGTAGCCGATGAAACCGCTGCAGTCGAAACCGGCTTCAGAGGTACCGCCGAAACGGTAACGGGTACCGATCAGGGACATGCCGCGTTCGAGGATGCTGTCGGCCAGGACTGGAAGCTGGTAAGGCTTGTTGCCGGAGAAATCGGCCAGTTCCTTTTCGGTTGCGACCTCTTCTTCATAGACAGAAGCAGACTGTGCAGCAACGAATTTTGCCTGGGACTGTTGTTGAGGTTTTTGCTGCTCAACCACCTGTTGAGGGTGGGAGGCGCAACCAAACAACAGGGTAACGAGTGCGAGGGGCACGAGGGGTGCGAAGCGATTTAGCATGGGCACGACCGTGGCTGGTATGTAAAGAAGTCGAGACTATGCCTTCTATCACATCGATTTGCAAATTCAATCGTGATCTATGTGACTTCGCGATTGGACTATGACATCTAAGCCGTAATTCCATTTATCGGTTCACATGCGTAGCCAACGTGGCTTAAACGCAGGATTTCTGGCGCCTGGAAATTGCCGAACCCCGTAGATTCAACCGGTTACCAGCCCAACGTTTCCTTGAGAAAAGGGATCGTCAATTTTCGTTGAGCCTGCAAAGAGGCCTGATCGAGTTGCTCGAGCAAATCGAACAACGCGCTCATGCTGCGGGTGCCACGGGTGAGGATAAAGTGCCCGACTTCATCGGTGAGGTGCAGGCCGCGACGGGATGCGCGCAATTGCAGGGCCCGCAGTTTGTCTTCGTCGGAGAGTGGGCGCATCTGGAAGATCAGCGCCAGGGTCAGGCGCGACTTGAGGTCGGCCAGCTTCACCGGCAACTCCCGTGGCGAGGTGGAGGCCGCAATCAACAAGCGCCGGCCGCTGTCCCGCAGGCGGTTGAACAGATGGAACAGCGCCTCTTCCCAATCCGCCTTGCCGGCCACTGCCTGCAGATCGTCCAGGCACACCAGTTCGTATTGCTCAAGGTTGTCGAAGATCCCGATGCCGCGATCCATCAACTCGGCCAGGGGCAGGTAAACCGCCGGCTCGCCCATCTGCTCGAAACGCAGGCAAGCGGCCTGCAACAGGTGGGTACGCCCTACGCCGTGTTTACCCCACAGATAGATCAGGCTTTCGGTCCACCCGGCGTCGGCTTCGCAGAGCCGCTCGACATAGCCGAGTGCAGCGGCATTGGCGCCTGGGTAGTAATTGATAAAGGTAGCGTCATCACGCAGACGCACACCTAAGGGCAGCTGAATCGGTTTCATGCTGACTGAACGGCTCCCATCGAACCGTTAGTGGCCTCTGTGTAAAGTTTGCAAAGTTTATACCCGTGACGCCGGGCGCACAATGCAGCAGACCACAAGCAAAATCAAAGGTTTGCGTTAACTTGCCGGTTTTGAGCGGATTGTTTGACGCCATACCCCCATAAACAACAAACCCGGCCGAAGCCGGGTTTATGACGCAGCGGTTACAGGTCGGGGTCTTCGACCCCCGTATAGGCGTCGGAATCCTTGTACAGATCGTGCATATGACGCACCAGCACCATGATCACCGCCGCCACCGGCAGTGCCAGCAGAATGCCGGTAAAGCCGAACAGCTCGCCGCCCGCCAGGATCGCAAAGATCACCGCCACCGGGTGCAGGCCAATCCGGTCCCCCACCAGCAACGGCGTGAGCACCATGCCTTCCAGGGCCTGGCCAACCATGAACACCGCGACAATCCCCAGCATCGGATACAGGTCGCCGCCAAACTGGAACAGGCCAGCCACCAACGCCGCGCCGATCCCGATCACAAAGCCCATATACGGCACGATAGCGGCAAGGCCGGCGATCAGGCCGATCAACAGGCCCAGCTCCAGGCCGATGGCCATCAAGCCCGCCGCGTAGATGATCCCCAGTGCCAGCATCACCAGCAGCTGCCCGCGCACAAAGGCACCAAGCACCTCATGGCACTCGCCGGCCAGGGCCACGATGCGCTCTTCACGGTTGCGCGGCAACAGGCTGCGGATCTTGGCCATCATGATGTCCCAATCGCGCAGCAGGTAGAACGCCACCACCGGAATCAGCACCAGGTTGGTCAGCCAGCCGATCAGCGCCAGGCTGGACGCGGTCGCCTGGCTGAGGATCACCCCCACAATATCGGTGGTCTGGCCCATGTGCTCGCTGATCGCCGCCTTGACCTTGTCGAACTTCCAGAAGCCATCCGACAGGCCCAACTTGGCCTGGGCCCACGGCATCGCCGTGTGCTGCAGCCAGTCGAGCATCTGCGGCGCCAGCTCATAGAGACGAAACAGTTGCTTGGCCAGCATCGGCACCAGCACCAGCACCAGCGCGGTGATGATCAACGTGAACAGTGCAAACACCGCAACCACGCCCAAGGTCCGCGACAGACCGGCTTTTTCCAGGCGATCCACCACGGGATCGAACAGATAGGCGAGCAGCAACGCAACCAGGAACGGCGTCAGGATCGAATGCAGCAGGAACACAAAAACGCACAGCAGGACGATCCCGCCAAGCCACACCCAACGACGCGTATCCGCCATAAACCACTCCATTATTTGCTTCTATCTATATAGGAAGAACTTTTACCAACGAAAATGCAGTTGCGCCTGGGGCGCAGGTGCCGCCGGCGGTTGTGTGCCATCGACCGCAGGCTGCTGCACCGAGGCCTCACCGGCAGGCACTTCCTGCAACCTGGCCAGGCTCAACTGGGTACGCAACTGATCGGCACTGCCGTTGACCCGATACACAATACGATTGCCATCCACCCATTGCGGCTGACCGCCAAACGGCTCAAGCAGGTGCCCCAGGGCCGCGTACCGCTCCAGGTTCATGCCCTGCACTTCCAGCAGTTGCTCGGTGCTCACACCGGGCTTGACCGCAAAGCGCGGCGCCAGTTTTTGGCTGACCGCCAGCATGACTGCATCGGCCAGCGCGCCCGTGTCGGCGCCTTGCGCGGTGCCCTGCTCGCTCTTGTCACCCAGCCACAGGCGCCATTTGGCCTGCCATTGATTGCCTTCCTGGCGTGCATGCACGGCCAGCAAGGCGTCGGCACCGTAGCGCTCGGACGCGGCGCGCAATGGCGTGGCATCGGCGCTTTCAAGATTCGGCGCGGTGGCGACCACCTGTTCATCCAGGTCCCCCAGGGGCAGGCGCAATGGCAAGCCACGGTGCTGTGCCGCACGGCGCAGCGCCTGGGCAGCGGCCTGGCCATCGCCGACCAGGCTGCTGCCTTCGGTGGAGTCGTTCAGCCACCAGCCGAGGATCGAGGGCCGATTGCTGCCCCAGATCGACAGGCCGGCGTCACGCAAGGCGCGATCGGTGCTGACCGGGTCGAAGTCCACTTGCAGGCTCTCGGGCGGGCCGGCGTCGTAACCGTATTGAGTGATGATTTGCTGCGGATCCTTGCGAATCGCCGCCAGGCCCGGGCCTTGTGCGGCCTTGGCGTCGCCGGTGAGGCGGATCACCAGGGTCTCCACCGCACGCTGGGTCGCCTGGTCGCGCTCTTGCGGCGATTGGCTGCTGACGGGTTCGAGTACCTGGTACAGGCCATTGAGGGTTTCGGCATGACTCGCCAGGCTGATCAACGACAAGCAGCCTACAAAAAAGACATTACACAGACGCATGGAAGATTCCCGAACGACAAATTTAGCGGCTGGAACAGACCGCGTGAAATCGGTGTAGCCAGGCTGTGACCACAGCGACAACTAAAACATTCACGGGGTCCCGGTAAGTTTTCGCCATGTCATTAACGACAGCGGTTTAAAGGCTATACCTTAATACGTGCCTGAACAGACCCGATCAGCATTTTTTTAACCGGCTTTTTTAAATCTATCTGCCCTGCCCGTCGGCCCGAGGATGGCCGCTGCCCCTCAAGCCTGATAAAATCGCGCGCCTTCGCAGACCGTCAACGGCTGGGCCTTTTACCAAAAGCGCCTGCCCGCTCGGTCGTTACCCCTGAATCCCCCCTAAAGGCCTGGATCATGAGCAAGCAACCCTCCCTGAGCTACAAGGACGCCGGTGTAGACATCGACGCCGGTGAAGCATTGGTCGAACGCATCAAGAGCGTTGCCAAGCGCACTGCGCGCCCCGAAGTCATGGGCGGCCTGGGCGGTTTTGGCGCCCTCTGCGAGATCCCGGCCGGCTACAAGCAGCCCGTATTGGTTTCCGGTACCGACGGTGTGGGCACCAAGCTGCGCCTGGCACTGAACCTGAACAAGCACGACAGCATCGGCATCGACCTGGTGGCCATGTGCGTCAACGACCTGGTGGTATGCGGTGCCGAGCCGTTGTTCTTCCTCGACTACTATGCCACCGGCAAGCTGAACGTCGAGACCGCCACCCAGGTGGTGACCGGCATCGGCGCCGGCTGCGAACTGTCGGGTTGCTCCCTGGTCGGCGGCGAAACCGCTGAAATGCCAGGCATGTACGAAGGCGAAGACTACGACCTGGCCGGCTTCTGCGTCGGCGTGGTGGAAAAAGCCGAGATCATCGACGGCTCCAAAGTGGCTGCCGGCGACGCCCTGCTCGCCCTGCCATCCTCCGGCCCGCACTCCAACGGCTACTCCCTGATCCGCAAGATCATCGAAGTGTCCGGTGCCGACATCGAGAACATCCAGCTCGACGGCAAGCCGCTGACCGACCTGCTGATGGCCCCGACCCGCATCTACGTCAAGCCACTGCTCAAGCTGATCAAGGACACCGGCGCGGTCAAGGCCATGGCCCACATCACCGGCGGCGGCCTGCTGGACAACATCCCGCGCGTACTGCCAAAAGGCGCCCAGGCGATCGTCGACGTGGCCAGTTGGCAGCGTCCTGCGGTATTCGACTGGCTGCAGGAAAAAGGCAACGTCAATGAAACCGAAATGCACCGCGTGCTGAACTGCGGCGTGGGCATGGTGATCTGCGTCGCGCAGGAACACGTTGAAACCGCGCTGAACGTATTGCGTGAAGCCGGCGAGCAGCCTTGGGTCATCGGCCAGATCGCCACCGCTGCCGAAGGCGCGGCTCAGGTTGAACTGAAGAACCTCAAGGCTCACTGATGCCTCGGACCTGTGATGTCGTGGTGCTGCTTTCCGGCACCGGCAGTAACTTGCAGGCCCTGATCGACAGCACGCGCACCGGCGACAGCCCGGTGCGCATCGCTGCGGTGATCTCCAACCGCAGCGACGCCTACGGCCTGCAACGCGCCAGGGACGCGGGTATCGAAACCCGCTCGCTGGATCACAAGGCTTTCGAAGGCCGCGAGGCCTTCGACAGCGCCCTGGTCGAACTGATCGACGCCTTCAACCCCCAACTCGTGGTGCTGGCCGGTTTCATGCGCATTCTCAGCGCAGGTTTCGTGCGGCACTACGAAGGGCGCCTGCTGAATATCCACCCTTCCCTGCTGCCCAAATACAAAGGCATGCACACGCACCAGCGCGCCCTCGATGCCGGTGACAACGAGCATGGCTGCAGCGTGCACTTCGTCACCGAGGAACTCGATGGCGGGCCTCTGGTCGTACAGGCAGTGGTTCCGGTAGAGTCTGACGACTCGGCGCAGACCCTTGCGCAACGGGTGCATACCCAGGAACACAGGATTTACCCGCTGGCTGTGCGCTGGTTTGCCGAGGGGCGGTTGATTCTTGGTGACCAGGGTGCATTATTGGACGGTCAGTTACTTGCGGCCAGCGGCCACTTGATTCGAACCTAGGAGATTTTATGCGTCGCGCCTTGCTCTTCGCTTTTGCGCTGTTCGCCTTGCCTGCCGTGCAAGCGGCAGATCTACACCCGTTCTCCGCCAGCTACACCGCCGACTGGAAACAGTTGCCCATGAGTGGTTCGGCAGAACGCAGCCTGACCAAGAACGGTGACGGCACCTGGACCTTGAACTTCAAGGCTTCCATGATGATCGCCAGCCTGACCGAAACCAGCGTGATCCTGTTCGACAAGGACACCCTGCAACCGAAGAGCTATGCCTTCGAACGCGGCGGCCTGGGCAAGACCAAGAAGATCAATCTGGACTTCGACCCGTCGACCAAGAAAGTCACGGGCTTTGAAAACAAAGACCCGGTCAATGTGCCCCTGCAAAGCGGCATGCTCGACAAGTCGACCTACCAGTTGGCCTTGCAGCGCGACGTGGCAGCCGGCAAGAAAAGCATGAGCTACAACGTGGTTGAAGGCACCGACGTCGACACCTACGACTTCCGCGTGATCGGCCCGGAAAAGGTCCAGACCAAGGTCGGCAGCATTGACGCGATCAAGGTCGAGCGCGTACGCGACCCGACTCAAAGCAAGCGCATCACCCAGATGTGGTTCGCCAAGGACCTGGGTGGCATCCTGGTAGCCCTGCGTCAGGTGGAAACCGACGGCAAGGAATACAACATCATGTTGCAAGACGGTACCGTTGACGGCAAAGCCATCAAGGGCAGCTGATTGGATTGATGAGCAGAGAAGAGCCTCGCTGAATGCGGGGCTTTTTTTCGTCTGGGGGTTTTGGGTTCAAGTGTCTGCCGTCATCGGGAGCCCAACATGAAACTTCTGTCATAAACCTCTAAAGCGGTTTACTTAGCAAGCTAACAAACCGTATAAAAAGACCTGCGACGACTTGCCGCATACCCACCAGAAATTGGAGCAAGCAGATGACTGTAAAAGTAACTGAACGCGACGACGAACATATGTCCCACGAAGCGCTGGGCCATGGGATTCACATCTGGGATGTCCACCAACAGGACCTGCTGGTCGGCATGTTTCATAACGAGAGCGACGCTCATAATTATAAAAACGAGCTCGAAGCCCTTGAGATGAAACGCCAGACGCAAAGCGCCTGAAACTTCGAAATCCTGTAGGCCCCCCAGCCCCACGCAGCTGGGGGGCCTATAAAACACAAACCCCGCCTTCTGAGCGGGGTTTGTGTGTTCTGGGGCTGCTTCGCAGCCCAACGCAGGGCACGCCTGCTCACCACAATTCGTTGCTACAGCCTTACCACATCAAATCATCCGGGATCTGGTAAGCGGCGTACGGATCATCCTCATCCGGCACCTGGCTTTCGGTGAGGATATTGAGCTGCACGATACGCTCCGGGGCGCGCTCCTGGATCTTCAGCGCGGCTTCACGGGGGATCACCTCGTAGCCGCCACCGTGATGCACGATGGCCAGGGAGCCGTTGCTCAGCTTGTTGCGCATCAAGGTGTTGACCGACAGGCGCTTGACCTTCTTGTCATCCACGAAGTTGTAGTAGTCCTCGGTCGTGAGCTTAGGCAGGCGCGAGGTCTCGATCAGTTGCTTGACCTGGGCCGTACGGGCCTTGGCCTCGGCTTTTTCCTGCTGCTGGCGGTTCAGCTCCTGGTCACGCTTGACCTTCTCGGCCTGCGCTTCGGCGGCCAGGCGAGCCTGGGTGTCATCGGCCTCGATCTGGCCCTTGTGGACCAGGCGCTGCTGCTTCTGTTTCTCTTTGCCGACCTGCTTGGCCTGCTTTTGGTTGACCAGACCTGCTTTGAGCAACTGGTCGCGAAGGGAAAGGCTCATGGTGCTTACTCACTTAGGCAACTGCTCAACCGCAGCTGGACACGTTCTTTTCCTGACGTTTGGCTTCGCCCCACAGGGCGTCCAACTCTTCGAGGGTGCAATCTTCTATGGGTTGGTGGGTATCGCGCAATGCCTGTTCGATAAATCGGAAGCGTCGCTCGAACTTGGCATTGGCGCCACGCAGCGCGGTTTCCGGGTCGATCTTGAGGTGACGGGCCAGGTTGACCGCCGCGAACAGCAGGTCACCGACTTCATCGGCGATGGCCTCCGGGTCGTTGTCGGCCATGGCTTCGAGCACTTCGTCCAGCTCTTCGCGCACGTTATCCACCACCGGCAACGCCGATGGCCAGTCGAAGCCGACCTGGCTGGCGCGCTTCTGCAATTTGGCGGCCCGGGACAGGGACGGCAAGGCGCTGGGCACATCGTCCAGCAGGGACAGCTGCTCCGGCGCGTCGGATTTTTCCGCACGCTCCTCGGCCTTGATCTGCTCCCAACGCTCCTTGACCTGTTCTTCACTCAGTTGAGGAATATCCAGCGGCGCATACAGATCGCCGGTCGGGAACACATGGGGATGGCGGCGAATCAGCTTGCGGGTGATGCTGTCGATCACCCCGGCAAATTCGAAACGTCCCTCTTCCCGCGCCAGCTGGCTGTAATACACCACTTGGAACAACAGATCGCCCAACTCCCCCTGCAGATGATCAAAGTCGCCGCGCTCGATGGCGTCGGCCACTTCGTAGGCCTCTTCCAGGGTGTGCGGGACAATGGTCGCGTAGGTTTGCTTGATGTCCCACGGGCACCCGTATTGCGGGTCCCGCAGGCGACTCATCAGGTGCAGCAGGTCTTCAAGTGAATACATCTTTCTGTGTCCGATCAGTGTGGGAGCAAGCCCCCTCCCACATTTAGCCTGCATTCATTGCGCGAATCATGGGGTACGGTTGCGCCGCGTCTCAATGATGTTCGGCAGCTGGGAAATCCGCCCCAGCAACCGCCCCAGTGCGTCCAGCCCCGGAATCTCGATGGTCAGGGACATCAACGCGGTGTTGTCCTCTTTATTCGAGCGGGTGTTGACCGCCAGCACGTTGATGCGCTCATTGAGCAGCACTTGCGAGACGTCGCGCAGCAGGCCGGAACGGTCGTAGGCACGGATGATGATGTCCACCGGGTAGGTGAGCACCGGCACCGGGCCCCAGCTGACCTGGATAATCCGCTCCGGCTCGCGCCCGCCCAGTTGCAGCACCGAGGCGCAGTCCTGGCGGTGAATGCTGACGCCACGGCCCTGGGTGATGTAGCCGACGATGGCATCCCCCGGCAACGGCTGGCAGCAACCGGCGATTTGCGTCAGCAGGTTGCCGACGCCCTGGATCTGGATATCGCCGCGCTTGCCGGGCTTGTAGCCGGTGGCCTTGCGTGGGATCAGCTCCAGTTGTTCGTTGCCGCGCTCCGGCTCGACCAGTTGCTGGGCCAGGTTGACCAGCTGCGCCAGGCGCAGGTCGCCGGCACCGAGGGCGGCGAACATGTCTTCGGCGATCTTCATGTTGGCCTTTTCGGCCAGCTTGTCGAAGTCCACCTGCGGCAGGCCCAGGCGGCCCAGCTCGCGTTCGAGCAGGGTCTTGCCGGCGGCGACGTTCTGGTCGCGGGCCTGCAGCTTGAACCAATGGACGATCTTCGCCCGCGCCCGCGATGTGGTGATGTAGCCCAGGTTCGGGTTCAGCCAGTCGCGGCTCGGCGTGCCGTGCTTGCTGGTGATGATCTCGACCTGTTCGCCGGTTTGCAGGCTGTAGTTGAGCGGCACGATGCGCCCGTTGATCTTGGCGCCTCGGCAGTTATGGCCGATCTCGGTGTGCACGCGGTAGGCGAAGTCCAGCGGCGTCGCGCCCTTGGGCAAGTCGATGGCATGGCCGTCGGGGGTAAAGATGTAGACCCGGTCCGGCTCGATATCCACGCGCAACTGTTCGGCCAGGCCGCCGATGTCGCCGAGTTCTTCGTGCCATTCCAGCACTTGGCGCAGCCAGGAGATTTTCTCCTCGTACTGGTTGGACCCGGCCTTGACGTCGGTGCCCTTGTAGCGCCAGTGCGCGCACACGCCCAGCTCTGCCTCTTCGTGCATGGCGTGGGTGCGGATCTGCACTTCCAGCACCTTGCCCTCGGGGCCGATCACCGCAGTATGCAGCGAGCGATAGCCATTTTCCTTGGGGTTGGCGATGTAGTCGTCGAACTCCTTGGGAATGTGCCGCCACAGCGTATGGACGATCCCCAGCGCGGTGTAGCAGTCGCGCATTTCCGGCACCAGCACGCGCACGGCGCGCACGTCGTAGATCTGGCTGAAGGCCAGGCCCTTGCGCTGCATTTTGCGCCAGATCGAGTAGATGTGTTTGGCGCGGCCGCTGATGTCGGCATCGACCCCGGTGGCCTGCAGCTCGGCGCGCAACTGGCCCATCACGTCGCTGATAAAGCGCTCGCGGTCGAGCCGCCGCTCGTGCAGCAGCGTGGCGATCTGTTTGTATTGATCAGGTTCGAGGTAGCGGAAGGACAAGTCCTCCAGCTCCCACTTGATATGGCCGATACCCAGGCGGTGGGCCAGCGGTGCGTAGATGTCGAAGACTTCGCGGGCGACGCGGTTGCGCTTTTCATCGTCGGCGGTCTTCACCGCACGGATCGCGCAGGTGCGTTCGGCCAGCTTGATCAGGGCGACACGTACGTCGTCGACCATCGCCACCAGCATCTTGCGCAGGTTTTCCACCTGGCCCTGGGTGCCCAGCACCATGGACTGGCGCGGGCTGAGGCTGGCGCTGATGGCGGCCATGCGCAGCACGCCGTCGATCAGCTTGGCCACCACCGCGCCAAAACGCTGGCTGACGGTCGGCAACTGGATGTGCCCTTCGCGCACGCCGCGATAGAGCACGGCGGCGATCAGCGAGTCCTGGTCCAGCTTGAGATCGGCAAGGATCTCGGCGATTTCCAACCCGGTGCGAAAGCTGGAAGTGCCTTCGGCCCACAGGTTCTTGGCTGCATTGTCTTGTTGCTCAGACTCACGAGCGAACTCGCAGGCTGCTTTCAAGGCTTCACGGTCCAGTGCCGGGTCGACACTGATGGCATGATCCAGCCATGCCTCGAGATTGATACTGCCGTCGGTGTTGATCGGCTGGTGTGCTCTCACCTGTACCATCTTGCTTACCTTCCCTATGACGCACCTTGGATGCGCCAAAATCATCGCCGACCTTTTTACTGCGAGCTCCGTGGCAGATCATAGGCCTTGGAGAACGCAGGCCAGTCGGATTAAACGGGCATCCTAGCCCGCTTCAAATAACGCCATGGCCTCGACATGCGCTGTCTGCGGAAACATGTCGAGGATCCCGGCACGTTTTAGCCGGTAGCCTTGCTTGACCAGCTCAACCGTGTCCCGCGCCAGCGTCGCCGGGTTACAGGACACATACACCAGGCGCTTGGCCCCCAGGGTGGCGAGCTTACGCACAACCTCTTGGGCACCATCGCGGGGTGGGTCCAAGAGTACCGCAGAAAAGCCCTGTTTGGCCCATTCCGCGTCAGTCAACGGCTGGGACAAATCGGCCTGAAAAAACTGCGCATTATGCAAATTGTGGCTGATGGCGTTCTGCGCAGCCCGGTCCACCATGGTCTGCACACCTTCCACCGCCACCACGTCGCGCACCCGTTTCGCCAGCGGCAAGGCAAAGTTGCCCAGGCCGCAGAACAGGTCCAGCACCCGCTCATCAGGCTGTGGCGCCAGCCAGTCCAGGGCCTGGGCCACCATCGCCTCGTTGACCCCGGCGTTGACCTGGACAAAATCCCCCGGTCGGTACGCCAACTCCAGGTCCCATGGGCCCAATCGGAAACCTAGTGACTGATCAGGCTCAATCGGTTCCGGCTGGCCTTCACCCTGCAGCCACAGCTGGGCGTCATGGAAGCTGCAGAATTCTTTCAGGATCAGCAGGTCCGCCTCTGACAACGGCGCCATATGCCGCAGCAACACGGCGACGGACGAGCCACTGAACAACTCCACATGCCCCAGGGCCTGAGGTTTGCTCAGGCGGCGCAGCATGTTCGGCAGGCGCTGCATGATCGGTTGCAAGGCCTGTACCAGCACCGGGCAATCATCGATGGCGACGATGTCCTGGCTGGCCACGGCGCGGAAACCCACCTCAAGCTTCTTCGCCTTGGCATCCCAGCGCACGGCCACCCGGGCGCGGCGCCGGTAAGCGAATTCCGGCCCACTCAATGGTGCGGCCCACTCCTGCGGTTCGACACCGGCCACGCGGGACAGTTGCTCGGCGAGCATGCGCTGTTTCAGGGCAAGTTGTTCGGCATGGGGCAAGTGCTGCACGCTGCAACCGCCACAGCGACCGAAGTGCGCGCACGGTGCCGGGCGACGCAGCTCGCTGGCCGTGAACACGCGCTCGGTGCGGGCCTCGACCACCTTGCCGTGGGTGCCCAACACCCGCGCTTCAACCTCTTCGCCGGCCAGCGCACCGTTGACAAACCAGGTGCGACCTTCAAAGAACACGATGCCGCGGCCGTCGTTGGCCAGGCGCTCGATGGCCAGGCGTTGCTTCTTGCCCACGGGAATCTGTGGGGCCCGGCTGCCGCCCGTCGGTTGGAAGCGCAGGCCTCTCTCGTGCTTGGCCATCAGTTGGGTTCGTCGAAAATGCCGGTCGACAAGTAACGGTCGCCTCGGTCACAGATGATCGCGACGATCACCGCGTTTTCCACTTCCTTGGACAAGCGCAACATACCCGCCACGGCGCCGCCGGACGACACGCCGCAGAAGATGCCTTCTTCACGCGCCAGGCGGCGGGTGGTGTCTTCGGCTTCACGCTGGGCCATGTCGATGATGCGGTCCACGCGGGTCGCGTTGTAGATCTTCGGCAAGTACTCTTCGGGCCAGCGACGAATGCCTGGGATCGCCGCGCCTTCCATCGGTTGCAGGCCGACGATCTGGATCGCCGGGTTCTGCTCCTTGAGGTAGCGCGAGTTGCCCATGATGGTGCCGGTGGTGCCCATGGAACTGACGAAATGGGTGATGGTGCCCTGGGTCTGGCGCCAGATTTCCGGACCGGTGGTGGTGTAGTGCGCTTCGGGGTTGTCCCCATTGGCGAACTGGTCCAGCACCTGGCCACGGCCTTCGGCGGCCATGCGCTCGGCGAGGTCGCGGGCGCCTTCCATGCCTTCTTCCTGGGTGACCAGCACCAACTCGGCGCCATAGGCGGTCATCGCCGCCTTGCGCTCGGCGCTGCCGTTGTCGGGCATGATCAGCACCATCTTGTAGCCCTTGATCGCGGCGGCCATGGCCAGGGCGATCCCGGTATTACCCGAGGTGGCTTCGATCAGGGTGTCGCCGGGCTTGATCTGCCCGCGCAGTTCGGCGCGGGTGATCATCGACAGCGCCGGGCGGTCTTTCACCGAGCCGGCCGGGTTGTTGCCTTCGAGCTTGAGCAACAGGGTATTGCTGGTTTCACCCGCCATGCGTTGCAAGCGGACCAGGGGCGTGTTGCCGACGCAATCGGCGATTGTAGGGTACTGCAAGGTCATGGCGTATTCGCAATCCAGACTGCGGGGGCGAACATCATACCGGGAAAGGTCGGCGGGCCATATCACGCAAAGTGCGGTGCTTATGGCTTAAAGGAATAAGCGAGGCGGTGGTGGCTGAGCGGGCGCCATCGGGAGCAAGCCCCCTCCCACACTGGACCGCATTCTCATGCTGGAACTCGATCGAATGTGGGAGGGGGCTTGCTCCCGATGGCCGCGCCTCGATATCCCGCCTAGCGCAAATGCCCATCGCCATGATTTCTCCGAAAGACCTCCTCCCCCATCGCCGCAATCTGCCCTTCGATCAATGCATCAAACGGCTTGAGCAACGGCTCGAACGACACTGGCGCCTCCAGCACCTGCAACGCCTGCACAATCGCCTCCACCGTCGACAACGCCCCCGGTCCGGGCGCCTTGCGCAGTCGATAGCGAGACACGGCGCCCTCGACCAGCGTGCCCCGTGGCAACGCCGCCAACACAGGATTGAGGTGCAGCAGTTTGCGCGCCTTGCGCCAGGTGCCGTCGGGCACTACCAGCAACAGCGGCTGATCGCCGGGTGCATAGGCTTGCAGCGGCTGTGCATCGTCAGCCGGAAACAACAGCCGCGCCTGATAGCCGGGCGGGTTCAACAGGGTCGGCAAGTCATCAAAGACCTCGCCCACCACCAACTGCGCATTGTTCAATCCCAACGCCGCCAGCCGCGCGGTATTGAGCGCATGGTTGACCTCACTCGGGTGCTGCAAAACAAGCACACGTGTGCGGCTGTCGAGGCTGGGAATCAGCGCGCACAGGCAATGGGCGGCGGGCCTGAGGCAGCGGGAACAGTGGGGTCGGGACATGGTTTTCAGGCCTGGTTGAGCTGCGCTTTGAGTAGATCGCGGAAGGTCTGGATCAGCGGTTCGCGGCTGCGGCCCCGGCGCATGATCATCGAGAACGGCGCCTGGTAGCCGAAGGTCGCCGGCAGCAATACGCGCAGGTCGCCCTTGTCGGCCCAGGCCTGGGCGTAGTGCTCGGGCAGGTAGCCGATGTAGGCACCGGAGAGCACCAGGATCAACTGCGCCTCCATACTTTCCACCGTCGCGGCGCTGTGCTTGAAGCCGTGGCGCGCCAGTTCGGCCTGGCTCCAGTAGCCGCGCCCGACCATGCGCTGCTGGGTGATCACCTGCTCGGGGATGCGTCGTTCGCTGAACAACGGATGGCGGGTGCTGCAATACAACCAGTGTTGCTCGCGGTACAGCGGCATGTAGATCAGCCCGCTCATGCGGTTGGAGAAGGCACCGATGGCCAGGTCCAGGCGGTTGTCCTGCACGCCGAGTTGCAGTTCGTAGGGGCTCATCACCGATAGATTCAGGTGCACCGCCGGGTGCTCCAGGCTGTAGGCGCCGATAACCTCGGCGAACGGCAAGGCCTTGTCGCTCACCGTGGAGTCGAGCACGCCGAGCTTGAGCGTCCCGCGCAGCTCGCCCTTGAGCGCGGCGGCATATTGTTCGAAGCCTTCCAGTTCGCCGAGCAGGCGCAAGGTTTCCTGGTGGAACAGCTCGCCTTTGCTGGTCAGGCTGAACCCACCCCGGCCGCGATGACACAGCACCAGGCCCAACGCACTTTCCAACTGGCTCATGTAGGTGCTGATGGCCGAGGTGGACAGGTTGAGTTCGTGCTGGGCATTGGCGAACCCCTGGTGGCGCACGACGCTGACGAAGATGCGCAGGAGTTTCAGGTCGGGCAAGGCGTTGGCCATGGTCGGCTCCGGGTGTAGATGTGGGCAGTCTACCCGCCCGCATTAGTTTAGAAAAACCTGAACTAAGTATTTGCCCCTGCCGATTCTTCCCCTCCTGCGCTTTTCGCAGAATCGGCCCCTGATAAACACAACAACGATGAGGCAATCCCGTGGACAAGATTTTCCACCAACCACTGGGCGGCAACGAAATGCCGCGCTTCGCCGGTATCGCCACCATGATGCGTCTTCCCCACCTGCAATCGGCCAAGGGCCTGGATGCGGCCTTTATCGGCGTACCCCTGGACATCGGCACCTCGCTGCGTGCCGGCACACGCTTCGGGCCCCGTGAAATCCGCGCCGAGTCGGTGATGATCCGCCCTTACAACATGGCCACCGGTGCCGCGCCGTTCGACTCGCTGTCGGTGGCGGACATTGGCGACGTGGCGATCAACACCTTCAACCTGCTGGACGCCGTGCGCATCATCGAAGAGGCCTACGATGAGATTCTCGAGCACAACGTGATCCCGATGACGTTGGGCGGCGACCACACCATCACCCTGCCGATCCTGCGGGCGATCCACAAGAAACACGGCAAGGTCGGGCTGGTGCACATCGATGCCCACGCCGACGTCAACGACCATATGTTCGGCGAGAAAATCGCCCACGGCACCACCTTCCGCCGCGCCGTGGAAGAAGGCCTGCTCGATTGCGACCGCGTGGTGCAGATCGGCCTGCGCGCCCAGGGCTATACCGCCGAAGACTTCAACTGGAGCCGCAAACAGGGCTTTCGCGTAGTACAGGCCGAAGAATGCTGGCACCACTCCCTCGCGCCACTGATGGCCGAGGTGCGGGAAAAAGTCGGCGGCGGCCCGGTGTACCTGAGCTTCGACATCGACGGCATCGACCCGGCCTGGGCGCCCGGCACCGGCACCCCGGAAATCGGCGGCCTGACCACCATCCAGGCAATCGAAATCATCCGTGGCTGCCAGGGCCTCGACCTGGTCGGTTGCGATCTGGTAGAAGTTTCGCCGCCCTACGACACCACCGGCAACACCTCGCTGCTGGGCGCCAACCTGCTGTACGAGATGCTCTGCGTACTGCCTGGCGTGGCGCACCGTTGATGAGCGTGCCGCAGGTATTGAAAGCCGCCGCCGACCTGGTGTCGGCCTTTGCACGCAACGACCGCGCCGCCTACTTCGGCGCGTTCACGGCCGATGCCAGCTTTGTGTTCTACACCCTCCCCCAGCCGCTGCTCAGTCGCGATGCCTACCAGGCGTTGTGGGACAGCTGGCGCCGGGATGAAGGATTTGAGGTGCTGTCCTGCACCTCAAGTAACGCCGTGGTCAGCCTGCAGGGTGACGTGGCGATATTTATCCATGACGTGGCCACCGAGCTGCGCATGAACGGGGAGCAATTCTTTAGCCAGGAACGCGAGACCATTGTCTTCAAACGCCAAGGATCTCGCACAGAACAACAAGAAGGCCCGTGGCTGGCCTGTCACGAACATTTGTCCGCTATGCCGGAAGGGCTGCCGCCCCCTTAGCCAATGTGATCGGAGCTGATCATGAATAATAAAAACAACGATAAAAGTATTCGCACAATAGAAACCAACGGGGTCGAACAGATCCCGGACAACGAACGTACCGCCACCCCCAAGGATCTGTTCCGCCTGATCTTCGGCGGCGCCAATACCTTTGCCACCGCCGTGCTCGGTTCCTTTCCCGTGTTGTTCGGCCTGTCGTTCCAGGCCGGCGTCTGGGCGATTGTGCTGGGCGTGCTGGTGGGTGCGTTGATCCTGGCGCCGATGGGTCTGTTCGGGCCGATCAATGGCACCAACAACGCGGTGTCTTCCGGTGCGCACTTCGGCGTGCACGGGCGGATTGTCGGCTCGTTTCTGTCATTACTGACGGCAATTGCCTTCTTCTCACTGTCGGTGTGGAGTTCAGGCGATGCGCTGGTCGGCGGTGCGAAACGGCTGATCGGCCTGCCGGAAACCGACCTGACCCTGGGCCTGGCCTACGGCGTATTCGCCATGCTTGTCCTGACGGTGTGCATCTACGGCTTTCGCTTCATGCTGTGGGTCAACCGCATTGCGGTCTGGGCGGCAAGCCTGCTGTTTCTGTTGGGCATCTTCGCGTTCGCGCCGACCTTCGACAGCCACTTCGCCGGCAGCGTAGCCCTGGGCCAGACCGGCTTCTGGGCGGCCTTTATCGGCGCGGCGCTGGTGGCCATGAGCAACCCGATTTCCTTCGGGGCGTTCCTGGGTGACTGGTCACGCTATATCCCACGTGAGACGCCGAAAATGCGCATCATGCTGGCGGTAGTCCTGGCACAGATCGCCACCTTGATCCCGTTCCTGTTCGGCCTGGCCACCGCCACCATCGTGGCGGTCAAGGCGCCGGACTACATCGCGGCCAACAACTACGTCGGCGGTCTGCTGGCGGTGGCACCGACCTGGTTCTTCCTGCCGGTGTGCCTGATCGCGGTAATTGGCGGCATGTCCACCGGCACCACTTCGCTGTATGGCACCGGGCTGGACATGTCCAGCGTGTTCCCGCGCCTGCTGTCGCGGGTCAAGGCCACGCTGCTGATCGGGGTGATGTCGATTGCCTTCATCTTTATCGGACGTTTCGCCGCCAACCTGGTGCAGAGCGTATCGACCTTCGCCGTGCTGATCATCACCTGCACCACGCCATGGATGGTGATGATGATCATCGGCCTGATCGTGCGTCGCGGCTTCTACTGTCCGGATGACCTGCAGGTGTTTACCCGGGGTGAAACCGGCGGCCGCTACTGGTTCAGCCATGGCTGGAACTGGCGCGGGCTGGGGGCCTGGATTCCGAGTGCGCTGGTGGGCCTGTGCTTCGTCAACTTGCCGGGGCAGTTTGTCGGGCCGCTGGGCAACCTGGCCGATGGCATCGATATCAGCCTGCCGGTGACGCTGGGGTTGGCGTCGGTGGTGTACCTGACGTTGTTGCGTGTGTTTCCGGAGCCGGCTTCGGTGTATGGCCCCAAGGGTCCGCTTCGCAGCCCTGCGGGAGCAAGCTCCGCTCCCACAACAAGTTCGCCTGTTACCTAAAACAATAATCGGAGACCCGCCGTCATGGCTTTGGATTTATTCGTCGTACTCATCTACGCCGCCGGCATGCTCGTGCTCGGCTATTACGGCATGCGCCGCGCCAGGACCCACGAAGACTACCTGGTAGCCGGTCGCAACCTGGGCCCGTCGCTGTACATGGGCACCATGGCCGCCACTGTACTGGGCGGTGCATCCACCGTCGGTACCGTGCGCCTGGGTTATGTGCATGGCATCTCCGGCTTCTGGCTGTGTGCGGCGTTGGGCATGGGGATCATCGCGCTGAACCTGTTCCTGGCCAAGCCGCTGCTCAAGCTGAAAATCTTCACCGTCACCCAGGTACTGGAAAAACGCTACAACCCCATGGCCCGCCAGGCGAGTGCGGTGATCATGCTGGCCTACGCGCTGATGATCGGCGTGACCTCGATCCTGGCCATCGGCACGGTGCTGCAAGTGCTGTTCGGCCTGCCGTTCTGGATTTCGGTGTTGCTGGGCGGTGGTGTGGTGGTGGTCTACTCGACCATCGGCGGCATGTGGTCCCTGACCCTCACCGACATCGTGCAGTTCGTGATCAAGACCGTCGGCCTGATGTTTATCCTGCTGCCGATCTGCCTGTACCGCGTCGGCGGTTGGGACGAACTCGTGGCCAAGCTGCCGGCATCGAGCTTCAGCTTCACCGCGATCGGCTGGGACACGATCATCACCTACTTCATGATCTACTTCTTCGGCATCCTGATCGGCCAGGACATCTGGCAGCGGGTGTTCACCGCCCGTGACGAAAAGGTCGCCAAGTACGCAGGCACTTTCGCGGGTTTCTACTGCATCCTTTACGGCCTCGCCTGTGCGCTGATCGGCATGGCGGCCCATGTGCTGATTCCGGACCTGGACAACGTCAACAACGCGTTCGCGGCCATCGTCAAAGTCTCGCTGCCGGACGGCATCCGCGGCCTGGTGATCGCGGCGGCACTGGCGGCGATGATGTCGACGGCCAGCGCCGGCTTGCTCGCCGCCTCCACCGTATTGACCGAAGACCTGCTGCCACGCCTGCGCCGCGGCAGACAATCGAGCCTGGCAATCAACCGCCTGTTCACGATGCTGACCGGTATCGTCGTGCTGGGCATCGCACTGGTGGTCAATGACGTAATCAGCGCCCTGACCCTGGCCTACAACCTGCTGGTGGGTGGCATGCTGATCCCGCTGATCGGCGCGATCTTCTGGAAGCGCGCGACCACGTCGGGGGCAATCACCTCCATGAGCCTGGGTTTTGTAACGGCGCTGGTGTTCATGTTCAAGGATGGCCTGGATGCGAACACGCCGATCTACTACAGCCTGGCAGTGGCGCTGGTGAGTTTTGTGCTGGTGAGTGTGTTGTCACGCCGGCCAGAGGCGGGGGTGGTTCGGGCGGTGTAAGCAATAACGAGGGTTGGAGCGGTTTCTTCAGCGGGTGCGACGTCGGATGTCGCACCCGTTTTTTATCATGAGTACATTGTGGAAACTGCGGGCGCCTTTGCCTGGATGATTTCCTCGACCAAGGAGGCCCACACCAATCCCTGGGTGGTGCCCCCGGCATACGTCCCGCCGGCGGCAATGCGGTTGTAGGCGGAGCAATAAACTATCGACAGTCCATCCGGAGTGCCAGGCCTGGCACATTCGATAATTTGCAAGTCGCCACTTTCGATCGCCCGGCGGTAAGACTTTGGAAAGTGACGAGAAACGGCTGCTTGACATGCCGTCAGTATCTGCTCCTTGTACGCAGGCGTGGAATCGGGAGGAACCTGCCCACCGGAGACAAGAATATAGTCCCCGTCCAGGCGGCAATTCATGACACCAATGGGCAGATCGTACTGCAGTTTGAGTCCGCGCATTCCGACAGCTTCACTACCAACAGCACGCATCTTAAAAAACCAGCCAATGATCGCGATGACTTCTTCTTCCTCTACCCCCATGGCAGTGACGACGACGTGTTCTCTGCTCAACTCAGCAATTTGGACAGGACTTAGATGCTGGGGTAGGAACTGAACCCCCGAGCGCGCCAAAAGCGCCACTATCTCATCCCTTAGCTGGACAAATTCCACATCGTAACCCGATACTTCAATAGCCCGAGCGATCCCTGGGACCCCATAACTTTTCTGGAATTGAAGGCGACTGATCTCTACAAGTTCACGTCCTGGCTTGCCACTCGGCCAAGGCCTTTTTTCAATATCGCGTTGCTCGTGGATCGCGGCTTCTACGCCACTAGCGTCGTCCATAAACGCTCGTACAATCCGCGACCGTGCAAACCGTGCTAACGATGGATTGTCGGCCAGAAACTTTTCAAACAGCTCAATGCCTGCACGATTGCACTCCACGGCCAGGTACTGGTTTCCAGGCATCAGATAAGCGTTGTCCAGCGGCTTTGCAGTCGTCTCCGTGGCTGAAAGGTGGCGCATGTTCACCTGCTTATGACTGGCGCCATCGCTCTGCTGATGTCCTCCGTAGACCGAGACCTGATAATTGGCCAGGCGGAACATCACGGCTTGGAGCAGGCCGTTGATGCCTCGACCGATGATCGATACGCGCGGCGCGCGGGCATCTGCCTGTTGCGCGGGGATCATCAATGAGTGGGCAAGTTTGCGCCGGACCAGGCAGCGCAAGGCGGTCAGGCTCAGTTGAATCGAGACGGCGTAGTCAAGGTCGCCGTGGCAGGCTTCAGTCATTGCCGCCTGGGTTGTCAGGGTCGCCGGCTTGCGCCACTTGGAGACACTGCAGCCGAGTGCCTGCGCGCGCACCCGAAATGCATCCAGTGTCCCAGGCCCGTAGTCCAATACAAGCTGGATAGCTTCAGCCGTTGCCAGGGCCCGTAAAGCGTCATCGCTGAAGACATCGGGCTTGGCGACGCAGACCAGGCGAGCCTGCCTGTGCAGGCACTGAATAAGGGCCCGATCAATGCGATGGGTGGACTCATCATTCAGGGATAAACAGATAGCGACGGCACGGGCCCCCTCCAGCACCTCGTGCCAGTCCACGCCAAAGGACACTCGGCTGTCGGAACAGGCTTTGCCGAGAGTGTCCGGCCTCTGACCATGTCGATCCAATACCTTGATCCGAACCTCCGGATCTCGATCAAGCAACAACTTGACCAGCTCCCTGCCCACGTTGCCGTATCCCAGCACACAGATGTCGCGCGGCAGGGAGCCATCAGCCAGTGTCAGCCAGCGCGCCATATAGGCGGCGACATGGGGCGCGTTGACCCCCGGCGTATTGACTACGCGGATGTCGTTGGAACCGCAAAGGTCCAGTCGCACCTTATCCAGGCTCGTACCTCTGCGGATCAAATGGAGGTCGCCAAACGGGTGGGATATGCGCCATTGGGCGATAACGTCTGCATCGATCGCCTGGTCCCCGACAATGATCGCCGATGGACTCAGGAGACCGATCTGAATGAGCAGATCGTGTTTGGTCAATGTCGGGGGGAAGAACACTACGTTGCTGGGTGCGTGAGCCTTCCAGGCTCTCGACACCGGTGCGAGATGCAGGATATTTCCGGTTATGGCGATGAGTGACGCGGCGACTGGCGGAATGGAAGAGAGCCTCATAGCTGTTTCTCCAACACTTCTGACGGACTGATGCCTCGCAGAGAGCCCTTCAATAAAGGGGGGGCGTTATTGGAAGGCCATTGAGAAACTCAACCTACGCTCATGGTTTGAATTGAATAAGCCAGCCACTTCTGATGAACAAGTAGCCTGATTCCGACACGTGAAGGTCAGAGGCCTGACTGACCTGCATGGATTCGGACTACTCGCCCAAGCTATCGAGGGACGACAGGGGTTCCTGAAAGCAGACGCTCGCATCCGAACGATTGTTCAGATCACTGGGGCGAGTGAGTGTTATGGCGTGAGGGTGCTATCGCGCAGGCCCGGGGCAAGGGTGACTGGGACGGCGAGAGGTATGACTGACGCTGGAAACGCTGTATGGACGCTGAGACGTAGGATGTCACGCCCGCTGGTTTTGCCTGGCGCAAAATAAACGGTGGGAGCGGGCTTACTCGCCCCCACCTTCAATCCTGCTTCAGCCAGAGATTATCTGCGGCGCGGACGACGCTGCTCGTCATCGGTACGAATCGGCACCGGTTGCAGGGGGGGCTCGATCAAGCCCAATGCAACGCCAAGGTCGTGGAGCCAGTTCTGGATTTTCTCTTTCATGGTTTGCCCCCTTTGAGGGAAATGCTGGTCGGCGCAAGTTCTGTCGCCTTTTCCTACATTGATAGTAGCCCTAAGTCCTACGTATTGCTTGAATGAAACCACAACGAACTGTTACTGAATTGATGCAAATCCTGACGGATCGCTCAAGCAATCGCACGTGCGTCTTGCAGGACCTCGGCCCTGCCCTCTTGCTGCAGGTCGATCCATGCGTTGAGGTTAGCGCCGAGCATACCCTTTCGCCACATCAGCCAGGTCGTCGCAGTGGCAAATTGCCCTGTCAGCGGATGAACGGACACGCTGTCCTTGCCCGGCAGGCTGTCGAGCATGGATTCGGACATCAGCGCCACACCTGAACCGGCGATGACACAGGCGAGCATGCCTTGATAAGACTCGATCTCAATCGCCCGCCCCATGGCGACGTGCTCGTGGGAAAACCAGGTTTCCAGGCGCGTGCGGTAGGCGCAACTGCGGCGAAAAGTGAACACCGAACGGCCGGCAACATCCTGCGGCCCGCGCACCGGTGGGTGGTCGGCTTCGCATATCAGCACCAGGCGTTCTTCGCACAGGGCCACACCGTCCAGGGAGGCAATCGTGATGGGCCCGTCCACAAATGCGGCGTCCAGGCGACCGGTGATCAACCCTTCGAGCAGTTCACCGCTGGGCGCCGACAGCACCTGGAGGTTCACCATCGGATACGCCTTGTGATAGCGCGCCAGCAGCTTCGGCAAATGCACTGCCGCCGTGCTGTACATGCTGCCCAGCACAAAATTGCCGGCCGGTTGCCCACCTTGCACGGCGCCATGGGCTTCATCATGCAGCGCCAGCAGACGAGTGCTGTAGTCCAGCAACACCTTGCCCGCCGGAGAAAGCTGCAAGCGCTGGCGTTCGCGCACGAACAATTCCACGCCAAGCTGTTCTTCCATCTGCTTGAGCCGGGTCGACAAGTTCGACGGCACTCGATGCAGGCGCTCGGCAGCGCGGGTAATGGAGCCCTCTTCCGCCACGGCCTGGAAGATGCGCAATTGACTGAACTCCATGACTTTCTCCAAAACTGAACAAGTTGCTCACTATTATTCATTTTTACAGAAAGTCAATCCGCTCTAGCCTGACGGTATTCGCTTACCCGCAGGACACCCGACCATGTCACCCCTCACCCGCTTACTCGCCAGCTTTATCGCCCTGATGATGGCCATGGGCATTGGCCGCTTCGCCCTTACCCCGCAAATGCCCCACTTGCTCAGTGAAGGCCAGATCGACCTGACCGGCGCCGGACTGATCGCAGCGGCCAATTACCTGGGCTACTTCGTGGGCGCGGTGGATTCGATTTTTGCGCGCAGCCATCACCATGTGCGGGGTCGCCTGTATGGCGGGCTCTGGTTGTGCGTGTTGCTGACCCTGGCGTCGTACTGGGCCCAGGGTTTCTGGCCTCACATGCTGTTGCGCTTCGGTACCGGCGTTGCAAGTGCCTGGGCATTGGTGATGATCACCAGCCTGAGCCAGCCGCTGGCGATTGCCGCCGGGCGTGCACGCCTCGGCGCCCTGGTGTTCGCCGGGCCGGGGCTGGGGATTGTGTTGACCGGGTTGCTGGCGCTGGGCTCCAACCTGTTGGGCCAGAGCTCAGCAACCTTGTGGCTGATCTATGCGGTAGTGGCGCTGGTGATGCTGCTGGCAATCTTGCCCTTCCTGCCACAGCCGTCCGCCGTCACTGCGCCTGTTGCAAGCCACGCCGACACGGCCAGCAACGGCAGCATTACTCACCTGTGCTGGATCTACGTGTTGTTCGGCCTGGGCTACATCATTCCGGCGACCTTCCTGTCACAGATGGCCAGCGCGCAATTCAACGGCGCCTGGCAGGCTGATCTGTTCTGGCCCTGCTTTGGTTTGGCCGCAGCGATTGGGGTAGTGGTCGCAAGCCTGCGTCCCAAGGACCCGGACACCACCCGCCGCTGGCTGATGACCACGTTGTGGCTGCAGGCGGCCGGGGTATTCGCCTGCCTGCTGGGTAACGGTTGGGGCCTGGCGCTGGGGGTGTTGCTGTGCGGCGGGCCGTTCCTGGCCTGCATGCAGTTGGTGATGGCGCGCCTGCGGGACGTTGCGCCCCACGGCTATCAGCGCAACACCGGGCTGCTGACCGCCAGCTTTGCCATCGGCCAATTGAGCGGGCCGTTGCTGGCGTCGGTGAGCAGTCACCTGAGCGGAGGCCTGCAACCGGCGTTGGTGATTGCCGGTGCAGGCCTGTCAGTGGCGGGAGGGGTGTTGGTCAGCCGGCGACCAACGGTGCCGGCGCACGAACCTGCTCACGCCGCGCCAACACCAGGAAAAACAGCCCACCCAGGAAGCAGCCGGTGAACCAGGCAAAGTTAGCCATGCCCTGCAACGCCGGCGTGAAGGTGATCGCAACACCTGCCAGGGTCGCGGGCACCAGCGCCTTGACCGCCGTCCAGTTCACACCGCCGTCGAAGTAATAGCGCCCGCTCGGGCTGTCATCGAACAGCGCGTCCACGTCGATCTTCTGCTTTTTGATCAGGTAGAAGTCCACCAGCAGAATCCCGAACAGCGGGCCGATAAAGGCCGCGAGGATATCCAGGGTGTAGTGGATCATCAGCGGGTTATTGAACAGGTTCCACGGGGTGATGAAAATCGACGCCACCGCGGCGATCATGCCGCCGGCGCGCCAGCTGATTTTGCTCGGTGCGACGTTGGCGAAGTCGAACGCCGGGGACACGAAGTTGGCGACGATGTTGATGCCGATGGTGGCAGTCACAAATGCAAAAGCGCCCAGCAGCACTGCCATGCTGTTATCAATGCGCGAGACGGTAGCGATCGGGTCATGGAGCATTTCGCCAAACACCGGCAAGGTGCCCGAGACGATCACCACGGTCACCAGGGAAAACGCCAGGAAGTTCACCGGCAGGCCCCAGAAATTGCCACGCCGCACGTCCTGCATGCTGCGGCAGTAACGGCTGAAATCACCGAAATTCAGGGTTGGCCCGGAAAAGTACGACACCACCAGCGCCGTCGCCACGATCACTTGCCCGAACGCCTGCCAGCCCGACAGGGATTTTTCCGCCAGGGTAAAGCTGATATTCGCCCACCCTGCCTTCCACACGATCCAGCCGGCCAGGGCAAACATCACCGCATAGACCACCGGCCCCGCCCAATCGATAAAGCGGCGGATGGACTCCATGCCGGCCCAGAACACGGCCGCCTGCAACACCCATAAACTGAGGAAACCAAACCAGCCCAGGTAAGACAGGCCGGCAAAATGCGGCTCTGCAAACACCGCCATCTGTGGGAAAAAGCGCAATACCACAATGATCAGGGCACTCGACGCCAGGTAGGTCTGAATCCCGTACCAGGCCACCGCAATCAAGCCGCGAATCACGGCGGGAATGTTCGCACCGAACACGCCAAACGCCAGCCGGCAGATTACTGGATAGGGCACGGCGGCCTGCTGGCTGGGCTTGGCCACCAGGTTGGCAATCAATTGCACAATGCAAATGCCTGCCAGCAAGGCAATCAACACCTGCCAACTGGCCAGCCCCAGGGCAAACAGACTGGCGGCGAACACATAGCCGCCCACGCTGTGCACGTCACTCATCCAGAAGGCAAAGATGTTGTACCAGGTCCACTTTTGCGGCAGCGGCCCCAGGTCCTGGTTGTACAGGCGGGGGCTGTAGCCTTTGGGCAATTGTTCGGTCATCGCGGGCTCCTCGTCATACCGGCCTGCGCTTCCGTCACGGGGGTGCATACGGAAGGCGGCACGGTTTGTATACGAGATAGTCAGCAGAATACGTGCCAATAGCACACAATCCCTCTGAAACCGCGTTCCAAAGGGCTACACAGAGCCTCAGTGACGGGGACTGCGCTCAGCAACGGTGCAGATTAATCCTGTACACAATCACTGGTGCACCCGATGTGCACACACGTACCCGACCGTGCAGCAGGCCGCTGTGAGGAAGGCGCCCCAGGCCATGTCCATCACCGCCAACCCGCCGGACCAGCCTTGCAGCGTGGCCCAGTTGCTCAGGTCATAGGTGCCGTAGGCCACCACGCCCAGCAACGCACCCAGTCGCGCCGCGCGTTGCCAGCTGGCACTGGGCAAGACCACGAACACCACGCAACCGAGGACATACAAGAGATAGAACAGCGCGGCGGGCAACAGGCGAGGCTGATCGAGCATCAGCGGGCCCAGCAGGGATTTGTAGGTCGGGCCCATAAGGACGCCAAGCCAGAGGCCGTCGAGGACCAGGAAGGCAAGCAAGGTGCCGAGGTAGGCAAAGACAGACTTCTTGGACATTCATGCAGCCTCTGTAGGAGCGAGCTTGCTCGCGAAAATATTCCAGGCGCATCACGGTGTCGGATGGACCTTTTTCGCGAGCACGCTCGCTCCTACAGAAGAGCAAACCGCACTCAGCTTAGTTCAATGCGATCCGCGTGAATCACGATCTGGCCCTGCTTGTAGAGTGCACCAATGGCTTTCTTGAAGTTGCCCTTGCTCACGCCAAACAAGTTGCTGATCACCGCCGGGTCGCTCTTGTCGCTGACCGGCAAACTGCCGTTGTTTTCACGCAACTTGGCGAGGATCTTCGAGTTGAGGCTGGACGCCGCTTCCTGGCCGACCGGTTGCAGGCTCAGGCTGATGTTGCCATCGGCGCGGATCTCTTTGATAAAGCCTTTCTCTTCCTTGCCCGGGCGCAGGAACTTGAACACTTCGTTCTTGTGGATCAGGCCCCAGTGCTTGTTGTTGATGATCGCCTTGAAGCCCATGTCGGTGGCTTCGGCGACCAGCAGGTCGACTTCCTGGCCCACGACGTAGTTGGCCGGCGTCTTGTCCAGGTAGCGGTCGAGGCGTGCGGTCGCGGTAATACGCTTGGTGTGTTTGTCGAGGTAGACATGCACCACGCAGTATTCACCGGCGGTCAGCTGACGTTTCTCTTCCGAATACGGCAGCAACAGATCCTTTGGCAAACCCCAGTCGAGGAACACGCCAATACTGTTGACTTCCACGACTTTCAAACTGGCAAATTCGCCGACTTGAACTTTCGGTTTTTCGGTAGTGGCGATAAGTTTGTCATCGCTGTCCAGATAAATGAAAACGTTAAGCCAGTCTTCATCTTCACTGGGAATATCTTTGGGGATATACCGATTAGGCAAGAGGATTTCGCCATCTTGCGCCCCATCGAGGTACAAACCAAAGTTAGTGTGTTTAACCACTTGCAAGCTGTTGTAGCGCCCGACTAAAGCCATTTCCAATACCCTCATTGCGTGGGCGGCATTCTACCCGAGTTGCCCTCGCCGCGCGCGCGCGCCTGAAAAATCGCGGGTTTGCCTGGCGTTCCAGTGGCAGCGCCCCGCTCGTCCGATCATTCGGCTGAATTTTTCCACGCCACCGTTGCCGGCTCAGCCCGTGGTTTCGAGTTAAAACAGTAAGTTAGGGGTTTATTTCAAAGATGAACTTTGGCTGTTTTCCGCCGCCGCGCTTATTCCCGGGGGATATTTACCAAGCAATTGTCAAGTATTTCCTGTACGATGCCTGGCCAAGTTAATTTTCTACAGGTTAGTGGCCGCCATGCGTGTAAAAGCATCCAACAGCAAAGCAAAGCCAGCTCCCGCCGTTGAAACCAGCGAATCGATCAACAGCCAGATTGCTGCTTTCCTCAAGTCCGGTGGCGAAATCCAGCAAATTGCCAAGGGCGTGAGCGGCCAGACTTTCGGCCCGTCCAAGCAGATCAGCCTGGGTAAAAAGTAATACCGCGCAGCACATCTGGTCCCTAAGCGTCTTGCCTTCAAGGCGCTAGGACTAGAGCCCGAAATACCCTCTCGCGTCATCTTCAGAACGTGCAAATCGACGAACGGGCCTCACCTCCTGGCATTCGCCGGTATGCTTGCACACGTCTAGCACGGGCATCTGCCCTATTTTTCCGTTACTGCTCCTCGCTTTTCATGGAGTGAAGCATGCTTAAACGCTGCATTTTCGTGGCCAGTATCCTGGCGGCCAGCCCTCTCGCCGAAGCGCAGATTTTCCAGCGTGAACTGGGTGACTTCGACCTGAAACTGGGCACCACCCCCAGCCGCAGCATGGCCCAGGGCCTGGTCAAGCCGACCTCGCCGGGCAGTGACTCGTTCCATGGCGGGCTGGACCTGAGCCATGACAGCGGCCTGTACTTCGGCCAGTTTTCGCCGAACATGGGCCTGTCCTCGGCCAGCACCCTCGAAGTCGACTCCTACATGGGGTTCAAACACCCCTTCGACCAGACCCTGGGCTACGAAGTCGGCCTGATCCACTACAGCTACCCCAAGCTCAGCCCCCTCGACAGCCAGGAGTTCTACGGCGGTCTGAATCTACTCGGCAATCGTTTCGGCGCTTCCTTCAGCAACGACCCGGACCGCCAGGACAGCACGCTGTTCGCCGACCTCGGCGGTACCCAGCCCTTCGGCATCGGCGTCAGCATGAAATACACCACCCATCAGCTGGGCACGCCGGCTTCGGTAGAGGGCGGCACCATCAGCAGCTTCAGCGACTGGTCGGTACAGTTCTCCCGCGCCTGGAAAGGCATCGACCTGGACCTGATCTACAGCGACTCCAGCCTCAGCGGTGGCGATTGTTCGGCCTACTCCGGACACAATTCGCAATGCGATGGCCTGTTGACCCTGAAGGCGGTGCGGTCGTTTTATTGATGGGCTGAACTGTCGCGTGCGCCGCGGGTTCACATGCATTGACTCCCCTCTGCGCAAGGACACGCCCATGCTGCGTCGGCTCAAACTGCTGGTGGTATTCCTGACCCTGAGCCTGGTGCTCGCCGGCTGCAACCGCGTGGGCCTGGCCTACCGCAACCTGGACGTGATCATCCCCTGGACCCTCAACGACTACCTGGACATGAACGCCGGGCAGAAGAGCTGGTTCAACGACAAGCTCAAGGACCACCTGGCCTGGCACTGCACCACACAATTGCCGGGTTACCTCGACTGGCTCGACCGCCTGCAAGCAATGGTCGAGAGCAACCAGGTCACCGATGCAGCGCTGCAAACCCGCACGGTTGAGGCCAAGCAGGCGATTGCCGAGGTGGCGCGGGAAATCACCCCGTCGGCGATTGAATTGTTACAAGGGCTGGATGACCAGCAGGTCAACGACATGAACGACGCCCTGGCCAAGGACCTGCGCAAACGCCAGGACGAATACCTCAAGCCGCCGCTGGCCAAGCAGATCCAGGACCGCGCCGAGCGTATGAGCAAGCGTCTGGATGCGTGGATGGGGCCACTGAGCGATAGCCAGAAGAACCGGGTAATGGCCTGGTCCATCAGCCTGGGCGAGCAGAACGAGCAGTGGATCGGCAACCGTGCCCACTGGCAGGCACAATTCATCGACGCCGTGCAGCAACGCCACAGCGCCGATTTCCCGCAGAAAATCCAGCAACTGCTGGTGGACCGCGAAAGCCTGTGGACACCGGAGTATCGCGCGGCGTATGCCCAGACCGAAGCCGCTGCACGCAGCTTGATCGTCGACGTCATGGCCGACAGCAGCGTGCCGCAACGGCTGAAACTCACCCAGAAAATCGACAAGGTCCGCAGTGACTTCCAGGCGCTCAAATGCCTGAAAAGCGCGCAGTCCTAATTGGGCGCCAGGGTGCCCAACCAGGCCACCAGCGCGAGGACCAGGACCCCGGCCCCCATCTCCAGCACCATGCTGCGCCGTAGCGCAGCCATGGCAGCGACATAATCACCGGCCGCCACGGAGCGTTGCAGAAGCGGCGTCAGGTGGAAACGATTGAGCGCCGCCAGCCCCAGCATCAGGCCAAACAGTCCCAGTTTCAGGCACAACAGGATCGCGTAGACACCGCCGGTAAGGCCGTCCAGATTCAGCCCGACCACCAACAGATAGTTGGCCACCCCGGTGCCGATCAGCACCGCTACAAATCCCGCCCCCACATGCTCGAACCCCTTCAGCGCCCTTGCCAGCACCCGAACGTGATAAGCGTCGTGCATAGACGTGCGCCTCGACAACAACCCGAACGCCGCCAACGCCCCGACCCAGCCACCCGCTGCCAACAGATGCGCGCCGTCGCTGAGGATGTGCCACACACCCTGCGTGCCTTCATGCATCACGCCGTGCCCGGTCCACGCCAGCGTCACCAACGCGGCGGCACCCGACAAAGTGGCCAATGGCAGGCGGGGGCCAAGCGCAGCCACCACCAGCGCCCCCATCCGTAGCCACCACGTCACGCCCAGGTCGGTCTGCCAGAGCATCATGTGCAGATGCGGCCACAGCGTCTGCCAATCCGTCGCGCCACTCATGGCCTGGGTCAGCGTCAACAGCGACGCCATCGACAGCACTATCCCGACGCCAGCCGTCAGCCGCAGCAGGCCCCTCAAATTCAGCAGCACGCGCTCCGGCGCCTTGAGCCCGTAAAGACCAAAGAGCCCCAGGCCAAACAACAGCATCAGGTCAAGATAGAGCGCGAAACGCAGTGTGACTTGGGTCAGTTCGCTCATGGCTGGACGCTGAACACCACGTTACCGGTAATCGGGTGCGTGTCGGATGACACTGCGCGCCAATCGACCCGGTAGGTGCCGGTAGCCAGTGCAGAAGCCGGCTTGATCAGCATCACCCTGGGGTCGGTGCTCGCCGCGACACTGGCCTTGATGGGCATCGGCGAATTGGGCATGCCGGGCATATCGGTCATGGTCAGCCTGGCTCCGGAAAACTGCGTCAGCAGGTTCTCCGAAAAGCGCAGTTCAATGACGGCCGGCGCGGCACCTTGGGCCCCGGCTGGAGGGAGGGAGGACAACAGTTTCGGATGGGCCGAGGCCGGCAGGCTGATCATCAATCCGACCCACAGCGCCCCCCCCGTTAACGCGGTTTTCAACATCGACATGCAAGGCTCCAGGCCGCTCAAGGCGGCGAGTTATAGGAATAAGAAACCGGTTAAAACCAAAGGCGCACACCGACCACCCAGCGCAGTTGGCTGATGTCCTCGTCTTCGTCGCGAGCGTATTGCGCCGTCCGCCCATAGCTGCGGTTCCAACTCACACCCACGTAAGGCGCCAACTCCCGGCGCACCTCGTAGCGCAAGCGCAGGCCCAGCTCGCTTTCCGACAGGCCTGCGCCCACCCGGCGTTGCGGATCGTTCTGCGCATAAAAATTGAGTTCGGCCGTCGGCTGAAGGATCAGGCGATTGGTCAGCAGGATGTCGTAGTCACCTTCCAGGCGTGCCGCGGTGTGGCCCGACTCGCCCACAAACAGCGTCGCCTCGGCCTCGAAGTTGTAGAGCGCCATGCCCTGCAGGCCGAACGCGGCCCAGGTCTGGCTGTCCCCGGGCTTGAAGTCCTGGCGCACGCCGCCAACCAGGTCCCACCAAGGGCTGATGGCGTGCCCCCACAACGCCTGGGCTTCGGCGCTGTCAGTGCGACCGGCGCTGCGCTCGCCTTCGCTGCGCAGCCACAGACGGTCGATGTCACCACCGACCCAACCCTTGATGTCCCAGTTCAGCGCACCACCGCCACCGCCGCCTTGCCATTCCAGCTGGTTGACCAGCAGCATTGAGTTGATGCCGCTGTCATGCACCACATGCCCGCCCGGCGCGTTATACACAGCGGCGCGATCAGCGTCGGTGAGCAGCGGGATCGGCGTACGGCTTTCGCTCAGCGCCGGAACCGCCGGGCTCATGCCTTGAAACTCCTCGGCCTGCGCCAGCGAGCCGAATGCCCACCCGGCCAGCGCGATACACACCGATAAAACCCGACGGCTCATGCTCGCGTCCTCATTCATGTACGCGCACTTCACGGAACATGCCCATTTCCATGTGGTACAGCAGGTGGCAGTGATAGGCCCAACGCCCCAGGGCATCGGCGGTCACGCGGTAACTGCGGCGCGAGCCCGGCGGCATGTCGATGGTGTGCTTGCGGACCTGGAACTGGCCGTTTTCATCCTCCAGGTCGCTCCACAGGCCGTGCAGGTGAATCGGGTGGCTCATCATCGTGTCGTTGACCAGCACCAGCCGGACGCGCTCGCCATAGGTCAGTTGCAAGGGCTCGGCATCGGAGAACTTCACGCCATTGAATGACCAGGCGAACTTCTCCATATGCCCGGTGAGGTGCAATTCAAGGGTGCGCGCGGGGTCGCGGCCATCGGGGTCCTCAAAGGTGCTGTGCAGGTCGGCGTAGGTCAGCACTCGCCGACCGTTGTTGCGCAGGCCGATACCGGGATCGTCGAGCTTGGGCACCGGGCTCATCGCCTGCATGTCCACCAAAGGGTTGTTCTGCTCTCTGGCCGGGTGGCTCTGCATCGACATCGCGCCCATCCCACTGTGATCCATGCCCGCCATATCCGGCATGTCCGCCATGGCGCCGTGATCCATCCCACCCATGCCCATGTCGTCCATGGTGAGCCAGGGGCGCGGCTCAAGTGCCGGTACGGGGGCCGTCGCCCCCGCCTGGCGGGCAAGCGTGCCACGGGCATAACCCGTGCGGTCCATGGACTGGGCAAACAGCGTGTAGGCCGCTGCCGTGGGCTCCACCAGCACATCGAAGGTTTCGGCGACCGCAATGCGGAACTCATCGACGCTGACCGACTTGACCGGCTGGCCATCGGCGGCGATGACGGTCATCTTCAGCCCCGGGATGCGCACATCGAAATAGGTCATCGCCGAACCGTTGATAAAGCGCAGGCGTATTTTCTCCCCGGCTTCAAACACCCCGGTCCAGTTGAGGCCGGGGGGCTGGCCGTTGAGCAGGTAGGTGTAGGTCTGGCCGCTGACGTCCGCGAGGTCGGTAGGGTTCATCTTCATCTGCGCCCACATCAGCCGGTCGCTGACGGTGGCCGACCAGCCCTGCTTGCCCACATCCCGTGCGAAATCGCCCACGGTGGGCTTATGCAGGTTGTAGTAATCGGACTGCTTCTTGAGGGTCTTCATCAGGGCGACGGGGTCTTCGTCGGTCCAGTCCGAGAGCATCACCACGTAGTCGCGCTGGCAGGTGAAGGGCTCGGGCTCCAACGGCTCGATGACCAGCGGGCCGTACACCCCCTGCTGCTCCTGGAACCCGGAGTGGCTGTGGTACCAGTAAGTGCCGTGCTGTCTGACCTTGAACTGATAGACAAACACGCCACCCGCCTCGATGCCCTTGAAACTCAGGCCGGGCACGCCGTCCATGGTCGACGGCAACAAGATGCCGTGCCAGTGGATCGACGTCGGCTCGCTGAGGCGGTTGTGCACGCGCAGGGTCACGGTGTCGCCCTCACGCCAGCGCAGCAACGGGCCGGGCAGGCTGCCATTGATGGTCAACGCGGTGCGCTGTTGACCCGTGAGATTGACCGGCGTCTGCTCGATAAACAGAGCGAATTCGCTGCCCGCCAGCACCGTGGGCTCGCCCGCACTTGTCAGCGCCCATACCGGCGTGCGCCATAGCCCGAGCCCGCCCAGCAGGCCGCCGGCGGCCAGGCCTTTGACGAAGGTTCGTCTGGAGGTAGTAGAGTGCATGCCGATTCAAGTCCGTCAGTTGAATGGCAGCAGATTAGGGGTCGCCGGCTGTCAGCAACCTTAGCGGCAGATTACCGATCCGACAGTTTCGGCGTGCCCGGCACCGCCTGGGTGCCGGGGCATGGAGGGGTCAGGCAATCTGTGCCTTGGACGCCACCTCAGCGAAGGTCGCCGGATCCAACGCATCGGCCTGCTCATCCAGCACCTGGCGCGGGTGATCGTTGCCCGGGATGGAGCTGTCGATCAGCGCCAACAGCTGCGCGCCCAGGGCGGTCAGAATGAAATTCTCTCCGTTACCGCCTTCTTCCTCAGGCCGCGACTCGATAAACCCACGCTTGAACAACAGCGCTTCATAGTCCGCGGCGGTCTTTTTAAGCGCATCCAGGTTACCGGTGGACTCGCCCGCAGTGGCCTTCTCGGCCGCTTCCTGCTCGGCGTATTTGCGTGGGGCAAAGCTGCCCTCGCCGTTCTGCACTTCATGCAGCAGACGTTCGATCAGATCCCAGTTGTAAGTCGTCATCCTGATTCCTCCTGCAGGCCTAAGGAAAGTAGCCCGTCTGTAGGAGTGACCCTGTGGGTCTGTGGCCGTTCATACCAACCGACGGGCGTCATTTCTCTGAACTTTCCAGACGTTCGCCCCCTCAACTGAGCATCACCGCCAAGGAGGTCCGACCATGAAAACCCTGATGAACCTGGCCATCGCCGCCACGTTGCTCACCGCCCTGCCTGCCTGGGCCTGCACGCCGGAGGAGGCCACGGCCAAGCGCGAGCAACTGGCCCAGGAAGTGGCCAAACTCACCGAGCAGAACCCGACCAAGGCCAAGGAGATGAATGACGAGCTGCAGAAGATGGACCTGGATACTGAAAGCGCGGAGTTCCCCGACAAGTGCCAGTTGATCGACGCCCGGCTCAAGGAATTGAAAGAAGCGGCGGCCAAGGCGAACAACTGAGGTTAAAAAAAACCGGACAACGTCCGGTTTTTTCACATCCCCCACGCCTTACTCGGCAGCGGGTGCTTCTGGCTTGCGACGCTTGAGCGGCGCCATGCCATCCTTGCTGACGAGCGACAGGTTGTCGGTCTTCGGCCGGTTGGCGATCTTGCGCTTGGTCGGCGACTTGGCACCGGCCTTTTTCTTCTCGCCCTTGGCGTCGGTTTTTTTCTTCTTCACGCCAACGGCCTTGCCCGACGCCTTGACCTTCTTCGGCCCGGTGTAGGTGCCTTTGACTTCCTTGATGGTGCGGCGCTCGAACGACTGCTTGAGGTAGCGCTCGATGCTCGACATCAGGTTCCAGTCGCCGTGGCAGATCAGCGAGATCGCCAGGCCATCGTTGCCCGCACGCCCGGTACGGCCGATACGGTGCACGTATTCGTCGCCGCTGCGGGGCATGTCGAAGTTGATGACCATGTCCAGGCCGTCCACGTCCAGGCCGCGCGCGGCGACGTCGGTGGCGACCAGGATCTTCACGCCGCCGGCCTTGAGGCGGTCGATCGCCAGTTTGCGGTCCTTCTGGTCTTTCTCGCCGTGCAGCACGAACGCCTTGTAGTCCTGGGCCACCAGGCGGCCGTAGATGCGGTCGGCGGCAGCGCGGGTGTTGGTGAACACGATGGCCTTCTGATAGGTCTCGTTGGCCAGCAACCAGTTGAGGATCTGTTCCTTGTGCACGTTGTGGTCAGCGGTGACGATCTGCTGGCGCGTGGTGGCGTTCAGGTCGCTGACGTTGTTGACCTGCAGGTGCTCAGGGTTGTTCAGGACCTTGGCGACCATCTCGCGCAGGGTCGAACCACCGGTGGTGGCGGAGAACAGCATGGTCTGCTGGCGGTTCACGCATTCAGCCACCAGGCGCTGCACGTCGTCGGCAAAGCCCATGTCGAGCATGCGGTCGGCTTCGTCGAGCACCAGCACCTCGACTTCCTTGAGGTCAAGGTTACCGGCGTTGAGTTGCTCGATCATGCGCCCAGGCGTGCCGATCAGGATGTCCGGCACCTTGCGCAGCATGGCGGCCTGGACCTTGAAGTCTTCGCCACCGGTGATCAGGCCGGACTTGATGAAGGTGAACTGCGAGAAGCGCTCGACTTCCTTCAAGGTCTGCTGGGCCAGCTCGCGGGTCGGCAGCAGGATCAGGGTCTTGATGCTGACGCGGACCTTGGCCGGGCCGATCAGGCGGTTAAGAATCGGCAGCACGAAAGCGGCGGTCTTGCCACTCCCGGTTTGAGCCGTCACCCGCAGGTCACGCCCTTCGAGCGCGAGCGGGATGGCCGCTGCCTGCACAGGCGTAGGCTCGACAAATTTAAGCTCGGCCACGGCTTTGAGCAGGCGTTCGTGCAGGGCGAATTGGGAAAACACGGGTGCTACCTCGAAGAAATACAAAAAATCAGCTGCATAGGGTACCGGTTTCGGGCGTCCAAACCGAGTGTCTTTACGCGAACGGCGCTAATCAGTTGCTTTTTTGTCAGAGCATTTGTCCACGGCATCAACTTTGTTGCACTTAAATGCTCTAATCGCGCCGTCTTGTCTTACAGAAGAATCGGTTTCATCCATGGATATCAAACAGCTCTGGCTCAACGTCCAAGACCTCTGGGGCACCCTCGACGAACACCCGCTGCTGCATGCCAGCCTCGGTTTCCTGGTGTTGCTGGTGGTGGCCCTGCTGCTCGGACGGGTGGCGCGTTACCTCATCCTGCACGCCGTCAAATTGCTCGGCCGGCAACCGGCGCTGCACTGGCTCAACGACCTGCGGCACAACAAAGTCTTCCACCGCCTGGCGCAGATGACGCCTTCGCTGGTGATCCAGTTCGGCCTGTACCTGGTGCCGGACCTGAGCAAGACCGCCATCCTGTTTATCGGCAACGTGGCCCTGGCCCTGACCATCCTGTTCCTGATGCTGGCCATGAGCGCCCTGCTCAACGCCCTGCTGGACATCTATGCGCGCACCGAACACGCGCGTACCCGCTCGATCAAGGGCTACGTGCAGTTGGCGAAGATGGTGCTGTACGTGTTTGGCGCGATCATCATCGTCGCGACCCTGATTGACCGTTCGCCACTGTTACTGCTGTCGGGCCTGGGTGCGATGTCGGCGGTGATCCTGTTGGTCTACAAGGACACGCTGTTGTCGTTCGTCGCCAGCGTGCAATTGACCAGCAACGACATGCTGCGTGTCGGCGACTGGATCGAAATGCCCCAGGTCGGCGCCGACGGCGATGTGGTGGACATCACCCTGCACACGGTCAAGGTGCAGAACTTCGACAAGACCATCGTCTCCATCCCGACCTGGCGCCTGATGTCCGAATCGTTCAAGAACTGGCGCGGCATGCAGGCCTCGGGTGGGCGACGCATCAAGCGCAGCCTGTTTATCGATGCCAGCGGCGTGCGCTTTTTGCGTGACGATGAAGAAGTACGCATGACTCAGGTGCACCTGCTCACCGACTACATCGGGCGCAAGCAGGCCGAACTCAAGGCCTGGAACGAAACCCAGGGCAATGTGGCGGCGATGTCGGCCAACCGTCGACGGATGACCAACCTCGGCACCTTCCGCGCGTATGCCCTGGCCTACCTCAAAAGCCATCCGGACATCCAGCCGAACATGACCTGCATGGTGCGCCAGATGCAAACCACCGCCGAGGGCGTGCCGCTGGAGATCTACTGCTTTACCCGCACCACCGCGTGGGCCGATTACGAGCGGATCCAGGGGGATATTTTCGACTACCTGCTGGCCGTGTTGCCGGAGTTCGGATTGAACCTGTACCAGCAACCCAGTGGCACCGACTTGCGCACCGGGATACTGGCCCTGGCAGGCACTGCCCGAACCTTGGAAACCCCGGAGTAGTGACAACGATATCGACGAGGGGCTGGGAAGCGCCTCGTCGCTATCTATATAGGACGATGGGCGCAACCGTATTCATCTAAACACGACCGATAAAAGCCAGCATCTATCTATAGCCGCTGCTGCCGATTATTCAACGGGCCCACCCCATAAAGAAAATTTCTCCTACGCCTTTAGTGAATTTCACTACTTGCGCGCACTATTTCTAATCTGTTTTAAAAAAAATCCACGCCTTAGCATCTGGCCATCAAACAACGCCAGCAAAAGGCCTCCCTCATGTTATGGACAACTCAGCTTTCCGATAATGCAGCAGACTTTGTATTAAGTTCGAATGCCGAAGCATTGACCCACTATTGTGGTGCTGGCGCCTTTGCTCAACCCCACGATTTTTATACCCAAAACCCCTACCAGCGCCCTTCGCGGCCGCAGGACGTCACCGATTCAATCATCACCACCTGCCTGACCAGCGACCAGCTTTCAAACAGCCAGCATCTATTGGCACAGCGGTTGTTATTGAATATCTACGAACAAGACCTGGTCTTCTTGCCCAAGCCGCCATTGGAACTCGACTTCAAGGCGTTCAAGCGTTTCTATGATCCCCAGCACGCGGCCAGTGGCAAAAAGATCCGCCCGTTGCTGGAACACTACTTGTACAACTGGCTCAAGGAAGAAGTACATATCAATGGCCCTTGGTGCCTGGACTCTTTTATCGCCCACACCGATAAAGTATTGGATGACGTCGCCCGATCCGAGTCCAAACTCCATGAAGTACTGACCACCAGCCGCCACCCCGAGCGAGCCGCCAGGTTTTTCATGACGCAGTGTGCGGGAGACTTCCTCAGTGAAGCATCGGCCATGGCCCGCAACGTACTGGGTAACAGCGGTGTGTACACCAGCGAATTGTTCAAGATCCTGATCGACGAGTACGGCTACGGCGTCGACAAAAAGAAGCACAGCACCATTTTTGAAGACATGCTCCAGGACATGGGCATGTCCCATCACGTGCACCACTACTGGCAGTTCTATACGCCGGCGTCGCTGTCGCTCACCAACTACTTCCACTATGTATCGGCCAACCATGGCGAGCTGTTCCGCTATATCGGCGCCATGTACTACACCGAAGCCACGTTGGCGCTGACCACCAAGCACCAGTCACGCGCGATCAAGACCATCTTCAACGGCAGCGTCTCCACGGACTATTTCGATGAGCATGCCCACATCGATGTGCACCACGGAAGAATGGCCCTCCAGCGCCTGATCATTCCCATGATCAAGCAGTTCGGCACCCAGATCATCCCCGACCTTATTCGCGGCTTTGAAGAGTTCAGGCTGCTTCAGGACATCGCCGACGAAGAGTTGTATGCCCATATCAACTGGCATGACGCGTTCGATGAGCATCGCGCACAGGCAGCGGCGCTCCAGGGCCACAAACCCGTGGACCTGAGGATTACCGAGACCGAACACGAGCTGTCGGTGCTGCATACCCACCCGAATGACGAACTGTTCTGGGTCGAATCAGGCGAGCTGGAGTTCGTCGCCAGCCCCGAACTGACGGTGCGCCTCAAGGCCGGCGAAGGCGTGGTGATTCCCAAGGGAATGCTGCACGGCACCCGCATCACCAGCCCGTCCTGCACGTACACCGTCACCGCCATCTGAGTAGGCAACCCAATGAAAGCCATCAGCCTGAATCTCGACCACGCCAACTTTGTGGCCGTGGGGGAAAGAACCTACTTTCTCAAGCGTCACGCCTATTCGACGCAATTGCTGCCCACCGCATGCCCCCACCGTGGCGGCCCGCTGCACATGGGCGAAGTGACAGGCGACGGCCAAAGCGTGATCTGTCCCTGGCACGACAATGCCTACAAGGTCTGCAACCTGGAAAAAAAGGCGCTGCCCACCGTGCGCGTCATGAACCAGATCAGCACCGTCGTCGGCGACACCGAGCGCTGTGTGCCGCTGCTTAAAATCTCCCGTTACGACTGATGAAGCCCATGAATACTAAATCGACATTGACCGCGTTCTATTCAATCGTGACCCTCTTCACCGGCCTCGACATGGCGATTGTCATCGCGATGGTCTGGTTCGGCCTGGAGACTACCGGTTCGACATTCCTGGTCGGCGCCACCTTGTGCGTGGCCACCGTGGTGCCCTATTTGTGCGAACAGTACATCGGCAAGTTCTTTACCATTGAACTCAGCCTGAAACGGCTGCTGTACATTCGCCTGGCGGCCTTCGCCGCAGTACTGGGGCTGTCGTTTACCCAGGCCGCCTTGCTGCCCATCGGCTTCCTGGCCATCGCGTTCGTGGTGGGCGTCACCGACTACTTCACCATCAGCACCCTGGAATCGAAAAATACCAAGCTGGTTCTGGCCGGCCTCACCGACAGCGATACCTGCGCGCGGTTGATGCAAACCTCCATCCAGATCGGTGCCTTCGGCGGTGCGCTGCTGGGCGGGTTGATCGTGGATGTGTTCTCGGTCAACCAGACGCTGCAGATCATCAGCCTGGCGGCGATCCTCTCGCTCGCGGCCATCCTCCTGGTGGCCGACAACCCCAACGAACACACCGCCGAACAGGCCACAGGGCCCTCCACTGCGCGGCCGCTGGACCTGCCGCGCAACCTCTACATCCTGATCATCGTGTTGAGCATGATCGGGTTCCATATCGGCGCGTTCAACAGCCTGGTGCCCATCGTTTTTCAAAAGCTCAATGAGTGGAATGCCACCCTGTTCGGCGTCGCCAGTGGCCTGGCCGGCCTGGGCGCCTTCAGCGCCGCGGTATTGCCGCGCATCAAGCTCAACAGCTACGGGGCCATCTCGCTGGTGATACTGGCGGACGTGGCAATCGTCTACTTCCAGAACCTCTACGTGATGATGGCCGCGGCCTTCCTGCTGGGTTTTTGCATCAACAGCCTGCGGATCCAATTGCGTAAAACCCTGATCGAGTCGGCGCCCAACGCCCGGGTAGCCGATGTGATCGCGGCCAAGAGTTCGCTCTACTACCTGCTGGTCAGTGGCTCGGCACCGATGATCCTGACGTTCTTCACCACCTCGGGATTTCTCGGACTCGAAGGCGCCCGCCTGTTGATGATCGTCTCCGCCGGCCTGTTGGCCACCGCCGTACTGGCATGGAAACTGACCCCGGCCGCCGCGCCCACGGCCACCACGGAATAAGGAATGCACGACGTGAAAACCGTACTCATCGTTGACCCGTTCTCCACGGGCAAACTCTACGCGCCCTTGCTCAACGCACAGGGCATACGGTGCATCGCCGTGATCTCCACGCGCGCCTTGCCTGAACACTTCACCAACGACCTGATCACCGAGAACTTCCATGAGGTGTATGCCTGGGAAGAGAGCCTGTTGATTACCCTGGAAGCCCTGTCACCGAGCGCCGTGATCGCCGGTTGCGAAACCGCGATCTACCTCACGGACTACCTGACGGAGCTGCTCGACATCCCGGGCAACAGCCGTATCACCAGCGACCTGCGACGCAACAAATTCTCCATGCAGCAGGCGCTGAAAAAATACCAGTTGGCCCACATCGATTCGCACTTGCTGAGCTCACCGAGCCGTATCGGCGAAGTGCTGGGCAAACTCGACGAGGCGGCCACCTATGTGGTCAAGCCGCTGAACTCGGCCGCCACCGAAGGCGTGGTGTTTGCCCAGGGCAAACGCGAAGTGGAGACCGCCTTGAAAAACGCGGCCTGGCAGCAGAAAAACGACCTGGGCGAAGTCAATCTCGGTTTTATCGTGCAGTCGTTCATAGCGGGACCGGAGTACGTGGTGGACATGGTCGCCTTTGACGGCACCTACGTCGTTGCCAGCGTCTGCAAGTACACCAAGATCCAGAAGAACGGCAGCATGTTTGTCTACGAAAGCCTCGACACCCTCGACCCGCGGGCTGAAGAACTGCAACCGCTGACCGATTACGCGCGCCAGGCGGCAGCGGCCCTGGGCGTGCGGGTCGGGCCGATTCATATGGAAATCATCTGGTCTGAGGCCGGGCCGGTGATGATCGAGGCCGGCGGTCGCTTGCACGGCGGCATCGCGCCCCTGCTGTTCCAGCAGGTGTATCACCCCGACTTGCTGTCACTGTCGATCGACAGCTACCTCGGCCACCCACGCCCCCAGGCCGATGCGGTCAGCCAGATCAGCCATGGCCGGATCGGTTTCTTCTGTTCCGATGAACGCCATGCCTTCGCTCCGCCCTCACCCCAGGCCATACAAAGCGCCCAGGCGGACGAGGCCTATTGCGGGCACCGTTATTTCATCGGCGCCGGCGATACCACGCCGGTCACGATCGACTTCGCCACCTGTCCAGGGCTGTTCTGGCTGCAAAGCCCTTCGGCGCAGCAACTGGACGCCAGTACCGCCAACCTGCGAAAAAAACTGTGGGGCTAAGGTTATGAAAAGTCGCTTGATCATCAGAAAGTCAGCCTGTGAGCTGGGCATCAATAATGCGTGCGCCGCCGTGATCGAAGACATCACCGTCTCGGATGACCAGAGCTTCGTCGGGGTACTGCAAAGTAACCTGAACCACGTGGCCTCGCGCCTTAACGAGCTGGACTCGAACGTCGTATACGAGGGGTTTGCCAAACAGCTCAAGAAACTCGGCTACGAAAATACCGTGAGCGCCAACGAAAAGCTGCTGCGCCGCTTCATCGCCAAAGGCGTGTACCCCATCAACAACATCGTCGACGCCTATAACGCGGTCGCGATCCGACATGGGGTCAGCATCGGCGTGCACACCTATCATCAGAAGGATGACATCTACGTGATGCGGTCGGAAAAACCGAGGGTGCTACGCCCCCTGTTCGCCAAGAAGGCCATCACCATTCCCGTCGGCGATATCGTCTATACCTGCGGTGATGTGCCGTTGGCGAGCATCGGCAAGGTGGATGCCGATGCCCATGACTTCCGGCTGACAAAAGACTCGTCGAGGTTGTTGGTGGTGATCCTGGGGCACGACGACACATCGTTCCAATTCAACCAGGCGGTCATCGAAGAACTCGTGGACACCCTGCGCCAGAAAATGCCGAACCTGAGCCATCATTTTCTTGAAACCGTGCGCGACCACGCCTGAAGCCAGCACATGAAGGGGGGGCCGGCGCCTAGCGCCAGGCCTTCAGCACCGGGTTGACCACCACTTCCTTCACATGCTCGATCTTCAGCAGGCTGTCCTTGAAAACCATCAGTTCTTCAAAGCTCCTGTACCGAACGTCGAGCATCATGTCCACGTCGCCAAACAGGGAATAGGCATGCACCACCTGGCTGAACTGCTGGATCTTCGGAAACACCAGATGGCAGTTGCTGCCATTGAGCGTCAGCATCAAGAACGCCGCTTGCAGGGTCTCATCGCCCTCGGCGACGTTGATGGTGAAGCCCAGGATGATGCCTTTTTCAATCAGCTTTTGAACGCGCGACTCCACTGCGGTTCGAGACTTGTGAACTTGCCGCGCCAATTGCGCCAGGCTGACTCGGGAGTCATCCTTCAAGGCTGCAATGATCAGTTCATCAATCTTGTCCACTCTGCCGCCCCCACACCGTTCTTTTCGATAGCAGACTTTCATTGTCGCTCACGCATGCCTTCGGCCGATCACGTCGCAGACTGTACGCCAGGCGCGGGCTTTACGCCCAATCGACTTATCCACACCGCCCCCAGGATCACCAGGCCACCCAAGGCCAGGCGACCCAACGGCTCGTGCTGGTTCCAGATCAGCAGGTTCAGCAACAATCCTACCGGCACATGCAGGTTGTTCATCACCGCCAGGGTTCCGCCATGCACCAGGCAGGCGCCTTTGTTCCACCAATAAATGCCAAGGGCAGTGCTGACCAGCCCGAGGAACAGCAAGACACCCCATTGCAGCGGCGCTTGCGGCAGGAAATCGGCCTTGCCGAACAACAGGAACGCCGGCAACACCACCAGCAACGCACCGAGGTAGAAATAACCGAAACGCCGGTAGTGCGGCAGGTCACTTGGGTAGCGTGCCACCAGGTGCTTGTACATCACTTGCCCGGCGGCGTAGGTGAAGTTAGCCAGTTGCAGCAGCAGGAAGCCCATCAGGAAGTGCGGGGTGATCTGGTCGAAGCGAATCACCGCCGCCCCCGCCACTGCCACCAGGGCAGCAACCAGTGCCCACGGGTTGAAGCGCCGGTTGAGCGCATCTTCGATCAGGGTCACGTGCAACGGCGTGAGGATGGTGAACAGCAGCACCTCCGGCACCGTAAGCACACGAAAGCTCAGGTACAGGCACACATAGGTCACGCCGAACTGCAGCGCGCCGATCACCAGCAGGCCGCGCATAAAGGCAGGTTCGACCGAACGCCAGCGAGTCAGCGGGATAAAGACCAGCCCGGCCAGTACCACACGCACCAGCACCGCGAAGTAGCTGTCGACGTGACCGGCGAGGTATTCGCCGATCAAGCTGAAGGAAAATGCCTGAATCAGGGTGACAACCAGTAGATAGCCCATGTGCGCCTCGCATCGAATGGGCGGGACATTAAAGGTTTTCGGCGATTGAAGAAACTCGGGGCAAAAAAAACCCGACCTCGCTAAAGCGGCAGTCGGGCAGGAGCACTCAGGAGCAACAAGTGCAAAGGGAGGTTCGTACGCGTACTTGAAGGGTTTGCGTGGAGCGATATAAACACCGCGCGATTATCTGACGATTAAAGGATCAACCACCTCATGCCACGAGCTGTACCAGCTGGGCCTTGGCGTGGTTGATGCCCTTTTCCTGGAAGTCCCCGCTCAGGTTCACCCCTTCGGCGTGAATGAAAGTGACATCGTGGATGCCGATAAAGGCCATGACCTGGCGCAGGTACGGTTCCTGGTGATCGGAACTGGCACCGGTGTGGATGCCACCCCGGGCGGTCAACACAATGGCACGCTTGCCGGTCAACAAACCTTGCGGCCCGGTGGGGGTGTACTTGAAGGTCACACCCGCCCGCAACACGTGATCCAGCCAGGCCTTGAGGGTGCTGGGGATGGCGAAGTTGTACATCGGTGCGGCCATCACCAGCACGTCGGCGGCCAGCAGTTCGTCGGTCAACTCGTTGGAGCGGTCGAGGGAAGCCTGTTCGTTACCGTTGCGCTGATCCGCCGGTTTCATCCAGCCGCCGAGCAGGTTGGCGTCCAGGTGCGGAACCGGGTTGAGCGCCACGTCACGCACCGTGATCCGGTCCGTCGGGTGGGCGGCCTGCCATTGGCTGATGAACTGCTGGGTCAGTTGACGGGAGATTGAATCCTGCTGGCGGGCGCTGCTTTCGATGATCAGGACATTGGACATGGCTTCGTAGGCTCCATCTGTAATTGCTGTAAGTCGATGGAGTGGAGATTAGACAGAGCCAATTCGATAAAAAAGCGCAAAAAACTGCTATAACCAATCTATAAATTTGTTTATAAGCGGAGTATCGCGAGGGGCATGCTCCGCTGCTGTGTTATTTCGGCGCGCAGGCCAACGCGATACGCATCTTGATAATGGCGCGGTTGAACTTGACCGTGGTGTTGGTGCTTTTCCCCGCTGGCACCGTAACCGTGCGACGACGCGGCGATTCCGGGCCATTGGTGAACGTTACCGAACACACGGCGTCCTGGGTGCCGTAGTTATTCAGCTGGATCGAGCTGATATCGCCGTCCACGTCGGAGGCGGTGTAATCGATGCTCACGCCGTCGATCTTTTTCGTCACGTCGATGGGGTAGGCAAACGCGCTCATCGGCAGCAGCGTCAGCAACACACAACAGAATTTTCTCATTCGGCAGTCTCCAATAGGGACCGCCAGCTTAGGACAAGAGGAACACATCTTGAAAGCGCCCCGCGTTACCCTCGATCAATGGCGCACGCTGCAAGCCGTCGTCGACCACGGCGGCTTCGCCCAGGCAGCGGAAGCGCTGCACCGTTCGCAGTCCTCGGTGAGCTACACCGTGGCCCGTATGCAAGACCAACTCGGCGTGCCGCTGCTGCGCATCGACGGGCGCAAGGCGGTACTCACCGACGCCGGTGAAGTGCTGCTGCGCCGCTCCCGGCAACTGGTGAAAAACGCCAGCCAGCTGGAAGACCTCGCCCACCATATGGAACAGGGCTGGGAAGCCGAAGTGCGGCTGGTCGTCGATGCGGCCTATCCCAACGCGCGCCTGGTACGCGCACTCACCGCGTTCATGCCGCAGAGCCGTGGTTGCCGGGTGCGTTTGCGGGAAGAGGTGCTGTCCGGCGTCGAAGAGCTGTTGATCGAAGGCGTGGCCGACCTGGCGATTTGCGGCTTCAGCATCCCCGGCTACCTGGGCACCGAAATGAGCGACGTGGAGTTCGTCGCCGTGGCCCACCCCGAGCACGCCTTGCACCGCATGAACCGCGAGTTGAGCTTCCAGGACCTGGAAAGCCAGATGCAGGTGGTGATCCGCGACTCCGGCCGCCAGCAACCCCGGGATGTGGGCTGGCTTGGCGCTGAACAACGCTGGACCGTCGGCAGCCTGGCCACCGCCGCCGCCTTTGTCGGCAGCGGCCTGGGCTTTGCCTGGCTGCCACGGCACATGATCGAGCGTGAACTCGCCGAAGGCGTGCTCAAGCAGCTACCCTTGGAACAGGGCGGCAGCCGCCACCCCACGTTCTACCTGTATTCAAACAAGGACAAACCCTTGGGGCCGGCAACGCAGATCCTCGTGGAGCTGCTGCGCACCTTTGACACAGCCCCTCTGGACGCGCCTTTCGCCGCTCCCCAGCAAGCCTGAAACGGAGTTCATGCATGGCCTGGTTCGACCATGAAGGCTGCAGCCTGCACTATGAGGAATACGGCCACGGCACGCCGCTGATCCTGATCCACGGCCTGGGCTCCAGCAGCCAGGATTGGGAACTGCAGGTGCCGGCGCTGGCCCGCCACTACCGCCTGATCGTGGTGGATGTGCGCGGCCATGGGCGCTCCGACAAGCCTCGGGAGCGCTACAGCATCGAAGGGTTCACCTACGACCTGATCGCCCTGATCGAGCACCTGGACCTGCCGCCCGCCCATGTGGTGGGCTTGTCCATGGGCGGCATGATCGCCTTCCAACTGGCGGTGGACGAACCCGGCCGGGTCAAGAGCCTGTGCATCGTCAACAGCGCGCCGCAGGTCAAGGTACGCAGTGCCCGGGAGTACGGGTGGTGGGTCAAGCGCTGGACGCTCGCCCGTGTGCTCAGCCTCGCCACCATCGGCAAGGCACTGGGCGAGCGCCTCTTCCCCAAGCCGGGTCAGGCCGACCTTCGCCGCAAGATGGCCGAACGCTGGGCAAAAAACGACAAACGTGCTTATCTCGCCAGCTTCGATGCGATTGTGGGCTGGGGCGTACAGGAACGACTTTCGAGGATTACCTGTCCAACCCTGGTCATCAGCGCCGACCACGACTACACCCCCGTGGCCCAGAAAGAAAACTATGTAAAACTGCTGCCCGATGCGCGACTGGTGGTGATCGAGGATTCCCGCCATGCCACGCCCTTGGATCAACCCGAAGTCTTTAATACCACCCTGCTCGATTTTCTAGAGACAGTCGAAACCACTACCCAGGATCACTGACCCATGCTGAAAAAAATCGCCTTTTTTGCCGGTTCCGTTCTGTTCGCTGCCAACCTGATGGCCGCCGAGCCTTCCAAGGCGCCACACGTATTGATCTCCACCACCAACGGCGACATTGAAATCGAACTGGACCCGGTCAAGGCGCCGATCAGTACCAAGAATTTCCTCGCCTATGTCGACAAAGGCTTCTACACCAACACGATCTTCCACCGCGTGATCCCGGGCTTCATGGTCCAGGGTGGCGGGTTCACCCAGCAGATGTCGCAAAAGCCGACCGAAGCGCCGATCAAGAACGAAGCCAGCAATGGCCTGCATAACGTGCGTGGCACGCTGTCGATGGCCCGCACCTCGAACCCGGATTCGGCCACCAGCCAGTTCTTCATCAACGTGGCTGACAACGCCTTCCTCGACCCGGGTCGCGATGCCGGTTATGCCGTGTTCGCCAAAGTGGTCAAGGGCATGGATGTGGTCGACATCATCGTCAACTCCCAGACCACCACCAAGCAAGGCATGCAGAACGTGCCAATCGATCCTGTCCTGATCAAGTCGGCCAAGCGCATCGACTGAGGTCTGCAGGAAACTCCGCGCACGGCCCACAAGGCCGCGCGCGCATTTGAAAGGAGAGCCCGCCAGGCGGGCGTCAACCCTAATGCTCTATCGTCGTTTTGAACAACTGATCGATATTTTCCGCGACGCACCCAGCGCCGCCCCTCCCGACAAAGTCCTGCCCTTCTACCTCTACTACCTGCGCCAGGTGTGGCCGCACTTCGCCGCCTTGCTGGTGGTGGGCCTGATCGGCGCGCTGATCGAAGTCGCGCTGTTCAGCTACCTGAGCCGTATCATCGACCTGGCCCAGGGCACGCCACCCGCCAACTTCTTCCAGCTCCACAGCACCGAGCTGATCTGGATGGCCGTGGTCGCCCTGCTGCTGCGCCCGATCTTCGGCGCCTTGCACGACCTGCTGGTGCACCAGACCATCAGCCCCGGCATGACCAGCCTGATCCGCTGGCAGAACCACAGCTACGTGCTCAAGCAGAGCCTCAACTTCTTCCAGAATGACTTCGCCGGGCGTATCGCCCAGCGCATCATGCAAACCGGCAACTCCCTGCGCGACTCCGCCGTGGCGGCAGTGGACGCTATCTGGCACGTGGCGATCTACGCCATCAGCTCCCTGGTGCTGTTTGCCGAGGCCGACTGGCGCCTGATGATCCCACTCGTGACCTGGATCGTTTGCTACAGCCTGGCGCTGCGCTACTTCGTGCCGCGCGTGAAAGAACGCTCGGTGATCTCGTCGGAGGCACGCTCCAAACTGATGGGCCGCATCGTCGACGGCTACACCAACATCACCACCTTGAAGCTGTTCGCACACACCCAATACGAGCAGCAGTACGCCAAGGAAGCGATCATCGAGCAGACCGAAAAAACCCAGCTGGCCAGCCGCGTGGTGACCAGCATGGACATCGCAATCACCAGCATGAACGGCCTGCTGATCGTCACCACCACCGGCCTGGCCCTGTGGCTGTGGACACAGTCGCTGATCTCGGTGGGCGCGATTGCCCTGGCTACCGGCCTGGTGATTCGTATCGTCAACATGTCCGGCTGGATCATGTGGGTGGTCAACGGCATCTTCGAAAATATCGGCATGGTGCAGGACGGCCTGAAAACCATCGCCCAACCCCTGGCCGTGATTGATCGCGACAACGCCCCGCGTTTAAGCGTGCCCCGTGGCGAAGTCCGCTTCGAGCACGTGGATTTCCATTACGGCAAGCAGAGCGGGATCATTGGCGGCCTGAACCTTGAGATCAAGGCCGGGGAAAAAATCGGCCTGATCGGCCCGTCCGGCGCGGGCAAGTCGACCCTGGTCAACCTGCTGCTGCGCCTCTACGACCTGCAAGGCGGGCGGATCCTGATCGACGGCCAGGACATCGCTGAAGTGGCCCAGGAAACCCTGCGCGAACAGATCGGCATGATCACCCAGGACACCTCGCTGCTGCACCGTTCGATCCGCGACAACCTGCTGTACGGCAAGCCGGACGCCACCGACGAAGAACTCTGGGCCGCCGTGCACAAGGCGCGTGCCGAGGAGTTCATCCCGCTGCTGTCGGACTCGGAAGGGCGTACCGGGCTGGATGCCCACGTGGGCGAACGCGGGGTGAAACTCTCCGGTGGGCAGCGTCAACGTATCGCCATTGCCCGTGTACTGCTCAAGGATGCGCCGATCCTGATCATGGACGAAGCCACCTCGGCGCTGGATTCGGAAGTGGAAGCGGCGATCCAGGAAAGCCTGGAAACCCTGATGCAAGGCAAGACGGTGATTGCGATTGCGCACCGGTTGTCGACCATCGCGCGGATGGACCGCCTGGTGGTGCTGGAGAAAGGCCAGATTGCCGAGACGGGCAGCCATGCCGAGCTGCTGGCCCATGGCGGCTTGTATGCACGTTTGTGGCAGCACCAGACCGGTGGGTTTGTCGGCATCGACTGAAGCAAATGTGGGAGGGAGCTTGCTCCCGATAGCGGTGGGTCAGTCACCACATTTTGCGACTGACACTCCGCTATCGGGAGCAAGCCCCCTCCCACATTTGGTGGCCTGGATTTGTGTAAAAACCATGCTGTACTCAGTGCAGTGCCCAGACGGGCGCTGAAGTAAATCTGCAGGGAGCATCACTGATTTACTGATTGGGTAGAGCGATCTATCAAGGACGTGCTGCATGTCTTTGTTCAAGCGTTCAGTCACAGAGGGGTTGGGAACGTTTTGGCTGGTGTTGGGCGGTTGCGGGAGTGCGGTGTTGGCCGCCGCTTTTCCCGCCGTCGGGATCGGGTTGCTGGGTGTGGCCCTGGCGTTCGGGCTCACGGTGCTGACCATGGCGGTGGCCATCGGGCATATCAGCGGTTGTCACCTCAACCCGGCGGTATCGGTGGGGCTGGTAGTGGGCGGGAGGTTTCCGGCCAGGGAGTTACCGGCGTACATCGTGGCCCAAGTCATCGGCGGGGTGGTCGCCGCCGCATTGTTGTACTTCATCGCCAGTGGCAGGCCGGGCTTTGAACTGGCCGGCGGGCTGGCCTCCAACGGCTATGGCGAGCATTCGCCGGGCGGCTATTCAATGGCAGCGGGGTTTGTCTGCGAGCTGGTGATGACAGCGATGTTCGTGCTGATCATCCTCGGCGCCACCGACCACCGTGCCCAGAAGGGCCTCGCGCCCATCGCCATTGGCCTGGCCCTCACCTTGATCCACCTGATCTCCATCCCCGTGACCAACACCTCGGTCAACCCGGCCCGCAGTACCGGCCCGGCCTTGATCGTCGGCGGGTGGGCGATCCAGCAGTTGTGGATGTTCTGGCTCGCGCCGATCCTGGGTGCGGTGGCGGGCGGTGTTGTCTATCGATGGCTGGGCAAGGAGGAGCCGGCCTGAGGCAAAGGGTCAGCCCTGCCGGTAAGGCAGGGTTGCCCTCGCCTCTTCGGCATACGCCACAATCCCCACCCGTTCGCGCTCGAGGAAATCCTCGACGGCATTCTTCAAGCCGGGATGGCGCAGGTAGTGCCACGACCGGGTGATCACCGGTTCAAACCCGCGAATCAATTTGTGCTCACCCTGGGCGCCGGCGTCGAAGCGTTGCAGGCCGTGGGCGATGGCGTAATCCATGCCCTGGTAGAAGCAGGTTTCGAAATGCAGCCGGTCAAACTCCGCCAGGCAACCCCAGTAGCGGCCGTAGAAGCTGTCGCCACCGATCAGGCTGAAGGCCATGGCCACTGGGCGTGTGCCTTGCTTGGCCAGCACCACACGGATCGCCTCGGGCATGCGTTCGGCGAGCAGGCTGAAAAATTCGCGGGTCAGGTAGGGTGTCTGGCGGCGGACCGCGTAGGTATTGGCGTAGCAGGCGTAGACAAAATCCCATTGCGCCTCGCTCAACTCGTGGCCTTGCAACCACTGGAAGTCGATGCCCTGCCCCGCCACTTGTTCGCGCTCCTTGCGCATCTGTTTGCGCTTGCGGGAACTGAGGGCATCGAGAAAATCCTGGAAGTCACGGTAACCACGGTTCTGCCAGTGAAACTGACAACCCAGGCGCTGCAACCAACCCGGTTGTTGGGCTAACGCCTCATCGGCCAAGCCGTCGGTGAAGTTGATATGGGCACTGGAGAGCCCTTCGATTTCCAGGTAGCCCGGCAGGCTCTTCAGCAGTTCGAAACCATCGTCGACGCTGGCCGCCAACAAGCGGGGGCCGCTGACCGGGCTGAATGGTACGGCCGTCAGCAGCTTGGGGTAGTAATCAATGCCCGCACGCTCGCAGGCATCGGCCCAACCATGGTCGAACACGTACTCGCCATAGGAATGCCATTTGCGATAACTGGGCAATGCCGCCACCAGGCGGTCGCCTTCCCAGTGCAACAAATGTTCCGGTTGCCAGCCCGATTGAGGGCCCAGGCTGGCACTGTCTTCCAGCGCGCTGAGGAAGGCGTGCCGCACAAAGGGCTGGGCGTCCGGCACCAGTGCGTCCCAGGCCTGCGGAGCGATTTCGGACAGGTTGTCCAGGCGTTGCAGCGGCATCGGCATCCTCACTACGTCATGGCATGAAAGCCTGGCGAGTATCGCTTATCGCAGGTCCGGGCACACCCCCAAATCGCCCGACAAGGCTCTAAATCAATAGTTCCATTCTTAAATAATTTGTCATCTACATGACATCACTTCGCCACTGCGCCGTCATAAACGATCGTGATACTGACGCCTGTTTTTAGAGCGCCTGGTTCTATCAGGTGGTTACTTTTCCGTCCGTCATCGGTCGGTTGTGTCCTGGATGGTTTGCCATCCCTCCTCACTTTCGGAGATTGATATGCGTCTTGCTTCCACTAAAACTGCAGCGGCCCTGTGCGGGGGCCTGTTACTGGCCCTGAGCGTTCCGGCCAGCGCTGCAGTCGACGCTAAATTGCTCGACATGCTCAAGGCCAACGGCCAGATCACCGCTTCGCAGTACACCGAACTGCAAAACGAGTTGGCCAAAGACCAGAAAGAACAGCAGATCGCACGGCAAGCTCAACAAGAGACCAACGAACAGATCGCGGCCACCGCGAAGAAAACCAACGAGCTGAGCAGCTTCGACCAGAAGCTGGCCTGGGCCGCCAAGACTCAGTTCAAGGGTGATGTGCGCATGCGCCACGAGACCATCAAGGTCGAAGGCGAAAATGGCGTTACCCGCGCCGGCGTCACCGGTCGTGACAAGGACCGCGAACGGATCCGCGCGCGCCTCGGCGCCTACACCGAAATCAACCCGCAGGTGGACACCGGTATTCGTATCGCCACCGGCGGCGGCAGCGATGCGCGCTCCACCAACCAGGACCTGGACGGCTACTTCGATAAAAAATCGATCTGGCTGGACCTCGGCTATATCGACTACCACCCCGACCAGATCAAAAACCTGCACATCATTGGCGGCAAAATGCTGCAGCCCTGGGTCAACATGGGCGATGTGATCTGGGATAGCGACATCAACCCGGAAGGCCTGGCACTCACCTACAAGTACCCACTGGGCGGCAGCGCCGAGCTGTTCGGCAGCCTGGGTAACTACAACCTCAAGGACAACGTGGACGGTGACGGCGTGCAGTACCGCCATGACCTGCGCCTGACCACCGGCCAGTTGGGGACCCGCTTCTCGGTGACCGACAACCTGAAAATGACCCTGGGCGGCAGCGTCTACGCCTACCAGAACGATGAAGACAGCCGTGCCTCAGGCACCAGTACCCCGAACGTGCTGGCAACCAACGGCAACACCCCCAACGGCGAGTTCCGCCTGTATGAAGGCTTCGGTCAAGTCGATATCGGCGGCCTGGCGGTCCCCCTGTCGTTCTACGGTCAGTACGTGAAAAACAACGACGCAATCGACGATGCGGACACGGCCTGGTTGCTGGGTGCCAAGTCCAAGGTGTTCGGTTTCAACCTGGACTACAACTACCGCGACGTGCAGAAAAACGCCGTGGTGGGTGCCTTCACCGATTCGGACTTCGGCGGCGGCTTCACGGGTTCCCGTGGTCACAAGTTCAAAGTCGGCTATGACATCGACAAGAACTTCGCCGTCGGCGCGACCTACTTCCTGACCAAGACCGACACCTACAGCCGCACGCTGGTGGACGGTAGCGCCAAAGCCAACACCTTCCAGCTGGATGCAGAAGCCAAGTTCTAAAGATAAGTGTTCAAGACCTCGGGCCAGGACGGCCCGAGGTGGCTGTACCAGACTTGCGTGGGTGGATCGGTCCCCATCATCCGTCCGATCGCCCCACGCGAGCCTGCTTATTCCCCGCCTTTCTGATCCTTGAGCCGCTCGGCAGCCAGCCGCTGCGCCAAGGCATCCACATCCTTCACCGGTTCCTGCGGCAGCATCCGCAACGTCGCCTGCAGCAGGCGCATCTGGCGGATAAACCGTCGGCAGTTGGGGCAGAACATCAAGTGATGACGCACCAGCAGACGTTCGCGAAAGGTCAATTGCCCATCGAGATAGTCACTGGAACGTGCCACTTGTTCTTTACAGGTCAACATTCGCCCGTTTCCTCAAAATGCTCCACCGTGGCGAAGACTTTAAGCCGTGCTCGATGCAACAGCACGCGGACATTGGAGAGTGAGAGCGTCAGAAGATTACAGATCTCCTCCAGCTCCAACCCCTGGCGTTCACGCAGCACCAGCACGCTGCTTTGCAGTTCGGACAAACTCAGCAACGTGTGCTCCAGGCACTTGCGCAGTTCATCCTCGGTCAGCAAGGCTTCCGGGGTGTCCTGGTGCCAGGCATACGGGGCGACGGCCCAGTGGCCATCATCGGGGGAGAATCGATCATCGCCGATGGTGCCGTGGGGCGAAGGCAAGTCGTCGAGCAGCACTTCCCGGCGATTCTGCTTGTAGCGCCCCTTGGCGGCGTTGGCGGTGATGGTCAGCAGCCAGGTCTTGAGGCTGGAGCGCCCTTCGAATTTGGCCAGGTTGCGCACCACCGACAGCCAGGCGTCCTGCACCACTTCGTCGGCATGGCGCTGGCCGGCGATGGCATACGCCACCGCCCGCATCGCGCTTTGGTACGTGGTGACCAATTCCTTGTAGGCCCGTTGCTCGCCCTTGAGCAGTCGTTCAAGCAGGTGCGCGTCGTCCGCTGCTGCCATTCAAGACCTCGATTGTCTTAACGCTTGCGCAGGATCACGCTACCGATCGAATAGCCTGCGCCAAACGAACTGAGGACCGCGACGGCGCCCTTGGGCAGATCGTCCTGGTAGGTGTGGAATGCAATCACCGAACCCGCCGAGCTGGTGTTGGCGTAAGTATCGAGGATCACCGGTGCTTCTTCCACCGTGGCTTCGCGGCCCAGCAGTTTCTTCACGATCAGGTGGTTCATGCTCAGGTTGGCCTGGTGCAGCCAGAAGCGCTTCACATCGGCCACGTTCAACTGGTTCTCGGCCAGGTGCACACCGATCAGCTCGGCGACCATCGGGCACACGTCGCGGAAGACTTTGCGGCCTTCCTGCACGAACAGCTTGTCGGGCGCACCGATGCCCTCTTCCGCCGCGCGGTTGAGAAAGCCGAAGTTGTTGCGGATGTTATTGGAGAACTTGGTCAGCAGCTTGGTGCTCACCACGTCGAACTGATGCTCGGACGTTGCCAGGTCGGCGCGCTCGAGGACCACCGCCGTGGCGGCGTCGCCGAAGATAAAGTGGCTGTCGCGGTCACGGAAGTTCAAGTGGCCGGTGCAGACTTCCGGGTTGACCATCAGGATCGCCCGGGCCTGGCCCAGCTGGATGCTGTTGGCGGCGTTCTGGATGCCGAAGGTCGCCGAGGAGCACGCCACGTTCATGTCGAAACCGAAGCCTGCGATGCCCAGGGCTTCCTGGACTTCGATGGCGATGGCCGGGTAGGCACGTTGCAGGTTGGAACAGGCGACGATCACACCATCGATGTCGGCGGCAGTCTTGCCGGCGCGCTGCAGGGCCTGCTCGGCGGCACCAATGGCCATCTGGCAAAGCACCGACCACTCGTCATTGCTGCGTTCGGGCAGGCGCGGCGCCATGCGCTGCGGGTCAAGGATGCCGTCCTTGTCCATCACGAAGCGGCTCTTGATGCCCGAGGCTTTTTCGATGAACGCAGCGCTCGACTCCGTCAGCGCCTGGACTTCACCGCGCTCGATGGCAGCGGCGTTGTCCGAGTTGAACTGGTGCACGTACGCATTGAAAGACTGCACCAGTTCTTCGTTGCTGATGCTGTTGGCAGGGGTGTAAAGGCCAGTGCCGCTGATGACGACGTTATGCACGATCGTTCCTCTAAATCTGTCAGGCAGATGATATTGGTACCGACGTACCAAACCGTAAGTAGTTCTATTCCGCCCAGCGGACATCAAACTGGCATCGCTTTATTCCATCGCGCCGTGGCTACACACCAGCCCATCACGACGATCCCGGCATTTATAACCGCGAAGTTTGCCACAAACCCTGGGGTTTGGCGCCATATGCCGGATAAACACCCCGATCAAAACGCCATCAAGTTTCAATGTGGGAGGGGGCTTGCCCTGATAGCGGTGTACCAGACACAGGTTCTGCCACTGACACATCGCTATCGGGGGCAAGCCCCCTCCCACATTTGGACCTGTCTGGTCTGGATAACCGAGAAAGGGATCAGGCCTCGACCAGGCTCCACTGCTTGCTCAAGCGCTTGTCGGAAATCGGCACCTTGGTCCCCAACTGCTGGGCAAACAACGACACCCGGTATTCCTCCAACCACCAGCGATAAAGTTCCAGTTGCGGGTCGCGCTTGCCTTCCTGGGTGTGCTTGTTCAAGCGGTTCTGGTACTGCGCCCACAGGCCGCCCAGTTCGCTGCTCCACACACGATCCTTTTGCACCTGGCTAGGCAGTTTCTCCAGGCGCAATTCGATGGCCTTGAGAAAACGCGGCAATTCCTTGAACCACTGCGCCGGGGTTTCGCGCACAAAGCCGGGATACACCAGGCTGCTCAATTGCTGCTTGATGTCGTTCAGGGCCACGGCCTGGGCCAGGTCGATCTTGCCCTTGAAGCGCTTTTGCAGGCCATGCCAGAGCTTCAGCACTTCCAGGGTCAGGCGCGCCAGGCGTTCGGCGTGTTCGGTCCAACTGCCACGCTTGCGTTCAGCCAGCGCCGCCAACCCAGCACCGTCACGGGGCAAACTGGCTTCGCCTTCCAGCACACAGGTGTCGAGGCTGGCCAGCAGGATGTCTTCCACCAGGGCGTCGATACGCCCCAGTTCGCGGTACATCAGGCCCAGTTCAGTGAGGCCGGGCAATTTGCCGCGCAGGAATTTGGCCGGTTCCGCCAATTGCTGCATCAACAGGCGCTGCAACGCCCGGCGGTGCTGGAACTCAGCCTCGGCGGCGGTGGAAAAACGGCCCTCTTTCACGGTGCCGTTTTCTTCCACCAGCGCCGGATAGACCGTCATCGACAGCCCGGCGATCTTCTGCTGGGTTTTCTCGGCCACCGCCGCGAACACCTTGGCCTCCACCGGCTGCTGGCTTTTCGCGGTGTGCGGCACGGCCAGCGCGGCCTGGCTGGCTTCGGCAAACCGCGCAGTCAACTCGGCCAGGTCGCGGCCTTCGCCGAGGAACTTGCCCTGGCCGTCGACCACTTCCAGGTTCATCTTCAGATGGTTTTCCACCTGCTGCGCCGCTTCGGCCCAGGCCTCATCGCTGACCCGCGCCCCGGTCATGCGCAGCAATTCGCGCCCCAATGCCTGGGGCAGCGAACCCTGGCCAAACTCGATGCGCTGCAGCGCCGCCTTGACGAAATCCGGCACCGGCACGAAGTTCTTGCGCAGGGCCTTGGGCAGGTTGCGCACCAGGGCGATGCACTTGGCTTCGATCAGCCCCGGCACTAGCCATTCCAGGCGCTCCGGCGGCAAGGCTGGCAGCAGCGGTGCCGGTACGCGCAGGGTCACGCCGTCGCGGGGGTGGTTGGGTTCAAAGTGGTAACTCAGGGCCAGTTCCAGGTCGCCCAGGTGCAGGGTGTCCGGGTAATGGGCGGCAGTGACTTCACTGGCCTCGCGGGCCAGCACGTCTTCCTCGCGCATGATCAGCAACTGCGGGTCTTTCTGGCTGTTGACCTTGTACCAGCTGTCAAAGGTGGCGGTCTGGTGGATCTCCGCCGGCAGCCGTGCATCGTAGAAGGCGTACAAGGTCTCTTCGTCGGCCAGGATATCGCGGCGGCGTGCCTTGGCTTCCAGTTCGTCGAGCTGCTCCAGCAGTTGCTGGTTGGCCGTGAGGCACTTGGCGCGGGACTGGATCTCGCCACGCACCAAGCCTTCGCGAATAAACAACTCCCGCGACACCACCGGGTCAATCGGCCCGTAATGCACCGGCCGACGCCCGACCACGATCAGCCCGAACAGGGTGATCTGCTCGAACGCCACCACCTGGCCGCGCTTCTTCTCCCAGTGGGGCTCGAAGTGGTTTTTCTTGATCAAGTGCCCGGCCAGCGGTTCGATCCAGTCGGCATCGATCTTCGCCACCATGCGCGCATACAGCTTGGTGGTTTCCACCAGTTCGGCGGTCATCAGCCATTGCGGGCGTTTCTTGCCGATACCCGAGGACGGGTGGATCCAGAAGCGTCGCTGACGGGCGCCGAGGTAATCGCCGTCTTCGGTCTTCTGGCCGATCTGGCTGAGCAGGCCGGACAGCACCGCCTTGTGCAGCTTGGGGAAATCCGCCGGTTCTTTGTTGACGGTCAACTGCATGTCGCGGCAGATCAGGCTCAACTGGCGATGGGAGTCGCGCCACTCGCGCAGACGCAGGTAGTTGAGGAAGTTCTTGCGACACCAGTTACGCAGCGGGCTGGCGGTGAGTGCCTGGCGCTGCTCTTCAAAGCCACGCCACAGATTGACCAGCCCGGCGAAGTCCGAGTCCGCATCTTTCCACTGTGCATGGGCCTGGTCGGCGGCCTGCTGGCGCTCCGGTGGGCGCTCGCGCGGGTCCTGGATCGACATGGCGCTGGCCACGATCAACACTTCCTGCAAGCTGCCGAGCTTGGCGGCTTCAAGCAGCATGCGGCCCATGCGCGGGTCCACCGGCAGGCGCGCCAACTGGCGACCCAATGGCGTGAGCTGGCTGTTGCGGTCGACGGCCGAGAGTTCCTGCAACAGGTTGAAACCGTCGCTGATGGCCTTGCCGTCCGGCGGTTCGATAAACGGGAAATCGGTGATTTCGCCCAGGCGCAGGTGCAGCATCTGCAGGATCACCGCCGCGAGGTTGGTGCGCAAAATCTCAGGATCGGTAAATTCCGGACGGCCGATAAAATCCTCTTCGCTGTACAAGCGAATGCAGATCCCCGGTTCCACCCGGCCGCAACGGCCTTTACGCTGGTTGGCACTGGCCTGGGAAATCGCCTCGATAGGCAGGCGTTGCACCTTGGCGCGGTAGCTGTAGCGGCTGATGCGTGCGGTGCCGCTGTCGATTACGTAACGAATGCCCGGCACGGTCAGCGAGGTTTCCGCGACGTTGGTCGCCAGTACCACGCGGCGCCCTGGATGGGACTGGAAAATGCGCTGCTGTTCGGCCGGCGACAGCCGCGCGTACAACGGCAGGATCTCGGTGTGCTTGAGCTGGGCCTTGCGCAGCATCTCGGCTGCATCGCGAATCTCGCGCTCGCCGGGCAAAAATACCAGCACGTCGCCAGGGCTGCGGCGTTCGCTGCGCTCATAGGCGGCGATTTCATCAAGGGTGGCGAGGATCGCCTGGTCGACGGTCAGGTCGTCTTCGACGCGGTTGCCCTCCTCGTCCTGTTCCAGGGTCAATGGGCGGTACCAGGTGTCCACGGGGAAGGTGCGGCCCGAGACCTCGACAATCGGTGCGTCGTCGAAGTGCTTGGAAAAACGCTCCAGGTCGATGGTCGCCGAAGTGATGATGACTTTCAGGTCGGGACGACGCGGCAGCAGGGTCTTGAGGTAACCCAGCAGGAAGTCGATGTTCAGGCTGCGTTCGTGGGCTTCGTCGACGATGATCGTGTCGTAGCGTTCCAGGTAACGGTCGTTCTGGGTCTCCGCCAACAGGATGCCGTCGGTCATCAGCTTGATCAGGGTGTTGGCATCGCTCTGGTCTTCGAAGCGCACCTGATAGCCGACCAACGCGCCCAGCGGCGTGGCCAACTCTTCGGCGACGCGGCTGGCGACGCTGCGCGCAGCGATCCGGCGTGGCTGGGTATGGCCGATCAGGCCATATTGGCCGCGGCCGATCTCCAGGCAGATCTTCGGCAACTGGGTGGTCTTGCCCGAGCCGGTCTCGCCGGCAATGATCAGCACCTGATGCTTTTGCAGCGCGTCCTTGATCTCATCGCGCTTGGCGGCGATCGGCAAACTGTCGTCGTAACGAATCACCGGCAGGCTGGCCCGCCGCGCCGTGACCTGGGAGCAAGACGCCTGCATGCGCGTGACCCACTGCGCCAGCTTCTCCTCGTCGGGCTTCTTGCGCAGCTCGAGCAACTGGCGCCGCAAGCGGTGGCGGTCGGCGAGCATGGCGTGGTCGAGGTTTTTCAGCAGTTGGTCGATAGCGGGCGCTTGGTCAGTCATCAGGTACGCAAAGGTCGTCTATTTATGCCGGGTGCGGATTGTCGCAGAAAAGCAGCTGCGAGCGGCAAGCTTCAAGCGGCAAGTCAGGGCGGATCTGCTTTTACTTGCCGCTTTGAGCTTATGGCTGCTCTTTTCTTTTATAAGGGAAGACATCGATCACTTTGCCTGCACGAATCGCCTCCTGCAGGCCTTTCCAATAATCAGCGTTATACAGCTCGCCGTGCAGTTCATCGAACAGCTTGCGCTGGCCGGCGTCGGCGAACAGGAACGGCGGGAACTCTTCCGGGAACACGTCCAGCGGGCCGATGGAGTACCAGGGCTCCGAGGCCATTTCATCCTCGGGCGTGCGCGGCGCGGGGATGTGGCGGAAGTTGGCTTCGGTGAGAAAGCAGATTTCGTCGTAGTCGTAGAACACCACGCGGCCATGACGGGTGACGCCGAAGTTCTTCAGCAGCATGTCGCCGGGGAAAATGTTCGCTGCCGCCAGTTGCTTGATCGCCAGGCCGTAGTCTTCCAGGGCTTCGCGCACCTGGGCGGGGTTGGCGTTTTCCAGGTAGAGGTTGAGCGGGGTCATGCGCCGTTCGGTCCAGCAGTGGCGGATCAGCACGGTGTCGCCTTCCACTTCTACGGTGCCGGCGGCGACGTCCAGCAGCTCCGCCAGGCACTCGGGCTCGAACTTGCCCAGGGGAAAGCGGAAGTCGGCGAACTCCTGGGTATCGGCCATGCGCCCGACGCGGTCGACGCTTTTGACCAGGCGGTACTTCTCGATCACCGTGGCGCGGTTGACGTTTTTCGACGGTGAAAAACGGTCCTTGATGATCTTGAACACGGTATTGAAGCCCGGCAGGGTGAACACGCTCATGACCATGCCACGCACGCCGGGGGCCATGATGAATCGATCGTCGGTGGTCGCCAGGTGGTTGATCAGCGCGCGGTAGAACTCCGACTTGCCGTGTTTGTAGAAACCAATCGAGGTGTACAGCTCGGCAATGTGCTTGCCCGGCAGGATGCGTTTGAGAAAGCCGATGAATTCCGCCGGCACCGGCACGTCGACCATGAAGTAGGAACGGGTGAACGAAAAGATGATCGACACCTCGGCCTCGTCGGTGATCAGCGCATCGATCTGGATGCCCTGGCCTTCGCGGTGCAGCAGCGGAATCACCAGGGGCCATTGTTCGTCGCGGGTGTAGATGCGCCCGACGAGGTAGGCGCCTTTGTTGCGGTAGAGCACCGAGGAAAACAGCTCGACCTTGAGGTCCGGGTCCTTGCACACCCAGTCCGGCAGGTTTTCCCGCAGTTGGGCTTCGAGGCGATGCAGGTCGGCTGCCAGGTCGGCGTAGGGCTCGCTGAAACGATAGTCGGCAAAAATCTGCGCGAGCATCTCGGGAATCTGGCCGGCGGGCGCGTAGGTACGGGTTTGTGCCGCCCGTGCCCGGCGCAGGCTCGGCCGCGTGGTGTGGATGAACATGCAGCCGTCGCTGATCAGGTCATGGCTGAACAGACCGCAGAAGATCGAGTTGTACCAGGTCTCGGACAGCTCATCGTCAAAGCGCAGGTCGATCAGGCCGATATAGGCGCTTTTCACCAGGGGCCACAGGTCAATGTCGAGCAATGCGCTGCCCTCGAAGTTCGCACGCAGGCGCGCGCTCACTTCACCGACCTTGTCTTCGTACAGGTTGATCCGCGCCGCCGACGCCGCCTGCCCCTGTTGCCACTGGGCCTTTTCGAAACGCTCGCAGGCGCCATCGGTGATCTGGCGAAAGTGTTCGCGGTAATCGTCGAAGCCTTCGAGGATGGTGCGGGCGATAGCGAGGGCAGGCGTGGATGGCGACATGCGGGAAACCTCGAGCGGGCATCTGGAAGCCCTGAGCTTAGCCAGTGTACGCAGGCAGGAGAAGGGTCATTTTTTGCACTGACCTGTACAAGTCTGTTCATTTCGTACATTTATTTTCAATTTTTTTAATTCGACCATCCGGTCAATAAACACACCTTACAGTCGATCCGCGTTTGATCCACAGGCCTTGAGCGCCGTGGCCTGGCAGGTAGAAGCCGGAAAACCGCCAACCAGAACGGCCGCGGGTCCTCCATAAGGCTTTGGATCCAACTAAGGGAAACCCCGATTACTACCTTGATGGCACTTTGATATATAGCGCGCCCTCTCCCACCCTAACAAGGTCCGAAGACCGATCCGGGAGCAGGTTCTAATCGCCCAAGGAGCATTGAGATGTCATTGAGGAACATGAGGATCGGTCTGCGTGCCAGTCTGAGTTTTGGGGTTTTGGCCAGCTTGCTGGTGATTGTGGGAATGTTTGGCCTGGGCCAGATGGCCAAGCTGCGGGAAAGTGCGCTGGTCATTGAGCAAACCTGGATGCCGAGCATCGAGAATATCCATGACAGCGCAGCCTTGGTGGCCACCATCCGCCTGGAGTCCCTGCGCCTGGTGAGCACCGACGAATCTCGCGTGCGTGACACCAGCAGAGGCCTGATCAGCCGCACCAGCAGCGAACTGCAAGCCCTGCTCGATCGTCATGAAACCTTGCTGAGCAATGACGAAGAGCGCGAACTGCTGAAAACCCTCAAGGGCAATGTCGCGACGTACCTGGCCATCGTCGGACAGATGGTTGCGTTGGTGGACAAGGATCAACAGCAAGACGCCCTCGACCTGCTCGTCAGCCGCCTCGCCCCCCAGGGCACGATCCTGAGCCAGAGCCTGGAAAACCTGATCGTCTTTAACCAGAACGGCGTCGAAGCGGCGGCCGATTCGGCCGCACAGATGTATTCGAGCGCACAGTGGATTGTCGGCCTGATTATCGCAGTCGCATTGATCGCCACCTTGCTGCTGGCCTGGCTGCTGACCCGCAGCATCACCGCGCCGATCGGCCAGGCCCTGAACGTGGCGCGCACCATCGCCGCCGGCGACTTGAGCCAGCCGATCGTGGTGCGCGGCCATGACGAACCCGCGCAATTGCTGAGCGCCCTGGCGACCATGCAAGCGCAGCTGCAGACCACCATCCGAGGCATCAGCGAATCGGCGCAGCAACTGGCTTCCGCCGCGGAAGAAATGAGCGCGGTGATGGAACAAAGCACGCGCGGCCTGCAGGCGCAGAACGATGAAATCGAGCAGGCGGCCACCGCCGTGACCGAGATGAGCACGGCGGTGGACGAGGTCGCGGGTAATGCGGTGTCCAGCGCCGAGGCGTCCCAGGCTTCCGATGAGGACAGCAAGCACGGCCACTACCAGATCAGCGAAACCATCAGCTCGATCCAGAACCTGGTGGACGAAGTGCTCGGCGCCTCGAACAAGGCCGAAGGCCTGGCGCTGCAAGCCCAGGACATCAGCAAGGTGCTGGAAGTGATTCGCGGCATTGCCGGGCAAACCAACCTGCTGGCGCTCAACGCCGCGATTGAAGCGGCGCGTGCCGGTGAAGCCGGGCGTGGGTTCGCGGTCGTCGCCGACGAGGTGCGTTCGCTGGCACAGCGCACCCAGGACTCCACCGAAGAAATCGAACAGATGATCACCGGTATCCAGCAAGGCACCCAGGCCACCGTCGAGGCGCTGAACAGCAGCGCCGAGCATGCCGGCCAGACCTTGCAGCGAGCCAACAGCGCCGGCAGCGCCCTGGAAAAAATCACCGCCGCCATCTCGCAGATCAGCCAGCGCAACCTGGTGATCGCCAGCGCCGCCGAGCAACAGGCGCTGGTAGCGCGCGATGTGGACCGCAGCCTGGTGAACATCCGCGACCTGTCCACCCAGACCGCCGCCGGCGCCACCCAGACCTCGGCCGCCAGCCAGGAACTGTCGCGGCTGGCGGTGGACCTGAATGGGCTGGTGACGCGGTTTGTCCTGTAATCAATGAAGGCGGCGTGCAACACTCGCGGCCTTATTGATGTAGGAGTGTTCCGTGAGGCCTGTTGACACCCTTTACCTGCTGGGGCTCGCCGCCATCTGGGGCGCGAGCTTTCTGTTCATGCGCATTATCGCGCCGGAAATCGGCACGGTGCCGACCGCATTTTTCCGCGTATCGATTGCCGCCGCCGGGCTATTGGTGATCCTGGCGATGGCGCGGGTGAACTGGGATTTCCAGGGCAAGTTCAAGACAGTCCTGTTGCTGGGGGTGATCAACTCGGGGATCCCGGCGACCATGTATTCGGTGGCCGCCCAGGTGCTGCCGGCGGGTTACTCGGCGATCTTCAATGCCACCACGCCGTTGATGGGGGTGTTGATTGGCGGGCTGTTTTTCAGCGAACGCCTCACCCCGTCGAAAATCGCCGGGGTGTGCCTGGGTCTGTTCGGTGTAGGCGTGCTGACCCGTGCAGGACCGGTGGCGTTTGACCTGGAATTATTGATGGGCGCACTGGCTTGCCTGTTGGCCACCACCTGTTATGGCTTTGCCGGGTTCCTCGCCAGGCGCTGGCTGGACCAGCGCGGCGGCCTGGACAGTCGTCTCGCGGCCCTGGGCAGCATGCTGGGCGCGACGCTGTTTCTGCTGCCGTTGTTTGCCTACAGCGCGATCAGCCATCCGCCGGCGAGTTGGGGTGGGTGGCAAGTGTGGCTGTCGTTGCTGGGGTTGGGGCTGGTGTGTACGGCGTTTGCGTACGTGTTGTACTTCCGGCTGCTCACCGCGATTGGGCCGGTGAGGTCGATGACCACCACCTTCCTGATCCCGCCGTTCGGCGTGTTGTGGGGGGCGTTGTTGCTCGACGAGCCGTTATCGATGGCGCATTTATATGGCGGCGTGTTGATTGCCGGGGCGTTGTGGCTGGTATTGCGGCCTCGAAAACCGTAGGCGCCGGCTGGCCGGCACCTACGGGGGGCATCAGTTTTTGCGGAACACGAAGACCAGCCCAATGATGATCAAGCCCATCCCCAACAGGCTCAGCATCGCGAGCCGATTGCCGAAGATCAGGTAATCCATCACCGCCGTCACCGCCGGCACCAGGTAGAACAGGCTGGTGACGTTCACCAGGTTGCCCCGGGCGATCAGGCGGTACAGCAACAGCGTTGCCAGCAACGACACCACCAGGCCCATCCACAGCACCGGCAGGTAAAAGCCGGCGTTGTGTTCAACATGGAACGGCTGGAACGGCACGAACACCGAACACAACAGCAGCCCCGCCAGGTACTGCACCGGCAGGGTACCAAGGGGGTTGTCGGTGATGCGCTTTTGCATGATCGAGCCGAAGGTCATGCTTGCCAGGGCCAGCAGCCCGAACAGCATCCCGGCCAGGGACATGCCCGCCAGCCCGATGCCTTGGTAGACCACCATGATCAGCCCGGCCAAGCCCAGACTCAGGCCGAACATCCGGCGCCAGGATCGCTGGCGCTCCATCAGCACCACGGTGAGGATCGGCTGCACCCCCATGATGGTCGCCATGACGCCGGGGGTGACGCTGAGGTCCAGGGCCAGCAGATAGAAAATCTGATAGGCCCCCAGCAACACCAACCCGGTTGCCGCCGCGTACAACAGGGGCTTGCCGGGACGCGGCAGTTTCAGCGTGAGGATCGGCACCAGCACCACCAAGCCTGCAAGGGCGACGGCAAAGCGGATCAGCAGGAAGGCGAAGGGTGACGCATGGGCCAGGCCCAGCTTGGAGAAGATCGCCCCGCTGCTCCACAGCAGGACAAACAGGCTCGTCGAGGCCGCCGCGGCCACGGAGTGTTTCGAAAGAACGGACATGGTTACCACCTGTAATCAGGCAAAAAAAGCCGATTCAGCCGCAGAGGCTGAAATTCAGTAGTTTTTTTCAGGCAGGCAGAGCGGGCACAGCAACGTGCCGATCAGCCCGAAATGCCAACACCCGGCGGTGATACGACTGCGTACACCGGCGTGCTACTGACAGGTGGGGGGTAGTGACTGATCTGCGCAGGCTGCTTGTTCGCGCACGGCACGCGCACAGCGTTGACCGCTGAATCGACTACCGCTATGCGCAGGGAAGCTGGCATGTGCTGATCTTTTTGAAGGGATAAGGACGCGAGGACTATAACCAGCCGATGACATGTTTTGCAATCACTTGCCCAAGCCCTTTTGCGGGGAGGCGTTTTCACGTTTCGGGGCGCGGGCCGTCGCTATAATGCCAACCGGTTTTTTCCAAGGATTCCCCCATGCTCCCATTGCCCTGGCTGTACCTGGCGCTTCTTTCCATCGGCTATGCGCTGGCCTTGGCCTACGGGCAACTGGGCGTACTGGCGCTGGTGTCCGTCGCCCTGCTGTTGATCGCCGGCTATGCCGTACGCCAGCAGCGCACGCCGTGGGCGCGTTACCTGGGTCACGGGCTGTTTGTCGTGTTGGCGCTAGGCCTGGCGATGCACTGGCTGCCGGGGTTCCATAACGGTCGCGGCATTGCCCCGCAGCGCTTCACCCCCGATGCCGTGCCGTTCTCGATGTATCTGAACCAGGACAAACCGCTGATTGGTTTCTGGTTGCTGCTGGCCTGCCCGTGGATTGTGGCGCGGCGTCCGTTGCGCCTGTCGATCTGCGTCACCGCGTTGGTGCTGCCCCTTACCGCCATCGTCGCGCTGGGTGGCGCAGCCTTGCTGGGCGTGATCAGTTGGGCGCCGAAATGGCCGGACCAGGCCTGGCTATGGGTGCTCAATAACCTGTTGCTGGTGACCCTGGTGGAAGAAGCCCTGTTCCGTGGCTACATTCAAGGCGGCTTGAGCCGGCGCTTCAGACAGTTGCCCTACGGCGAAAACCTCGCGCTGCTGCTGGCATCGCTGCTGTTCGGCCTGGTGCACGTGGGTGCAGGGTGGCAATGGGTGCTGCTGGCGGGCATCGCCGGGGTCGGTTATGGCCTGGCGTATCGGTTTGGCGGGCTGGGTGCGGCGATTGCCACGCACGTTGGCTTGAATCTGCTTCACTTCGGGTTGTTTACCTATCCGATGCTGGCAGGCTGATGACTGCCTTCGGCGCTGCCCGGGTACTTTTACGACATTGGTAACACCTCGTAACCAGCCGAACGGTCAGTAGTCGGCCGCGTGCCCTTTGGGCAGAATCCCCCTTCGTTATCGCCCCACTCCGCACAACCCGGTCCCTACGCGCTGACACGCCTGGCACTGCGTTGAAGGCAGCTGTGCACCCGCGTTTCAGGCCCAGCTTTTACTCACCCTCCATACAAGAAGCCATCCCCATGCCTCTCAAGACACTGTCTATCTTCGGCACGCGCCCGGAAGCCATCAAAATGGCGCCGATGGTGATCAATCTCGCCAATGACGACCGTTTCCACTCGAGAGTGTGTGTCACGGCGCAGCACCGAGAGATGCTGGACCAAGTGCTTGAGCTGTTTGGATTGGTACCTGACTACGACTTGAACATCATGAAGCCGGATCAGAACCTGACGGATGTGACGACGGCAATCATCCAGGGGCTGCAAGCTGTCCTGGAAGACTTCAAACCCGATGTGATCCTCGTCCACGGGGATACGGCGACCACTTTTGCAGCCAGTCTGGCGGCCTATTACCAACAGATACCCGTTGCCCATATCGAAGCCGGGCTGCGTACCCACAACCTCTATTCCCCCTGGCCCGAGGAGGGCAACCGACGCCTGACCGGCAGCCTTGCCTCGATGCATTTCGCCCCCACCCAAACCTCGCGGCAGAACCTGATCAATGAGGGGGTGGCCGCCGAATGCATTCATGTCACGGGCAATACAGTGATCGATGCACTGCTCAGCGTTGTAGAGAAACTTCACGCCCCGACATCCCCTCTGCGCGGCCGCCTTGACCGGCAATTTGCCTTTCTGCCCCAAGACCAGCGGATGATCCTGGTGACAGGCCATCGCCGGGAAAACTTTGGTGACGGTCTTGAACGTATCTGCCAGGCCCTGGCTGAAACCGCCGCGCGTTTCCCGGCGGTGACCTTTGTCTACGCCGTGCACCTGAATCCCAATGTGCAGGAACCCGTGCGACGGCGACTGGCGAGCATCAGCAATGTACATCTGATCGAGCCGCTGGATTACCTGCCGTTTGTCTACCTGATGACCCGGGCGTACCTGATTCTCACGGATTCGGGCGGTATCCAGGAGGAAGCACCTGCACTGGGCAAGCCGGTGCTGGTGATGCGTGACACGACTGAACGCCCCGAGGCAGTCGATGCCGGGACGGCGCGGCTGGTGGGCACGGAGATCGCAAGCATTACCCACCACCTCAGGGAGCTGCTCAGCGATGACGCGGCCTACCGGGAGATGAGTAATGCCCACAACCCCTACGGTGACGGCAGAGCGTGCACACGCATTCGCGAAGTTCTGATCACAACCTGGCGAAAAAACGAGGCCGCGGCATGAGCGTGCCGACGCTCTGCGTCCTGGGCCTGGGTTATATCGGCTTGCCCACCGCCGCGCTGTTTGCCTCGCCGCAACGAACAGTCATTGGCGTCGATATAAACCCGCATGTCGTGGACCTCATCAATCTCGGCCAAGTGCATATCATAGAGCCCGACCTGGACCGGTTGGTCCGCTCGGCGGTCAGCCACGGCTACCTGCGGGCGACAACCCGGCCGGAGCCGGCGGATGCCTTCCTGATCGCCGTGCCCACCCCATTCCTGGAAAACCGCGAGCCAGACCTGAGCTATATAGAAGCGGCCTGCCGTGCCATCGCCCCGGTGCTGAAAAAGCACGACCTCGTGATCCTGGAGTCGACTTCTCCGGTCGGTACCACCGAACTGCTGGTGAAATGGCTGGCCAGTGTGCGTCCGGACCTGACCTTTCCCACCACCCATCAGCAAGCCAGTGACATCCGCATCGCCCACTGCCCCGAACGGGTACTGCCAGGGCATGTCTTGAGGGAATTGGTCAGCAATGACCGCATCATCGGGGGCATGACCGATGCCTGCTCAGCCGCAGCAGTACGGCTTTACCAGCAGTTTGTCGAAGGCCAGTGCATTGTCACTGACACACGCACCGCGGAAATGTGCAAGCTGACCGAAAACAGTTTCCGCGACGTCAATATCGCCTTCGCCAACGAACTCTCGATGATCTGCGCACAGTTGAAGATCGACCCATGGGAGCTGATCCGCCTGGCCAACCATCATCCGCGTGTGAATATCCTGCAGCCCGGGCCTGGCGTCGGTGGGCACTGTATAGCGGTGGACCCGTGGTTCATCGTCAGTAAAACACCGGACCTGGCGCTGTTGATCCGCACCGCACGCCTGGTCAACGACAGCAAACCCCAGTGGGTCATCCAGCAAGTCAAGGTGGCGGTGGCCAACCTTTTGTTCAAGCACCCCGGGCTGCGCGCGCACAACGTGCGAATTGCCTGCTATGGCCTGGCGTTCAAGGCAGACATCGACGACCTGCGTGAAAGCCCGGCACTTGGCATTGCCCGCCAGTTGGCCAACGAACTGGGGATAACGCTGCTGCTGGTCGAGCCCAATATCGATGCACTGCCCGACGACCTGACTGGCCATTCCCTGACCGACGTGGCCTGTGCCTGGGACAGCGCCCATATCCATGTGTTGCTGGTCGGGCATCGCGAATTCAGATCCATGTCAGCGCGACATAGCAACGGCGTGGTGATTGATGCTGCCGGCGTACTGGCGAACTGACGATGAATAATCCACAGCCACTCGCCGATACCCATGATCGCGTCATGGAAGCCTATTACGGCAAGCTGGGCGAACACTTCATGCAGGAAACCCGTGCGCGGATCCATTGGATCTGCGCACAGGTCACCGGCAGGACAGTACTCGACGTAGGTTGCTCCCAGGGCATTATCCCCGTGTTGCTGGCCCGTGAAGGCCACAGGGTCACGGGCGTGGATAACGACCCCAGGGCGTTCGAGCAGGCCAAAGATTACCTGAGGGCCGAACCCGATCACGTGCAGCGCAACGTCCGCTACTTGAATGCAGACTTTATGTCGCTGGACACCCAGGGCATGGAACCTGACAGCATCGTGATCAGTGAAGTGCTTGAGCACCTCATCCACCCGGCAGCCTTCGTCGAAAAAGCCGCATCGATGCTCAAGCCGCGTGGCCGGCTGATCATCACCGTGCCGTTCGGAGTGAATGACTTCCTTGACCACAAGCACACGTTCTACCTGCTGGAACCCTTTCGGCTGTTGAGTGCGTACCTGCAGGTCATCCAGGTCGAAATGCTGGGCAAGTGGGTGGGAATGGTCGCCATCAAAACAGAACCCGAGGGCTGTTCGCTGGGTGTCGAGCATCTACGTCAACTGGAAGCGGCGTTCGAGTCCGTCGAGCGTAACCTGCTTGGCCAGGTAGCCGGCGGTCGCCAACAGCGGGAACAGGTCAATCAGAAATACCGTGAAGCGACTGAGCGCATTCAGCAACTCAAGAACGAACTGGCGTACTCAACCGAGTGCAATACCCGGCAGCAAGGGCAAATAGAAGTCCTGACCGCCAATCTGCAGCGCGCAAACGCCAGGTGCCACCTGCTGGAAAATCGCTTGATCAAGACGCGGGCCAGCACCACTTATCAGTTGGGGTATCAACTGCGTGTGGGGGTGGGCTCGCTACGTGAATGCCTGCTTTTGCCTGGCGCCTTGTTCAAGCTGTATCAACAAGCCCGCGCACGTCGCAAAGGCAACGCACCTACGGCCCCCCCTGGCGATGATGCGATCCCACCGGCGCTGCCTGGCACCGCCGCTTTCCTTGTCACGCCGGCCCCCACTCCGCTGGCGGATGCAGAGCATGTGCGCAGCCAGCTGTTGCTTGCCCCCCATGACACGGCCAAGCCCTTCAGAATGGCCTGTGTGATGGACACCTTTACCCATGAGGCCTACCGGTATGAATGCGAGCTGTTGCAACTGACACCGGACCAGGGCCTGGCCGAACTGCAATCGTTCCAACCCGACCTGCTGTTTATCGAATCCGCGTGGCGCGGCCAGGATGGCCGCTGGCATAACAAGATCGCCCAGAACAGCACAGAGCTGCGCCAGGTCTTGCAGTGGTGCCGGGAACACAAGGTGCCAACGGTGTTCTGGAACAAGGAAGATCCGGTGCACTTCGAGACGTTCCTGGGTACCGCCACACAGTTCGACCTGGTGTTCACCACGGATATCGACTGTATTCATCGCTATAAAAGCGCGCTGGGGCATGAGCGTGTCTACCTGCTGCCCTTTGCCTGCCAACCGGCGATGCACAACCCGATCGAGTTGTACGAGCGCAAGGATGCGTTCTGTTTCGCCGGTGCCTACTACTGCCGATACCCCGAACGGACGCGGGACCTGGAACACTTCGTCAATGCCCTGCCGGGCTTTCGTCCGCTGGAAATCTACGATCGCAACTTCGGCCAGTCAGAAGCCAACTATCAGTTTCCGGCCCGATATCGGGGCTACATTGCCGGTACGCTTGAGGCGACACAGATAGACCTGGCCTACAAGGGCTACCGGTATGCGATCAATCTCAATTCGGTCAAACAGTCGCAATCCATGTTCGCCCGTCGTGCCTTTGAATTGCTGGGTTCCAACACCCTGACCGTCAGCAATTTTTCTCGCGGCCTGCGTGTGCTGATGGGCGACCTGGTCATCTGCAGCGACAACGGCCAGGAGGTCTTGCGTCGCCTCGACACGCCCGCCGGACACGCCAGGCTGCGGTTGGCAGGGCTGCGAAAGGTGATGCTGGAACACACCTATGCCCACCGGTTGATGTATGTGATGAGCAAGGTGACCCATCGCGTGCATGACCTGCCACTGCCGACGATTTGCCTGGTCGCTGAGGCGGCCGACGAGGCTCAATTGCAGGCGCTCATTGAGCATCTGCGGCGTCAGCGCTACCCCCGCGTCAAGCTGTATGTCGTGGTAAGCGACGCGCCGGCAAGGCAGCCCGCCACCGTTGACCCGCGCTTGCAGCTGATTGAGCGCAAACAGCTGGACAAGCTCACCCTCGGCGAGCTGGCAGGCGGCGCCGACTGGTTCGGCGCCATGCTTGCCGTGGACTACTACGGCCCTCACTACTTGCTCGACCTGGCCTTGGCCACGCGCTACAGCAAGGCCCGGGTGATCGGCAAGATGGCGCACCATGCCGCGGACGAACAGGATATACGCCTGATAAACCCAGGCCAGGAATACCGCAGTGCCACCGGGATAGCGGCACGTCGGGCCTTGATCAAGACAGAAGTGCTGGCACAACAGCCCGCCCGTGCCTGGCTGGAAAGCCTCCCGGCGCTCACCTACACCCACCCTCCATCCCTCGCGATCGATGCGTTCAACTACTGCGAAAACGCCGCGGGCACTGATCGACAGCACGTCGTTGCGGTGGTGGATGACCTCGAGCTGAACAGCGGAATCAGCCTCCAGCATCTCCAGCGCAGCAGTGAAACGATCCCGCCACTGAGCGCAGATACTGATGGCCCGCTGAGCAACGGCCGGGACCTGTCAGAACTGTTCGGCCCGCTGCGCAGCAAGTATCTGCGCGCGCAGGTCGAAGGCGGCACCTGGCATATCGACTCCTCCCTCGCGGACGGAAAACATGAATATCACTACGCCAGGCACGAGTTGAACGTTGCCCAGCTGAAACAGGCCGACGACACCTTGAGATTGCTGCTCGATGCCACGCCGGGCCTGAACCTGCAACTGGTCGTGCTGTATCTGGATGCGCAGAAACAACGGATCAGCCATGTCATGCAGCAGGCCAATCGCAATCAGGCCTGGGATATACCGCCCGAAACAGCGTACCTGCGCCTGGGCCTGCGGGCCCACGGCAGCGGCAGCACGACGATCAAGGCATTGGTTCAAGGACACCGGGAAATCCAACCCTCCCACCTCCTCGCCAAGGCCGCGCACCTGCTGCTGACCAACCACTACCCGGCCTATGACGACCTGTACCGTAATGGCTTTATTCATACCCGTGTCATGGCCTATCAGGAACAGGGCCTGGCGGTAGATGTCTTTCGTCTGCGCCCCGACGAGTCGATCAGTTATCACGAATTTGAAAATGTCGACGTGGTGACCGGCCCGGGCAGCGCCCTGGCAAGCATGCTGGACAGCGGACAGTACACGACACTGCTGGTGCACTTCCTGGATCCGCAGATGTGGGAAATAGTGCGCCCCTACTTGCCCCGCCTCCGGGTGATTGCCTGGGTGCACGGCGCGGAGATCCAACCTTGGTGGCGCCGGGCTTACAACTATGGCGACGAAACACTGTTGCAACTGGCCAAGCTCGACAGTGAGCGACGCATGGGCTTCTGGCTCAGCCTTTTGCAACCCATGCCGCCCAATCTGCAACTGGTATTCGTCTCCCGACAGTTTGCCGAAGACGTCATGGAAGACCTGGGGTTCAGGTTGCCGAGGAGTCAATACCGAGTGATCCACAACCCCATCAATACGCGGCTGTTTGCCTATCAGGAAAAACCGCCTGAGCAGCGCAAGAAAATCCTCTCGATCCGCCCCTATGTGTCACGCACCTACGCCAACGACCTGAGCGTCAAAACCATTCAACTGCTGGCGACCAAGCCATGGTTCAACGAACTTGAGTTCCTGATGGTCGGTGACGGACCCTTGTTTGAAGAAACCCTCGCACCGCTGCGTCAGTACCCGAACGTCACCCTCGAAAAACGCTATTTGAAACAATCCGAGATCGCCGACCTGCACAAACACTATGGCGTGTTTCTGTGCCCCAGCCGCATGGACACACAAGGGGTATCGCGTGACGAAGCCATGGCGTCGGGCCTGGTCCCTTTGACTAATCGGGTCGGGGCCATCCCTGAGTTTGTTGACGACGACTGCGGTTTTCTATCGGCCCCCGAGAGTTTCACCGGGCTCGGCGAAGGGATAGAAACACTGTTTTTCAACCCGGAAATATTCAGGGCGAAATCATTCAACGCCAGGCAACGCGTGCTTGCGCAGAGCGCTATGCATTTGATCACCGCGGCCGAACTAAGCCTGATACGGGAACCCCACGGTGAGCCGAGACGTTAAGGCATTGCAATACCGTATCCTGTCGGCACTTCTCTGGTGCGTATGCCTGGGCCAGCACCTCATGAGCATCGCTCCACGTGCGGTGTTGATGGCCCATACCGCACATTTCTGCGCACAAGTGTTGTTGATAACGACGTACTTCCTGCCGATCAAGATTGTCATCCTGCTCGGTTCAGAGACGGTCCCCGCCTATTTGCCAGCCCCGTTGAAAGGCCTCGATCAAACCGCCCTGATCATCGGGCTCGGTCTGTTGACGGTGATCCTTTACGCTTTTTACCTGGGCGCCGGGTTCATGGCCTCCCGTTACTCAAGGGCGGGGGCACGCGCCCTGATAGACGGCGGTGCCGAACCTGCGCGGCTAAAAACCCAATTGGCCCTGGCAGCCAGGACATTTTCCAGGTTTGCGCGGGGTTTATCCGACGCCATGTTTACCCTGATCGTCTTCTGCGTGCTGCTCTACCTCTACCCGTCCCTCCTGGCGATCGGCCTGGCTTATTCCGTGCTCGCTGCGGCTGTGCTGATTGGCTTGAACAACCGTAGCCAACGTGTGCAGGCGGTACTCTCCCGTCACCCACTCACGGTGGCCGATGCGTTTTACTCAATGGGCTTTCTGGCGGCATTCGCCTTCATCATTGTCGACTTTCTCTGCCTGACGCCTCCCCACCTGTACATCGCGTTGATAGCGCTGATCCTGATACGTCAAAGCCTCAGCAGACTGAAGGTCCTGACCCAGGACATTCTTTACCTGAACACCCACGCCCCGAGCATCAACCGGATGTTTCTCGCCCTCCACCCGACCCGCTGAACCCCGTCCACATCAACAGGAGTCTCCCGTGCCCCGCATCGCCATGATCGTCTGGAATGAGTTCCGCAACGACGCCCGCGTATTGAAGCAAGCCCGGACACTCCAGGCAGCCGGTTATCAAGTCACCGTGTTCGCCCTGCATGCGCCCGGCGTGACGCATCGCAAGGAGGTGCTGGCCGAAGGCATCCGCGTGGTACGCGTAGCGCGCAGCGTGCGCTGGGGTGCGGCCAACGCCGGATCGCCCCCATCGCCAGGCCCGTTCGCAGCCGAACAATCGATGCCCCTGCGACGCATTCTTTCGCGGCTTTGGGTACATGCAGGGCTGCTGCTACGCATCGCCCTGCATCGCGCTGCGGTGGTGCATGCCCACGACGTCAATACCCTGCCCACCGCCTGGCTGGCGGCCCGGCTCAGCGGCGCCAGGCTGGTGTATGACGCCCACGAAATCAGCACCAGCCGCGAGGGGTATGCGCGCTTTCGCAGCTGGGTAGGTTGTGTCGAAAAAACCTTGATGCCCAGGGCCGAAGGCATCATTACCACCACGCAAAGCCGGGCCAGGTTTTTTGCCAGGGCCTATGGAATCGCCCGCCCGCTGGTACTGCAAAACCGCCCCTGCCTGAGCGCCACCTCACCCGGCCAGAGGATTCGCCTTGAGTTGGGCTTGCGACACCCCTGGCCTATCGTTGTCTATCAGGGCGGCCTTCAACAGGGGCGCGGGCTGGAACGCTTGCTACGCGTGGCGGCGTCGTTGCAAGGCGCTTACCTTGTATTGATCGGGAGCGGCAGGCTTACCCCTGCCTTGATGGCATTGCGCACGGAACTTGGCCTGACAGACCGAGTGCACTTTATCCCGACCGTTGCACTGGCGGATTTGCCCAGCTACACCGCATCAGCCGATATCGGTGTGCAGCCGATCGAAAATACCTGCCTGAACCACTTCACCACCGACTCGAACAAATTATTTGAATATGTCATCGCCGGGCTGCCCGTGGTGGCCACGGACTTTCCGGAGATTCGCAAGATTGTCCGGGCCTACTCCATAGGACTTTTGGTACCGGCAGGCTCGGAGCAATCACTGCGCACCGCACTGCAGTGCCTGATCGATGAACCGTTATTGCGTCAGGCACTGGCGCAAAACGCAAAAAATGCCGCGCTGCATTTAAATTGGGAACGGCAGGAAAGCACGCTGGTGGCGCTGTACGAGCGTGTACTGCGGCGTAAAACCGAGGTGCGCGTATGACCAAGCGCATTCTCATATTGAGCTATTACTTTCCGCCCGATCTGTCGGCATTTCGCGTCGAGGCGTTGGTCAAGGCCTTGTTCACCCACGGTAACGGTGAGATAGAGATCGAGGTACTGACCACCCAGCCAAACCGCTACCCGTCCTATGAGGCTGACCCTGCCCACACCGCGCATCAGCCGAAGCTGTCCGTCACCCGCATCGGCCTCCCCGCGCACAGATTCAGCGCATGGGGCCAGGCCTGGGGGTTTGCCCACTATGCCTGCGGCGTCCTTCAGGCCGTGAAGGGTAAGCCGTATGACGTGATCGTGGCCACCTCTTCGCGACTGATGACGGCCGCACTGGGCGCCGCCATCGCGCGCAGAAAACACGCGCCTCTCTACCTGGATATTCGCGATATCTTTGTCGACGTCCTGCCCGAGCTTTTCCCCGGTGTTGTCGGCAAGCTCCTGGCACGGGTGTTTTCCCGCCTGGAAAAAGTCACCCTTGGGTATGCGACGCGGGTCAACCTGGTATCCCCCGGCTTCCTGAATTACTTCGCGCCTCGTTATCCACACAAGACCTTCTCAACCTACACCAACGGTGTGGATGATCTGTTTCTTGAAACCCCCTTCCCTACCGAACCGCCTGACGACCCGACACGCCTGCTGAAGATCGTCTACGCTGGCAATGTCGGCGCCGGCCAAGGCCTGGAAAAAATCCTGCCCGCCCTGGCCGAACGGCTGGCAAACAGGGCCTGTTTCTATGTCATTGGCGATGGCAGCACGATGAAAAAACTGAGCGAGGCGCTGATCAAAAGAAACGTAAGGAATGTCGAGCTTATTCCTCCCATGCCTCGCCATAGACTGATTCACTACTATCAGCAAGCGGATGTGCTTTTTTTGCACCTTAATAGCTTTAAGGCATTCTTGAAGGTCATCCCTTCCAAGCTGTTTGAATATGCAGCCACTGGAAAACCAATCCTGGCGGGGCTGGAAGGCTATTCAAAAGCGTTCACTCTTAACCATATTCCCAATGCTTGCGTGTTTGCCCCCGCAAACCCGGACGCTGCCGTTGCCGCACTCGCCCGTCTTGATCTGGGTACCACCGACCGAGCGGCATTTCTACAGGAGTATTCCCGCAGCAGGATCCAGCAACGCATGGCTCTGGACATTCTCGATACCACAACACCCGAAGAGCCGTGACCCTGGAAACTGCCAAGCCGATTGTTGCAAAAATAAGTTAAATAAACCCCCGTTACCGCCGATACCCAATGAAAGCCTTGCGGATTGAACAATCATGCGTAATAACCAGCCCGTTACCCAGCGCGAACGTACCTTCCCCGCTCAGCAACGGTTGATCTCCACCACAGATGCCAAAGGCGTGATCACCTACTGCAACGACGCATTCGTCGAAATCAGTGGATTCTCTCGCGACGAACTGGTGCGTGCCCCGCACAACCTGGTCCGTCACCCGGACGTGCCAGCGGCCGTGTTCGGGCATATGTGGACCACGCTCAAACAAGGCTTGCCATGGATGGGCATCGTTAAGAACCGTTGCAAGACGGGCGATCACTACTGGGTCAACGCCTATGTGACGCCGGTCTTCGAAGGCAACCAGGTGGTCGGCTACGAATCGGTGCGCATCAAGCCCACCGCCGAGCAGATCCGCCGTGCCGAGGCGCTCTACCAACGCATCAACCAGGGCAAGTCAGCCGTTCCCCAGCGGGACAAGTGGCTGCCGGTGTTGCAGGACTGGCTGCCGTTTATCCTGATCAGCCAGTTGAGCTTCATGATCGGTGCGTCGCTCAACTCCCACTGGGGCTTTGCCCTGGCGGCGGGTTTGTCGGTGCCATTGGGCCTGCTGGGCCTGAGCTGGCAACAGCGCGGCCTCAAGCGCCTGCTGCGCCTGGCCGAACAGACCACCTCCGACCCGTTGATCGCGCAGATGTACACCGACAGCCGTGGTGCCCAGGCGCGCCTGGAGATGTCGATCCTCAGCCAGGAGGCACGCCTGAAGACCTGCCTGACGCGCCTGCAGGATACTGCCGAGCACCTCAACGACCAGGCGGCCCAGTCCAATACCCTGGCGCATAACAGCTCCAGCGGCCTGGAACGCCAGCGCGTGGAAACCGAGCAGGTGGCCACGGCGGTCAACCAGATGGCGGCAACCACCCAGGAAGTGGCCAGCCATGTGCAGCGCACGGCCGATGCGACCCAGGAAGCCAATCGCCTGACCGGTCGCGGTCGCGATATTGCCGGGGAAACCCGCGAGGCGATTCAGCGTCTGTCGGTGGCCGTGGGCGAGACCGGCGTGACCGTCACCCAACTGGCCAAGGACAGCGACGAGATCGGCGGCGTAGTCGACGTGATCAAAGGCATTGCCGACCAGACCAACCTGCTGGCGCTCAACGCCGCCATTGAAGCGGCGCGGGCCGGTGAGATGGGCCGTGGGTTTGCGGTGGTCGCCGATGAAGTGCGCCAACTGGCGCAGCGCACGGCTGAGTCGACCGGGCAGATCCATGCCCTGATCGCCAAGCTGCAGCAAACCGCTGCCGCTGCCGTGCAAACCATGGACACCGGGCATCGCCAGGCCGAAGAAGGCGTGGCGCGGGTGATGGAGGCGGACCAGGCATTGGTGGGCATCAGTGAAGCGGTGGCGCATATCACCGACATGACCACCCAGATCGCGGCCGCCACCGAAGAGCAAAGCTCGGTGGCCGAAGAGATCAGCCGTAACATCAGCACCATTGCGCTGTTGGCGGACCAGACCTCGGAGCAGGCGTTGAACTCGGCGCAGTTGAGTGAAGAGCTGACGCATACGGCGAATACCCAGTATTCGTTGGTCGAGCGTTTCAACCGGTAGACCGCTATCGGGAGCAAGCCCCCTCCCACAGTTAACCGCGTACATCCCTTGGAATGCGGTCGAATGTGGGAGGGGGCTTGCTCCCGATTGGCCCTAGCAGGCGCTGAGAAACTCAGCCACCTGCACGGCCGCAGCCTCCAAATGCTGCTCATGCGTAAGCCCCGAAGCCTTCAACGGCTTCAAGTCGTGATCCCCCGCCACCAGCCACATCACCTCGATGCTCGGCGACAAATCATAGCCCTCCACTGCTCCCCGATTGCCCAGGGCATCCCGTTCGCCCTGCACGATCAGCGTCGGCGTGCTCAGCCCGGACAAATGCTCGACCCGTGGTTTCTCCGGTTTCCCCACCGCATAGAACGGATACCCCAGGCACACCAGCCCGTCGGCGGCCAATTCGTCCGCCAACAGACTCGCCATGCGCCCGCCCATGGACTTGCCGCCAATGGCCAGTTTCCCAGCGACATGACGTCGCACCTCGGCATACACCCCGCGCCAGGCTTCCAGCAGTCTTGGCGCCGGGTTGGGCGGGCGTTTGCCGCCGTCCAGTCGGCGCTGGGCCATGTAGGGAAACTCGAAGCGCAACACGTTGACGCCATGCCCGGCAAGGCGTGCAGCCATGTCGTTCATGAAGGATGAGTCCATCGGTGCGCCGGCACCATGGGCCAGGATCAACGTCACGCAATCACCCGAAGCAACGCCCGACGCGACATCCCAAAGCCAACCGTGTTCCCGCACACACTGCGCCCATTGATCCCCGTCAATACTGGCCTTGTGCTCTTTGCCCATGCTTGCCTCGCTATTCAGTCTGCCTATAACTCCAGCCCAAGTGCCGCATTTGCTTGGGTTGAACCGTGGATGGGGAACCATGAACACTACTTTAAGTACCGCCTATAACTACAAGGTGGTCCGCCAATTCGCCATTATGACGGTGGTGTGGGGCATCGTCGGCATGGGGCTCGGGGTTTTTCTCGCCGCCCAATTGGTTTGGCCCGCGCTCAACTTCGACTTGCCCTGGACCAGCTTCGGCCGCCTGCGCCCACTGCACACCAACGCGGTGATCTTCGCGTTCGGTGGCTGTGCGCTGTTCGCCAGCTCCTTCTACTCGGTGCAGCGTACCTGCCAAACCCAGCTGTTCGCGCCGAAAATCGCCGCGTTCTGCTTCTGGGGCTGGCAACTTGTCATCCTTCTGGCCGCGATCAGCTTGCCCTTGGGCTACACCAGTTCCAAGGAATACGCCGAGCTGGAATGGCCGATCGACATCCTGATCACCATCGTCTGGGTGGCCTACGCCATCGTGTTCTTCGGCACGGTGATGAAGCGCAACACCAAGCACATCTACGTCGGTAACTGGTTCTTCGGTGCGTTCATCATCACCGTGGCGATCCTGCACATCGTCAACAACCTGGAAATCCCGGTCAGCCTGACCAAGTCCTACTCGCTGTATGGCGGTGCGACGGATGCCATGGTGCAGTGGTGGTACGGGCATAACGCGGTAGGCTTTTTCCTCACCGCCGGCTTCCTCGGGATGATGTACTACTTCGTGCCGAAACAGGCCGAGCGCCCGGTGTACTCCTATCGCCTGTCCATCGTGCACTTCTGGGCGCTGATCACCCTGTACATCTGGGCCGGTCCTCACCACCTGCACTACACCGCGCTGCCGGACTGGGCACAGTCCCTGGGCATGGTGATGTCGCTGGTACTGCTGGCGCCGAGCTGGGGCGGCATGATCAACGGCATGATGACCCTGTCGGGCGCCTGGCATAAGTTGCGCAGCGACCCGATCCTGCGCTTTTTGGTGGTGTCCCTGGCGTTCTACGGCATGTCGACCTTCGAAGGGCCGATGATGGCGATCAAGACCGTCAACTCGCTGTCCCACTACACCGACTGGACCATCGGCCACGTACACGCCGGCGCCCTCGGCTGGGTAGCGATGATCTCCATCGGCGCGCTGTACCACATGATCCCGAAAGTCTTCGGTCGCGAGCAGATGTACAGCCTCGGCCTGATCAACGCGCACTTCTGGCTGGCCACCATCGGCACCGTGCTCTACATCGCCTCGATGTGGGTCAACGGCATCGCCCAGGGCCTGATGTGGCGTGCGATCAACGAAGACGGCACCTTGACCTACTCCTTCGTCGAAACCCTGGTGGCCAGCCACCCAGGCTTCATCGTGCGGCTGGTGGGCGGTGCGGTGTTCCTCAGCGGCATGTTCCTGATGGCTTACAACACATGGCGCACCGTGCGCTCGGCACAACCTGTCGAAGCCGCCCCTGTCGCGCAGATGGCCTGAGGAGTCTGTGATGAAACACGAAACGATTGAAAAGAACGTCGGCCTGCTGATGCTGCTCATGGTGCTCGCCGTGAGCATCGGTGGCCTGACCCAGATCGTCCCGCTGTTCTTCCAGGACGTGACCAACAAGCCGGTGGAAGGCATGAAGCCCTACACCGCGCTGCAACTGGAAGGCCGCGACATCTACATCCGCGAAGGCTGCGTACAGTGCCACTCGCAGATGATCCGCCCGTTCCGCGCCGAGACCGAGCGCTACGGCCACTACTCGGTGGCCGGTGAAAGCGTGTGGGACCACCCGTTCCTGTGGGGTTCCAAGCGCACCGGGCCTGACCTGGCGCGCGTCGGCGCACGCTACTCGGACGACTGGCACCGCGCGCACTTGTACAACCCGCGCAACGTCGTGCCCGAGTCGAAAATGCCGGCCTACCCGTGGTTGGTCACGGCGGCGGTCGACAGCAGCCACACCGAGACCAAGTTGAAAGTGATGCGCACCCTCGGCGTGCCGTACACCGACGACGACATCAGTGGCGCCGTGGCCAGCCTCAAGGGCAAGACCGAAATGGACGCGCTGGTTTCGTACCTGCAAGTACTCGGCACTGCCATCAAGAGCAAGAGGTGAGCCATGGGATTTGAATTCGATGCGGGCACCATCCGCGGCCTCGGCACGCTGGTGGTCGCCATCGCCTTTATCGGCCTGTCGCTGTGGGTGTTCAACAACCGGCGCAATGCGGAATTCGAGCAGGCGCGCCTGCTGCCCTTCGCCGATGAACCCTCTCCAACCGACGCTCAAGAAGAGCCTGTAACAAGGAGCAACCGGCCATGACTACCTTTTGGAGTACATGGATCTGCGTACTGACCCTCGGCAGCCTGATCGGCCTGACCTGGCTGTTGTTCGCCACCCGCAAGGGCGAGACCAAGGGCAGCGTCGACCAGACCATGGGCCATGCCTTCGACGGTATCGAGGAATACGACAACCCCCTGCCCCAGTGGTGGTTCATGCTGTTCGCCGGCACCCTGGTGTTTGCCGTCGGCTACCTGATCCTCTACCCGGGCCTGGGCAACTGGAAAGGCGTGTTGCCGGGCTATGAAGACGGCTGGACCTCGGCCAAGGAGTGGGACAAGGAGATGGCCAAGGCCGACACCAAGTTCGGACCGATCTTCGCCAAATTCTCGGCCATGCCCGTGGAAGAAGTCGCCAAAGACCCGCAGGCACTGAAAATGGGCGGTCGCCTGTTCGCCTCCAACTGCGCGGTGTGCCACGGCTCGGATGCCAAGGGCGCATTCGGCTTTCCAAACCTGGCTGACAACATCTGGCGTTGGGGCGGTTCGGCCGAAGCGATCAAGACCACCATCATGAACGGTCGCCACGCGGCGATGCCGGCCTGGGGCGACATGCTCGGCGACGACGGCGTGAAAAACGTCGCCGCCTATGTGCGCCACGACCTGGCCAAGTTGCCATTGCCGGCCGACAGCACCGCCGACCTGGCCGCAGGGCAAGCCGCATTCAACACCACCTGCGTGGCCTGCCATGGTCCGCAGGGCCATGGCATGGAAGCCATGGGCGCGCCGAACCTGACCCTGCCCGCCGGCTACATCTACGGCACCAGCCTCGCGCAGTTGCAGCAGACCATTCGCCACGGCCGCCAAGGCCAGATGCCCGCCCAGGAAGTGCTGCAGGGCAACGACAAAGTGCACCTGCTCGCCGCCTACGTTTACAGCCTGTCCCATAACGCTGATGGCGCAACGCCAGAAAGCCCAGCCCAGTAACACCTGACTGCCGCCCCAATCTGGGGCGGCAGCTCTACCGCGCTACGCGACCAAGTGTCGCACCCTTCCAAAGCACACCTTTCCCCTCCTGCCATTCGGGTCTACGCTTGCTTGCACAGCGGACCGATCCTGGCGTACGCGACGACAGTCGTTGCGACCCCCTAAATTTCCTGTCCACTCGATCAGCTTTCGATTTCGGATTTTATCCTTACGCCAAACATGGAAAGGGCGCAGAATCTGGCGTGGAACGCATTGACACAGGTCAGCCTTGCGTTGCAATGGCCCCTTGCTTTCTACATACTTGCGGCCGAATTTTACCTATAAAAAAACCTAAACCGTGGAACCTTAGAATGAGCACAGCAATCAGTCCGACTGCTTATAACTATAAGGTAGTCCGCCAGTTCGCCATCATGACGGTGGTCTGGGGGATCCTTGGCATGGGGCTCGGGGTGTTCATCGCCTCGCAACTGGTTTGGCCGGAATTGAATTTCGGTCTGCCATGGACAACCTTCGGCCGCCTGCGCCCGCTGCACACCAACCTGGTGATCTTCGCCTTCGGCGGATGTGCATTGTTTGCCACCTCCTACTATGTCGTGCAGCGAACCTGCCAGACACGACTCATCTCCGACAGCCTCGCGGCCTTCACCTTCTGGGGTTGGCAAGCGGTCATCGTCGGCGCCATCGTCACCTTGCCGCTGGGCTACACCACGACCAAGGAATACGCCGAGCTGGAATGGCCGATCGCGATTCTGCTGGCCATCGTCTGGGTGACCTACGCAGTGGTGTTCTTCGGCACCATCGTCAAGCGCAAGACCAAGCACATCTATGTGGGCAACTGGTTCTACGGGGCCTTCATCCTGGTGACGGCGATGCTGCATATCGTCAACCACGCCTCGTTGCCGGTCAGCCTGTTCAAGTCCTACTCGGCCTACGCCGGGGCGACGGACGCGATGATCCAGTGGTGGTACGGCCACAACGCCGTGGGTTTCTTCCTCACCACCGGTTTCCTGGGGATGATGTACTACTTCGTGCCGAAACAGGCCGAACGGCCTATTTACTCGTATCGCCTGTCCATCGTGCACTTCTGGGCGCTGATCACCCTGTACATCTGGGCCGGCCCGCACCACCTGCACTACACCGCGCTGCCGGACTGGGCCCAGTCCCTGGGCATGGCGATGTCGATCATCCTGCTGGCCCCGAGCTGGGGCGGCATGATCAACGGCATGATGACCCTGTCGGGCGCCTGGCATAAGCTGCGCACCGACCCGATCCTGCGCTTTTTGGTGGTGTCCCTGGCGTTCTACGGCATGTCGACCTTCGAAGGGCCGATGATGGCGATCAAGACCGTCAACTCGCTGTCCCACTACACCGACTGGACCATCGGCCACGTACACGCCGGTGCCCTCGGCTGGGTAGCGATGATCTCCATCGGCGCCCTGTACCACATGATCCCCAAACTGTTCGGCCGTGTGCAGATGCACAGCGTCGGGCTGATCAACGCGCACTTCTGGCTGGCCACCATCGGCACCGTGCTCTACATCGCCTCGATGTGGGTCAACGGCATCACCCAGGGCCTGATGTGGCGTGCGATCAACGATGACGGCACCCTCACCTACTCCTTCGTCGAAGCGCTGCAAGCCAGCCACCCTGGTTTCATCGTCCGCGCCCTGGGGGGTGCGTTCTTTGCCAGCGGCATGCTGTTGATGGCCTACAACGTCTGGCGCACCGTGCGTGCCTCGGACCCGGCAGAAGCCGAAGCCGCCGCCAAGATCGCCGTTGTGGGAGCCCACTGATGAAGCATGAAGTCGTCGAGAAGAATATCGGCCTGCTGGCCTTCTTCATGGTCATCGCCGTGAGCATCGGTGGCCTGACCCAGATCGTTCCGCTGTTTTTCCAGGACGTGACCAACAAGCCGGTCGAAGGCATGAAGCCGCGCACCGCCCTTGAACTGGAAGGCCGCGACGTCTACATCGCCAACGGCTGTGTCGGCTGCCACTCGCAGATGATCCGCCCGTTCCGCGCCGAAACCGAACGCTACGGCCACTACTCGGTCGCCGGTGAAAGCGTGTGGGACCACCCGTTCCTGTGGGGCTCCAAGCGCACCGGCCCGGACCTGGCCCGTGTCGGCGGGCGCTACTCCGATGACTGGCAACGCGCGCACTTGTACAACCCGCGCAACGTGGTGCCTGAGTCGAAAATGCCGGCGTATCCGTTCCTCGTGGAAAACAAGCTCGACGGCAAGGACACCGCGAAGAAGATGGAAGTCCTGCGCACCCTGGGCGTGCCCTACACCGACGAAGACATCGCCGGTGCAGCCGCAGCCGTGAAGGGCAAGACCGAAATGGACGCATTGGTGGCCTACCTGCAAGGCCTGGGCACCATCATCAAAAGCAAACGGTGATTCTTCATGGATATCGGGATGATTCGAGGCCTGGGCACCGTCGTGGTGATGGTGGCCTTTATCGGCCTGGCGCTGTGGGTGTTCAGTCCCCGGCGCAAGTCGGAGTTTGACGACGCGACCATGTTGCCCTTTGCGGATGATCCCGAAGCCATCAAGCACGTCGAGCAAGCTTCTAGGAGTAACAAAGAATGACTACGTTCTGGAGTCTGTACGTCACAGTCCTCAGCCTGGGTACCATCTTCGCCTTGACCTGGCTGCTGCTGTCGACCCGCAAGGGCCAGCGCGCCGAGCAGACCGACGAGACCGTCGGCCACTCGTTCGACGGCATCGAGGAGTACGACAACCCGCTGCCCAAGTGGTGGTTCATGCTGTTCGTCGGCACCATCGTCTTCGCCCTTGGCTACCTGGTGCTCTACCCTGGCCTGGGCAATTGGAAAGGCCTGCTGCCGGGCTACAACTACCTCGACAACGACAAGCAAACCCCGTTCGCCAACGGCCAGACCGGCTGGACCGGCGTGCACGAATGGGAAAAGGAAATGGCCAGGTCGGACGCCAAGTTCGGGCCGATCTTCGCCAAATTCGCGTCGATGCCGATTGAAGATGTCGCCAAGGACCCGCAAGCCCTGAAGATGGGCGGTCGCCTGTTCGCCTCCAACTGTTCGGTGTGCCACGGCTCCGACGCCAAGGGCGCCTACGGTTTCCCCAACCTGACCGACGCCGATTGGCGCTGGGGTGGCGAACCGGCGACCATCAAGGAAACCATCATGAAGGGCCGCCATGCCGTCATGCCGGCCTGGCTGGACATCCTCAAGGAGCAAGGCGTCAGCGACGTCGCCGCGTTCGTCGTCACCAACCTCGACGGCCGCAAGCTGCCGGAAGGCGTAAAAGCCGATGTGGCCAACGGCGAGAAACTCTTCGCCGCCAACTGCGTGGCCTGCCACGGCCCCGCCGGCAAGGGCACTCCCGCCATGGGCGCGCCGGACCTGACCCACCCGGGTGCATTCATCTACGGTTCGAGCTTCGCCCAACTGCAGCAGACCATCCGTTGGGGCCGCCAGGGCCAGATGCCTGCGCAGGAGCAACTGCAAGGCAACGACAAGGTGCACTTGCTCGCGGCGTATGTTTACAGCTTGTCCCATGGGGATAAGAAGGCCGAAGAGCAGTAAGGCTCTCGGAAACAAAAGAGCCCCGCCCAGCGAAAGCTGGCGGGGCTTTTTCATTTCCAAGGCCGTGCCCCCCCCCATGGGAAAAGCACGTTGACCGCTTGTAGCTTTAGGCTTGTGGCTTGCCAAGGCCAAGTAGTAACGTAACTACATTCAACCCGCTCCAGGGGAGGCGCACCATGACTTTCACCACCATTTCCAGTCGCGAATTCAATCAAGACACAAGCGGTGCCAAAAAAGCCGCTCGCCAAGGCCCGGTTTTTATCACCGATCGCGGCAAGCCTGCCCATGTACTGCTAAGCATTGAGGACTACCAAAAGCTGACAGGTCTCAATGCCAACATCGTTGACCTGCTGGTGATGCCGGAAGCGGCCGATATCGACTTTGAAACCGAACGTGCCGTGATCACTCATCGACCCGTGGACCTCTCTTGATGTATCTACTCGACACCAACGTCATCTCTGAACTGCGTAAACCCCAGGCTGATGCAAACGTGGTCGCCTGGGCCAAAAGTGTCAGCGCACCGCGTATGTTTATTTCGGCAATCACCCTGAAAGAATTGGAAACCGGGGTCTTGCGCATTGAGCGGCGCGACCCGGCTCAGGGGAAGGTGTTGCGAACTTGGCTCAAACGTCATGTGATGCCGGCCTTTGATGCCAGAATCCTGCCCGTCGATGCTGCAGTCGCGTTGCGTTGCGCACACTTGCATATGCCGGACCGCGCCAATGAAAGTGACGCATTGATTGCCGCGACCGCGCTGGTGCATGGGCTCACGGTTGTCACGCGCAACGTCAGCGATTTCAAATCCAGCGGCGTTCCACTGATCAATCCTTGGGACGAATGACCGCTTCCTCCACGAAAACCGTCCATACTTCCCAAGTCAATTGATCCAGGTCACGTACACCATCAATTGATTTCCCCCAACGCGACCAAAGGTCGCACCCTTTGAGCACCATCGGGGGCGTATCATTACGCCACTGCAAGACCCTTAATTTGACCCCGGTTGGCACGTACTGGCCGAGGCAAATCTCCACCGCCGTGGGATGCAATGATGAGCAACCAGATACCGGTACATGACGTTACCCCGCCTGCCAAAAACGCCAGCAGTGCTGACACCAAGACTGTCGACCTGTACGCCTCGCGCGAAAAAATCTACACCCGCGCCTTCACCGGCCTCTTCCGCAACCTGCGCATGCTCGGCGGTGCCGGCCTGTTCCTGCTCTACTTCGGCACGGTGTGGCTGAACTGGGGCGGCCACCAGGCGGTGTGGTGGAACCTGCCGGAACGTAAGTTCTTTATTTTCGGCGCGACCTTCTGGCCCCAGGACTTCATCCTGCTGTCGGGCATCCTGATCGTCGCCGCGTTTGGCCTGTTCTTCATCACGGTGTACGCCGGCCGCGTGTGGTGCGGGTATACCTGCCCGCAAAGCGTGTGGACATGGATCTTCATGTGGTGCGAAAAGGTCACCGAAGGCGACCGCAACCAGCGTATCAAGCTGGACAAGGCACCCATGGGGGCCAACAAGTTCCTGCGCAAATTCAGCAAGCACACGCTGTGGCTGTTGATCGGTTTTGTCACCGGCATGACCTTTGTCGGCTACTTCTCGCCGATCCGCGAGCTGGTGTTCGACTTCTTCACCGGCCAGGCCGACGGCTGGTCGTATTTCTGGGTCGGCTTCTTCACCCTCGCCACCTATGGCAACGCCGGCTGGCTGCGCGAACAGGTGTGCATCTACATGTGCCCGTATGCACGCTTCCAGAGCGTGATGTTCGACAAGGACACCCTGATCGTTTCCTACGATCCACGCCGTGGCGAAGTGCGTGGCCCGCGTAAAAAAGGCACCGACTATAAGGCCCAGGGCCTGGGGGACTGCATCGACTGTACGATGTGCGTCCAGGTATGCCCTACCGGTATCGACATCCGCGACGGCCTGCAAATCGAGTGCATCGGTTGCGCCGCCTGTATCGACGCCTGCGACACCATCATGGACAAGATGGAGTACCCGCGCGGCCTGATCAGCTACACCACCGAGCACAACCTGTCGGGGCAGAAAACCCACAAGTTGCGCCCACGCCTGATCGGTTATGCCCTGGTGTTGCTGGCGATGATCAGCCTGTTGGCCGGGGCGTTCTTCATGCGTTCGCTGGTGGGCTTCGACGTGAGCAAGGACCGCGTGCTGTACCGCGAAAACGCCGAAGGGCGCATCGAAAACGTCTACAGCCTGAAGATCATGAACAAGGACCAGCGCGATCACACCTACGTGCTCGACGCCGCCGGCCTGCCGGACCTCAAGCTGCAAGGCCGACGTGAAATCAGAGTGGCGGCGGGCGATATCGTCAGCATGCCGGTGGAGCTGTCGAGTGCGCCGGAGCAACTGCCGTCGAGTACCAACGAGGTGAAATTCATCCTCACCGATGCCGATGACGCCAGCGTCCATGTTGAAGCCAAGAGCCGATTCATCGGCCCACAAGTTCGATAACGAGAGAACTGAACAATGCCCGTAGCCACTGCCGCAAGCCCCTGGTACAAGCACCTCTGGCCCTGGATCATCATTGGGATCCTGGCCTGCTCGGTGACCTTGACCTTGTCCATGGTGACCATCGCGGTGAACAACCCGGACAACCTGGTCAACGACAACTACTACGAGGCCGGCAAAGGCATCAACCGCTCCCTGGACCGCGAACGGTTGGCCCAGACCCTGCAACTGCGCGCCAAGCTGCACCTGGATGAGCTGACCGGCGAAGTCGAACTGCAATTCACCGGCTACAGCAACCCGAACACCCTGGAACTGAACCTCATCTCCCCGACCCAGCCGGAGAAGGATCGCAAGATCAACCTGACCCGCAGCGACAGCGAACCGGGCCGCTACATCGGCCAGGTCACCGACAAGGTCGAAGGCCGCCGCTTCGTGGAATTGCTGGGCGTGGAAGGCGACAGGACCTGGCGCCTGTTCGAGGAAGAAGAAGTCAGCCACGACAAGGATTTGCTGCTGGGTGATGAACCGTTGCAGGGTGCTGAAGACCTGAAAAAATAGCAGCGCCCATGACCAGCCCAACCCCCTGCTACCACTGCGCCCTGCCCGTCCCGTCCGGCAGTCGCTTCACCGCCGTGATCCTCGGCGAGCGCCGCGAGCTGTGCTGCCCCGGCTGCCAGGCCGTGGCCGAAGCGATTGTGGCCGGTGGGTTGGAAAGCTATTACCAGCACCGCAGCGAAGCCTCGGCCAATCCCGAGACGCTGCCAGTGCAACTGGTGGACGAACTGGCGCTGTATGACCGCGCAGACGTGCAAAAACCCTTCGTGCACCATGAAGGCGAGCTCGCCGAAACCACCTTGTTGATGGAAGGCATCAGTTGCGCCGCCTGTGGCTGGTTGATCGAGAAACACCTGCGCAGCCTGCCCGCCGTGGCCGAGGCGCGGCTGAACCTGTCCAACCATCGCCTGCAGGTGCGCTGGGCCGACGGGCAATTGCCGTTGAGCCAGTTGCTCAGTGAACTGCGCCATATCGGCTATGCCGCCCACCCGTATCAAGCGGACCGTGCGGCCGAGCAACTGGCCAGCGAGAACCGCCTGGCCCTGCGCCAGCTGGGGGTCGCCGGGCTGCTGTGGTTCCAGGCGATGATGGCGACCATGGCCACCTGGCCGGAATTCAATATCGACCTGAGCCCCGAGCTGCATGTGATCCTGCGCTGGGTGGCGATGTTTCTGACCACCCCCATCGTGTTCTACAGTTGTGCGCCGTTCTTCAAGGGCGCCATGCGCGACGTGCGTACGCGTCACCTGACCATGGACGTGTCGGTGTCCCTGGCCATTGGCGGGGCTTACCTGGCCGGGATCTGGACCGCAATCACCGGCGTGGGCGAGTTGTATTTCGATGCGGTGGGCATGTTTGCGCTGTTCCTGCTGGCAGGTCGCTACCTGGAGCGCCGTGCCCGGGAGCGCACGGCCGCCGCCACCGCGCAGTTGGTCAACCTGCTGCCCGCCTCATGCCTGCGCCTCAAAGGTGACGGCCAGAGCGAACGTATTCTCTTGAGCGAACTGGCGCTGGGCGACCGCGTGCTGGTGCATCCGGGCGCGGTTCTGCCGGCAGATGGGGTGATCCTCGACGGCCGCTCCAGCATCGATGAGTCGCTGCTCACCGGGGAGTACCTGCCGCTGCCGCGCCAAACCGGGGATGCGGTCACTGCCGGCACGCTGAACGTCGAAGGCGCGTTGACCGTCGAAGTGCGCGCCCTGGGCCATGAGACCCGCCTGTCCGCCATCGTGCGCCTGCTGGAGCGGGCCCAGGCCGAGAAGCCGCGCCTGGCGCAGATCGCCGACCGCGCCGCGCAGTGGTTCCTGTTGTGTTCGCTGATTGCCGCGGCGGTGATCGGCCTGTTGTGGTGGGAGCTGGATTCATCGCGGGCGTTCTGGATCGTGCTGGCGATGCTGGTCGCCACCTGCCCCTGCGCGTTGTCCCTGGCCACGCCGACCGCCCTCACCGCCGCCACCGGCACCCTGCACAAGCTCGGGCTATTGCTGACCCGTGGCCATGTGCTCGAAGGCCTGAACCAGATCGACACGGTGATCTTCGACAAGACAGGCACCCTCACCGAAGGCCGCCTGGCGTTGAAAGCGATCCGGCCCCTGGCCACTCTGAACATTGACGAATGCCTGGGCCTCGCCGCCGCCCTGGAAAACCGCTCCGAACACCCGATTGCCCGCGCCTTCGGGCGTGCGCCGCTGGCCGCCGACGAGGTGCTCAGTTCCCCGGGCCTTGGCCTGGAGGGCCGTGTCGGCACACGCCAGTTACGCATCGGCCAGCCGGGGTTTGTTTGTGCACTCAGTGGGTGCCCGACTCCCGCCGCTCCGGAGGATGACGGCCAATGGCTGCTGCTGGGCGACGGCGACGGTGCCCTGGCCTGGTTCGTCCTCGACGACCGCCTGCGCAGCGATGCCCCTGCCCTGCTGGCCGCCTGCAAGGCGCGTGGTTGGCGCACGCTGCTGCTGTCGGGGGACAGTTCGCCGATGGTCGCCAGCGTCGCCGCTGAACTGGGCATCGATGAAGCCCACGGCGGCCTGCGCCCAGACGACAAGCTCCACGTGCTGCAACAACTGCACAAGGAAGGCCGCAAGGTGCTGATGCTCGGCGATGGCGTCAACGATGTGCCGGTGCTGGCCGCCGCCGACATCAGCGTGGCCATGGGCTCGGCCACCGACCTGGCCAAGACCAGCGCCGATGCGGTGCTGCTGTCCAACCGCCTGGATGCCCTGGTGCAGGCCTTTACCCTGGCACGACGCACCCGTCGGGTGATCATTGAAAACCTGCTGTGGGCGGGACTGTACAATGGCCTTATGCTGCCGTTTGCCGCCCTCGGTTGGATCACCCCGATCTGGGCGGCGATCGGCATGTCCCTCAGTTCGTTGACCGTGGTGCTCAACGCCCTGCGCCTGACTCGCCTGCCGAGTGCGCAGGCCACAAGCGCCCCTTTGGTAACCCGCCCGCTGCCGGCTTGAGCCGCGCGGGCATGGAGTGCAGATGCCAGCTCTATACGTGATGATTCCGGCGGCGCTGCTGTTAGTGGGCGTGGCCATCTACATCTTCTTCTGGGCGGTGGACAGCGGCCAGTACGACGACCTCGACGGCCCGGCCCACAGCGTGCTGTTCGACGACCAGGACCCCAACCACCTGGCGGCCGTGGACGAAGCCAACGGCCCCGAGCAACCGCCCGTGCCCAAAGACCCGCCCCATGCTTGAGCTGGCGCCGCTGCTGGTCTCTGCGCTCATCCTCGGCCTGCTGGGCGGCGGCCATTGCCTGGGCATGTGCGGCGGGCTGATGGGCGCGCTTACCCTGGCGATTCCCAAGGAACAACGCAGCCGTCGATTCCGCCTGCTGCTGGCGTACAACCTGGGGCGCATCCTCAGCTATGCCAGCGCCGGGTTATTGATCGGCCTCGCCGGCTGGGCGGTGGCCAACAGCCCGGCGGCCCTGTTCATGCGTGTGCTCGCCGGGTTGCTGTTGATCTGCATGGGGCTGTACCTGGCCGGTTGGTGGAGCGGCCTCACCCGCATCGAAAGCCTCGGGCGCGGCCTGTGGCGCTGCATACAGCCCGTCGCCAACCGTTTGCTGCCGGTGTCCAGCCTGCCCCGCGCGCTGCTGCTGGGCGCGCTGTGGGGCTGGTTGCCGTGCGGGCTGGTCTACAGCACCCTGCTGTGGGCCGCCAGCCAGGGTAATGCGCTGGACAGTGCGCTGCTGATGCTGGCTTTTGGCTTAGGCACATGGCCAGTACTGCTGGCGACCGGGTTGGCGGCCGAACGCGTGACCGCGTTATTGCGCAAGCGCAGCGTGCGTATGGCCGGGGGCCTGCTGGTGATTATTTTCGGTATCTGGACCCTGCCAGGTCCGCACCAGCACTGGCTGATGGGCCATTAAAAGGCTATGTGGCATAGCGCCGCTCCCCGTTGATGCAAATCAAGATGCCCTACCGGCCACGCCCCTAGACTCGGCTCACTAGCCTATCCGGGGAATGCCCGCATGCTCGACGCCATTCGTTGGGACCCACATCTGATTCAACGCTACGACCTGGCGGGACCGCGCTACACGTCCTACCCCACCGCCGTACAATTCGACAGCCAGGTCGGCACCTTCGACCTGCTCCACGCCCTGCGCGAAAGCCGCAAGGCCACGCGACCGTTGTCGCTGTATGTGCATGTGCCGTTCTGCGCGAACATTTGCTACTACTGCGCGTGCAACAAGGTGATCACCAAGGACCGCGGCCGCGCCCAGGCCTACCTGCAACGCCTGGAGCAGGAGATTCAGTTGGTGGCCTGCCACCTCGACCCGAAACAGTCGGTTGAACAACTGCACTTCGGCGGCGGCACCCCGACCTTTCTCAGCCACGACGAACTGCGCCAGGTCATGGGCAGCCTGCGCCAGCACTTCAATCTGCTCGACGACGACTCCGGCGACTACAGCATCGAGATCGACCCGCGCGAAGCCGACTGGGCGACCATGGGCCTGCTGCGTGAACTGGGCTTCAACCGTGTGAGCATCGGCCTGCAAGACCTCGACCCCGACGTGCAGCGCGCAGTCAACCGCCTGCAAAGCCTGGAAGAAACCCGCGCGGTGATCGACGCCGCCCGCACCCTGCAGTTTCGCTCGATCAATATCGACCTGATCTACGGCCTGCCCAAGCAGACGCCGATCAACTTCGCGCGCACCGTGGAGGAAGTGATCAAGCTGCAGCCGGACCGCCTGTCGGTGTTCAACTACGCGCATCTGCCGGAACGCTTCATGCCCCAACGACGGATCAACAGCGAGGAACTGCCATCGCCGGAATCCAAGCTGCTGATGCTGCAGACCACCATCGAGCAACTGACCCAGGCCGGCTACCGCTATATCGGCATGGACCACTTCGCCCTGCCGGACGACGAACTCGCCATTGCCCAGGAAGAAGGCACGCTGCAGCGTAACTTCCAGGGCTACACCACCCACGGCCATTGCGACCTGATCGGCCTCGGCGTATCAGCCATCAGCCAGATCGGCGACCTGTACTGCCAGAACAGCAGTGACCTGAACGGCTATCAGAACGCCCTGGCCAGCGCCCAACTGGCCACCAGCCGTGGCTTGCTGTGCACCACGGATGATCGGTTACGTCGGGAAGTGATCCAGCAGTTGATCTGCACGTTCAGCCTGGCCTTCGAGCAGATCGAACAGGCGTTCAACATTGATTTTCGCGGGTATTTCGACGAGGTCTGGCCGCAACTTGAGGCGATGGCGCAAGACGGCCTGATCGAACTGGATGCCCAAGGCATTCGCGTGCTGCCCGCCGGACGGCTGCTGGTGCGTTCAGTCTGCATGGTGTTCGATGCGTACCTGGAGCACCAGAACCGGCAGCGGTTTTCGCGGGTGATCTAGTTACATCGACAACGACGCGGCTTTGAGCGCGTCATCGGCGCTCATGGTCTTCATCGCTTTGGCCAGAGAGGTCTGGGCCGTCATCAAACCTGCCTGCAACGAACTGATCGCGCCTTGCACATTGGCGGTCTTGGCCGGGGCCTGCTCCGGGGTCAAGCTTTTGTCTGCCGCGATCGCCTGAAGCTCAGCCATTTTCTCGGCGATCTGCTGTTTCAGCTTGCGGATCATTTTCAGCACCTCCTTGACGTTATCGTCCAGGCCGCTGTCGTCGATATCGGCATTCGCGCTTTTGGGCGCCCCGGCCGCCTTGAACGCTGCGGCGGAAATAGTCACCGTCACCCCTTCAATCACCTTGGTTTCAGGCGCCGGCGCGGTCACGGGCAGCTTTTCCTCGGCCTCGGCAGCGGGCTTCAAGTCCTGCACGCTGGGTACACGGATGGCAGGGTTGTAAGCCGCGATAACAGACATGATCCGAGCTCCGAAGGGTAGATATGCAACTGTATCGGCAACGGTACAAAAAGCTTTATACCGTTGCCTGTTTTTTGTACAGGCTGGCTTCACTGCCCACCAGTGCGGTACCCTTACGTCTTATGTGTGTTTTCCCACAAGGATTTAAGAAATGTCCGAGCCAGTCAAACTGCGCGCTCACAGCCAGGCTCACTGCAAGGATTGCAGCCTGGCCCCCCTCTGCTTGCCACTTTCGTTGAATCTGGAAGACATGGATGCGCTGGACGAAATCGTTAAACGCGGTCGCCCGCTCAAGAAAGGCGAGTTTCTGTTTCGCCAGGGGGACAAGTTCGATTCCGTCTATGCAGTACGTTCGGGCGCGCTGAAGACCTTCAGCCTGAGCGACAGCGGCGAAGAGCAGATCACCGGTTTCCACCTGCCCAGCGAGCTGGTCGGGTTGTCGGGCATGGACACCGAGATTCACCCGGTGTCGGCCCAGGCCCTGGAAACCACCTCAGTGTGCGAAATCCCCTTCGAGCGCCTGGACGAACTGGCCCTGCAATTGCCACAACTGCGCCGTCAATTGATGCGCGTGATGAGCCGCGAGATTCGTGACGACCAACAGATGATGCTGCTGTTGTCGAAGAAAACCGCCGACGAGCGCATCGCCACCTTCCTGGTCAACCTGTCGGCGCGGTTCCGTGCCCGTGGTTTCTCGGCCAACCAGTTCCGCCTGAGCATGTCGCGCAACGAAATCGGCAATTACCTGGGCCTGGCGGTGGAAACCGTATCCCGTGTGTTTACCCGCTTCCAGCAGAGCGAACTGCTGGCCGCCGAAGGCAAGGAAGTGCATATCCTTGACCCGATCCAGCTGTGCGCACTCGCCGGTGGTTCCTTGGAAGGCTGATGCAGACGCTTGCGGCCGCGCCAATCGGTGAGGCCGCAGGTATACTTCGAGTCCGTTTTCCGCCCAGGACTCTTCGACGATGACTTTCGATTCGTTCGACATCAAATCCCTGATCCGCCCCGTCATCGACTTCCCCAAGCCTGGGGTGATCTTTCGTGACATCACACCGCTGTTCCAATCGCCCAAGGCCCTGCGCCTGGTGGCTGACACCTTTGCCCATCGCTATGTCGAGGCCGATTTCAGCCATATCGGCGCGATGGATGCGCGCGGCTTCCTGATCGGCTCGATCATCGCCTACCAACTGAACAAGCCGCTGATCCTGTTCCGCAAGCAGGGCAAGCTGCCGGCTGACGTGCTGTCCGAGGGTTACCAGACCGAATACGGCGAGGCCTTCCTCGAAGTGCATGCCGACAGCCTGTGCGAAGGTGATTCGGTGCTGATGTTCGATGACCTGATCGCCACGGGCGGTACCCTGATCGCGGCGGCCAACCTGGTGCGACGCATGGGGGCGAAGATCTTTGAAGCGGCGGCGATCATTGACCTGCCGGAACTGGGCGGCTCGCAACGCCTGGAAGACATGGGCATCCCGACGTTTTGCCTGACCCGCTTTGCCCTGACCGAACGGTAACGGCTGCGCGAACTGACGCTATCAGGGGCAAGTGGAATCGCCGCCCTGCCCCTCCCACATTTGATCCTGCGCTGATCGTCAGAGCGCGATCGGTTTACGACCGGCGAACGAATGCGCCAACGTGCCGCCGTCCACCAACTCCAATTCGCCACCCAGCGGCACGCCATGGGCGATTCGCGAAGTGACCAGGCCTTTGTTGCTCAGCAGTTGGGCGATGTAATGCGCGGTGGCTTCACCTTCCACGGTCGGGTTGGTGGCCAGGATCACCTCGGTAAAGGTGCCCTGCTCCTCGATACGCGCCACCAGCTGCGGAATGCCGATGGCCTCCGGACCCAGGCCATCGAGCGGCGAGAGATGGCCCTTGAGCACGAAGTAGCGCCCGCGATAACCGGTCTGCTCCACCGCATACACATCCATCGGCCCTTCCACCACGCACAGCAGCGTGTCATCGCGGCGCGGGTCGGCGCATTGCGGGCAGAGTTCTTCTTCGGTGAGGGTCCGGCACTGGCGGCAGTGGCCCACCCCGGTCATGGCCTGGCTCAAGGCCTGGGCCAACCGGGTACCGCCGCTGCGATCACGCTCCAGCAGTTGCAGCGCCATGCGTTGGGCGGTTTTCTGGCCGACACCCGGCAACGTGCGCAGGGCATCGATCAGTTGGCGAATCAGGGGGCTGAAGCTCATGGGCGAGTGGTCCGACAAAACAACGAGACGCGGTTTATACCCGCGCCTCGGATTAGCGTCAAATGCTCAATCCTGCGCGACCCGTACCACCAACTTGCCGAAGTTGCGCCCTTCCAGCAAACCGATAAAGGCTTCGGGCGCCTGCTCCAGGCCCTCGACCACGTCTTCGCGGAACTTGATCTTGCCGTCGCGTACCCACGGCGCCATGGCGCTGAGGAACTCCGGCTGGCGATCACCGTAGTCGTCAAACACGATAAAGCCCTGGATCCGTACACGCTTGGTCAACAACGTGCGTTGCAGCGCCGGCAAGCGGTCAGGCCCGCTGGGCGCTTCATGGGCGTTATAGCCGGCGATCAGCCCGCACAGGGGGATGCGCGCCTTGGGGTTGAGCAACGGCAGCACGGCGTCGAACACCTTGCCACCGACGTTTTCGAAATAAATGTCCACGCCCTTGAAGCAGGCCTGGGCCAAGTCGTCGGCAAACGTTGCGCTCTTGTGGTCGATGCAGGCATCAAAACCCAATTCGTCCACCACGTAGCGGCACTTCTCGGCACCGCCCGCAATCCCGACCACACGCAGGCCCTTGAGCATGGCCACCTGGCCGACCACCGAACCCACCGCGCCGGAGGCAGCCGCCACCACCAGGGTTTCTCCGGCTTTCGGCTGGCCGATGTCCATCAGGCCCATGTAGGCGGTCATGCCCGGCATGCCCAGCACCCCCAGGGCCATGGACGGGCTGGCCAGGCCATTGGGCACCGGGATCAGGTTGCGGCCGTCGGAAATGCTGTGGCTCTGCCAACCGGTGGCGCCGACGACCAGATCACCCACCTCGAATTTCGGATTCCGCGATTGCTCGACACGGCTGACAGCCCCGCCGGTCATCACCTCGTCGATTTCCACCGGCGCGGCGTAGGACGGTGCGTCGCTCATGCGCCCGCGCATATAAGGGTCGAGGGAGAGGTAGAGCGTCTTCAGCAGGACCTGGCCGTCTGCCAATTCCGGCAAGGTCACCCGTTCCAGGCGGAAGTTTTCCGGCGTGGGTGCGCCTTGAGGGCGTGAGACCAGGACAATGCGCTGGTTCAAAGTCGGTTCGTGAGGCATGAAGGGCTCCTTGATCGAATCTATCGGTATAGGGTGCAGACCATGGGTGCCGCGCCAGGGTTCGATTGGATTGGCACAAACAAAAATGCCAGGCACGAGGCCTGGCATTGGAGTCTAGCTAAAGCCTGGCGATCAGAACGGCAGCTTCATGCCCGGTGGCAGTTGCATGCCGGCGGTCACGCCGGACATTTTGTCCTGGCTGTTGGCTTCGATCTTGCGCACGGCGTCGTTGACGGCCGCGGCGAACAGCGCCTCGAGCATTTCCAGGTCATCTTCGCCCACGCCTGGCAATACGCTTGGGTCGATGCTCACGCGCTTGATGTCGTGACGACCGGTCATCACCACGCTGACCATATCGCCACCGGCTTTACCGGTGACTTCGGCGTTGGCCAGCTCTTCCTGCATCTTGGCCATCTTTTCCTGCATCTGCTGCGCCTGCTTCATCAGGCCGGCCATGCCACCTTTCATCATGGGAATCACCTCAAAAGTACGTGGATCAATGAATAGCCCGGTGTCAGGATGACTGGGGCACCGGGGCTTCGACAGGTTCAATTGTATCTTGGCGAACGACCGCACCGAACTGCTGCATCATTTGCTGGATGAGCGGATCGCCGTGGATCGAGTCCTCAGCCTCGCGCTGGCGGTTGATACGCCGGCGGGTCGCGGCCTGGGCCGGGGTTTCCTGCTCGGGCTTGATCAACTCGATGGCGATGGTCAGCGTGCGCCCATGGTACTGGTTCAGGGCATCGTTGAGGCGCCGTTGTTGGGTCGCGTTGAACAGGGCGCTGTGGGCCGGGTCCAGGTGCAACAGCCAGTGGTCGCCGTCGATGGCGATCAGGGTGCAGTTGGCGGCGATGCTGCCGGTCATGCCGGAAATCGGCAGTTTCGGGAACAGCTCCAGCCATTGCAGGGCCAGGCCGGTGGCCGGTGCCGCAGCAGGCTCCGCCTCGGGTTCCGGGGCCGGCTCGGCGGTGTGCTCGCTGGCCAGGTCGTCCAGGTAGCTGTAGGCCGAATCCATGTCCGGCTCGATGTAGTCTTCGTCCAGCGGCGGTTCGTCGTCGAGGTCGATGCCCGGGGTTGCGGCTTCGACCTGGGCCACGGTCGGCTCGGGCACCGGGGCCGACACCCACTCGGGGGCGGCCGGTACCACGCTGTCCGGCGTCGGCGCAGGCATCGGCGTCAGCTCAGGCTGCTCGCCAGCGGTTTCCAGTACCGGCTCGACATAGGGCTGCTGTTCGACCTCGGCCTCAGCGTCTACCGGGTCATTCCAGGGCAGGTCGACCACAGGCTCGGGCTCTACAACCAGTTCCGGCTCCACCACCGCTGCCACCACCACCGGTGCCGGCTCAGGCGCCGGTGCAACAGGGGCAGCAACCACTGGCGCGACCACCGCCGCGCCAGCCACTGGTTTGACGGAATCAACTGTGGCCTGGCTGATCCCCACTGGCTTTAGCGGCTGTCTCGGTGCGTCTGCCGAATCCGCCGGCCGGAAGGCCAGCATCCGCAGCAGGACCATCTCGAAGCCTCCGCGCGGATCGGGCGCCAAAGGCAGGTCGCGACGACCGATCAGGCCCATCTGGTAGTAGAACTGCACGTCTTCGGCCGGCAACGCCTGGGCCAGGGCCAACACGCGGTCGCGGTCGCCATGGCCGTTGTCGACACCTTCCGGCAACGCCTGGGCGATGGCGACGCGGTGCAGCACATTGAGGATTTCCGAGAGCACACCGTTCCAGTCCGGGCCTTGCTCCGACAGGTGGCGCACGGCTTCGAGCAACGCCTTGGCATCACCCTCGATCAGCGCGTGCAGCACGTCGAACACCTGGCCGTGGTCCAGGGTGCCGAGCATGGCGCGCACATCGGCGGCCATGACCTTGCCTTCACCAAAGGCAATGGCCTGGTCGGTGAGGCTCATGGCATCGCGCATCGAGCCATCGGCGGCGCGGCCCAGCAGCCACAGTGCGTCGTCTTCGAACGGTACGTTCTCGACGCCCAGCACGTGGGTCAAATGCTCCACCACGCGCTCGGGGGTCATGTTCTTCAGGGAGAACTGCAGGCACCGCGACAGGATCGTTGCAGGCAGTTTCTGCGGGTCGGTGGTGGCCAGGATGAATTTGACGTAGGGCGGCGGCTCTTCCAGGGTTTTCAACAAGGCGTTGAAGGAATGGCTGGAAAGCATGTGCACTTCGTCGATCAGGTAGACCTTGAAGCGGCCGCGGCTGGGTGCGTACTGCACATTGTCGAGCAACTCGCGGGTGTCTTCGACCTTGGTGCGGCTCGCGGCGTCGATCTCGATCAGGTCGACGAAACGCCCTTCGTCGATCTCGCGGCACACCGAGCAGGTGCCGCAGGGCGTCGAAGTGATACCGGTTTCACAGTTCAGGCATTTGGCGATGATGCGCGCAATGGTGGTCTTGCCCACTCCACGGGTACCGGTGAACAGATAGGCGTGGTGCAGCCGCTGGCTGTCCAAGGCATTGATCAGAGCCTTGAGCACATGGGTCTGGCCGACCATTTCGCGGAACGAGCGCGGACGCCATTTACGTGCAAGAACCTGATAACTCATCGAAAACCGTCGCAACTGGGAAGCGGAAGCGGGTAATGCTAGCGGAGCAAGGGGGAAATTGCATCCGGCACGCTCGCCTAATCTGACTAAGCTCTGCTGACTGGCCCCGAAAAGGCCTGAACCCGGAGAGTGTATGCGCGTAGTCCTGGGCGCTTTATGGATGATGACCACGGCTTGCCTGGCGGCGCCTGCACCGCTGCGTTTCTCGGTTTCCGACAGTTGGGCGATGCCCATGGTGCAGGTGGAGAACGGCCGGCCTACACAGGGGATTTTGTATGATTTGATGTTGAGCCTGGCCACCCAGGTTGGCCAGCCGGCGGAATTCCACGTGCTGGCCCGCGCCCGTATCGCCACAGCCATGGGGCACGGGGATATTGATGTGCGCTGTTATGTCACCCAGGCGTGGGTCGACAACCTGTCCGGCGACTACATCTGGAGCTTGCCTTTAATGGTGCAGCGCAATGTGCTGGTCAGTGTGCGCAACCAGCCGGTGCAGGTGCTCAAGCTGACACCCCAGCCGATCGGCACGGTGCTCAACTATCGCTATGGCGCCCTCGACCCACTGTTTGCCAACGGCCAACTCACCCGCGACGACGCCCGCAGCGAAGAACAGGTGCTGCACAAGCTGGTGGCGGGGCGATTCAACTACGCAGTGAGCAATGAATGGATCGTCGACCGTTTCAACCAGAAAATGCCAATCAGCCAGCGCTTGCACAAAGTTGCGCTGATTGAGGAGCAAAACCTCGGCTGCATCGTGCGCAACGATCCCGACGTGCCGGCCCAAAAGATCCTGCGCACTTTGCTGCGGATGAAAATGTCCGGCGAAATCGACGACATCATCAAGCTATACACTGGCGAAGACCCGGTCCCCCTGCACGCTCCTGACAAAAACTGACAGGCACTCCTTATAGACTCGGCGCCACACCACGCCCGTTCTCAAGGAGCCCACATGAACACCCTCGCCCATTACTTCCTGCTGTACGTCGACAGCCCGGCCACCAGTGCCCATTTCTATAGCCGCCTGCTGGGCAAGCCGCCGGTCGAATTGAACCCGACCTTTGCCCTGTTCATTCTGGACAATGGGGTAAAGCTCGGGCTGTGGTCGCGTCATACCGTCGAGCCGGCAGCCCGGTTCACAGGCGGTGGCGGTGAAGTGGGCTTCTCGCTGCCCGACATGGCCGCCGTGGACGCGTTGCACGACCAATGGGCAGAACGGGGCGCCATCATTGTCCAGTCACCGACGCCCATGGACTTCGGCTACACCTTCGTCGCCCAGGACCTCGACGGCCACCGCTTGCGCGCGTTTAGCCTGAACGACTGACCACCAGCGCCCCTCCAGGCTGATGGCCGCCACGCTGGCCAGCACGATCACAGCGCCCAGCATCACCTGCACGGCAATGTGCTCGCCCAGCAACGTCGCGGCCATCACCATCGCCACCGGCGGGATCAGGTACATCGCCACCGACGCGCGGCTGACCTCCACATGCTTCAACACATACCCCCAGGCCAGATACGCCAAGGCGCTGGGGAAAATCCCGAGCACCAGCACCGCCACGTTCTCTGCCAACGGCGCCTGCACCACTGCAGCCGGCAGGCCCGGCAGGTTCACACACAGCATCAGGGTGCCCGCCCACACCATGTAGCACGCCATGGTCAGCGGACTGTAGCGGTGGGCATAGTGTTTCTGCAGGGCGAAGTACACGCTCCACGACACCGCCGCCAGCAGGATCAACAAGCCACGCGGGTCGATCTCACCCAGCCCCTGATCCCCCCAGATCACCACCAGCACGCCGAGCAGCCCCAGCAAGACGCAGCCCCAGCGCCAGGCACTGACCCGTTCCTTCAGACAGAAAAACGCGATCAGCACACTGAACAACGGCGCCGACTGCGCCAGGACGCTGGACGCCGCTGCCGTTACCCATTGCTGCCCATAGTTGAGGCTGGTGTGATGCAGGAACACGCCGAAGAACCCCAGCACCAGCAACCACGGAACATCCCGCAGGCGCGGCCGGCCGATGCCCATCACCAGTGCCACACCGCCCATGAACAGCGAGGCAATCAAAAACCTTAGCAACGCCAATTGGCCGGGACTGTAGCTGTGCAGCCCCATGTGCACGCCAATCGGCGAATAGGCCCAACACAGGATGACGCTGGCGATGACTAGCGTAAGCTTTACAGGTGAAGGGGTATTCATCGATGGCGTCCAGAAACCGGGAAGGAGTGCCGTCAGTCTTGGCCCGGGCAAGGCGCAGGACAATTAACCGTTTCTGACTTCTGCAATCACTGGAACTGAGCAATGGAACTGGCCCAACTGAAAATGGTGCGAGCGGTGGCACAAACCGGCAGCGTGGCCCAGGCGGCCGTGCTGCTGCATTGCGTGCCGTCCAACATCACCACGCGCATCAAGCAGCTGGAAGGCGAGCTGGGCACACCGCTATTCATCCGCGCCGGACGTGGACTGGCCATCAGTGCCGCCGGTGAGATTTTCCTGGATTACTGCGAGCGCATCCTGGCGCTGGTGGATGAGTCCAAACGCGCCGTGGACGCCAATGCGATTCCCCGTGGCACCTTGCGTATCGGCGCGGTGGAGTCCAGCGCCAGCGGGCGCTTGCCGCCCCTGCTGGCGGAGTATCATCGGCGCTACCCCGATGTCAGCCTGGAACTGGTGACCGGCGCCTGGGGCCCGTTGCTCGACGACCTGCAACACCACCGCCTGGACGTGGCGCTGGTGGCCGCCGGCAACAAACGCACCAAGCTCGAACACAGCGTGGTCTACAGCGAACGCCTGGTGCTGATCGCCAGCGCGTCCAGCGCCCCCATCAGTGGCGCCGAGGACCTCGCCGGCCGCACCCTGCTGGTATGGCCACCCGGCTGCCCGTATCGCGCAGCCCTGGAAAACTGGGTCAAGCCCCATGACTTCAAGCCGACCATCGCCAGTTATGCCAGCTGGGGCACGATTATCGGCTGCGTCAGCGCGGGGATTGGCGTGGCGTTGGCGCCGGAGGGGATCCTGGCCCGCTATGAGCAGGCCAACCAGCTGGCGTCTTATCGATTTGAAGAGTTGGCGGCGGTGGATAACCTGCTGTTCTGGCACAAGGACACCCAGCGGCATCTGGCCAGGGACGCATTTGCCGAGCTGTTGCGGGAGACTTTTGACTAACTCGCAACATGTTGTTTCGGTTATCCTCCAGCGAAATTAATTCAAAATGTAAGGGACTACCATGAATTACTTCCGCCTGTTGTTGGCGGCGGCCGCTCTGAGCCTGCCTGCCGCGCCTGCCGTTGCTGCTGCCTCGCCTGCCCCCATTGAAACCAGTGCCCCCGCCGAAACAGCCGAGCACTTTCTGGCGTCACTCAACCAAAAGACCGGCACGGTCACCCTGCCCAGCGGCATCGCCACCCTCAAGCTCACCGACGAGTTCTACTACCTCGACCCCGCCGATACCGAGCGCTTGCTCACCGATGGCTGGGGCAACCCGCCGGGCTTCAAGACCCTGGGCATGATCGTGCCCAAAGCCGTCAGCCCATTGTCGGAACGCGGTTGGGGCGTGATCGTCAGCTACAAGGCAGATGGGCACATCTCCGACGAAGATGCGGCAAAAATCGACTACGCCGACCTGCTCAAGCAAATGCAGGAAGAAGACGAAGCAGAGAACAAGGAACGCCAGAAACAAGGCTACGCCGGCCTGCACCTGCTGGGCTGGGCCGAGCCACCGCGCTACGACGACACCACCCACAAGATGTATTGGGCCCGCGAACTGAAGGCTGACGACGCCGACCAGAACACCCTCAACTACAGCATCCGCGTGTTGGGCCGTGAAGGCGTACTGGAACTCAACGCTGTGGCCGCCATGGCCGACCTGGCCACCATCCAACAGGAATTGCCTAAGGTGCTGGCCTTTACCAACTTCACCGACGGCAACCTCTATACCGACTTCAACCCGAAAACCGACAAGCTTGCCACTTACGGCCTCGCCGCGCTGGTTGCCGGTGGGATCGCCGCCAAGGCCGGGCTATTTGCCAAGATCGGTATCTTCCTGCTGGCTGCGAAGAAGTTCCTGGTGATCGGCGTAGTGGCGCTGCTCGCAGTGATTCGCAAGCTGTTCAACCGCAGCAAGGCCTGAACCCCAGGCACAAAAACGCCGCAGCGTGCCCGGCACACTGCGGCGATTGGGATGACTCAGTTGGGCGCGACCAGTCGACTGTATTGATCCTGGCTGATCCAGCCACTGAACGAGCGGTCGTCGTCATTGATGAACTCGACCTGGGCCCAACCGTCCTTGAAGGCCAGCACACCGACCACATCGCGCTTGACGATATACGGACGCTTGGCGGCCTTGGCGCCTGGGGTTTTCAGCAGGTAAGCCTTGTCGGCGGATACCGTCACCAGGCCGATCCATTGTTTGCTGGCGGTCTGGGTCAGGTCCAGGCCGGTGGCAATCTCCGGCATCAGTACGTTCAGGCAGCCGGGGTGCTGGCGGCCCTCTTCCACCGTCAGGGTCACGCCATCGGTCGAAGGCGCCAGGCTGCCGGGATGAGCCTCGTCAAGCCACGTGGTGAGCGCCTCAGGCTTGCCTTGCAGGTAAAACGCGCAACGGCGGGTGACGCCCTCGCCCATGGCTTCCGAATAGAACCCTTCGACCTGATGCTCCGGCGTCACTGCCAGCATCAGCCCTTCGTACTTGCCCGAATGCAACGCGGCCGAACCGGCCAAGGCAGGGCCCACGGCGCACAACGACAACACACCTATCGCTAGAAAACGGATCATCCTATTTTTTCCCTTCAAGTTTTTCGTAGGCTTTTTGCATAAGGACGTCGTAGTTGCCGTAGTCCTCGCCGTTATAGTTACGTGCCATGCCGGTAAAATCCTTGGCTTTCATGGCCTTCATCAATGCCGGGCTCTTGCTGCAAAAACCGAGGAAGGCTTTTAGTTGGTTACCGGCATTCACCTTTAGTGCTGCCGAAAACTCAAACACCGTCTTGTAGCCGCACGAGGCAAAGTTAAAGCCCATGATCTGGAACATGCCCCACGACGCCGACATGAGGGCCGCTTCCTGGTCCAGGCCAAAAGCGGTGGCCATGGTTTCCCAAGCCTTGGCCTGGTCCTTGTTATTGGCCTGCCACTGCGGCCCGGCCTTTTTCTTGTAGGGGTAGGACAGCAGCGGGTGCGCCTGGTCGTAGATGTGCTTGGTGTACTTGCGAAACAAGTGCCCTTCAAACGCGATCACCGGCAACTTGGCCGGCCCGAACCCGGAACGCCCACCTGATTCCACGGTGGCGAAGGCCTTGATGATATTCACCGAAATACCGCTGCCCAATTGCGTGGCAGCATTCTGGAAATCCGTTTCACTGAGGGTCATGCCCCCGTCGCACGTGGCCTGGAGCATCAATTGCCGGTTACGCCGCTCGGCCTCGATCATCGCGCGCATGCGGTCCAGGTACACATTGACCGTGGCCTGCACCGCATCGCCCTGGTTGTTGCCGAATGCATTGAGAAAACTCGGGATGCGCATCGTCGGAAAGGCCTTCACCGGCACCTTCACCGCTTCTTCGATCAGGCTGTTGAACGTACGACCGGTGGGGTCGACCACACCATCGGGATGGGCATACTTGAGGTGGCGAAACTGGTATTGGCTGATGCACTGCACCAACTGGCCATCGCACTTGCCGTTTTCGGCCAGCGGGAAACCCATCTTGGGAATGATCAGATTGAATAAATACTGGATGCACTGCACATCGGCGGGCAAGTTGCGGGCTTTACCCGGCGCACCTACCGAAGCACTGATAAGACGGGGTAACCCTTGCAGGCTTTTCATCAAAGACATCCTTGTTAGTTAAAGAAGTGATAGCACTTCAATATCAAGTCGGCGCCCTCGTCATACTCTGTAACAAGTGGCCGGCGGAAACTAACAAGGCAGTTTGGGGTTGTCCAGAGGGGTGTTGGAAAGTTGTGAAACAACCATCATCGACCGCGCAATAAAACATCGGCAGTTGACTGAAAACAGGTCATTTGGATTTGAATCGAAGGGGGACTGCAAGGAAGAGCGCTATGGAGGCAACCCCACCAGCCACACCCCGGCACACAATGTTCCCGCTGTGGCTGCTGCCTTCCGGCTCTGACCAGGTTCACGGGTAATCGTTGCGGGGGGACCGATGGGGTCACCATAACGACGCTGGCCTCTCGGCAAGCGGGGCCATTGTACCGATCTCATCGGAAGTTACAACCGTTGGCAACGGATTAAAAATATGAAGAGGTTCAAGCACTTGCCATGGCCGTCAGCATCCCCTCCCACAGGGGTTCATCATTGTGCCTGCAACACCTCGTCCGCCCGGCCACCCTCTTCCTGGATCACCAGGTGGATGAAGTGCAGCTTGGCGATCACCGCCGGTGGCAGCACGAATGGGTAGAAGTCCGGCTGGCCCATGGCGCGGGACAGTTCATTGAGCATGCCCGCCAGTTCGATCCAGGCGTTGACGAAGGACAGGAATGCCACGCCGCCGGGATGTTCGGGGTCATAGAGGGTGGTGAGGGGGAATGGCTGGTAATCCAGGTCCATCTCACGGGCGCTCATGCCAAAGCCCAGGGCGGTGTCGACGGCGTCCATCATGTGCAGGTAGTGGGCCCAGGTTTCCGCCCAGTCTTCCCAGGGGTGCATGGTGGCGTAGGCACTGACGCAGGTCTGCTGCCAGTCGGGGCGTGGGCCGTTCTGGTAGTGCTGGTCGAGGGCCTCGGCGTAACTGGCGCGTTCGTCGCCGAACAGGCTGCGAAAAGGCTCCAGCCAGTGGCTGTTGGCGATCAGGCGATCCCAGTAATAGTGACCGACCTCATGGCGAAAGTGGCCCAGCAAGGTGCGATAGGGTTCGCGCATCTGCACGCGGATTTTTTCGCGGTGGGCGTCGTCGGCTTCCTTGATGTCGAGGGTGATCAGGCCGTTGGCATGCCCGGTCATGGGCGCGTTGCCTTCCAGGTCGATGCCGACGAAGTCGAACGCCAGGCCGCTGTCCTCGTCGACGCTCTTGGGCACCACTTGCAGGCCCAGGCTGATCAACTGCGCCACCAGCCGACGCTTGGCGGTCTCCACCTTGCGCCAGCGCTCAGGGTTCTCCGGGATCGACAGGTCGGGGATGGTGCGGTTGAGGCTGCACGCCACGCACAGCGGTGCGGTGCTGTGGGCGGGAATCAGCCAGTTGCAGGCCGCCGCGGTGTCAAGGTTGGCGCAGCGGCGGAAGGCGCCGGCATCGAGGTTGTCGTCCTGTAGCCAAGTGCCATCCACCGGCCCCGGCTGCAGGGAGGACAAGCGGCTTTGCTGCGGCTGATAACCCAGCAGGGCCTGACAGGCCAGGCATTGGCTGTTGCGAAAGAACAGCGCTTGCCCGCACCGGCACTGCCACACCTTGCTGTTACGCGAGGTTTCGGCCATGAACGGTGCGGCGATGCGCGAACTGAGTTGCTCGAAATAGCGGAACATGGCGATCTCTCCCTGGGTGACTGAGACTAGATCATCTGGGACTCAGGATCGTTCCACTTTCTTCAAGGGCGGCTTCGCAGCCTGGCGCGGGCGGTGCGACGATTCGACAAGCCCGCTCACCACCGGCGCTGCGTCAGACCGAAATGTTGTGTTTGGCAAGGAACGCGACAAAGGCCTCTTCGTCCAGCACCTTCAACCCCAGTTCGCTGGCCTTGGCCAACTTGGAGCCGGCACCCGGCCCGGCCACGACGCAATGGGTCTTTGCCGACACGGAACCGGCCACCTTGGCGCCGAGGCTTTCGAGCTTGTCCTTGGCCACGTCGCGACTCATCAGCTCCAGGGAGCCGGTGAGCACCCAGGTATGCCCTGCTTCGGGCAGGCCTTCGACCACCTTCTTCTCGCTCTGCCAGTGCATGCCGAAGTCCTTGAGCTGCTGCTCGATGGCCAGGGCATGGCTGGCGTTGTCCGGGTTATCGAAAAACTCGCGCACGGCCTTGGCCTGCTTCTCCGGCAGCGCCTGGCGCATGTCGAGCCAGTCCGCCTTGATCACACCTTCCAGGCTGCCGAACTTGTCCGCAAGTTTCTGCGCGGCGCCGGGGCCGACGGAGGGTACGTGCAGCTTGTCGAGGAAGCCGCCCAAGGTGGTACTGGCGGCGAACTCGGCGCTCAGCTCGCCCTGATCCTGCAATTGCAGGCCGCATTCATCAGGCGACAGCAACGCGCCGATCACGTCCTGGTTGTGGCTGTCTTCGAAGAAGCTGTGGATCTCATGGGCCACTTCCAGGCCCACATCCGGCAGGTACGTCAACACTTCCGGCAAGGCCTTCTGCACGCGCTCAAGGGACGCCAGGGAGCGCGCCAACACCTTGGCCGTCTCTTCGCCCACATCGGGAATGCCCAGGGCGTAGATAAAGCGCGCCAGGGTCGGGGTCTTGCTGTTTTCGATGGCGGTGATCAGCTTCTTGCTGGAAATATCGGCAAAGCCTTCCAGGTCGATGATCTGCTCGTATTTAAGCTTGTAGAGGTCGGCCGGCGAACCGATGAGTTTTTCATCCACCAGTTGCTCGATGGTTTTGTCACCGAGCCCGTCGATGTCCATGGCCCGGCGCGAGACGAAATGGATAATCGCCTGCTTGAGCTGGGCACCACAGGCCAGGCGCCCGACGCAGCGGTACACCGCGCCTTCGCTGACGGTTTCCTTGCCCTTGCTGCGCTTGACCAGCTGGGTGCGCTCCACATGGGAGCCGCACACCGGGCAGCTTTCGGGGATCTGCACCGCGCGGGCGTGTTCCGGGCGGCGCTCGGTGACCACGGAGACGACCTGCGGGATCACATCCCCGGCACGGCGGATAATCACGGTATCGCCGATCATCAAGCCCAGACGCGCGACTTCATCCATGTTGTGCAGGGTGGCGTTGGACACGGTGACGCCCGCGACCTTGACCGGTTTCAAGCGCGCCACTGGGGTTACGGCGCCGGTGCGGCCGACCTGGAACTCAACGTCGAGCAACTCGGTGAGTTCTTCCATGGCCGGGAACTTGTGCGCGATGGCCCAGCGCGGCTCGCGGGCGCGAAAGCCCAGTTCACGTTGGGAGGCGATGCTGTTGACCTTGAACACCACGCCGTCGATTTCATAGGGCAGGCTGTTACGTCGCTCGCCGATATCGCGGTAATAGTCCAAGCACTCCTGGATGCCCTTGGCCAGTTTCAGCTCATGGCTGATGGGCATGCCCCACTTCTGCAGTTGCTTCAAGTTACCGATATGGGTGTCGCTGATATCCCCGGTTACCTGGCCGATGCCGTAGCAGCAGAACTCCAGCGGGCGACTGGCGGTGATCTTCGAATCCAGCTGACGCAAGCTGCCCGCCGCCGCATTACGCGGGTTGGCGAAGGTTTTGCCGCCGACTTCCAGTTGCGAGGCGTTGAGCCGCTCGAAACCGGCCTTGGACATGAACACTTCGCCGCGCACTTCCAGGGTCGCCGGCCAGCCGCTGCCGTGCAGTTTCAACGGGATATTGCGCACGGTGCGCACGTTGACGCTGATGTCCTCGCCGGTGGTGCCGTCGCCACGGGTGGCGCCGCGTACCAATTCGCCATCCTGGTAAAGCAGGCTGACCGCCAGGCCATCCAGCTTCGGCTCACAGCTGTATTCCACCGCCGCGCCACCGCCGAACAGATCACCCACGGGCAGGTCGAGCCCCTCGGTGACCCGGCGATCAAATTCCAGCATGGTGGTTTCATCAAACGCATTGCCCAGGCTGAGCATGGGGATCTCGTGACGCACCTGGGTGAAGGCTGACAATGCCGCACTGCCGACCCGCTGCGTCGGCGAATCCCGCGTCACCAGCTCCGGATGCTCGGCCTCCAGGGCCTTGAGCTCGTGGAACAGGCGGTCGTACTCGGCGTCCGGAATGCTCGGTTCATCAAGCACGTGGTAACGGTAGTTGTGCTGATCCAGTTCAGCGCGCAGTTCGAGGATGCGGGTGTGGGCGGCGGTCATGGGTGTTCTCTCATAAAGCAAAAGAGCAGCCGAAGCTGCTCAAATGTTGGTGCGCTTATTCTAATGACAACGCTGGAAACCAATCCTCAGCGTTTCTGTGTCAGGGCGCGACGCTCGAACTCGACGATGCGCTGACGGTAGTGTTCGATGGTCTGGGCGGTCAGGACGCTGCGTTGGTCGTCCTTGAGCTCGCCGTTGAGTTCCTGGGACAGCTTGCGGGCAGCGGCCACCATTACGTCGAAGGCTTGTTTCGGGTGACGCGGGCCCGGCAGGCCGAGGAAGAAGCTCACCGCAGGGGTGCTGAACAGGTCGATGTCGTCCAGGTCGAAAGTGCCTGGCTTGACCGCGTTGGCCATGGAGAACAGCACTTCGCCGTTGCCGGCCATGCTTTCGTGGCGGTGGAAAATATCCATCTCGCCAAAGCGCAGGCCGCTTTCGAGGATGTTCTGCAACAGGGCCGGGCCCTTGAAGCCGGCGGCGTCGCGGCAGATCACGCTGATCACCAGCACTTCTTCGGCGGCAGGCTGATCGTTGACGGATTGACGCGGCGCATTCTTGCCGGCGTTTTCATCCGGGAAATCGTCATCACGGCTGCTGAAGCTCGGGCCTTCATCGACATCGAGGTTCAGGTCACCCTGATGGGGTTCGGCAACAGCTGCACTGGCGCGCTTGCCACGCTTGGAAGAGGGCTCGCGGGCTTCACGCACCGGTGCACTCATCGACGGCAGGTCATGCTCGTCCAGTTGCGGTTCCTTATGGGTATCCAGCACACGGGGCGGCCCCAGCAGCTCGGCGCTGCCGTCGTCGTCGGGCAAGTTGGACAGGTTGCGGTCCAGACGGAATTTGAGCTTGCCCTTGCCACCGCGCATGCGGCGCCAGCCATCAAAAAGAATACCGGCAATGACAATAATGCCGATGACGATCAGCCACTCGCGCAGACCGATTTCCATGTAATCCCGTGCCTCTAATAAAAAATGCTGAAAAATAAGGGGTTTAGCACCGTGCAAACCGCTTTAAAACGTGGCGCCAACTCTATGTTCTGACTGACGTTTTGCCCACGCACACGAAAAATTGACATTAAACTAGCACGACCAAAGATAACTTTACACCGTCTGTCAAAATGCCTTGAACAAATATGTCCATTTGCCACTTTCACCAGGCCGGTAAATCACCTGACATCGCGCTGAAAACTTTCGCTCATGGCGCAGCTCAGGATTCCACCATCGCCATCGCTTCTTCGACATCCACCGCGACCAAACGTGAACAACCCGGTTCATGCATTGTCACCCCCATCAACTGATCAGCCATTTCCATGGCGATCTTGTTGTGGGTGATATAGATGAACTGCACCGTCTGGGACATCTCCTTGACCAGTCGCGCATAGCGTCCAACGTTAGCGTCATCCAATGGGGCGTCAACTTCATCGAGCATGCAGAACGGCGCCGGGTTCAACTTGAAGATGGCAAACACCAGAGCCAACGCGGTCAGGGCTTTTTCGCCGCCGGACAACAAATGGATGGTGCTGTTCTTCTTGCCCGGAGGCCGCGCCATGATCGTTACCCCTGTATCGAGTAGATCTTCGCCCGTCAGTTCCAAGTAAGCGCTGCCACCACCGAAAACTTTCGGGAATAACGCCTGTAAACCGCCATTAATCTGATCAAAGGTATCTTTGAAGCGGTTGCGGGTTTCCTTGTCGATCTTGCGGATCACGTTTTCCAGGGTGTCCAGGGCTTCCACCAGGTCGGCGTCCTGGGCATCCAGATAACGTTTGCGCTCGGACTGCTGCTGGTATTCATCGATGGCCGCGAGGTTGATCGCGCCCAGTCGCTGGATACGTGCGGCAATCCGTTCAAGTTCTTCCTCGGCTTCTTTCTCGCTGGCCTGGGCGGTCAAGGTATTGAGCACGCCATGCAAGTCGTAGCCGTCTTCGAGCAATTGGTCTTGCAGGGCCTTGCGGCGCACGGTGAGGGCTTGCCATTCCATGCGCTGTTGTTCGAGCTGGCCGCGAATCAGCTGGGATTGCTGCTCGGCCTGGGTCCGGCGTTTTTCTGCGTCGCGCAGTTCGCGGTCGGCGTCTTCCAGGGCGATCTGCGCGGTCTTGAGTTCTTCGTCGACGGTCATGCGCTTGTCGAGCAACTCTTCAAGCTTGAGGCGCAGCTCTTCCAGCGGCGCTTCGCCCTCCTCCAGGTTGAGGCTCAGTTGCTCGCGTTTTTCGGTGAGGCGTTCGGACTGCATCTCCAGGCGCTCAAGGGCCTGGGCCGTGGACGCGTGCTGGGCCTTGAGCGAACCCAGGCGCACGGCCAACTGATGGGCGTGGTCCTTGTGCTGGCGGGCTTCCTGGCGCACGCGGTCGAGGCGTTCGCGCAGGCTGTCACGCTGGGCCAGCAGCAATTCACGCTGCTCGGTGTCCAGGGCCATGCTGTCGAGGGCCTCCTGCAACTGCAGGCGCGCTTCGCCGATCTGTTCGTGTTCCAGGGCGCGCTGTTCGCCCATCTCAGCCACTTCTTCGTCGAGGCGGGTGCGGCGCAGGGTCAGTTGCTCGGCCTTGGCTTTGCTCGCGGAAAGCTGGGCTTTCAATTCGCCTTGCTGGCGCGCTTCGTCCTGCAACAGGCGCCGCAGGTGTTCGCGGCCGGTCTCTTGCTGGCGCTGGGTGGCGCGCAGGGTTTGCAGTTCGGTTTCGAGGCTTTCCAGGGTGGCTTCGCGTTCTTCGCGCTCGGCGATCAGGTTGACGATTTCCTGGCCTCGGGCCAGAACGCCGCTTTCCGCTTCACTGGCGCGGCGCACCCGCAGGAAGTGGCGGCCGACCCAGTAACCGTCGCGGCTGATCAGGCTTTCGCCGCCCGCCAGTTGACCGCGCTGGGCCAGGGCCTGTTCCAGGGACTCCACCGGCTTGACCTGGCCCAGCCACGGCGACAGGTCAATCGCCGCTTCGACCTTGTCCAGCAGGCTGCCCGGCACTCGCGTGCCATCAGCGGCGGGGCTGAGCAAACGCAGATCGCCCTGGGCGAAGCCGGCCAGGTCGAAGCCGCCAAAATCATCCACCAGTACGGCTTGCAGGTCGGCGCCTAGAACGGTCTCTACCGCCAGCTCCCAACCGGCTTCAACTTTCAAGCCTTCGGCCAAGCGCGGACGCTCGGCCAGGTGCTGGTCACGCAGCCATTCGGCGGTGCCGGTGCCTGGGTCCAATGCCGCTTGCTGCAAGGCTTCAAGGGACGCCAGGCGGCCGTTAAGCCGCTGCAAATCACCCTGGGCCTGCTGCTGGGCCTGGGTCGCCTGTTGCAGTTGCTGACGCAATTGCTCCAGGCGCTCCACTTGTTGTTCTTCGCTGGCTTCCAGCTCTTCCAGCGTCATCTCGCTTTCGGCCAGTTGCTCGCTGAGCTCCATGATCGCCGCGTCTTCCGGGTCGGCGGCAAGCAGCACGCGCTCTTCCTGCAGGCGACGCTGGCGCTCGGCCAGGCGTTCCATGCTGGTTTCCAGTTGCTGGATGCGCGACTGCTGCACCTCGGCCTGGCGCCGCGGTTCGGCGGATTGCAGGTTGAAGGCGTCCCACTGCTCCTGCCAGCCGTGCATGGTGGTTTCGGATTCTTCCAGCGCAGCGGCGGCCTCTTCGGCGGCGGCGTTGGTGATGTCCTGCTCGGGGGTGAGCATGTCCAGCTCTTCGCCCAACGTCAGCAGCAAGGTGCGGTCGTGGCCCAAATGGGATTCGGTTTCCAGGCGCGCGCGTTCCGCTTCCTTCAAGTCATCCTGCAACTGACGCAGGCGCTGCTGGCCGTGCTGGATGCTTTGCTCGACCCGGGCGATATCACCGCCCACCGAATAGAAGCGGCCCTGCACCAGATTGAAGCGTTCGGACAGGTCATGGTGCCCGTCGCGCAGGCGCTCGATGGCGGCGTCGGCATTGCGCTGCTCGGCCACCAGCGCTTCAAAGCTGATTTCCTGGGTGCCGATGATCGCTTCGCGCTGACCCACCTGATCGTTCAACGCCTGCCAGCGCAGGGCCGACAATTGCGCCTTGAGCTGACGCTCTTCGCCCTTGTATTCCTGGTACTTCTCGGCCGCCTGGGCCTGGCGGTGCAGGCGCTCCAACTGGCGCTCCAGCTCTTCGCGCAGGTCGGTGAGGCGGGCGAGGTTTTCATGGGTGCGGCGGATACGGTTTTCGGTCTCGCGGCGGCGCTCCTTGTACTTGGAGATGCCGGCCGCTTCCTCGATAAAGTTGCGCAGGTCTTCGGGCTTGGCTTCGATCAGCTTGGAGATCATGCCCTGTTCGATGATCGAATAGCTGCGTGGGCCCAGGCCGGTACCGAGGAAGATGTCGGTAATGTCCCGGCGTCGGCACTTGGTGCCGTTGAGGAAGTAACTGTTCTGGCTGTCGCGCGTCACTTTGCGGCGGATCGAGATTTCCGCGTAGGCCGCGTACTCGCCGACCAGGGTGCCATCGGAGTTGTCGAACACCAGTTCGATGCTCGCCTGGCTCACCGGCTTGCGGCTGGTGGAGCCGTTGAAGATGACGTCGGTCATCGACTCGCCACGCAGGTTTTTTGCCGAGCTCTCGCCCATCACCCAGCGTACGGCGTCGATGATGTTCGACTTGCCGCAGCCATTGGGCCCGACCACTGCCGCCATGTTACTGGGGAAGTTCACCGTGGTCGGGTCGACGAAGGATTTGAACCCCGCCAGTTTGATGCACTTGAGCCGCACGTTTAGGCGTCCGCCAACGCAGCGATGACCAGCGAGCTGCTGCGCTGGCAGTAGGCCGACAGCACCTGGCGGATCTGCTCCAGGTCACGGGCGAGTACGGCGGCGAGCAGTTGCTCGAACAGCGCCAGGTACTCGCTCATGGACGCCTTGCGCTGATCCAGGGCCAGGTAATAGGCACGGTTCATCGCCGGCTGCAGGTTCTCGACGGTTTCCTGCAAATACGGGTTGTTGGCGAAGGGGTACGCGGCGCGCATCACATTGAAGCATTCTTCGACAAAGGCGCGGATGTCCTGGCGCTCGAAATTGCTCACCAGGCGCTGCTGGATCTGGACGAACGGCGCCATGTCGGCCTGGGTCTGCCAGCCCTGGGCGACCGCATTGCCAAGCAGGATATACAGCTCACTCATCAGCGTGCACAGGCTCTGCACCTTGTGCGCCGTGAGCTCGGTCACATGGGCGCCACGGCGCGGCAGGATCGCGATCAGGTGGCGGCGTTCGAGGATCAGTAAAGCTTCACGCACGGAGCCACGGCTGACATTGAGCGCCAGCGTGACTTTCTGTTCCTGGATCCGCTCTCCAGGCTTGAGATCGCCGCGAATGATACGTTCGGCGAGGTGGTGAGCGATTTGCTCGGCGAGACTGTCCGGCGCCTTGAACGTCATGTTTTCCCTTCAAAATCGTCTATCGGTACAAGCGCGGCAGTGTAGCGCATTGGCCCGCTGATGGCGCTACGCCCACCGTGGCGAATTTGGCATGAAATAAGCAACGCTGAACACCCACACGCCCCCAAAAACGCCGGTTTCAGAAGACTGAACCATAATTGAAAGTGTTGCGATCGCATTTTCCTGACCTTCTGGTCAGAAAATCATTGACCGAAAAGTCAGACATGACTAGATTCGGCGCAAAGCGGTTAACAACAATAATGAGTCTGCGAGGCCTTCCGTGATCCAGTTTTTACTTAACCAGGAACTCCGTAGCGAGCACGCCCTGGACCCCAACCTGACCGTGCTCAACTATCTGCGCGAGCATGTGGGCAAACCCGGTACCAAGGAAGGCTGCGCCAGCGGCGACTGCGGTGCGTGCACGGTGGTGGTCGGCGAGTTGCACACCGACCCTCAGGGCGTTGAGCAGATCCGTTATCGCAGCCTCAATTCCTGCCTGACATTTGTATCGTCGCTGCACGGCAAGCAGTTGATCAGCGTCGAAGACCTCAAGCACCAGGGCCAACTGCACAGCGTGCAACAGGCCATGGTGGAGTGCCACGGTTCGCAATGCGGCTTTTGCACCCCCGGGTTTGTGATGTCGTTGTTCGCCCTGCAAAAGAACAGCGACGCCCCCGACAGCCAGAAGGCCCACGAGGCCCTGGCCGGCAACCTGTGCCGCTGCACCGGCTATCGGCCGATCCTGGCCGCCGCCGAACAGGCCTGCTGCAACAAACCGGCGGACCAGTTCGACAACCGCCAGGCCGAGACCATCGCCCGCCTCAAAGCCATCGCGCCGACCCAAACCGGTGAACTCAACAGCGGCGACAAACGCTGCCTGGTGCCCCTCACCGTTGCCGACCTGGCCGACCTCTACGACGCCTACCCGCAAGCCCGCCTGCTGGCCGGCGGCACCGACCTGGCGCTGGAAGTCACCCAGTTTCACCGCACCCTGCCGGTGATGATCTATGTCGGCAATATTGAAGAGATGAAGCGCATCGAGGACTTCGACGACCGCCTGGAAATCGGCGCCGCCACTGCCCTCTCCGACTGCTACACCGCGCTGCACCACGAATACCCGGATTTCGGCGACCTGCTGCACCGCTTCGCCTCCCTGCAAATCCGTAACCAGGGTACCCTCGGCGGCAATATCGGCAACGCCTCGCCGATTGGCGATTCGCCGCCGCTGTTGATCGCCCTGGGGGCGCAGATCGTGCTGTGCAAAGGCAACACGCGCCGTACGCTGGCCCTGGAAGACTACTTCATCGACTACCGCGTGACGGCGCGCCAGGACAGCGAGTTCATCGAAAAAATCATCGTCCCCAAGGGCCACGCGCTGTTCCGTGCCTACAAGGTTTCCAAGCGCCTGGACGACGATATTTCCGCCGTGTGTGCGGCCTTCAACCTGAAGATCGACAACGGTGTGATCAGTGATGCCCGCGTCGCGTTCGGCGGCATGGCCGCCACGCCAAAACGCGCGAAAAACTGCGAAGCCATGTTGGTCGGCGCCACCTGGAACGCCGCCACCGTCGAGAAAGCCTGCGCCGCCCTCGCCGAGGATTTCACCCCGCTGTCGGACTTCCGCGCCAGCAAGGAATACCGCCTGCTCAGCGCCCGGAACCTGCTGCGCAAATACTTCATCGAACTGCAAACGCCGCACATCGAGACTCGGGTGACCGCTTATGTCTAACCATCACGCCGTGGAAAAAACCCAGGCCGAACTGGCCGCGCTGTTTGCCCAGGACCTGACCTCCGGAGTCGGCCGCAGCGTCAAGCATGACAGCGCCGCCAAGCACGTGTCCGGTGAAGCGCAGTACATCGATGACCGCCTGGAATTCCCCAACCAGTTGCACCTGTATGCACGCATGTCCGACCGCGCCCACGCCCGGATCATCCGCATCGACACCACGCCCTGCTACGCCTTCGACGGTGTGCGTATCGTCATCACCCACGAAGACGTGCCGGGCCTGAAAGACATCGGCCCGCTGCTGCCCGGCGACCCCTTGCTGGCCATCGACACGGTGCAGTTCGTCGGCCAGGTGGTTTTGGCCGTGGCCGCCCGCGACCTCGACACCGCACGCAAGGCCGCGATGGCGGCCGTGATCGAATACGAAGACCTGGAGCCCGTGCTGGATGTGGTCGAGGCCTTTCGCAACAAGCACTTCGTGCTCGACAGCCACACCCACCAACGGGGTGATTCGGCCGGCGCACTGGCGACCGCCAAGCACCGCCTCCAGGGCACCCTGCATATCGGCGGCCAGGAACACTTCTACCTGGAAACCCAGATTTCCTCGGTAATGCCCACCGAAGACGGCGGCATGATCGTCTATTGCTCCACGCAGAACCCCACCGAAGTGCAGAAGCTGGTGGCCGAAGTGCTGGACGTGTCGATGAACAAGATCGTCGTCGATATGCGCCGCATGGGCGGCGGTTTCGGCGGCAAGGAAACCCAGGCGGCGAGCCCGGCGTGCCTATGCGCGGTGGTGGCGCGCCTCACCGGCCAGCCGACCAAGATGCGCCTGCCGCGCGTCGAAGACATGCTGATGACCGGCAAGCGCCACCCCTTCTATATCGAATACGACGTGGGCTTCGACGACAGCGGTCGCCTGCACGGGATCAACCTGGAACTGGCCGGTAACTGCGGCTGCTCGCCGGACCTGTCCAACTCGATCGTCGACCGTGCCATGTTCCACGCCGACAACGCGTATTACCTGGGCGATGCCACGGTGAACGGCCATCGCTGCAAGACCAACACCGCGTCCAACACCGCCTATCGCGGCTTCGGCGGCCCGCAAGGCATGGTCGCCATCGAGGAAGTGATGGACGCCATCGCCCGCCATCTGGCGCTGGACCCGTTGGCGGTGCGCAAGGCCAATTACTACGGCAAGACCGAGCGCAACGTCACCCACTACTACCAGACCGTAGAGCACAACATGCTCGAGGAAATGACCGCCGAACTTGAAGCCAGCAGCCAATACGCCGAGCGCCGCGAAGCGATCCGCCTGTACAACGCCCACAGCCCGATCCTGAAAAAAGGCCTGGCGCTGACCCCGGTGAAATTCGGGATCTCATTCACGGCGAGCTTCCTGAACCAGGCGGGCGCGCTGATCCATATCTACACCGACGGCAGCATCCACCTGAACCACGGCGGCACCGAGATGGGCCAGGGCTTGAATACCAAGGTCGCGCAAGTGGTGGCCGAAGTGTTCCAGGTGGACATCGACCGCGTGCAGATCACCGCCACCAACACCGACAAAGTGCCCAACACCTCGCCGACCGCCGCGTCCAGCGGTGCGGACCTGAACGGCAAGGCCGCCCAGAACGCCGCCGAAACCATCAAGCAACGCCTGGTGGAATTCGCCGCGCGCAAGTACGACGTGAGCGAAGCGGATGTGGAGTTCCATAACGGCCATGTGCGCGTGCGCGAGCAGATCCTGACCTTCGAAACGCTGATCCAGCAGGCGTATTTCGCCCAGGTCTCGCTGTCGAGCACCGGCTTCTACAAGACCCCGAAAATCTTCTACGACCGCAGCCAGGCCCGCGGTCGGCCGTTCTACTACTTCGCCTTCGGCGCGGCGTGCTGCGAAGTGATCGTCGACACCCTGACCGGCGAATACAAGATGCTGCGCACCGACATCCTCCACGATGTGGGCGCCTCACTGAACCCGGCCATCGACATCGGCCAGGTAGAAGGAGGCTTTATCCAGGGCATGGGCTGGCTGACCATGGAAGAGCTGGTGTGGAACAACAAGGGCAAGCTAGAGACCTGCGGCCCGGCCAGCTACAAGATCCCGGCGGTAGCCGACATGCCTTTGGATTTGCGTGTGAAGCTGGTGGAAAACCGCAAGAACCCGGAAGACACCGTGTTCCATTCCAAGGCCGTGGGCGAGCCACCATTCATGCTCGGGATTGCCTCGTGGTGCGCGATCAAGGATGCGGTGGCGAGCCTGGCTGATTATCGCCATCAGCCGAAGATCGATGCGCCGGCGACACCGGAGCGGGTGTTGTGGGGGTGTGAGCAGATGCGCAAGTTGCAGACGGCGACAGCTGTCGAGCCTGAAACTGAAATGGCTTCGCTCTAGACCGAGGCGCTGCCATCGGGGGCAAGCCCCCTCCCACATGGGAATGCATTCCAAATGTGGGAGGGGGCTTGCCCCCGATGACGGCCTGACAGACACCACAAGAGGTGACTATGAACAACTGGATCAGCGCCCTCGCCGACCTGCAGAACCAGGGTGAACCCTGCGTACTGGTGACCATCATCGAAGAGCTCGGCTCCACGCCGCGCAATGCCGGTTCGAAGATGGTGATCAGTGCCGCGCAGACCTTCGACACCATCGGCGGCGGGCACCTGGAATACAAGGCCATGCAGATCGCCCGCGACATGCTCGTGCGCGGCCAGCAGAACACCCATCTGGAGCGCTTCAGCCTCGGCGCCAGCCTGGGCCAGTGCTGCGGGGGCGTCACCGTGCTGCTGTTCGAACCCATGGGCCAGGTGCAGGCGCAGATCGCGGTGTTCGGCGCCGGCCATGTCGGTCGCGCGCTGGTGCCGTTGCTGGCGAGCCTGCCGTGCCGGGTGCGCTGGATCGATTCCCGCGAGCAGGAGTTTCCGGAACATATCCCCCAGGGCGTGCGTAAAATCATCAGCGAAGAGCCGGTGGACGAAATTGCCGACCTGCCGGTGGGCAGTTACTGCATCGTCATGACCCACAATCACGCGCTGGATCTGGAACTCACCGCCGCCCTGCTCAAGCGCAATGACTTCGCCTACTTCGGCCTGATCGGCTCCAAGACCAAACGCGTCAAGTTCGAACACCGCCTGCGCGATCGCGGCTTCGACGCCGCGCAGTTGCAACGCATGCGTTGCCCCATGGGCCTCAGCGAGGTGAAGGGCAAGTTGCCGGTGGAGATTGCCATCTCCATCGCCGGCGAAATCATCGCCACTTATAACGCCAATTTCGGCCAGCACACCGCGAGCGCCGAACCCATTGCCAAATTGCTGCCGGCCTCGCGCCGCAGCCAAGCTATCAATTGAGACGACCATGCCTTTGACTCGCAAAGCCTACCGTGCCGCCCTCCTGCACAGCATCGCCGACCCCGCTGAAGTTGGGATCGAAGCCTCCTACGAGTATTTCGAAGACGGCCTGCTGGTGATCGAAAACGGCCGGATCAGCGCCGTGGGCCATGCCGGCGACCTGCTGCCGAGCTTGCCTGCCGACATCGACATCACCCATTACCAAGATGCGCTGATCATCCCCGGCCTGATCGACACCCATATCCACCTGCCGCAGACCGGCATGGTCGGCGCGTATGGCGAGCAGTTGCTGGACTGGCTCAACACCTACACCTTCCCGTGCGAAAGCCAGTTCGCCGACAAGGCCCACGCCGAAGAAGTCGCAGGCATTTTTATCAAGGAACTGCTGCGCAACGGCACCACCACCGCACTGGTGTTCGGCAGTGTGCATCCGCAGTCGGTGAACGCATTCTTTGAGGCGGCGGAAAAACTCGACCTGCGCATGATCGCCGGCAAGGTGATGATGGATCGCAACGCCCCGGACTACCTCACCGACACCGCCGAATCCGGCTACCAGCAAAGCAAGGCACTGATCGAACGCTGGCACGGCAAAGGCCGCCTGCACTACGCGGTCACCCCGCGTTTTGCGCCGACCAGCACGCCGGAGCAATTGGCGTTGGCCGGGCAACTGCTGGGCGAGTACCCGGACCTGTACATGCAGACGCACATCAGTGAGAACAAGCAGGAAGTCGAGTGGGTGAAGGCGCTGTTTCCGGAGCGCAACGGCTATCTGGATGTGTACGACCACTACAAGCTGCTGGGCGAGCGCTCGGTGTTTGCCCACGGCGTGCACCTGTGTGATGACGAGTGCGCACGGTTGGCGGAGACGGGGTCGGCGGTGGCGTTCTGTCCGACCTCGAACCTCTTCCTCGGCAGCGGCCTGTTCAACCTGCCGATGGCCGAGAAACACAAGCTGAATGTCGGCCTGGGCACCGATGTGGGTGGTGGCACCAGTTTCTCGCTGCTGCAAACCTTGAACGAAGCCTACAAGGTCATGCAACTGCAGGGCGCGCGGTTGAGCCCCTTCAAGTCGCTATACCTGGCCACCCTGGGCGGTGCGCGGGCGCTGCGCCTGGAAGACAAGATCGGCACGTTGCAGCCGGGCACCGATGCCGACTTCCTGGTGCTGGACTACAACGCAACGCCGCTGCTGAGCTATCGCTTGAAGCAGGCCAATAACATTGCCGAGACGTTGTTCGTGTTGATGACCCTGGGGGATGATCGGACGGTGTTGCAGACCTACGCTGCCGGCCAACTCGTGCACCAACGCTGATCTGCGCCACGACACAAAACAAATGTGGGAGGGGGCTTGCTCCCGATAGCGGTGGATCAGGCACTTAATTCAGTGACTGACACTCTGCCATCGGGAGCAAGCCCCCTCCCACATTTTTTAATCGGGTTTACAGCTTGACTGAAGAACGCCCCGGCTTCTTGGTCTGCAACAGATGCGAGAACACCGCATGCAAATCATCCGACGCACTTTCCTCGTCGAGGTTGAGCTTGCTGTCGATATGATCCATGTGATGCATCATCAAGTTCACCGCCAACGCCGCGTCCCGTGCTTCGATCGCATCGATCAGTTGGGTGTGCTCATCGTAGGAACAGTGCGAGCGGTTGCCGCTTTCGTACTGAGCGATGATCAACGAGGTCTGGGACACCAGGCTGCGCTGGAAGCTGATCAGCGGCGCGTTTTTCGCGGCTTCGGCCAGCTTGAGGTGGAATTCGCCGGAGAGGCGGATGCCCGCTCCGCGATCACCGCGGGAGAAGCTGTCGCGCTCGTCGTTGACCATCTGGCGCAGTTCGGCCAGTTGCTCAGCGGTGGCGTGCTGCACTGCCAGCTCGGTGATCGCTCGCTCTACCAGGCGCCGGGCCAGGAACACCTGGCGTGCTTCTTCCACGCTTGGGCTCGCCACCACCGCGCCACGATTGGGCCGCAGCAACACCACGCCTTCATGGGCCAGGCGCGACAGCGCGCGGCGAATGATAGTGCGGCTGACGCCGAAGATTTCGCCCAGTGCCTCTTCACTCAATTTGGTACCGGGTGCCAGGCGCTGCTCGAGGATCGCCTCGAAGATATGCGCGTAGACGATATCGTCCTGGGTTCCGCTGCGACCGGCCTTGCCGGCTCGCGGTTGTTTCTTGAGAGGTTGCAACTGTTCGTTCATGGGCACTCGGGTAGGGAGAACGGCGGCGAATTAACGGTAATACGGCAACTTTAAGGTAATACGGCAACACGGGGTCGCTGGCAAGTATCACCTAAAAACAGCGCACATTGTACACAACCCACTGCGCCAACACACTGTACGGCTGTTTGCGGTGCCGTCTGTATTGCAATGAGTCGTTACGTTTGAGTTTAGGCTTGAATCTGCGCCGTCACCGGCAAACACCCAGGTAAAAGGAACACCTCTCCATGACCGACGCCACCCAAGCGCCCTTGCGCCCGCTGGCCGACACTTCTGCCTCCGCCGTTGTCGCCGGCTTTATCGCCATGATGACCGGCTATACCAGCTCCCTGGTGCTGATGTTCCAGGCCGGCCAGGCGGCCGGCTTGACCACGGCGCAGATTTCTTCGTGGATCTGGGCGATTTCCATCGGCATGGCGGTCTGCAGCATCGGCCTGTCCCTGCGCTACCGCACGCCGATCACCATTGCCTGGTCCACCCCCGGCGCGGCGCTGTTGATCACCAGCCTGGGCGGTGTGAGTTACGGCGAGGCCATCGGCGCCTACATCACCTGCGCGGTGCTGGTGACGCTCTGCGGGCTCACCGGCAGCTTTGAAAAACTGGTCAAGCGTATCCCTGCGTCGTTGGCGGCCGCCTTGCTGGCGGGGATCCTGTTCAAGATCGGCAGCGAGATTTTCGTCGCTGCGCAGCATCGCACCGGCCTGGTCCTGGGGATGTTTTTCACCTACCTGATCATCAAGCGTCTGTCGCCACGCTACGCGGTACTGGCCGCCCTGATGATCGGTACCCTGCTGTCGGGGCTGATGGGCTTGCTGGACTTCAGCGGTTTCCACCTGGAAGTGGCGACGCCGGTATGGACGACGCCGCACTTCTCGTTGGCGGCAACCATCAGTATCGGGATTCCGTTGTTCGTGGTGGCGATGACCTCGCAGAACATGCCCGGCGTCGCCGTACTGCGGGCCGATGGCTATAACGTGGCGGCCTCGCCGCTGATCACCGCCACCGGCCTGGCCTCGCTGGTGCTGGCGCCCTTTGGCTCCCACGGCATCAACCTGGCGGCGATCAGCGCAGCGATCTGCACCGGCCCCCATGCCCATGAAGACCGTAATAAACGCTACACCGCCGCCGTATGGTGCGGGGTGTTCTACGGGATAGCCGGGGTGTTCGGCGCAACACTGGCGGCACTGTTCGCAGCCTTGCCCAAGGAACTGGTGCTGTCGATTGCGGCCTTGGCCTTGTTTGGCTCGATCATCAATGGCTTGAGTATCGCCATGAATGAGCCGAAGGAACGGGAAGCGGCGCTGATCACCTTTATGGTCACCGCGTCAGGCTTGACGTTGTTTTCCATCGGCTCGGCGTTCTGGGGGATTGTGGCGGGGGTGTTGACGCTGCTGATTCTGAATTGGCGCAAGGCATAAAAAAACGGCGACCCTCAGGTCGCCGTTTTTTTCAGTATCACTTAGCCGCGTTGATCGGCTTTTCCGGATACCACACGTCCAGCAGCGGGCTGACTTCAGCCTTGGTCAGCTCGGAACGGGTTTTCAGCCAGGCTTCGACGGCAGCACGCTGCTCTTCGGAGACCGAGCCACGCTTCTGCAGGCAAACCAGACCGTAGTCGTCGCCGCCGACATAGCCCAGGCCGTTGGCTTCCATGGCTTCTTTGATGAATGCTTCGAGGAAAGCGTCGATAGCTTCTTCACTCAGGCCTTCTTTGAAGTCCAGGTTCAGTTCGAAACCCAGCTCTTGAAATTCATCAACGCACAGTTTTTTGCGCAGACGCTGGGAACGGTTAGTCGCCATTGGAACAATCCTCATAAGTAATAACGGGCGGCACTTTAGCAGTTTAAGACGACGATTGCCCGACTCTCTGGGACAGGCGGCCGTTTGCTGTTAAAAAAACGCCAATTACCAGCTATCGTTCAGCTACAAGTGCCTTCACCTTGGGGCATAATGCCGACACTTTCATGACCATTGAGGGAATTTTCCTATCTACCCCTCGCCTTTTTCACCCTCCTCAGCAGTAGGGTTTTACTTCTTATGATCAAATCTTTGCGTCCATTGCTACTCGCCAGTTTTCTCCTGCCACTGGCCTTTTCCACCTCCGCGGCCCCGATCAACAATACCTTGCCTGCCAACGTCCAGCAGGCACTGGCCAAAGCCAAGCTGCAAAACACTGCGCTGTCCCTGGTGATGATCCCACTGAACGGCCCCGGCACCCCCACCGTGTTCAACGCCGACGTCTCGGTAAACCCGGCTTCCACCATGAAGCTGGTCACCACCTATGCGGCCCTGGAAATGCTCGGCCCCAACCACCAGTGGAAAACCGAGTTCTACACCGACGGCACCCTCAGCGGTGGCGTGTTGCACGGCAACCTGTACCTCAAGGGCGGCGGCGACCCCAAGCTGAATATGGAAAAACTCTGGCTGCTGATGCGCGACCTGCGGGCCAATGGCGTGCAGCAAGTCACCGGCGACCTGGTGCTGGACCGCAGTTTCTTCAACCAGCCGCAGTTGCCGGAATTCAATGATGACGGCAACGACGAGAACAAACCGTTCCTGGTCAAGCCCGACGCCCTGCTGGTCAACCTCAAGGCCCTGCGCTTTGTGACCCGTAACGATTCGGGCCGCGTGCTCGTCTCGGTCGAGCCGCCGATTGCCAGCATCCGCATCGACAACCAGGTCAAGGCCTCCAACGCCAAGCAGTGCACCGGCGACGTACGCTACAACCCGGTCACAGGCGCCGATGGCAGTATGACGGTCACCGTCAGCGGCCAATTGGCCGATGGCTGCAGCTCGCAGACTTATCTGTCGTTGCTGGACCACGCCACCTACACCGCCGGTGCGGTGCGGGCGATCTGGCAGGAACTGGGCGGCACCATCCAGGGCCGCGATATCCAGGCGCCGGTGCCCAAGGATGCCAAGGTCCTGGCCCGCGCCTTTTCGCCGGACCTGGCGGAAATCATCCGTGACATCAACAAATACAGTAACAACACCATGGCCCAGCAGTTGTTCCTGAGCCTGGGCGCGCAGTTTCGCAACGATGCCGACGGCGACGATGCCAAGGCCGCGCAACGTGTGGTGCGCCAGTGGCTGGCGAAAAAAGGCATCACCGCGCCACACCTGGTGATGGAGAACGGTTCGGGCCTGTCCCGTGCCGAGCGGGTCAGCGCCCGCGAAATGGCCGCCATGCTCCAAGCCGCCTGGAAAAGCCCCTACGCTGCGGAATACATCAGCTCGATGCCGATCGCCGGCACCGACGGCACCATGCGTAAACGCCTGAAGACCACGGCCATGCGCGGCGAGGCCCACGTCAAGACCGGTACCTTGAACACCGTGCGCGCCATTGCCGGGTTCAGCCGCGACAACAATGGCAACACCTGGGCGGTGGTGGCGATCCTCAACGATCCGAAGCCGTGGGGCGCGTCGTCGGTGCTGGACCAGGTGCTGCTGGATCTGTACCGCCAGCCAAAACTGGCGGCGGCAGCTCCCGTCCTATAGGAGCGAGCGTCAGGCCCGCGCCCTCTCGGCCTCCACCCGGTCCCTGCCCGCCTGCTTGGCCACGTACACCGCCGAGTCGGCACGCAACAACAGGCCATCAATGCCTTCATCCACCCGCCAGCTGGCCACACCAAAGCTGGCGGTGACGATGCCCACAGGCTCCATCGGCAGGTTACGCAGGGATTGCCACAACTCCATGGCCAGGCCATAAGCCTGCTCGCCATCGGTATTGGGGCACAGCACCATGAATTCCTCGCCCCCCAGGCGGCAGAACACGTCGGTGCGGCGCAGACGCTGACTGATGCGCCTGCACAACTCCTGCAACACCCCGTCGCCAACCGCATGCCCGTGCTGGTCGTTGATACGCTTGAAATGATCGATATCGAGCATGATCACCGACAGCGCCCCACTGGTCCGGTTGAGCCTCGCCATCTCGGCCCTGAGGCGGTCCTGGAAATAGCGACGGTTGTGAATCCCGGTCAGGGAATCTGTGATGGACAGCGCGCGCAGTTCCTCTTCAACCCGCTTCAAGTCGGAAATGTCCGACACATAGCCATGCCACAGCGTACCGCCCCCCGGTAACTCTTCCGGGGTGGCCTCGCCGCGAATCCAGCGCAACCCCCGTTGCGGCAACTGCACCCGGTACTCTTCGCGCCAGTGGCTCAACTGCAATGCCGACAGGCGAATCGAGGCCCGCACCCGCTCCGCGTCCAGCGGGTGGATTCGGTCGAAGACCTTCGTCGCATCCCGCTGCAACGCGCTGACCTCGATTTCATAGATATCGCGCATGCCGTCGCTGGCGTAGATAAAGCGCCAGTTATCCTGGGGTTCCAGGGTGAATTGGAAGATCCCCCCGGGTACGTGGGCACTGAGTTTCTTGAGCAGGCGGTCCCGCGCCGCCAGGGCCTCGTAGGCGCGTTTCTGCTCGGTGACGTCCAGGTAAATCGCGAGGTGACCGATCCACAGACCATGGTCATCCAGCAAGACGGTGGCCAACATATTCACAATCAGCTGACTGCCATCCTGGCGGACCAAGGTCCACTCCCGGGCTTCGTGCAGGTTGTCGGGGCTTTCCACCAGCATCGCCTGGCTCGCCGGGATACGCTTGCCCAAGGTCACGCTCAGGCTCGCGGAACGTGCCTCCAGCTCCAACGCCAAGTGCAGGCTTTCCAGGGTCAGCTTGCCCACCACCTGCTCGGCCTCGTACCCCAGCATCTGCTCGGCACCGGCGTTGAAGGTGTTGATCACGCCGCGCAAGTCAGTGGCAATGATCGCCACTTGTGTAGCGGCGTTGAGTACGCTGCGCAACTGGCCATGGGCACCCCGTAGTTCCTGCTCACGCAAGCGCAACTGCACAGTGCGTTGCTCCACCAGTTTCAACGCACGCTGGCGCTGGCTCACCAGCACATAGAGCAAGGCGCTGAGCAGCAGGCTGAGTAGGCTACCCATGGTCAGGATCGTGGACAGCGAGGAATAGTTGGCCTGCTCGAACACCTTGCTCGGGCGCAGGCTCAGGGCGTACACATGATCGCCCAGGGTCAGGCGACGTGCGCCAGCAAGGTCACTGTTGGCCACGGTATTGCCGGACTCGAAGAGCACGCGCTTTTGCAGGTCTGAGGTGTCGACGATCTGCATCACCAGGTTGTCCCGCTCCGCTTTGGGCAAACCGTCGGCGACCAACTGGCGCATGCTGATCACCGCCATCACGTAACCATATGGCTCATTTGGGGACGGCTCGGACGTGGGCAGGTGACTCACCGGCGCGACCAGTAATACACCCGTGGCATAAGCCGGCTCGACCCCCACCAACTGCATCGGTTGGGACACCGCCAGCTTGCCGCTCTTTTGCGCCCGCTCAAGGGTAGAGCGCCGCAGGGGCTGGGCCAACAGATCAAAACCCAAGGGCGACCCCAGCAGGCTTTGAGTCTGGCTGTAGAGCACCGGAACGTATTCATCACGCTCGGGCGCCGGGGCCAGTTCGCCGGCGCTATTAAGTTCACGGATAACAAAGGGTACCCCACGCAGGCGGGACACCTCTTGTTCAAACTGGCTGCGCTGTTCGCGAAACACACGGGGTGCCCAGGCGTAGGCGCGGGCGCGCAACAGTAACGGCTGGGCAAAGCCGTCGAACTCCTCGCGGGACACAACATCGGAATTGACGAAGAACCGCCGCAGGCTGTTCAGGCGTTGTTCCTGATCCTCGAAGCGTTCCTGCAAGCGGGTGTAACGCTCGTTGACCAGCAACTGAAAGCGCTGGCGAACCTGTTGCTGATAGAGGTCGGAGGCCGCCCAGGCGACGATGGCCGTCAGCGCAAAACCTGCCAATAACACCACCAACGCCACCAGCCAAGCCGACGCCTGTTCACTGATAAAGCCTAGGATTTTCGGGCGAACGGCTTGCAACGGCATAGGCAACACTCACAACGCCAGCGTGCGGGGGGTGTCACTTTGGCTAGGCCTTAAGTTATAGCCATCGGCCCAGGGTTTGACCAGCGTAAAAAAGCCGCAAGCCCGGAATAGTCCAGGCTTGCGGCTTTTTCGTGGCGGCGATCAGCGAGCAGTGATTTTCCACGCCCGGTGGATCTTCGCATTACGCGCAAAATCCGGATCGAGGGTCTTGTCGCTGATTTCCTCGACCGCATAGCGTTCGCTGAGATTGTCCTCCAGCTGGAACTTGCGGAAGTTGTTCGAGAAGTACAGCACGCCACCCGGTGCCAGGCGCGCCATGGCCAGGTCGAGCAACTGCACGTGGTCGCGCTGGACGTCGAAGATGCCTTCCATGCGCTTGGAGTTGGAGAAGGTCGGCGGGTCGATGAAGATCATGTCGAACTCATCGCGGCTGGCCTCCAGCCAGGCCATCACATCGCCCTGCTCCAGGCGGTTCTTGTCGGAAAAACCGTTGAGCGAGAAGTTGCGACGTGCCCAGTCCAGGTAGGTCTTGGACAGGTCGACACTGGTGGTGCTACGCGCGCCACCCTTGGCTGCGTGCACACTGGCGGTGGCGGTGTAGCAATACAGGTTGAGGAAACGCTTGCCGGCCGCTTCCTTTTGGATACGCATGCGCATCGGACGGTGGTCGAGGAACAGACCGGTGTCCAGGTAGTCGGTGAGGTTGACCAGCAGCTTCACGCCGCCTTCGCTGACCTCGGTGAACTTGCCCTGGGCACTCTGGCGCTCGTATTGCTTGGTACCGCTCTGGCGCTCGCGACGCTTGACCACCACGCGGCTCTTGTCGATGTTCAGCGCCTGGGGAATGGCCGCCAGGGCGTCGAACATGCGGGCCGAGGCTTTTTCCGGGTCGATGGATTTTGGCGCAGCGTATTCCTGGACGTGGACCCAGTCGTGGTACAGGTCGATGGCCATGGAGTATTCAGGCATATCGGCGTCGTAGACGCGGTAGCAATCCACCCCTTCACGCTTGGCCCACTTGCCCAGCAGCTTGAGGTTCTTTTGCAGGCGGTTGGCGAACATCTGCCCGCCTTCGCTCAGGCGCGCCTGCTCGACCACGGGGGCCGGGGCGGGCTTGATCGGGTTGCCGTTCTTGTTGTACTGGCGCTCCTGCGGCTCGACCGGAGCCTGGTCGTAAACGGCCTGCTCACGTTCGGCCTGGCGCTGTTCCGGGGTACGGCGCTCGCCGGTGACGAACTGATCCGGGTTGACCTTGATCAGCAGCAACTTGCACGGCAATGCGCCGTTCCAGAACGAATACTGCTTGTGGCTGCGGATCCCCATGCGCTTGCCCAGGTCCGGCGCGCCGGTGAACACCGCCGCTTCCCAGCCCATGCAGGCCTGGCGCAGGCGCTCGCCGAGGTTCTGGTAGAGGTACAACAGGCTGGCTTCGTCACCCAGGCGCTCGCCGTAGGGCGGGTTGCAGATCACCAGGCCTTTCTGGTTCTGGTCCGGGCGCGGCTCGAAGGTGCCGACTTCGCCCTGGTACACCTTGATCCAGTGGCTCAGGCCGGCGCGCTCGATGTTGTTGCGGGCGGGCTGGATCAGGCGCGGGTCGGCTTCGTAGCCCCGCACCCACAACGGCGGCTTGTTCATGCCAATGGCCGCGCGTTCAGTGGCTTCGGCGTGGAGTTTTTTCCACAGCGCCGGGACGTGGCCGAGCCAGGTGGTGAAGCCCCACAATTCGCGATTCAGGTTAGGTGCCATGTCGGCGGCAATCATCGCGCCTTCCACCAGGAAGGTGCCCACGCCGCACATCGGGTCAGTCAGCGCGCCGCCTTCGGCAGCAATGCGCGGCCAGCCGGCACGAATCAGGATCGCCGCCGCCAGGTTTTCCTTCAACGGCGCGGCGCCCTGCTGCAGGCGGTAGCCGCGCTGGTGCAGGCTGTGGCCGGACAGGTCGAGGGACAGGATGGCTTCGCCACGATCCAGGCGCAGGTGGATGCGCAGGTCGGGGTTGATCTTGTCGATGGACGGGCGTTCGCCGGTCGGGGTACGCAGCTTGTCGACGATCGCATCCTTGACCTTCAGCGCGCCGAAGTGGGTGTTGTCGATGCCTGAGCCGTGACCGCTGAATTCCACCGCCAGGGTACCGTCAGAGACCATGTGATCGGCCCATTCAATATCCAGCACACCGTGGTAGAGGTCTTCGGCGTCCTTCATCGGGAAGCGCTTGAGCACCAGCAACACACGGTTGGCCAGGCGCGACCAGAGGCATAGGCGATAGGCGGTTTCCATGTCGGCCATGCCGCGCACGGCCGAGGTGTGCTCGCGGGCGTCCTCAAGGCCAAGCCCGACGGCTTCCTCGATCAGCAGGCCTTCGAGGCCCTTGGGGCAGGTGAGGAAGAGTTCAAAACGGTCCGACATGGGGCATTCCAGGCTTTTCAGCAATAAGTGAACGGGCGACGCATCGCCGGCTCGGTTTTCAATCAAGCACTTTTCTTGAAGAGTGCTCGCGTGGCACGAATGTGCCGTTCCACCCCGTCTGACGGGCCTTGGAGCCTTTATTGACGGGGCAGAGAGAGAATTTGACGCAACAAAAAGAAATATTCCGACCCTTCGTCGAATAATAACCGACAGCAACAGAAGGACATTCTCACTAAAGGATTAAACCCATCCTCTTTGCAGGGTGCATCATAGCTGGCTTTGCCCAACAAATGGGGCGAAAAGCCATCCCAGCTTATGGCTATAGCATCGTTATCGTTACGTGCTTATGACAAAACGATCATTGAATCCATGTGACCTATTGGTTAGAACTCAACACAGGTTGGCGCCGCAACGACGCCGACACATAGGCTCGCCACGCCGGCAGCGAGCCCACCAACGGCAGAAAAACTCTGCCCGGCCTCAGACGAGGCCGAAGGATATCAAGACAGTCAACAAGTGAGGGAAACACCCTATGAGAAGACTTAAGCGTGATCCGTTGGAAAGAGCATTTTTACGCGGATATCAATATGGCGTTCATGGCAAATCCCGTGAGCTTTGCCCATTTACTCTACCGTCGGTACGCCAAGCCTGGATCAACGGCTGGCGAGAAGGACGCGGCGACAACTGGGACGGTATGACTGGCACTGCGGGAATCCACAGACTCAACGAACTTCACGCCGTCGGCTAATCAAGGGCATTTAATTCCGACACCACCTCGAATATGTAGCGACTTAACCACGCACGCCCTATCCAGGCGGCGGGCTTCGGCCCAGGGGCTCCTCTTAAGGAGCCCTTTTTATTGGCCTGAGCATAATGAGGACTACCGCAGGAGCGAGATTGCTCGCGAAGAACCCGAGGGCGCCGCGTTAAACCAGATGCGCCGCGCTATCGTTGACGTTCTTCGCGAGCAAGCTCGCTCCTACACGCGCAAGGCCGCAATCGCATCCACTGACTGGCGGATCAACGCCGGGCCCTTATAAATAAAACCAGAGTACAACTGCACCAGGCTGGCGCCCGCAGCGATTTTCTCGGCGGCATGCTTGCCTTCGGTAATGCCGCCCACCGCGATGATCGGCAAACGCCCGGCCAGCTCAGCGGCCAGCACCTTGACGATATGGGTGCTCTTGTCACGCACTGGCGCCCCCGACAGGCCGCCCGCTTCATCGCCATGGGCCAACCCTTCGACGCCGACACGGCTGAGGGTGGTGTTGGTCGCGATGACCGCATCCATGCCCGCATCCATCAGTGCCTGGGCCACCAGCACGGTTTCTTCGTCACTCATGTCCGGGGCGATCTTGATTGCCAGCGGCACGCGCTTGCCATGGCGCACGGCCAGGTCTTCCTGGCGTTGGCGCAGGGCTTCGAGCAGTTGCTTGAGCGAATCGCCGAACTGCAGGCTGCGCAGGCCCGGGGTGTTGGGCGAGCTGACGTTGACGGTGACATAGCTGGCGTGGGCGTAGACCTTGTCCAGGCAGATCAGGTAGTCATCCACTGCGCGCTCGACCGGCGTGTCGAAGTTCTTGCCGATATTGATGCCGAGGATGCCCTTGTACTTTGCGGCCTCGACACGCGACAGCAGATGATCGACGCCCAGGTTGTTGAACCCCATGCGATTGATGATCGCCTCGGCTTCCGGCAGGCGAAAGATACGCGGCTTTGGGTTACCCGGTTGCGGTCGTGGCGTCACGGTGCCGATCTCCACAAAACCGAAACCCAACTGCGCGAAGCCATCGATGGCCGCACCGTTCTTGTCCAGGCCGGCGGCCAGTCCGACCGGGTTGGGGAAGTCGAGCCCCATCACCGACACCGGCATTTTCGCCGGTGCCTTGCATACCAGGCCATTGAGCCCCAGGCGGCCACCGGCGCCGATCAGGTCCAGGGACAGATCGTGGGAGGTTTCCGGGGAGAGTTTGAACAACAGCTGGCGGGCCAGGGTATACATGGGCGGGCTAGACTCGGATGGCGGCGAAAGGTGGCGGCGATTATAGCGGGGTGGCGGGGTGCACGCGAGGCGCGCCGCCCAAACGTCAGTAGCGTTGCTGTACCAGGGCCTCATAACGTGCCCAGATTTTTTCTGCATAGCGCATGCGCAACGCGTCGCGCTCAGGGCCGGAGCCGGGCCCGACATTGTAGGACCCCACCGCCGTCCAGTTGTAGCCAAAACGCTGGATAAACTCGGCCAGTATGGACGCCCCGACTTCCACCGACAGGCAGGGCTCACTCAACAGCCTTTCCTCGGTGATACCCAGCTTGAGCAGGCGAGGCAAATGGATACTGTTGATCTGCATCAGGCCGATATCCCGTGTGCCGTTACCGTTGGCGTAGTTCATCGCATCCGGGCGAAAATCCGACTCCACGGCGGCGATAGCCTGTAGCAACTCCGGCTCGATATCGTAGCGATGGGCGGTTTCCTCCCAGCAATAGGCCAGTGCCTGATTGCCGCTCGTCACCAGGCCAAGCCACAGCAGCCGGCGCCAGAACTCAGCCATGACTGACTTGGCCACAGGCCGAACACACATGCGGCACGGTATCCATAGGCCCGGGCCCCTGCCGCGCAGCCTTCACAGGGCATGTAAAGCGATACCCGCGACCATAAATGGTCTTGATAAAGCCTTTGTCAGCGCCAAGATGCTTGCGCAGCGAATAAATGCAACGGGTCAGCGACTCCTCGGCGACCTCCCCCTGGGGCCAGGCCAACTCCAGCAAACGATCCTTGGTCATCAGTGCACCGCCAGAGACCAACAACAGCCGCAAAACATGCAGCTCCTTGGGTGGCAACTGGACGTCGCTGCCGTCGCCGGTCAGGCGACCATCGCCATGCAGCGTCCACTGGGAAAAGAGCAGGGACGTCGTCGTCAACTCATCATTCACGACGGCCATATCTACCTCGACATCCGACTACTGACATTGAAGTCCTTATTTTCCAGTACTGGCTCTTGTGCCCACATCACGACTATAAAAAACCACCTTGCAGCCCACGCTAGGAAAAAACCCATACAGCCGACGCTTTTTAGCAACACCCTGTAAGACACTTCACCCACAGACGTCAGGCGCTCCCCCATTTATAGACCTCGTGCAACTCAACACCCAACCGATCCTCCAGTTGCACCAACTCGCCCAATGCGAGCAACCGGCCATTAACCCGAACTTCCACGCAGTGGATGATGCCCGGCGACAATGGCAGCACCTTTCCAGCAGCAAAAGCTGCCAGGCGCCTGCGGCTGATCAGTTGTTCCTGTAGAAGAATTTCCAAATGCATGGGTCAACACCTTATTCACGGAGAGCTATCGCGACCCGGGCGTACAAACGCACGTTGCACGCGCTCGTATTGCGCCACACTCAACGGTGGTGCGCCCACGCCTGTGGCCAACGCCTTCAACTCGCTACCCGCGGCCCGGGCCTGAATCACAAACAGGCGAACCTTGGCCGGGCCGGCTGGAGCGGTGCTGCGTCCCGGCTCATGCGCCTCACGGCTGAACGCTCCCAGCCACAGGCGCTTGCCCTGCGCGACCCTCACCACACTGCTGGCACTCACCCGTCCGACCGCGGTCGGTTTGCCGCGCCGCCCCGCCTGGCTCAATTGTCGACCATCCTCGACATGGAGCAGCATCTCGATCTGGTTCGCTTCGGCAAAACGCGGCAGTACGCTGACCTGGGAGCCGTATTGCACGGGCTTCCAATCAGCATGGTCGGCTCCGGGAGCAGGCAGGTAGAAGGTGTGGTTATCCTGGAACACGGCCGGCACATTCTCCTGGGTGAGAATCACCGGCAACGTCATCACCCTTGCTCGCCGCCGGCGCTCCAGCGTGGCGATTTGCGCCATCACGCGGTTATCGTCCATCGGCTCCAGAATGCGCGTGGCCTGGGCCTTCCCATCCTTGTCCCAGTCAAAACCCAGCTTTTTCAGCTCGTTACGGTCCACATCCACCATCCAGAGCGAGACTTCGATAGAACGCTTGGGCGTGTCCAACTCCGCCACCAGGCGCTCGATGAACCCCAACTGCGCAGGTTTACCCTTGATCAGCAGGCTATTGGTATCCGGGTATGCGATCACCACCAGGTTCTTGTCGGCCAGCGGTCCCTTCTGTTCGGAACCCAACAGGGTTTCGATCGTCGACGCGATTCCCGGCACCGTGACCTTTTCGTCACCCATGGCATAGCCGCGGTCTGCCACGTGGGTGTTGAGTACCTGAACGACAGCAAACGCCTGGTTACCTACTTGTAACTCAGCACGCTCGCGATCCATCAATTGGGCCAGGCGCAAAACGTGGTCGACATAATGAGGTGGGCCGGACACATCGAATGTCCGTGCCCCGCTCACGCGCAGGGGGTAGCGCGTCTCATCAAGCCCCGAACGGCGCATGAGGCCACGAAACCGCTCGACAGATATATGCCGCAGCACCACTGCCGAACGTTTTGCCTCGCTGGCGTTGTAGAGATAGAGCGCCTGGCCATCGCTGTACCAGATCAAGCCGTACTGCAACGCAAGCGTCTCCAGGGCGTGCAGCGGCATAGCGAGGTCAATGACCTCGCTGATGCGTATGCGCGCCACTTCACCGCTCACGACGATGGGCAGGCCCATGGGCACGGACAAGGCGGTAAAGACGGTATGCAGGCTCTCGTCCTGCGCCTGGTAGATTTCGCCCCGGGCACCGGCACTTCCCAGCATCAGCGCGGCAAGCAGCAGCCAGAGACAGGGAGTGGTTACGGAAAAGTGAGCGTACACCTGGGATTTCCTGGGCGGCCTGGCAGTAAGAAGCGGCCATACTGAGAGGCAGCCGAGTTTCAATCTTGATGAAAAGTTGACGGCTGGCGGCGCCCATCGGCCCGTGGCATGTGCCTTGCTACGGACTCTGTATCAAGGCGCGCACCAACGGCGGAGCGGGCTTACGGACAAAGGCGTCGTTACCCGCAATGGCCTTGCATCGCCATCTGAGGGAACGACGCTTTTTTGTGAAAGAAAAGGTAGGTGTTGATGAACGATTCGGTTGGCAACAGCCCGACGAACGACCCGCTGGCCTGGGTCAACGGCAGTGATGCCCCGGAAAAGAGCAGCCTTGACCTGGGCTTCATGGCCTTGAGCGATTGCGCATCCCTGGTGGTGGCGGCGACCCAGGGTTTCGCACAGCCTTATGGCTTGACCCTCAACCTCAAGCGCCAATCTTCATGGGCCAACCTGCGGGACAAACTGGTCAGCGGCGAGCTGGACGCCGCCCACAGCCTGTACGGGCTGGTCTATGCCGTGCACCTGGGCATCGGCGGCGTCGCACCTACCGACATGGCAGTCTTGATGGGGCTGAACCAGAACGGCCAAAGCATCAACCTGTCCCGCAGCCTGCAACAGCAGGGCGTGGTCACTCCTGAGGCGCTGGACCGTCATGTGCACCAAAGCCGAACAAAACTGACTTTCGCCCAGACCTTTCCCACAGGCACTCACGCCATGTGGTTGTACTACTGGCTGGCGAGCCAAGGCATTCATCCGCTACAGGATGTGGACAGCGTCGTGGTACCACCCCCGCAAATGCTCGCGCACCTGCAGGCCGGGCGTATCGATGGCTTTTGCGTCGGCGAGCCCTGGTGCGCCAGTGCCGTCAAGCAAAACCAGGGCTTTACCCTGGCGACCAGCCAGGCGATCTGGCCGAACCATCCGGAAAAGGTGCTCGGCTGCACCCAGGCATTTGTCGACCAGTACCCCAACACCGCCCGCGTGCTGGTGATGGCGATCCTGGAGGCCAGCCGCTTTATCGAGCAAAACACCGAAAACCGTCGCTCCACCGCACAACTGCTCAGTGGCCGCGAGTACCTCGATGCCCCGCTCGACTGCATCGAGCCGCGCTTGCTGGGCGCCTATGACGACGGCCTGGGCAACCAATGGCAGGACCCCCACGCCCTGCGTTTTTTTGCCGATGGCGAGGTCAACCTGCCCTACCTCTGCGATGGCATGTGGTTCATGACCCAGTTTCGACGCTGGGGCCTGCTGCGCGAAGACCCTGACTACCTGGGCGTGGCGCGCCAAGTGCAACAGCTGGCGCTGTATCGTCAGGCCGCCGAGGCACTGGGCCTCGGCGACAACGGCCAGGACATGCGCAGCAGTCAACTGATCGACGGCAAGATCTGGGACGGCTCGGATCCCGCCGGCTACGCGCGCAGCTTCCGCCTGCATGCCATGGCGGACCCTACCAGCCGCCAAGCCTTGCGCTGACAGGAGGATTTCCATGCTGCGAATCCTGTTGATCAACGACACGCCACGCAAAGTCGGCCGCCTGAGGACAGCGCTGATCGAGGCTGGTTTTGAAGTGATCGATGAATCCGGCCTGACCATCGACCTGCCTGCGCGCGTCGAAACGGTGCGCCCGGACGTCATCCTGATCGATACCGAGTCACCGGGCCGCGATGTGATGGAGCAAGTGGTGCTGGTCAGCCGCGACCAGCCCCGGCCCATCGTGATGTTTACCGACGAGCACGACCCCGACGTGATGCGCCAGGCGATCAAGTCGGGGGTCAGCGCCTACATCGTCGAAGGCATTCAGGCGCAGCGCCTGCAACCGATCCTCGACGTGGCCATGGCTCGCTTCGAGAGCGACCAGGCCTTGCGCGCCCAGCTCCAGGCCCGTGACCAGCAGTTGGCCGAGCGCAAGCGCATCGAGTTGGCCAAGGGCATGCTGATGAAAATGAAGGCCTGCAATGAGGAAGAGGCCTACACCCTGATGCGCCGCCAGGCCATGAGCCGCCAGCAGAAACTGATCCAGGTGGCGGAGCAGATCATCGCCATGAGTGAACTGCTCGGCTGAGCACACTACGGCCAGCATGTTGGCGCAGGACTTGCTAAGTAATCACCACAGGTAACCAACGGCGGTTGCCCCTTCACGACAAAGACGTCGCACACCCGGTTTGCCCTTGCGAACCCGGTGGCGGCGTTTTTTTGTTTTGGCCCCGGTAGCACGGGGCCGGTGGGGCGGCCTCAGCCGGCAGCTCCATCACCAGGCCTTCTTACAAGACTCCCAACCGTTGAGGTGCGTGATGAAATCAAGCTTCTGGAAATCCGGGCACACCCCGACCCTGTTTGCCGCGTTCCTGTATTTCGACCTGAGTTTCATGGTCTGGTATTTATTGGGCCCCCTGGCGGTGCAGATTGCCGCCGACCTGCACCTGACCACCCAACAACGCGGCCTGATGGTGGCGACGCCGATCCTGGCCGGCGCGGTGCTGCGTTTCCTGATGGGCATGCTGGCGGACAAGCTGTCGCCCAAGACCGCCGGGCTGATTGGCCAGGTGATTGTGATCGTCGCCTTGTTCAGCGCCTGGAAACTGGGGATTCACAGCTACGAACAAGCCTTGTTGCTGGGACTGTTCCTCGGCATGGCCGGCGCGTCCTTTGCGGTGGCACTGCCGCTGGCGTCCCAATGGTACCCGGCCGAACACCAGGGCAAGGCCATGGGCATCGCCGGTGCGGGTAACTCGGGCACGGTGTTCGCGGCGTTGCTGGCCCCTGTGCTGGCGGCGGCGTTTGGCTGGAGCAATGTGTTCGGCTTTGCGCTGATTCCGCTGATCCTGACGCTGATCGTCTTCGCCTGGCTGGCACGCAATGCACCCGAGCGGCCGAAAGCCAAGTCCATGGCCGATTACTTCAAGGCCCTGGGCGACCGCGACAGCTGGTGGTTCATGTTTTTCTACAGCGTGACCTTCGGCGGTTTTATCGGCCTGGCCAGCGCCCTGCCCGGCTATTTCAACGACCAATACGGCCTGAGCCCCATGACTGCCGGCTACTACACCGCCGCCTGCGTGTTCGGTGGCAGCCTGATGCGCCCACTGGGCGGCGCCCTGGCCGACCGTTTCGGCGGAATCCGCACCCTGCTCGGCATGTACAGTGTCGCGGCAATCTGCATTGCGGCAGTGGGTTTCAACCTGCCCAGCTCCTACGCGGCACTGGCGCTCTTCGTCTGCACCATGCTCGGCCTGGGTGCGGGCAATGGCGCGGTGTTCCAGTTGGTGCCACAGCGTTTCCGGCGTGAGATCGGTGTGATGACCGGCTTGATCGGCATGGCCGGCGGCATCGGCGGTTTCGCCCTGGCCGCGGGCATGGGCGCAATCAAGCAGAGCACCGGCAGCTATCAACTGGCCTTGTGGCTGTTCGCCAGCCTGGGCGTACTGGCCTGGTTCGGCCTGCATGGCGTCAAGCGTCGCTGGAGAACCACCTGGGGTTCGGCCGCAGTGACCGCTGCGCGCGTCTGATGAGCCTGCAACTGAGCGTCGCCCACGCCAGCGCCATCGGCCCACGGGCGGAAAACCAGGATGCGCTGCGGGTCGTCACCCCCGCAGCGGAACTGGCGGCGAGCAAAGGCTACCTGTGCGCCATGGCCGACGGTGTGAGCCAGTGCGCCGACGGCGGCCTGGCCGCACGCTCGACTTTGCAAGCCCTGGCCCTGGATTACTACGCCACGCCGCAAACCTGGGGTGTGGCACAGGCATTGGAGCGCTTGCTGCTGGCGCAAAACCGCTGGTTGCAGGCCAATGGCGGCGGCCAGCCGTTGCTGACCACCCTCAGTGCCCTGGTCTTTCGCGGCCAGCGTTTCACCCTGGCCCATGTCGGTGATTGCCGGGCGTATCGCTGGCTGGACGGTGAGTTGCAGCGCATCAGCGAAGACCATGTGTGGGAGCAACCGGGCATGCAGCACGTGCTCAAGCGTGCCCTCGGCCTGGATCAGCACCTGGTGCTGGATTTTCTCGACGGTCAATTGCGTGAAGGTGAGTGCTTCCTGCTGCTCAGCGACGGCGTCTGGGCCACCCTGGGCGATCACAGCATCAGCGCGATCCTGCGCGAACAAACCGACCTGGACCTGGCGGTCACCACGCTGGTCAATGCCGCACACCTGGCGGGCAGCCAGGACAATGCCAGCGCCTTGCTGGTGCGCGTCGACACACTCGGCGCTGCCACCCTCGGTGACGCCCTGGTGCAATTGCAGCAATGGCCCTTGCCACCGCTGCTGAAATCCGGGCAACGCTTTGAAGGCTGGCAGGTGGACAGCGTGCTGGCGCAAAGCAGGCAGTCGTTGCTGTACCGGGTGCGCGATGCCCAACAGCAGCCCTGGCTGCTGAAAACCCTGCCACTGAGCCGCGACGACGACAGCGACGCCGGCCAGGCATTACTGTCGGAAGAGTGGTTTTTGCGACGGGTAGCCGGGCGTGCCTTTCCTGAGGTGCACGCCGCCAGCGGGCGCCAGCATTTGTACTACGTCATGCGGGAATACCCGGGGCAGACCCTGGCCGAGCTGTTCCAGCACCAGGGCCCATTGCCCCTGGCGCAATGGCAGTCCGTCGCCGAGCGTTTGCTGCGCGCAGTCGGCATGCTGCACCGACGGCAGATCCTGCACCGCGACATCAAGCCGGAAAACCTGCTGCTGGGGGATGACGGTGAATTGCGCGTGCTGGATTTCGGCCTGGCCTACTGCCCGGGTCTTTCCGAGGACCGGGCCCACGTACTGCCGGGCACCCCGAGCTTTATCGCGCCCGAAGCGTTCAATGGCGACCGTCCGACAGCCCAGCAGGATTTGTACAGCGTAGGCGTCACCTTGTATTACCTGTTGACCGGGCATTACCCCTACGGGGAAATCGAAGCCTTCCAACGGCCTCGATTTGCCCAGGCTGTCAGCGCCAGCCGCTATCGCCCGGATCTCCCCGATTGGCTCCCCCTGAGCCTGGAGCGCGCCGTGGCTGCCCAGCCGGCGCATCGCTATGAAACCGCCGAGGAATGGCTACTGGTGCTGGAACAGGCGGACCGCCATGAACTGAGCATCCGCCCCAGGCCCCTGCTGGAGCGCGAACCGTTGAAGGTCTGGCGCACCTTGGGCCTGGTCTCGATGCTGATCAATCTGATTCTTCTGTATTCACTCTTTCACAACTGACGTCAGCTCTAGACGAGGAAAAACCCATGAACGCAAAAGTCTGGCTGGTGGGCGCGGGCCCTGGCGATCCGGAGCTGTTGACCCTCAAGGCTGTACGGGCCCTGCACGAAGCCGATGTGGTACTGATCGATGACCTGGTCAACCCCGCAGTGCTGGAGCACTGCGCCGAAGCGCGGGTGATCACGGTCGGCAAACGCGGCGGCTGCCGCTCGACCCCGCAGGACTTTATCCACCGCCTGATGCTGCGTTACGCCCGCCAAGGCAAGTGCGTAGTGCGGCTGAAAGGGGGTGACCCGTGCATTTTCGGCCGCGGTGGCGAAGAAGCCGTATGGCTGCGCGAACGCGGCGTCGAGGTAGAGTTGGTCAACGGGATCACCGCCGGGCTGGCGGGGGCAACGAATTGCGCGATTCCACTGACGTTGCGTGGCGTCAGCCGCGGTGTGACCCTGGTCACGGCCCATACCCAGGACGACAGCAGCCTTAATTGGCGCGCGTTGGCCGAGGGCGGGACGACATTGGTGGTGTATATGGGAGTGGCCAAGCTGGGGGAGATTCGCCAGCAATTGCTCGAAGGCGGGATGGCGGCAGATATGCCGGTGGCGATGATCGAAAACGCCTCACTGCCCCAACAGCGCGAATGCCGCAGTGAGCTGTCGCGGATGCATGAAGACGCACAGGCATTTGCCTTGAAGAGCCCGGCGATTCTGGTGATCGGCCATGTTGCGGCCGCCGAGCAGACGGCTTATGTCGCAGCCGCAGTCAGCGCCTGAGGCAAATTCCAGGCGAAAAAAAACCCGGCCGAAGCCGGGTTTTTTCTACATCTCAGTAATTACTGAGCGGTAGCTTCAACCGACGCTTCTACGCGACGGTTAACAGCACGACCAGCTTCAGTTGCGTTGTCAGCAACTGGGCGGGATTCGCCGTAACCTACCGCGGTGATGCGGCTAGGCTGAACGCCATCTTTAACCAGGACTTGCTTAACAGCGTCAGCACGACGCTGGGACAGCTTCTGGTTGTAGGCGTCTGGACCTACGGAGTCAGTGTGACCAGCAACTTCTACGTTGGTAGCTGGGTACTGAGCCATGAAGTCGGCCAGGTTTTTCACGTCGCCGTAGCTGTTAGGCTTAACAACGGCCTTGTCGAAGTCGAACTTAACGTCCAGCTCAACACGAACAACCTGGGCAACTGGAGCTTCTGGCTCTGGAGTTGGCTCTGGAGCTGGTGCTGGGGTAGGAGCTGGAGCAGCTGCGCCAGCGTTACCGCCGAAGTTCACGCCCAGGCCAACCAGTGCGGAGTAGTCCCACTTGCCGTTGTCCAGACCGTAGTCAGCTTCAACACCGGCACGAGCGTACAGGTTGTTGGTGAAGTAGTACTTCACGCCGGTACCAACGGTAGCGAAGGTAGTCTGGTCGCGACCGCTGTGGCCGTCAGCCTGGACGTTGGTACGGCTCTGGTGACCGAAGCCGCCTTCTACGTATGGACGCAGGCTGTCTACGCCAGCTTGACCGAAGTGATACTGGGCAACCAGGCTGCCGGTATCGCCTTTGATCTTCTGGTTACCAGTACCGTCGTTCGAACGGGTGTGGTTGGTCTTGTCGTAGGACAGGTTCAAGGACAGGTCGTCGGTCAGGAAGTAACCGATGCGAGCGCCAGGATTGAAGCCGTCTTCGATGTGCTTGACGCTATCGTTGTACTGCTTCTTGTAGAACAGCTCGCCTTCAACTGCGCCTTGGCCTTGTGCCAGAACGCCGAAAGAAGTAGCGGCAATAAGAGAACCAATGGCCAAGCCCAAGGTGTTTTTCAGTTTCATCCGTTAAATCCCCATCTGGTGATTGTAAAGCAGTCCCACAAACCGGGGGACAACTCGGCGACAAGTCTAACAGAACTTGCCTACACGTAAGAGATATTTGCCACGCACTAAGTTTCAGTCTCGCCCGCAAATTTCTCACGTAATTTATCTAGAGCACGCTTGTAACGCATTTTTGTAGCACTCAAACCCATGTGCATGATGTCAGCGATTTCCTGGAACTCCAGCTCTGCGACAAATCGTAGCACCAGAATTTCCCGGTCAATCGGGTTCACATACACCAGCCAGCGATCGAGTCCGCCCTTTTCCTCGGGTGCCGGCGCCTTTTCTTCAGACGCCTCCTCAAGGGGGTCCAGACTCAAGGCGTCCATCAAGCGACGCTTTCGCCGTTCCTTCCGATACTGCGTGATGCACTCGTTGTAGGTGATGCTGTACAGCCACGTCTTGAACTTCGATTTGCCCTCGAAGTTCTTCAGGCCGTACAGCACCTTGAGCATCACTTCCTGACAGACATCATCCGCATCTCTATCGTTCCCTAAATACCTTGAACAAACGTTGAACAGAGTGCGTTGATATCTGCGCATCAATTCTTCATACGCGCGAGTTACGTGAAACAGCTCCGTGTGCGAGCGCGCGACCAACTCCTCATCAGAGAGCTCACGGGGGTCATAGCGCGTGGACAGCGTTTGGGCTTTATTCAAAACAAGTCGTGCCGACAGTCAGGTCAATGTCCGCTACAGCCCGGTCAGCCGGGCTTGCGGCGGCGTACATTAGCAGGGTTTACCGGGTTAGCGGCTACTGACCTGCTGCTCGAGGAGAATCCGATTGGACAGCGACACCAGGTCGCCGTCATCGGTCAGCACCGTCGTCTTGACTGTGCCGATCTCCTCGATTTGCCCTTCGACCTCGCCCACACGCACCTGTTGCCCAACCTGATACAACTCACGCACATAGATTCCCGCGAGAATCTGGCCGGCAATTTCCCGGCTTCCCAAGCCCATGGCCAGCGCAACGGCCAGACCAACGGTAATCAAAACGATGACGATCACGTGGTTGAGCAGGTCAGTCTTGACCTCCAACTGGCTGATCGCGACCGAAATACTGATGATGATCACCAACCCCTGGGCGATGCGCCCCAGGCCAGCGGCATAATCCAACCCCACCCCTTCAGCGGCGCCGCGCACCAGCCCATTGGCCAGTTGAGCAAGCAAAACGCCTACGAGAAGCACCAGCGCGCCGCCGAAAACCTTCGGTAAATACAGCGCCAGCATGTCGAGCGTAGCTGAAACTCGCTCAAGTCCAAGGGATTGCGCCGCAGAAACCAGAAAAATCAGCAAAACAAACCAATAGACGATCTTGCCGATCAACGTGGAGATCGGCACCTGCAACCCGGCGCGGCCCAGCAGCTTGGTCAGGCCGGTGCCGGCCATCAGGCGGTCAAGGCCCAGTTTCGCGAGCAATTTGGACAGCAGGGTGTCGAGCAGCTTGGCCACGACAAAGCCCAGCAACACCAGGACCAGGGCACCAAACAGGTTGGGGATGAAATTCGCCACCTTGGTCCACAATGCGGTCATCGCGGTGACCAGGCTCTGGGTCCAGAGATCAAGTTCCATATTCAATCAGCCTTATCAGCAGTGCGAGCAAGAGGTTTACGACGGGAAACCGGCGACACGTGGGCCGAACCGTTGTTCAGGGCCATCATCAACGCCGGCATCCAGCGGCCGAGCAGACCGAACAGGTCACCCGCGCCCACCTGACGGTTAGCGGTTTTCAATACGCGGCCCAGGCAGGCATCGTCGTCACGGTTGGACGGCGAGGCATTGAGCATGTCACGCAAAGACTGTTCGAACGGATCGTGCATAAAGACCTCTCGCAAGTGTTTTAAAAGACGAGGGTAAAATTCCTGGGGTCACATAGGCCCCTTCCTACGTTCAGGTCATATTCAGCTCAAACCCAGCGCAATCGTCGAAACAGCCACCATTGTCCGAGTGCCACCGAGACCATCAACAGGCATGCAATCACGAATCCGTAGGGGCTGGCAGAGAACGGTATGCCCCCCACATTTATACCCAGCAAACCGGTCAGGAAACTCATCGGCAGGAAGATTCCCGTGATGATCCCGAAGCGGTACATGGTGCGGTTCATGCGTACGCTCAAGCGTCGGTCTTCGGCCTCAAGCACAAGCCCCACGCGCTCCCGGGTCAATTCGAGTTCTTCCAGGTAGCGGGTCAGGCTGTTGTTCAATTCGTTCCAATAGTCGGCATCGTCGTCACAGAACCACGGCAATTTTATCCGCGTGAGCTGGGCAAAAATATCCCGCTGCGGCGACAGGAAACGCTTTAGCCCGGCCGCTCGGCGACGGATCTGCAAAACACTGCCATGTTCAGGTGTATACCGTTCGTCGGTATCGAGTTTTTCTTCCTCCGCATCGACGATTTCCGACAAATCCGTGACCAGATCCTGGACCTTGTTGGTCAGGTACTGCGCCATATAAAGGATGAGCTCCGAAGCGGTTTTCGGCCCCTTGCCATCCGCCAACTGCACCAGCAGTTCATCGGTGGCGCGCAACGGGCGCAGACGCAGGGAGATCACACGGCTGGCGGCAGCGAAGATACGTACCGAGACCATGTCTTCCGGCTCGGCCCCCGGATTGAGGTTGACCCCGCGCAGGAACAGCAGCAACTCGGCATCCGGCAGCGGCAACAGGCGTGGGCGGGTGTTCTCCTCCAGCAGCAGGTCACAGGCGAATTCGCTCAAGCCACTGGATTTGCGCAGCCAGGTCTGGGTCTGGGGATGGCTGCGATCCCAGTGCAGCCACAGGCTTTCCTGGGGCTGCAGTTGCAAGTCGTCGAGCTCAGTCCGGGCAATCGAACGCGCACCGCCTTTACCGTCCAGCACCAGGGCATGCACCAGCCCCCACTGCGCGTTTTCTTCCTCGAACATCCTCACCCCTGTCGGTTATTGCGGTTTATTCAGGCATCTGCAGCGGGCTTGGCGAGACGATCACGCCATTATTGTCGGCGTAGATGTACTCACCCGGGCGGAACGTCACACCCGCGAATGTCACCACGACGTTCAGGTCGCCGATCCCGCGCTTATCGGTTTTCATCGGATGACTGGCCAGCGCCTGTACCCCAAGGTCGGTCTGGGCGATCACATCGACGTCACGGATGCAGCCATAGATCACCAACCCTTCCCAACCGTTTTTCGCGGCTTTCTCGGCGATCATGTCGCCCAGCAACGCGCGCCGCAGGGAACCACCACCGTCGACCACCAGCACCTTGCCGGCGCCCGGCTGGTCGGCCTGCTCCTTGACGAGGGAGTTATCTTCGAAACATTTGATGGTGACAATCTCGCCGCCGAAGGAATCTCGGCCACCGAAGTTGCTGAACATCGGCTCGACTACCTGCACCAGGTCCGGGTAGGCGTCGCACAGGTCGGGGGTCACGTAATGGTTCATTGAAAAATTCCTTTCCGCCAAAGAAGTGTCTTTCGAAAGAAGCACCAGCCGGAGCCGGTGCGCAACATCCCATCCGCTTCGTCGTAACGCAATAACCACTGCGCGACTGAATATGACCAGAAGCGTTTAACGCGTCATATATTAGCCGCAACCACACACGAGCGAAACGCCCTTGGCAGAGCCCTGGGTCAAACTACGACCAATGCCTCGGGCTTGGCAGCCAATAAAGGTGCCAGCGGGTCGTTCAACCATTGCTCAACCAGCGGCCAGACCTCGGCCTGGGCGGCCTTGCTGACGAGCATTTCCACATGCCCGAAATCACCGCTGAACCCTTGCTGGCGCCCCAGGCACAGGTACTGACGGTGCTCGGAGCCGATCTGCTCGAACAGCTTACGGCACGCCCAGTCCGGATCCTGCCGATCGCCCGCCGCGCTGACGGCCAACAGCGGCACATCGACGTCCGCCAGGCCTTTCCACCAATCGCGCTTACCTTCGCCAAAGCGACCGAACAGGCCATTCCAGCGCATGGCTTCGATCAGCACGCCCGCCGGTTCGTCCTCCGGGCCCCGCTTGAGCCGCGAGCCGGACACTGCGCCGAAACGCTTCAACAGCAGACGGCCGGTCCACTCCACCGGGGGAAGTTTCAAGGGCCAGTGGCTGCGACTGACCTGACAGCCAAACAGCGCCACCGAGGCCACTGCCGGCGCCCCCAGGTGCTGCCCACCCAGGGCCGCCGCCAGGGTTGTAGCGCCGAGAGAATGACCCATCCAATGGGGAATCTGCGCACTTTGCTCACGCACAAAGGCGCCAATGGCCGGCAGATCGTAACGCGCGTAGTCGGCGACGCGGTTGCGGGCGTAGCCCTGGTTGCGCCGGGACAGCCCATGACCGCGCATTTCCGGGATCCACACATCGAACCCCTGGCGGGCCAGGTAGGCGCCCAGGCCGATCCCCTTGGGCGAATACCAGAAACGCCGGTTGGAAAAACTGCCGTGCAACAAAATAACCGGGATGCCCCGGTTTTCCGGGACATCGGCCAGGCCCAAACGGGTCACCGCCAGCTCGACGGTACCGTCGGGGCTGTTACCGGGCTTGAGGCGATACACGTCTTCACTCAGGTCGCCACGACGCTCAGCGCTGATCAGGGCGACAGGAAACAGGTTGCTGCTGCTTTGCATAATGCTCTTGCACAAAAAAGGGCGACGTCCGCAAGGATTCCGCCCTGTACAGATAAGAATGCCGGTCACCCTGACGGGGGACCGGCACTTTTGACATGGCGACCTCAGGCGGACGCTTGGCCTTCCGCCAGGAAGAACCAGGTTTCCAGCACGGAGTCAGGGTTCAGCGAGACGCTTTCGATACCCTGCTCCATCAGCCATTTGGCCAGGTCTGGGTGATCGGAAGGGCCCTGGCCGCAGATACCGATGTACTTGCCGGCCTTGTTGCACGCCTGGATGGCGTTGGCCAGCAGCTTCTTGACCGCAGGGTTACGCTCGTCGAACAGGTGGGCGATGATCCCGGAATCGCGGTCCAGGCCCAGGGTGAGCTGGGTCAGGTCGTTGGAACCGATGGAGAAGCCGTCGAAGAACTCCAGGAACTCTTCGGCGAGGATGGCGTTGGACGGCAGTTCGCACATCATGATCACGCGCAGGCCATTTTCGCCGCGGGACAGGCCGTTTTCGGCCAGCAGGTCGACGACCTGGCTCGCTTCGCCCAGGGTACGGACGAACGGCACCATGATCTCGACGTTGGTCAGGCCCATCTCGTTGCGCACACGCTTGAGGGCGCGGCACTCAAGCTCGAAGCAGTCACGGAACGCTTCGCTGATGTAACGCGAGGCGCCACGGAAGCCCAGCATCGGGTTCTCTTCTTCCGGCTCATAGAGCTTGCCGCCGATCAGGTTGGCGTATTCGTTGGACTTGAAGTCCGACAGGCGCACGATGACCTTTTTCGGGTAGAACGCCGCCGCCAGGGTGCTGATGCCTTCCACCAGCTTCTCGACGTAGAAGCCCACCGGGTCGTCGTAGCCGGCGATGCGCTTGTCCACGCTTTCCTTGATGTCCAGCGGCAGGCCGTCGTAGTTCAACAGGGCCTTGGGGTGCACACCGATCATGCGGTTGATGATGAACTCCAGGCGGGCCAGGCCCACACCGGCGTTCGGCAACTGCGCGAAGTCGAAGGCACGGTCCGGGTTGCCGACGTTCATCATGATCTTGAACGGCAGGTCGGGCATGGCGTCGATGGAGTTTTGCTTGATGTCGAAGCCCAGCTCGCCTTCAAAGATGAAGCCGGTGTCGCCTTCGGCACAGGACACGGTCACGCCCTGGCCGTCCTTGAGCAGTTGGGTGGCGTTGCCGCAACCGACCACTGCCGGGATCCCCAGCTCACGGGCGATGATCGCCGCATGGCAGGTACGCCCGCCACGGTTGGTCACGATAGCGCTGGCACGCTTCATCACCGGTTCCCAGTCCGGGTCGGTCATGTCGGAAACCAATACGTCGCCAGGCTGGACTTTGTCCATCTCGGACACGTCCTTGATGATCCGCACCTTGCCGGCGCCGATGCGCTGGCCGATGGCACGGCCTTCCACCAGCACGGTGCCGGTTTCTTTCAGCAGGTAGCGTTCCATGACGTTGGCCGAGGTACGGCTCTTCACGGTTTCCGGGCGGGCCTGCACGATGTACAGCTTGCCGTCATCACCGTCCTTGGCCCATTCGATGTCCATCGGGCACTGGTAGTGCTTTTCGATGATCATCGCTTGCTTGGCCAACTCGCTGACTTCCGCGTCGCTCAGGCAGAAGCGCGCGCGCTCGGCTTTGTCGACGTCCACGGTTTTCACCGAACGACCGGCCTTGGCCTCGTCGCCGTAGATCATCTTGATGGCCTTGCTGCCCAGGTTGCGGCGCAGGATGGCCGGGCGGCCGGCTTCAAGGGTGTGCTTGTGCACGTAGAATTCGTCGGGGTTGACCGCGCCTTGTACAACGGTTTCGCCCAGGCCGTAGGCGCCGGTGATAAACACCACGTCACGGAAGCCCGACTCGGTGTCGAGGGTGAACATCACGCCGGCGGTGCCGGTTTCCGAACGCACCATGCGCTGCACGCCAGCGGACAGGGCCACCAGCTTGTGGTCGAAACCCTGGTGTACACGGTAGGAAATGGCACGGTCGTTGAACAGCGAGGCAAACACTTCCTTGGCGGCACGGATCACGTTTTCCACGCCGCGGATGTTAAGGAAGGTCTCTTGCTGGCCGGCGAAGGAGGCGTCGGGCAGGTCTTCGGCGGTGGCCGAGGAGCGCACGGCGACGGCCATGTCCGGGTTGCCGGCCGACAGGGTGGCGAAGGCGGTGCGGATTTCTTCGTTGAGCTTCTCGGGGAACTCGGCTTCCATGATCCATTGGCGGATCTGGGCACCGGTTTTGGCCAGGGCGTTGACGTCATCGACGTCCAGGGCATCCAGCGCGGCGTGGATCTGAGCGTTGAGGCCGCTCAGTTCGAGGAAATCGCGGTAGGCCTGGGCCGTGGTGGCGAAACCACCCGGCACCGACACACCTGCGCCTGCAAGATTACTGATCATCTCGCCGAGGGATGCGTTCTTGCCCCCTACGTGCTCTACATCATGGACGCCGAGCTTATCGAGGGAAACTACGTACTCTACCAAGGTGATCTCTCCACTAACTGTGTTGGAAAAGCTCAGGACGCCGGCTGCTCGTAGGAGCGATTACCCGCGTTTGTGGCCTGGACCTGGAAAATAAGTGAGAATGCGGCCCACTATGGGACGGCAAAATCGCGCCTATCATATCCAAGATTCGTCATCAGCTTAAGGCCCAGGGCTCAAATGAAACGATCTGCTTTCTTTATCTCCGACGGCACCGGCATTACCGCCGAAACCCTGGGTCAGAGCCTGCTCGCGCAGTTCGAAAACAATACCTTCGCCAAATTCACGCGGCCCTATATCGACAGCGTGGATAAAGCGCGGGCCATGGTACAACAAATCAATCTGGCGGCTGAAAAAGACGGCTTTCGGCCGATCATTTTCGACACCATCGTCAATCAAGACATCCGTGAGATTCTCGCAACGTCGAATGGTTTCATGATCGACATTTTCTCGACGTTCCTGGCGCCGCTGGAGCAGGAGTTGAGCGAACACTCCTCCTATTCGGTCGGAAAGTCCCATTCCATTGGGCACAACTCCAATTATATGGAGCGTATCGAGGCGGTGAACTTCGCCCTCGACAACGACGACGGCGCCCGCACTCACTACTACGACAAGGCCGACCTGATCCTGGTCGGCGTGTCGCGCTGCGGCAAAACGCCCACCTGTCTGTACATGGCCATGCAATTCGGCATCCGTGCGGCCAACTACCCGCTGACCGAAGACGACATGGAGCACCTGACGCTGCCCGCCGCGCTGCGCGCCCATTCGCACAAGCTGTTCGGCCTGACCATCGACCCGGACCGTCTCACCGCCATCCGCAACGAGCGCAAGCCCAACAGCCGCTACTCCAGCTATGCCCAGTGCGAGTTCGAAGTGCGCGAAGTAGAAAATCTGTTCCGTCGCGAGAACATTGCGCATATCAATTCCACGCATTTTTCGGTGGAAGAGATTTCGGCGAAGATTCTGGTGGAGAAAGGTGTGGAGCGGCGCTTCAAATAATGCCTTGAGACACTGTTTTACTGTGGCGAGCGGGCTTGCCCCGCGCTGGGCTGCGCAGCAGCCCTAAACCAGTCACCGAGAACTGGCTGACACACCGCATTTATCTTGATTGGGGCTGCTTCGCAGCCCAACGCGGGGCAAGCCCGCTCACCACAACGAGCCTGCTCACAGCATGGACGTCCACTCGCTATAGGTGAAACCGCCCTCCCCCTTGCCCCAACGCCGTCGCCAACGCATCAAACCCCGCCCGCAACAACTGATCATCCCCCGAGGTATTGCAGATACTCGCCCGAATGAACTGCGGCACCGCCGTCTGCCCCACGGCAAACGCCTCGGCGGTGGCGATCAGGTAATTATTCTGCTTGAGCTCCGCCTCGATTTCCGACGCGCGCCAGGGCTCCGGCACCTCGATCCAGAAGTGCGGGCTGTTCAGGTGGGTGCGGTACGCCAGGCCGGCCAACAGGTCCTGCACCAGGGTCTTGCGGCGGCTGATCTCGTTGATCTGTTGGCGCAGCAGGTATTCCGCCGTGCCGTTTTCGATCCACTGCGTCGCCAGTTCCAGGGTCACCGGCGTGGCCATCCAGCAGGTGGAGCGCAACGCCGCCGAGATACGGCTGACCAGCGCCGGGGGCGCATGCACATAGCCCACACGCAGCCCGGCAGACACGGCCTTGCTCAGGCTGCTGATCAAAATCGTACGTTCGGGGGCAAAATGGCTGAGGGGCGGTGGACGGTCTTCAACCAACACGCCGTGGGCTTCGTCCTCAAGAATCAGCAGATTATGTTCCCGGCACACCTTCACCAGGGCTTCGCGGCGCGCCACGGATAACACCGCCGTGGTCGGGTTTTGGATGGTCGGCGTGCAATACAACGCTGAAACCCGGTGATTACGACAGACTTCATCCAGCGCGCTCGGCAGCACGCCTTCTTCGTCCATCTCCAGGCCGATCAGGCGGATACCCAGCATGCGAGCCGCGGTGATCAGCCCCGGGTAAGTCAATTGTTCGGTGACCACCGTATCGCCGGCGCGCAACAGGGCCATCATCGCGCACAGCAGGCCATGCTGGCCGCCGTTGACGCAGATCACCTGCTCGGGGATCGGATGAAAATCACGCTGCACCAGCCACTGCGCGCCCGCGTCGCGATAACGCGGCAGGCCGGCATCGGGGGTGTAGGCGCTGATGTCCTGGAGGAACTTGGCGTTGGTCGACAGGGTTTGGAAGCTCTGTGCCAGGAAGGTGGTTTCCTGACCCGGGATATGCATGTTGCGACTCATGTCGAAGTACTGGCGCGGCTCCTCGCTGAAGTTACGAAAGCCTTCATCACGCTGGCGCTCCATCCCACGCTTGCGGACGAAAGTGCCGTCACCCACTCGCGCTACTACCAAACCCAGACGCTCCAGCTCACCGTAGGCCCGGCTGATGGTGCCGATGGTCACCCCCAGATTGTCGGAAAGCACCCGATGAGGCGGCAGTTTTCGTCCCGGCTCAATCAAGCCTTCGAGGATGCCCCGTTCCATGACATCGGACAGGCGCTTGTACTTCACGCCCTGCCCGTTGGACAACCCCTCACGCATAATTGACACCATGTCAATATTTGTTTTGACAGCCATCTTTCGCCCTAATAGTGTGCTTTTACGGGTTCAATCGCCGAATTTCATAACTCATTACAAGTTCAATATAGAGTTCAATTCAGGCTCAGGGAAGCAATAAACGATGCCAATGTCCGCCGTTCTCGAAAACACCGCCAAAACCAAAACGCAAAAACAGTGGCTGGCCGGGCTGGTGACCAGCGTGATGTTCCTGATCGTGTGCCTGAGCTGGGGCACCACGTGGCTGGGGATCAAGATCGCCGTGGAGAGCGTGCCGCCGCTGACGTCCGCCGGCCTGCGCTTCCTGATCGCCTTCCCGCTGTTCCTGTGCTTTGCCAAGGTGCGCCGCGAGCCCATCCTGTTTCCCCGCGAGAGCCGCTGGTTCTTCGTGTTCGTGACCCTGTCCTACTTCAGCGTGCCCTACTACCTGCTCAACTACGGCGAGATGCATGTGTCATCCGGTCTCACCGCCCTGCTGTTCAGTTGCATGCCGGTATTCATCCTGATTTTCTCCGCGTTGTTCCTGCGCGAGCGCATCTACTTTTCCCAGGTGGTCGGCATCGGTATCGGCTTCGGCAGCCTCTACATGATCATCAGGAGCCAGGGCCTGCACCTGGACCACGCCGAGTTCCTGGGGGTACTGGCGATCCTGGCGGCCGCGATCATGCACGCCTTGTGCTACGTCATCACCAAGCAAAAAGGCAGCGCCATCAGCGTGATCACCTACAACACCCTGCCCATCGGCATTGCCGGGCTGATGCTGTTCGTGGCCGGGTTGTGGTTTGAAACACCGACCTTCGAAGCCATCACCCTGCGCTCCTGGAGCGCGCTGTTCTACCTGGGGCTGGTGGCCTCGGTGGGTGGGTTCATCGTGTATTTCATGCTGCTCAAGCGCTTGAGCCCGATCATCCTGTCGTTCGTGTTCATCATCTTCCCGGTGTTCGCGGTGATCATCGGCGCCTGGTACGAAGGCGTGGCGATTTCCCGCGACCTGATGCTGTATTCGGCCATCCTGCTGGCCGGCTTTGCGATCACCAAATTGCCCATTGAAAAACTCCTGGCCAAGAAAAATTGACCCGCCATCAACGCGAGAGAAACATGGACGTCCTCCGCCCAAAAGCCCTGGAACAGATCTACGCCCACGCCAGCCGCAGCTACCCCGAGGAATGCTGCGGCTTTGTCTTCGCCGACGGCAGCGTGTACCTGGGCAGCAACATCCAGAACGAACTGCACCGCAAAAACCCCGAGATGTACCCGCGCAGCGCGGCCAATGGCTACACCTTCTCGGTGGCCGACACCCTGCTGATGAACAAGGCGTTTCGCAGCGACAACCCGGTGGTGGTGATCTACCACTCCCACCCGGATGTCGGCGCCTATTTCAGCGATGAAGACCAGGACAAGGCCCTGTTCATGGGCGAGCCGATCTACCCCGTCAGTTACTTGGTGGTCGACGTTCGCCAGGGCCAGGCCCTGGGTTCAAAACTGTTTGCCTGGGATGGCGAGCATTTCACCCTTAACCCCTTCAACGACCTGCACACGGAGTTGTCCATGAACGCTGTCTCTTTCCCCGACATTCTGGTTCGCGTGGCCAAGCTGCCGGAATCGACCCTCGAGGGCGCCGGATCGACATTGCGCGAAGTCATTGAAAACCTCTGCAGCAGCCACCCGCAGTTGCGCGCCCATCTGTTTCACGAAAAGAACAACCAGCTCAAGGAACACTTCCTGTTCACCGCCGAGGAAGAGCTGATCGGCGCCGATGACCGGCTGCCGGAAAAAGCCCGCATCGAAGTGCTGCTCGCCACCTCCGGCGGTATGGACGTCGACAGCCTCAGCAACGAGGAAGTGCAACGTTACGTGCGCCATATCACCCTGCCCGGCGTCGGCCGCGAAGGCCAGTTGAACCTCAAGAAAGCCAAGGTCCTGATCATCGGCACCGGCGGCCTGGGCTCGCCCATCAGCCTGTACCTGGCAGCGGCCGGTGTCGGTACCCTGGGGCTGGTGGATTTCGACGTGGTGGAAAGCAGCAACCTGCAACGCCAGATCGTCCACGGCAACAGCACCCTGGGCATGCCCAAGGTCGACTCGGCCAAGCAGCGCTTGCAGGACCTCAACCGCCATATCCAGATCAACGCCCACGACACCGCCCTGAACGCCGACAACGCCCTGGAACTGGTGGGCGCCTATGACCTGGTCATCGACGGCACCGACAATTTCGACACCCGCTACCTGGTCAACGACGCCTGCGTGCAACTGGGCAAACCCCTGGTGTACGGCGCCATCTACCGCTTCGATGGGCAGATCAGCGTGCTCAACTACCAAGGCGGGCCGTGCTACCGCTGCCTGTTCCCCAGCGCACCGCCCGCGGAACTGGCGCCCAATTGCAGCGCCGGAGGGGTGATCGGCGTGCTTCCCGGGGTGGTCGGGATGATCCAGGCCACCGAGGCGATCAAACTGTTGATCGGCATTGGCGAGCCCCTGTCCGGCCGCCTGATGCGCTTCGATGCACTGGCGATGAAGTTCAGCGAAATCCGTTTCAAGCGCCGTGCCGACTGCCCGTGCTGCTCCGACCTGCGCCACAGCGAAACCCTGGCGCCAGCCGTCTGTGCGGACGCCGTGCCCAGCCAACCGTCCCTGGCCGAAGAGCGCTATATCAAGCCGCGCGGACTCAAGCAGGTACTCGAACACCCCAGCAGCGCCGACGTGCTGCTGGATGTGCGCGACGCCAGCGAACTGGAGGTGTGCAAATTACCGGGGGTGGTGCATATCCCCCTGGCCGAGCTGGATGGCCAACTCGGGCGCCTCAGCCGCGACAACACCCATTACCTGATCTGCTACGCCGGCACCCGCGCCGAGCAAGCGGCCAGCACCCTGCTGGCGGCGGGTTTCGCCAACACCAAAGTCCTGCAAGGCGGCATGAAACACTGGGTTCGCGACGTCGAACCCGACATGCCGTTGTACTGACCCGGGGGCTGACCGATGCTGCATAACTCTATCCTCGACGCCATCGGCCATACGCCGATCGTCCGCCTGGCGCAGTTTTCCGAAGACCTTGGCATCGAGGTCTACGCCAAGCTCGAATCCCTCAACCCGGGGGGCAGCCACAAGGCGCGCATCGCCCTCGGCATGATCCTCGACGCCGAGCGGCGCGGCGTGCTGATCCGTGACGCCGGGCAAACCATCATCGAACCCAGCGGCGGCAATACCGGTATCGGCCTGGTGATGGCCGGCAACGTGCTGGGCTACAAGGTGGTGCTGGTGATCCCGGACAACTACAGCCCCGAAAAACAGAAGCTGCTGCGCCTGTACGGCGCCAAGGTGGTGCTCTCCGACAGCCGCCTCGGCAACAATTCCCACGGTGAAAAATGCATGGAGTTGCAGCTGGAAAACCCCAGCTACGTGATGCTCAACCAGCAACGCAACGGCGCCAACCCGCAAACTCACCGTGACACCACCGCGCCGGAAATCCTCCGCGCCTTCGGTGATCGCCGTGTTGACTATTTCGTCAGCGGCATCGGCACCGGCGGCCATATCACCGGTATCGGCGAAACCCTCAAGGCCGCCTGGCCAGCCCTGCGCGTGATGGGCGTGGAGCCCGAAGAATGCGACCTGCTGAAGAACCAGCACGCGCCGCACCATATCCAGGGCCTGTCCATCGGCCTGATCCCGAGCATCCTCAACCTGGAGGTGATCGACGGCATGCTCAAGGTCTCGCGCCAGGACTGCATCGACATGATGAAACGCATCATGCGCACCGACGCCATCAGCCTGGGCCTGTCCTCCGCCGCCAACATGGTGGCCATCGCCAGGCTCGCCCCCGAATTGCCGCCCGAAACGGTGGTGTTGACCATGGTCTACGACAATGCCGACAGCTACCTGCCCAGTTTCGAATAACGGGTTTTCCAACCAGCCAGAATGCGGGGGTGCCTCCATGGGCGGCTTTATCGACATGCAACAGTTGCACGATGACTTGCTCACCCAGCTCATCAAGACCCTCACCCCCATGCAGATGAAACAGCTGGAGCCGCACCTCGCGCCGCTGATCCAGAATGCCGCCCAGGCGGTGGCCGAGGACTTGATCGCCTATGCCTATCGCGATCCGGCATCCCGTGGCCGCGGCGAACTGATCCTGGAGTCCTACGCCTCGTTCAAGGCGGTGCTCTATTACCGGCTTGCGCATCAGGTGTGGAATTTCCCCGACCAGACCAACGGCGTGTTTTCACGCATCGCCCTCAAGCTGAGCAACCAGGGCAAGGTCCTGTCCGGGGCCGAAATCCACCCGGCGGCGCGTATCGGCCGGCGCTTTGTGCTCGACCACGGCTACGGCACGGTAATCGGCGAGACCTGCGAGATCGGCAACGATTGCTACATCCTCTGCGGCGTGACCCTGGGTGCCCGCGGCATCGCCAACAATCCCGATGGCAAGCGCCATCCGCGCCTGGGCAACAACGTCGAGGTCGGTTCCGGCGCCCGGGTGCTGGGCTATGTGCTGATCGGCGACAACGTGTTTATCAGCCCTTCCTGTGTGATCACCCAGGACGTACCCGCCGGCACCAAGGTGAAGGTGGTGAACCAGATCCAACTGCAAAAAAACGATGAATCGGACCACAGCAACTACCTCGGGGCCTTCGCCCTGGATGAGCGCCTGCACGTGGTCGGCGAGGTAAATGCCAGCCACAAGGTCACGGTGCTGGACGCCGACTTTCATCCGTTGCAAGGCCTGATGCTGGAGCCAACGGTGAAGGAACGTCACCACCTGCAATTCAGGCTGCACCGCCTCGAATCCGGCAACTACCTGCCGCGCCTGCCGCTGAACCTGAAAGTCTGCGGGCCGGAATTCGAAATCACCCTGCTCTCCCCCCCTGGCTTGAGCGCGATGGTGCGCCACCTGCTGCAAGCCAGCCCACTGATCGTCGGAGGTTGAACATGTCCGTGCACACCATGGAAACCCTGGCGCTGTTTGACAGCGCGCCCTACCAGAACGCATTCAGCGCCCGGGTGATTGCCGTCAGCGAACACGGCATCGCCCTGGAACACACCCTGTTCTACCCCACCGGTGGTGGCCAACCCGGCGATACCGGCCACCTGACCCTGGCGGACGGTACCCGGGTCGACGTGACCGGCACGGTGCGCGACCCGGTGCTGCGTTCGATCATCTGGCATCAAGTGGAACACTGCCCCGAGCAACTGATCGCCGGGGTACTGGTGGACGCCGGCCTGGATTGGGAACGGCGCTACCAGCACATGAAAATGCACACCTGCCTGCACCTGCTGTGCTCGCTCATCGACGCACCGGTGACCGGTTGCAGCATCAGTGCAGACAAAGGCCGCCTGGATTTCGACCTGCCGGAAATGACCCTCGACAAGGACAGCATCACCCGTGACCTCAATGCGCTGATCGAACAGGCCCACGAGGTGAAGACCCTGTCGATGCCGGCTTCGGAGTACGCCACCCTGCTGCAGATCACCCGCACCCAGGCGGTTGCGCCGCCGGTGATCCAGGGTTCGGTACGGGTGATTGAAATCGGCGGGATCGATATCCAGCCATGCGGCGGTACCCATGTGCTCAACACCGAGGAAATCGGCCGGGTGTTCTGCGAGAAGATCGAGAAGAAGAGCAAGCACAACCGCCGGGTGATCCTGCGGTTTGAGTGAACGCAACAACTGTGGGAGGGGCTTGCCTCTCCCATATTTTTAGTTTTGCGGCGCCTGCTAGATGACGAACAGGTCCACGAAACGATTGACCGGCGTGGCCTCGAGCTTCGCCTGGTCCGTGCACAACGCAAAGATCTCGGCACTGCGCTGGGCGGTAAAGCGCGTGGCCAGGTTGGCTTTGAACTTGTCTTCCAGCAACGCAATGCCCTCCACTCGACGACGGCGATGGCCGATCGGGTATTCCACCGCCACTGGCTCGGTGCTGGAGCCATCCTTGAAGAACACCTGCACGGCATTGGCGATGGAACGCTTGTCGGCTTCCAGGTATTCACGGCTGTAGCGTGGGTCTTCGACGATGACCATCTTGTCGCGCAACTGATCAATGATCGGGTGAGCGGCGTGGAATGCATCCTCGTAGTGCTCGGCCACCAGGTTGCCGAATGCCAGGGGCACGGCGGTCATGTATTGCAGGCAATGGTCACGGTCGGCCGCATTGGACAGTGGCCCGGCCTTGGAGATGATGCGAATCGCCGACTCATGGGTGGTGATCACGATGCGCTCGATGTCGTGCAGGCGATCCTTGACCAACGGATGCAAGGTCACCGCGGCTTCACAGGCGGTCTGCGCGTGGAACTCGGCGGGGAAGCTGATCTTGAACAACACGTTTTCCATCACGTAGGTGCCATACGGCTGGGACAGGCTGAACGCACGCTTGTCCTCGGGCTTGAGCGCCAGGTCGTTGTTGGTGTGGCTGAACAGCACGTCGTAGAAGCCCCATTGCGGCGCGCTCAGCACACCAGGGATGCCCATTTCGCCGCGCAGGGCTATATCCGCCAGGCGCACGCCGCGACTCGACGCATCCCCCGCCGCCCAGGATTTGCGCGAGCCGGCATTCGGCGCATGGCGATAAGTGCGCAGGGCCTGGCCATCGACGAAGGCGTGAGACAGCGCCGACAGCAACTGTTCGCGGTTGGCGCCCATCAGCTTGGCGGTAACCGCCGTGGAGGCGACTTTCACCAACAGCACATGGTCGAGGCCAACGCGGTTGAACGAGTTTTCCAGGGCAATCACACCCTGGATTTCGTGGGCCATGATCATCGCATCCAGCACCGCGCGCACGGTCAGCGGCGCGTCGCCATTGGCCACGCGCTGTTGCGACAGGTGATCCGCCACGGCAAGGATGCCGCCGAGGTTATCCGAGGGATGCCCCCACTCCGCGGCGAGCCAGGTGTCGTTGTAGTCGAGCCAGCGCACGATGCAGCCAATGTCCCAGGCCGCCTTGACCGGGTCCAGGCGAAACGAGGTGCCCGGCACCCGCGCGCCAAACGGCACCACCGTGCCTTCAACCATCGGCCCCAGGTGCTTGGTGCACTCGGGAAAACGCAGGGCCAGCAGGCCGCAACCGAGGGTGTCCATCAGGCAGTTGCGGGCGGTGTCCAAGGCGGCCTGGGACTCGATCCGGTAGTTGAGGACATAGTCGGCGATGTCCTGCAAAACCTGGTCGTAGTCGGGGCGGTTGTTCTGGTCGACGTTGGTGCTCATGGCAGATCTCCAAAGTGAGTTAGGGTTGTTGCATCCTCAGGGTCAGGGTTGATCGTTTCGCAGGTCTGAATGCCTGCTTATGACTGTGGGAGGGGGGCTTGCCCCTCCCACAGGGGATTGGTGTTGGACTTTAGAAAGAGTCGCCGGGTACGCGGACGAAACCTTCCATCAACACCCGCGCACTGCGGCTCATGATGGCTTTCTTCACCACCCACTCACCGTCCACCTGGGTGGCTTCAGCCCCCACGCGCAAGGTGCCGGAGGGATGCCCGAAGCGCACGGCATTGCGTTCAATACCGCCCGCAGCGAGGTTGACCAAGGTCCCCGAAATCGCCGCCGCCGTGCCGATCGCCACCGCCGCCGTGCCCATCATCGCGTGGTGCAGCTTGCCCATGGACAGGGCGCGCACCAGCAAATCCACATCGCCGGCCTTGATCGCCTTGCCACTGGACGCCACGTAGTCGGCAGGCTTGGCCACGAACGCCACCTTCGGCGTGTGCTGGCGCTGGGCCGCTTCGTCGAGGTGCTTGATCAGCCCCATGCGCAACGCGCCATAGGCCCGTACGGTCTCGAACATCGCCAAGGCCTTGGGGTCGCCGTTGATCGCGCCTTGCAGCTCGGTGCCGGTGTAACCGAGGTCTTCGGCGTTGATGAAAATCGTCGGGATGCCGGCGTTGATCAGCGTGGCCTTGAAGGTTCCGACACCCGGCACTTCCAGGTCGTCAACCAGGTTGCCAGTGGGGAACATCGAACCGCCGCCGCCCTCTTCTTCCGCCGCCGGGTCCATGAATTCCAGCTGCACTTCGGCCGCCGGGAAGGTCACGCCGTCCAGCTCGAAGTCGCCGGTTTCCTGCACCGCCCCGTCGGTGATCGGCACGTGGGCGATGATGGTCTTGCCGATATTGGCCTGCCAGACCCGCACCACGGCCACGCCGTTATGGGGCACGCGGGCCGCATCGACCAGCCCGGCGCTGATGGCGAACGAACCCACCGCCGCCGACAGGTTGCCGCAGTTGCCACTCCAGTCGACAAAGGGCTTGTCGATGGAGACCTGGCCAAACAGATAGTCCACGTCATGATCGGCGCGGGTGCTTTTGGCGAGGATCACGGTTTTGCTGGTGCTCGATGTGGCGCCGCCCATGCCGTCGATTTGCTTGTCGTAGGGATCGGGGCTGCCGATCACCCGTAGCAGCAAGGCATCCCGCGCCGCTCCCGGCACCTGCGCCGACTCGGGCAGGTCCTGGAGGCGGAAAAATACGCCCTTGCTGGTGCCGCCACGCATATAGGTGGCGGGGATCTTGATTTGCGCTGCGTGTGCCATGGTCATCCTCTTCAGGCGGTGGTCGCCGATTCCAGGAAATCCTGGGCAAAACGTTGCAACACGCCGCCCGCCTCGTAGATCGACACTTCTTCGGCGGTGTCCAGGCGGCACGTCACCGGCACCTCGACACGTTCGCCATCCTTGCGATTGATCACCAGCGTCAGCTGCGCACGCGGGGTGCGTTGGCCGATCACGTCGTAGGTTTCGCTGCCATCAATCTGCAAGGTGTGACGGTCGGTGCCCGGCAGGAACTCCAGGGGCAACACGCCCATGCCCACCAGGTTGGTGCGGTGGATGCGCTCGAAACCTTCGGCGGCAATCGCTTCCACACCCGCCAGGCGCACGCCCTTGGCCGCCCAGTCGCGGGACGAGCCCTGGCCGTAGTCGGCGCCGGCAATGATGATCAGCGGCTGCTTGCGCTCCATGTAGGTCTCGATGGCTTCCCACATGCGCGTGACCTGGCCTTCCGGTTCGATCCGCGCCAGGGAGCCCTGCTTGACCTTGCCGTTCTCCCGCACCATTTCGTTGAACAGTTTCGGGTTGGCGAACGTCGCGCGTTGTGCGGTCAGGTGGTCGCCACGGTGAGTGGCGTAGGAGTTGAAGTCGACTTCCGGCAGGCCCATTTTCGCCAGGTATTCGCCGGCGGCACTGTCGAGCATGATCGCGTTGGACGGCGACAGGTGATCGGTAGTGATGTTGTCCGGCAGCACCGCCAGCGGGCGCATGCCCTTGAGCGGCCGCGCACCGGCCAGCGCGCCTTCCCAGTACGGTGGGCGGCGGATATAGGTGCTCTGCGGGCGCCATTCGTACAACGGCGCGACTTTCGGGCCGGTGTCTTCGTGGATCGCGAACATCGGGATATACACCGCGCGGAACTGCTCCGGCTTGACCGAGGCCTTGACCACCGCGTCGATCTCTTCGTCGCTCGGCCAGATGTCCTGCAGGCGGATTTCCTTGCCGTCGGCGTCGAGGCCGAGCACGTCCTTCTCGATGTCGAAACGGATGGTGCCGGCAATCGCATAGGCCACCACCAGCGGCGGCGAAGCCAGGAACGCCTGCTTGGCGTACGGGTGGATACGCCCGTCGAAGTTACGGTTACCCGAGAGCACGGCGGTGGCGTACAGGTCGCGGTCGATGATCTCTTGCTGGATCACCGGGTCGAGCGCGCCGGACATGCCGTTGCAGGTGGTGCAGGCAAACGCCACCACGCCAAAGCCGAGCTTTTCCAGCTCATGGCCCAGGCCGGCTTCTTCCAGGTACATGGCCACGGTTTTCGAACCCGGTGCCAGGGACGACTTGACCCAAGGTTTGCGCGTCAGCCCAAGCCTGTTGGCGTTGCGCGCCAGCAGCCCGGCGGCGATCACGTTGCGCGGGTTACTGGTGTTGGTGCAACTGGTGATGGCGGCAATGATCACCGCGCCGTCGGGCATTTGCCCCGGCACTTCATCCCACTGGCCGGAGATGCCCTTGGCGGCCAGGTCGCGGGTGGCGACTCGGGCGTGCGGGTTGCTCGGGCCTGCCATGTTGCGCACCACACTGGACAGGTCGAAGGTGAGGCCACGCTCGTATTGCGCGCCTTTGAGATCGTCTGCCCACAGGCCGGTGTGGCGGGCGTATTGCTCGACCAGGGCGACTTGCTCGTCTTCGCGGCCGGTGAGTTTCAGGTAGGCGATGGTCTGCTGGTCGATATAAAACATGGCCGCCGTGGCGCCGTATTCCGGGGCCATGTTGGAGATGGTCGCGCGGTCGCCGAGGGTCAGTTTGGACGCGCCTTCACCGAAGAATTCCAGCCAGGCGCCGACCACTTTCTGTTGGCGCAGGAACTCGGTCAGGGCCAGCACCATATCGGTGGCGGTGATGCCCGGCAGCAACTGGCCGGTCAATTCGACACCGACGCTTTCCGGCAGGCGCATCCACGACGCGCGGCCGAGCATGACGCTTTCGGCTTCAAGGCCGCCGACGCCAATGGCGATCACGCCCAACGCATCGACGTGGGGGGTATGGCTGTCGGTGCCGACGCAGGTATCCGGGAAGGCCACACCCTCACGCACCTGGACCACCGGGGACATTTTCTCCAGGTTGATCTGGTGCATGATGCCGTTGCCCGGCGGGATCACGTCGACGTTCTTGAAGGCCTTTTTGGTCCACTCGATAAAGTGGAAGCGGTCTTCGTTGCGACGGTCTTCGATGGCGCGGTTTTTCTCGAACGCGTCCGGGTCGAAACCACCGGCTTCGACAGCCAGGGAGTGATCGACGATCAACTGGGTGGGGACCACCGGGTTGACCTGGGCCGGGTCGCCGCCTTGCAGGGCGATGGCATCACGCAGGCCGGCGAGGTCGACCAGGGCGGTCTGGCCGAGAATGTCGTGGCACACGACGCGGGCCGGGAACCAGGGGAAGTCGAGGTCGCGTTTGCGTTCGATCAACTGGCTCAGGGATGCGTTGAGGGTGGCCGGGTCGCAGCGGCGCACCAGGTTCTCGGCGAGCACACGAGAGGTGTAGGGCAACGTGGCATAGGCGCCGGGGCTGATTGCATCGACCGCCGCGCGGGCGTCGAAGTAATCCAGGCGGCTGCCGGGGAGTGGTTTGCGAAATTCAGTGTTCATCGTCAGGACTCGGTCACGGTGATTGCAAAAGGAAGACCTGGGCCGATCCGGAATTGAAATTCGATTCAAATGTGGGAGGGGCGGTGCGACGATTCGACTTGCCCCCGATAGCGGTGTGTCATTCAACACCTATGGCAACTGATAAACCGCCATCGGGGGCAAGCCCCCTCCCACACTGGGTCCGGTTTCCACTTCGGGATCGTCGGTGTTCCCATTCAGCGACGTTCGATTGGCACGAACTTGCGCTGTTCGACGCCGGTGTACTCGGCGCTTGGACGGATGATGCGGTTGTTGGCGCGCTGCTCAAATACGTGGGCCGCCCATCCTGTAAGCCGCGAGCAGACGAAGATCGGCGTGAACAGCTTGGTCGGGATGCCCATGAAGTGGTACGCCGAGGCATGGTAGAAATCGGCGTTGGGGAACAGTTTCTTCTGCTCCCACATGGTCTTGTCGATGGCTTCGGAGACCGGGAACAGCACGGTGTCGCCCACTTCGTCAGCGAGTTTTTTCGACCAGCCCTTGATCACTTCATTGCGCGGGTCGTTGTCTTTGTAGATCGCGTGGCCGAAGCCCATGATCTTGTCCTTGCGCGCCAGCATGCCGAGGGTGCCTTCGACCGCTTCGTCTGCCGAACCGAAACGCTCGATCATTTCCATCGCCGCTTCGTTGGCACCGCCGTGCAGCGGGCCGCGCAGGGAGCCGATGGCGGCGGTGACGCAGGAATACAGGTCGGACAATGTCGAGGCACACACCCGCGCGGTAAACGTCGAGGCGTTGAACTCGTGCTCGGCGTAGAGGATCAACGACACGTTCATGACTTTTTCATGCAGTTCGCTCGGCTTCTTGCCATGCAGCAGGTGCAGGAAGTGGCCGCCGATGCTCGGCTCGTCGGTCACGCAGTCGATGCGCTTGCCGTCGTGGCTGAAGCGGTACCAGTAGCACATGATCGCCGGGAACGCGGCGAGCAGGCGGTCGGTCACGTCGCGTTGCACGCTGAAGTCTTTTTCCGGCTCGATATTGCCAAGGAAGGAGCAACCGGTGCGCATCACGTCCATCGGGTGGGCGTCGGCGGGGATGCGTTCGAGCACTTCTTTCAGCGCTTGCGGCAGGTCACGCAGCGTGCTCAGCCTGGCGCTGTAGGCGGCCAGTTCGGCCTGGGTCGGCAGTTCGCCGTACAGCAGCAGATAAGCGACCTCTTCAAACTGTGCATCGGCAGCCAGTTCGCGCACGTCGTAGCCACGATAAGTCAAGCCGGCTCCGGCCTGGCCCACGGTGGACAGTGCGGTCTGCCCGGCGACCTGGCCACGCAGGCCGGCGCCACTCAGTACTTTTGCTTCAGCCATGGTTTTTCTCCAATCTTGTCGTTATTCAGGGAGGCGTGTTCGTCACTTTTTCGCGGCGAACAGCGCGTCAAGCTTCTGCTCGAAGGTGTGGTAGTCGATGCGATCGTAAAGCTCCATGCGGGTTTGCATGGTGTCGATCACGTTCTGTTGAGTGCCGTCGCGACGGATCGCGGTGTAGACGTTCTCGGCAGCCTTGTTCATGGCACGGAAGGCGGACAGCGGGTACAGCACGATGGAAACATCGGCAGATTTCAACTGTTCAGTGGTGTACAGCGGCGTGGCGCCGAACTCGGTGATGTTGGCCAGGATCGGCGCCTTCACACGGGCGGCGAACAGTTTGTACATCTCAAGCTCGGTAATGGCTTCCGGGAACACCATGTCGGCGCCGGCTTCGATGCAGGCGGCGGCACGCTCCAGGGCGGACTCCAGGCCTTCCACGGCCAGGGCATCGGTGCGCGCCATGATCACGAAGCTGTCATCGGTGCGCGCGTCCACGGCGGCCTTGATGCGGTCGACCATTTCCTGCTGGGACACGATCTCTTTGTTCGGACGATGGCCGCAGCGCTTGGCGCCGACCTGGTCCTCGATATGAATCGCGGCCGCGCCGAACTTGATCATCGATTTGACCGTGCGCGCGACGTTGAACGCCGAGGAGCCGAAGCCGGTGTCCACGTCCACCAGCAGCGGCAGGTCGCAGACGTCGGTGATACGGCGCACGTCGGTGAGTACGTCATCCAGGCCGGTGATGCCCAGGTCCGGCACGCCGAGGGAACCGGCCGCCACGCCGCCGCCCGACAGGTAGATCGCCTTGAAGCCGGCGCGCTTGGCCAGCAGCGCATGGTTGGCGTTGATCGCACCGACCACCTGCAAGGGATGCTCGCTGGCGACCGCGTCACGGAAACGCTGGCCGGGTGTGCTTTTATTGTTCGAACTCATGACTCACCTCTATCAGGGGCGCCGCCTGGGAAATGACGGGCAATATTGCGTTTGGAAGCACCGATATGCCGGCGCATCAACAACTCGGCCAGTTCACCGTCGCGATCGGCAATCGCATCAAGAATGCGGTGATGCTCGGCAAAGGCCTGGCGTGGACGATTGGGGGTGGCGGAGAACTGGATGCGGTACATGCGCACCAACTGGTACAGCTCGCCGCAGAGCATCTGGGTGAGGGTGCGGTTGCCCGCACCTTGAATGATCCGGTAATGAAAATCGAAGTCGCCTTCCTGCTGGTAATAGCCGACACCCGCCTGGAACGCGGCGTCGCGCTCGTGGGTGTGCAGCACCTGACGCAGCTCTTCGATCTCCGCGTCGGTCATGCGCTCGGCGGCCAGGCGACAGGCCATGCCTTCCAGGGACTCGCGGATTTCATACAGTTCAACCAGCTCGGCGTGGCTCAAGGACACGACCCGGGCGCCCACATGGGGCACGCGCACCAGCAGGCGCTGGCCTTCCAGGCGGTGGATCGCCTCGCGCAGCGGGCCACGGCTGATGCCGTAGGTGCGGGCCAGTTCCGGCTCGGAAATCTTGCTGCCGGGCGCGATCTCACCCTTGACGATGGCGGCCTGGATGCGTCGGAAGACGTTCTCGGACATCGTTTGGGATTCGTCCGACGCCATTATCGGAGCTTCTGATTGACCCAGCATATTGTTGACACCTTTGAAAGCAGTGCGGCAAAAACTAGCCAATAAACCGCGACCAGTCAAAGAATAAATCGATATTGTCGACAATCGTCTAATAATCCCGGCTGTATCCCCTCAGGGCATGGCCGGCTGCCAGCGCTGGCGCCAGAAAAGCATCATGTTAGAATGCCCGCCGCATTTGCCTGACATCACTTGATGAAACGGCGCACGAAGGGAGCTTGCGCAGCAATGCCAGTCGCCTTGAATTGAACATCGCACTGCACCGCCTCAGGATCTATGAGACTCAAGCCCTTCCCCCTGTTGTTTTGCCTATTGTCCATACCGAGCCTTGGCGCTGCCGCCGAGAAGACCGTGTATGGCCTCAATGAATACGCGCAATTGGCCGGCATCGACCTGGAAGTAGCCGCCAAGCTCGACACCGGCGCCAAGACCGCCTCCCTCAGCGCCCGTGACATCAAGCGTTTCAAGCGCAACGGCGAATCCTGGGTGCGCTTCTACCTGGCCATCGACACCGCCCATTCCCATCCCATCGAACGCCCCCTGGCCCGCGTCAGCAAGATCAAGCGTCGCGCCGGCGACTACGACCCCGATGAGGACAAGAACTACACCGCCCGTCCTGTGATTGCCCTGGATATCTGCATGGGCACCGCTTTACGCAGCATCGAAGTGAACTTGACTGACCGCAGCGCTTTCCAATACCCGCTGCTGATCGGCTCCGAAGCGCTCAAACGCTTTGATGCGCTGGTCGACCCCAGTCTTAAATACGCAGCAGGCAAACCTGCCTGCGCCGCCGACGCTCATACCGCCGAGTAAACCGAATGCGCGCTCTAACCCTGCACCTGAGAATCCTGATCGCCATCCTGGTGGTGTTGGGTATTTCGGTCACCGCCTACCAGATCTTCGTGCTGGGCATTCCCGTCACCGAGGACGCCACCGACGACCTGTGGAACATCGACGCCAAGGTCGAGTTCGTCGCCAACCCCAAGGACCCGGTGAAGATCCAGATGTTCGTGCCGCCCTTGAGCCGCGACTTCGTCAGTCTTAATGAGAGCTTTATCTCGAATAACTACGGGGTGAGCGTCAACCGCATCGACGGCAACCGCAAGGTCACCTGGTCGGCACGCCGCGCCAAGGGCAACCAGACCCTGTATTACCGCCTGGTGCTGACCAAGCGCTACAGCGGCGAAAAAACCAAGATCAAGGGCCCGACCTTCCGCGACAGCATTGCCGTGGAAGGCCCGGAAAAAATCGCCGCCGAAGCCCTGCTGGCGCCGATCCGCCAGCATTCGGCCGACGTCGAGACCTTTATCACCGAGGCCATCAAGCGCACCAACAACCTCAACGACGACAACGTGAAGCTGTTGCTGGCCGGCGACCCGTCGACGCCGCACAAGGCCAAGATCGTCGAGCTGCTGCTGTCCATCGCCCACGTGCCGGTGGAAAAGGTCCACACCATCCGCCTGGTGGCCGACCAGCCGCAAACCCCGGAACTGTGGCTGCGCAGCTTCAATGGCAACGACTGGCTGTACTTCAACCCGGAAACCGGCGAACAGGGCCTGCCCGCCGACCGCCTGCTGTGGTGGACCGGCGATGAAAACCTGATCACCGTCGATGGCGGCAAGAAAGCCATGGTCACCTTCAGCCTCAATAACAGCGAAATGAACGCCATTCGCCTGGCCAAGCTGACCGACGAGAACACCGACGCCAACTTCCTCGAATACTCGCTGTACGGCCTGCCGCTGCAAACCCAGCAGACCTTCATGATCATGGTGATGATCCCGATTGGGGTGCTGGTGATCCTGATCCTGCGCAACCTGATCGGCCTGCAGACCCTCGGCACCTTTACCCCGGTACTGATTGCCCTGGCGTTCCGCGAGACGCAGCTGGGCTTCGGGATTGTGCTGTTCACGATTATCACCGCGCTCGGCCTGTCCCTCAGGTCGTACCTGGAACACCTGAAGCTGCAGATGCTGCCCAGGTTGTCGGTGGTGCTGACCTTCGTGGTGGTGCTGATCGCCGCCATCAGCCTGTTCAGCCACAAGCTGGGGCTGGAGCGCGGGCTGTCGGTGGCGCTGTTCCCGATGGTGATCCTGACCATGACCATCGAACGCCTGTCGATCACCTGGGAAGAGCGCGGCGCCAGCCATGCCATGAAAGTCGCGATTGGTACGCTGTTCGCCGCGTCCCTGGCGCACATCATCATGAGCGTGCCGGAGCTGATCTACTTCGTATTCACCTTCCCGGCGATCCTGCTGATCCTGGTGGGCTTCATGCTGGCAATGGGCCGCTATCGTGGCTACCGCCTGACCGAGCTGGTGCGATTCAAGGCCTTCCTCAAGGCTGACTCGTAATGTTCGGCTTCTGGAAGACCTGGAAGGCCCTGGAAGCGCGGGGGATCATGGGCATCAACCGGCGCAATGCCGACTACGTGCTCAAGTACAACAAGCGCAGCCTGTATCCGATCGTGGATGACAAGATCATCACCAAGGAGCGGGCCATCGCCGCCGGCATCCATGTGCCGGAAATGTACGGGGTGATCTCCACCGAGAAGGAAATCGACAAGCTCGACGAGATCATCGGTGGGCGCAGCGACTTCGTGATCAAGCCGGCCCAGGGCGCCGGCGGCGACGGCATCCTGGTGGTGGCGGACCGTTTCGAGGGGCGCTATCGCACGGTGTCGGGCAAGATCATCAGCCATGAAGAGATCGAGCACCAGATTTCCAGCATCCTCACCGGCCTGTACTCCCTGGGGGGCCACCGCGACCGTGCGCTGATCGAGTACCGCGTAGTGCCTGACCAGATCTTCAAGAGCATCAGCTACGAAGGCGTACCGGATATCCGCATCATCGTGCTGATGGGCTACCCGGTGATGGCGATGCTGCGCTTGCCGACCCGCCAGTCGGGCGGCAAGGCCAACCTGCACCAGGGCGCGATCGGCGTGGGCGTCGACCTCGCCACCGGCCTGACCCTGCGCGGTACCTGGCTGAACAACATCATCACCAAGCACCCCGACACCACCAACGCGGTGGATGGCGTGCAACTGCCCAACTGGGACGGGTTCATGAAGCTCGCGGCCGGCTGCTACGAGCTGTGCGGGCTGGGGTATATCGGCGTGGACATGGTGCTCGACCAGGAAAAGGGCCCGCTGATCCTGGAGCTGAATGCGCGGCCGGGGCTGAATATCCAGATCGCCAACGACTGCGGCCTGACCTTGCGCACCCATGCGGTGGAGGCGCGACTGGAAGAACTGAAAGCCGCCGGCGTGACGGAAACTCCGGAAGAGCGGGTGAAGTTCGTGCAGGAGATGTTCGGGCATATTCCCCCCGTGGAAGGCTGATCCGGTCTTCGAACTGTCTATCCCCGACATCCCCCCTAGGAGCAAATCCTACGGGGGACTACAATCCCTCTCCCCCCGCGCCATTGGCTGATCCAACCCCGCATGTCGACCTGCTCCGTACACCCATTGCCCTACCGGGCCAACCCCGCCGAGTATTTTGCGGCGATTCGCCACGCTCCCGGCGCGGTCCTGCTCGACAGCGGCCGCCCGGCGGCCGAGCGTGGGCGTTACGATCTGCTCAGCGCCTGGCCCGACGCAACCTTGACGGTAGCGCCTGACGAAAGCGGCGCCGCTTTCCTGCAACGCTTGCGGGAAAACCTGACGCGACTGGGTGAAGCCACAATTCCTGCCGGTTTGCAGTTGCCGTTCGCCGGTGGCTTGATCGGCTACCTGAGCTACGACTTCGGTCGGCACCTGGAGCCCATGCCGCACCTGGCGGTGGATGACCTGCACCTGCCGGACGCGCGCTTCGGGCTGTACGCCTGGGCACTGATCAGTGACCACCAGGCCCGGAGCAGCCAACTGGTGTTTCACCCCTCGCTGGCAGACAGCGAACGGCAACGGCTGATCGCGTTGTTCAGCCATGGGGCGGTCGACACCTCTGCGACGTTCAAACTCCAGGGCCCGATGGCCCCCGACCTCAGTGCCGAGGCCTACCGCCTGGCCATCGTGCGGATCCAGGATTACATCCAGGCGGGCGACTGCTACCAGGTCAACTTCGCCCAGCGTTTCCGCGCGCCGTGCCTGGGTGATCCCTGGGCCGCCTACTGCGCGTTGCGCGAAGCCTGCCCGACGCCGTTTTCCGGGTTCCAGCGCCTGCCGGACGACGGCGCAGTGCTGAGCCTGTCGCCGGAGCGTTTCGTGCGCATCAGCGAGCGCCACGTCGAGACCCGCCCGATCAAAGGCACCCGCCCCCGCGGCCTTACGCCGGAAGAAGACGCGGCGAATGCCGACGAACTGCTGGCCAGCCCCAAGGACCGCGCCGAGAACCTGATGATCGTCGACCTGCTGCGCAACGACCTCGGCCGCACGTGCCGCACCGGCTCGGTCAATGTGCCGGAATTGTTCAGTCTGGAAAGCTACCCCAATGTGCACCACCTGGTCAGCAGCGTGACCGGCACGTTGGCCGACGACAAAGATGCCCTCGACCTGATCGCCGGCAGCTTCCCCGGCGGCTCGATCACCGGCGCGCCGAAGATTCGCGCGATGCAGATCATCGACGAACTGGAGCCCACACGCCGTGGGCTGTACTGCGGTTCGCTGGTGTACCTGGATGTGCGCGGCGAGATGGACAGCTCCATCGCCATCCGCAGTTTGCTGGTCAAGGATGGCCATGTGTACTGCTGGGGCGGCGGCGGGATTGTCGCGGATTCGCAGTGGGAGGCGGAGTACCAGGAATCGCTGACGAAGGTGCGGGTGTTGTTACAAACGCTGGAAAGCCTGTAGCGCACAGTGCCTTCCTGGCTCTCAGACGCAGCGCCGGGCAGTAGAAAAAACCTGAATCAGAACCGCAGTAGACGTAGTCGAACGTCGGAAAATAGCGTCCGGCTTCAACCGTCCACCCGCCGTCTGTGAAGGATCACATGAAGCGACTGCCTACCCGTCAGGAAATATTTCCGAGATTGCGCCCCCTCTCAACCGCGCCTATCATCTCCCAAATTGGGAGGTTGCAGCGATGCGGATAATCGCCCTATCGACCTTACGAATATTCTGGGAAAGCCAACCCGCCTATATCGATGCAAAGGCACCGCTTATTGAACTGTATCGCCATATGGAAAAGGCCATTTACCCGACGCCACAAGCACTCAAGGCAGCGCTCAGGACCGCGAGCATTCTCAAAGGTGGCAGGGTTGTATTCAACGTGGGCGGCAACAAATATCGAGTGATCATGGCGATCGATTACCAGCGACAGCTTGGGTTCATACGGTTCGTAGGGACTCATGCGCAGTACGACCAGGTCAACGCGGAGACCGTGTAATGAACATCAAACCCATACACTCCCAGGAAGACCTCACTGCGGCACTCGCGCGGGTGCAGCAGCTCTGGGGAGCGGACATCGGCTCGACTGAAGGCGATGAGCTGGAAATTCTTGCAGTACTCATTGAGAAGTACGAAGCCGAACATTACCCAATGCCACCCTCTGATCCGGTGGAAGCCATTAAATTTCGCATGGAGCAACTGGGCATGACTGCCCGCGACCTGGAGCCATTTATCGGCACCAGCGGACGGGTGTCAGAGGTGTTGAACCACAAGCGCAAGCTGAGCCTGTCGATGATCAAGCGGCTGCATGAAGGCTTGAGTATTCCTTATGAGCGGTTGCTTGCAGAGGGCTGACAGGAACATAGGCAGTGGCTTTACCCGCCCCATCAGCCCGGCCGAAAAAATTAAAGGCTCAACGGCCGATTCGAAGCCTTGATGAATTCCTTCTTCAAATCTTCAAACGTATGCACCGCCGGGAATTGCGGGAACTCGCGGATCACGTTCTCCGGCGCATGGAACAGAATCCCACGGTCGGCCTCGCCCAACATGGTGGTGTCGTTGTAGGAGTCGCCCGCGGCGATCACGCGGTAGTAGAGGGTCTTGAACGCCAATACCGACTGGCGCTTGGGGTCTTTCTGGCGCAGTTGGTAGCTGACCACGCGGTCGTTTTCGTCGGTGATGAGACGGTGGCACAACAAGGTCGGGAAGCCCAGCTGGCGCATCAGCGGCTGGGAGAATTCGTAGAAGGTGTCGGACAGGATCACCACTTGGAAGCGCTCGCGCAGCCAGTTGACGAACTCGATGGCACCGTCCAGCGGCTTGAGGGTGGCGATCACTTCCTGGATGTCGGCGAGCTTGAGCCCGTGTTCGTCGAGGATGCGCAGGCGCTGCTTCATCAGCACGTCGTAGTCGGGAATGTCCCGGGTGGTGGCCCGCAGGGATTCAATGCCGGTTTTTTCGGCGAAGGCGATCCAGATTTCCGGCACCAGCACCCCTTCCAGGTCGAGACAGGCAATTTCCACAAGACACTCCCATTAGATGTTGTTAGTTGAGCGAGCAAAAGGACTGCCGAACTCTAGCGATTCAAGCCCGCCGCCGCAACGCAGGGCGGATTTTGATACCATCGCTCCCCTATAGAGCGCTCAGCGCCATTGACCTGTAGGAACCGTCCTGATGAACCAAGCCTTCGACGTCGTTGAACTCGCCACGACTTATGCCAACAAGTCTGCCCAGGACATTCTCAAGCTGGCGTTCAGCCAGTTCGGTGATGACCTGTGGATTTCCTTCAGCGGCGCCGAGGATGTGGTGCTGGTGGACATGGCCTGGAAGCTGAACAAGAACGTCAAGGTGTTCAGCCTCGACACCGGTCGCCTGCACCCGGAGACCTACCGGTTTATCGAACAGGTGCGCGACTTCTACAAGATCGACATTGAACTGATCTCGCCGGACCAGAGCAAGCTGGAACCCTTCGTCAAGGAGAAAGGCCTGTTCAGCTTCTACAAGGACGGCCATGGTGAATGCTGCGGCGTGCGCAAGATCGAGCCGCTGCGCCGCAAGCTTTCCGGCGTCAGCGCCTGGGCCACCGGCCAACGCCGCGACCAGAGCCCAGGTACCCGCAGCCAGGTGGCGGCGCTGGAAATCGACACGGCCTTCTCCACCCCGGAACGTACCCTGTACAAGTTCAACCCGCTGGCGCAGATGACCAGCGAGGAGATATGGGGTTACATCCGCATGCTGGAGCTGCCATACAACAGCCTGCATGAGCGCGGCTTTATCAGCATCGGCTGTGAGCCGTGCACCCGGCCTGTGCTGCCGAACCAGCACGAGCGCGAAGGGCGCTGGTGGTGGGAGGAAGCCACGCAGAAGGAATGCGGGCTGCATGCCGGGAATATCATCAGCAAGGCTTGAAGTTGATGCTGTAAAAAATGTGGGAGGGGGCTTGCCCCCGATAGCGGTGGGTCAGCCAGTTCAATAGTTGCTGACACACTGCAATCGGGGGCAAGCCCCCTCCCACATTTTGTCTTGTGCTGAATGTTAGAGATGTACACATAGATGTAACCATCGGTGCCATTTATGTGTGCAATTTCTCTTCAGCCGCACCATAACGTAACACCTCTCCCCTCCCGTCGATTGACCTGGCGAATCACAGGCTGACAGCGCAAAAATAAATAGCTGTTCAATCGGTCAATTTATATTTCTTCAAATTCAGCCAGTTATTTAACTAACCTATAAAAACGAAATTACCCAGAACTTTCATAGATCCAAAGCTGGCACGCATGTGGCTTAAGGTGAAATACGCTTTGTATACAATAAATACAAAACCTACATACACTTTGCCATCTGCAGCGCCCCGGCAGATGTGCTGGAGCCTGCCGGAATGCGTACAAGCCTCTCGAACAACATCGCACTGGATCTGCCCTCCTCCGCCCTGAACCCGGACGCCGCGAGCCCCGGCCCCCTGGTGCTCAGCCCGCGCCTGCACAACAAGGACCTGGCGCCCACCAAGATCGAAGGCCGACGCTGGGGGCGCTACAGCATCTTCGCGCTGTGGACCAATGACGTGCACAACATCGCCAACTATTCGTTCGCCATCGGTCTCTACGCGCTGGGCCTGGGCGGCTGGCAGATCCTGTTGTCCCTGGGCATCGGCGCGGCGCTGGTGTACTTCTTCATGAACCTGTCGGGGTATATGGGCCAGAAGACCGGCGTGCCGTTTCCGGTGATCAGCCGCATCAGCTTCGGCATTCACGGTGCGCAGATCCCGGCGTTGATCCGCGCCGTGATCGCGATTGCCTGGTTTGGTATACAGACGTACCTGGCGTCGGTGGTGTTCCGCGTACTGCTGACGGCGATTCATCCGGGCTTTGCCGACTATGACCACAACTCGATCCTGGGATTATCGACTCTGGGTTGGGCCTGTTTCGTGGCGATCTGGTTCGTGCAACTGGTGATCCTGGCTTATGGCATGGAGATGGTGCGCCGCTATGAAGGCTTCGCCGGACCGGTGATTCTGCTGACGGTGGCGGCGCTGGCCGGTTGGATGTACTTCCAGGCCGGCGGCAACATTGCCTGGTCGATCCGCGAACCGCTGAGCGGCGGCGAGATGTGGCGCAATATCTTTGCCGGTGGCGCGTTGTGGCTGGCGATCTATGGCACGCTGATCCTCAACTTCTGCGACTTCGCGCGCTCTTCGCCGTGCCGCAAGACCATCCTCGTCGGCAACTTCTGGGGCCTGCCGGTGAATATCCTGGTGTTTGCCGCCATCACTGTGCTGCTGTGCGGCGGGCAATTCCAACTCAATGGCCGAGTGATCGAAAGCCCGACTGAAATCATTGCAGCCATCCCCAATACCTTCTTTCTCGTGCTGGGCTGCCTGGCGTTCCTGATCGTCACCGTGGCGGTGAACATCATGGCCAACTTCGTCGCGCCGGCCTTTGTGCTGAGCAACCTGGCGCCCAAGTACCTGAACTTCCGCCGCGCCGGCTTGATCAGCGCCACCGTGGCCGTACTGATCCTGCCATGGAACCTCTACAACAGCCCGTTGGTGATCGTGTATTTCCTCTCCGGCCTGGGCGCGCTGCTGGGGCCGCTGTACGGGGTGATCATGGTCGATTACTGGCTGATTCGTAAAAGCCAGGTGGACGTGCCGCAGCTGTATAGCGAAAACCCGAATGGCGTTTATTACTACAGCCGTGGGGTGAATATGCGTGCCGTGGCGGCGTTTATTCCTGCAGCCGTGATCGCCATCCTGCTGGCGCTGTTGCCCGGATTTGCCAGCGTCTCACCGTTTTCCTGGTTGTTTGGCGCCGGTATTGCAGGGTTGCTGTACCTGCTGATCGCCAAGCGCCAGCCGTTCTACGCCGATGTCAGCGGCGAAAGCATTGCCGTCGATAACGTCAGTCACTGAGTAAGGACATTCCATGCGTATCCTTGTGGTCAACGTCAACACCACCGAATCCATCACTGAAACCATCGCTCAGCAGGCGCGGTCCGTGGCCTCGCCGGGCACCGAGATTGTCGGGCTCACGCCCTACTTCGGCGCGGAGTCGGTGGAGGGCAACTTTGAAAGCTACCTGGCCGCCATCGCCGTGATGGACCGGGTGATGGCCTACGACCAACCGTTCGATGCGGTGATCCAGGCCGGCTACGGCGAGCACGGCCGGGAAGGCTTGCAGGAATTGCTGAATGTGCCGGTGGTGGACATCACCGAAGCAGCAGCCAGCACCGCAATGTTCCTGGGCCACGCCTACTCCGTGGTGACCACCCTGGACCGCACCGTGCCGCTGATCGAAGACCGCCTGAAACTCGCCGGCCTGTACCAGCGCTGCGCCTCGGTGCGCGCCAGCGGCATGGCAGTGCTGGAACTGGAAGAAGACCCGCTGGCCGCCATGGAAGCCATCGTGCGCCAGGCGGAGCTGGCCATCCGCGAGGACAAGGCCGAAGTGATCTGCCTGGGTTGCGGCGGCATGGCCGGGCTGGATGAGCAGATTCGCCAGCGCACCGGGGTGCCGGTGGTGGATGGGGTGACGGCGGCGGTGACCATTGCCGAATCCCTGGTGCGGCTGGGGTTGTCGACGTCGAAGATCCGCACTTACGCGACGCCACGCCCGAAGCAGGTGATTGGCTGGCCGACTCGGTTCGGCCGCTGACCGGCACCTGCTTTCAGATTGCGCTGAACCTCTGGCCCAGCTTCTTCTCGGCAAACTGCTCGATGATGAAATCCACAAACGCCCGGGTCTTGCCGGGCAGCAGTTTGTGCTCGGCGTAGTAGATGGAAATATTGCCGTCGTCGACACACCAGCCGGGCAACACGCGCACCACCGCGCCACTGTCGAGGAACGGCACGGCCATGGGCATGCTCACCAGCGCAATCCCCAGGCCCTGGGCGCTGGCACAGCAGGCGGCTTCGGAGTCGCTCATGGTCATGCCGGGCTTGAGCACCAGCGGGCGGTGTTCACGTTCGACACTGGTCAACTGCCAGGACCGGATACGCCCGGTTTGCGGCGAGCGGATCAGAATGCCCTTGCAGCGCGACAAGTCTTCGGGCTCGCGCACCGGCGGGCGCTGCGCCAGGTAACCCGGCGAGGCCACCAGCACCCGATGCGCCGGCGCCAGCTTGCGCGCCACCACCCCTTGGGGCAGCTCAAAACCGCCACCTATAGCGGCATCGAAGCCCTGGCCGATCAGGTCCACCTGGCGGTTATCGAAATGCCAGTCCGGGCTGATATCCGGAAAGCGCGCCATGAACGCCCCCAGCAACGGCACCACGTAGCGATTGCCAAACACCGTGCCCATGCTGACCTTGAGCGTGCCCACCGGCCGGCCTTCGGCGCTGGCCAGGTTAGCCACGGCATTCTGGATGGTGGTGAGGCTGCCACTGACTTCGGCCAGGAACAACTTGCCGGCTTCGGTCAGGGCCAGGCGCCGGGTGCTGCGCTGGAACAGCCGCACGCCGAGGCGCGCTTCGAGCTTGGCGACGCTTTTGCCGACCGCCGCCGGGGTCAGGCTCAGGTGCCGGGCGGCCTCGGCAAAGCTGCCACCTTCAGCGCTGCGCACGAAGCATTCGATACTGCCAAAGCTTTCCATAACGCCCCACTCTAAACTTTTGGTTTACACAGACTATAGCAATCACGGTCTACCGGCAGCGGCGAGCGAGGTCGATACTCGGCTCCAACAACAGGGCATTGCGCCTTGAATGACCAGGAGATCGACATGACCACACACAACCTCAGCGGCAAAGTCGCCTTGATCCAAGGCGGTTCCCGCGGCATCGGCGCCGCCATCGTCAAGCGCCTGGCCGCCCAGGGTGCCGCCGTTGCCTTTACCTACGTCAGCTCGGCCGCCAAGGCTGAAGCCCTGCAGCACAGCGTAATCAGCGAAGGCGGCAAAGCCCTGGCGATTCACGCCGACAGCGCCGATGCCACTGCGATCCGCAACGCGGTCAACGCCACCGTGGAAGCCTTCGGCCGCCTGGACATCCTGGTGAATAACGCCGGCGTGCTGGCCATCGCACCGCTGGAAGACTTCAAGCTGGAAGACTTCGACCAGACCCTGGCGATCAACGTACGCAGCGTGTTTATCGCCACCCAGGAAGCCGCCAGGCATATGGGTGAAGGTGGCCGGGTGATCAACATCGGCAGCACCAATGCCGAACGCATGCCGTTTGGCGGTGGTGGCCCGTACGCAATGAGCAAGGCGGCGCTGGTCGGTTTGACCAAGGGCCTGGCGCGGGATCTTGGGCCGCGTGGCATCACGATCAATAACGTGCAGCCTGGACCGGTGGACACCGATATGAACCCGGCAAACAGTGATTTTGCCGAGAGCCTGATCGGGTTGATGGCGGTGGGACGTTACGGGCATGTGGAAGAGATTGCCAGTTTCGTGGCGTATCTGGCCGGGCCGGAAGCGGGGTATATCACCGGTGCCAGCCTGACTATCGATGGTGGCTTCAGCGCTTAAGCCAATGTGGGAGCGGCTTGCCCCCTCCCACAGGTTGACCTTGTTGGTTCAGGAGATGGGCGGCAGGCCATAGGCCGCCAGGTCGAAATCCGCAAGCTTGCGGATGATCTGGTCGGCATGCTGGTACTTGCTGTCGGCCATGGCCTCATCGGGCACGGCGATGGCGGTCATATGGGCGGCCTTCGCCGCCGTCACACCAAACGGCGAGTCTTCGAACACCAGGCAATCCTCGGGCGCAACGCCCAGGCGGCGCGCAGCAGTAAGGAAGATGTCCGGCGCAGGCTTGGCGGCGCCGACTTCCGGGTCGTCAGCGGTGACGATGGTGTCGAACAAACCAAACCACTCGCGGTGCAGGGTAGTCTTGTAGCCAAACGAATTGCGCGACGAACTGGTGCCCACGCCAATCGGTATGTTGTGCGCCTTCAAGTGCCGCACCAGCGCCTCCGCGCCGGGCATGCCCAAGGCCTTGGGAAAGCGCTCGCTCATCAGCGGCTCGCGAATTTCGAGGAATTCAGCCGGGGTAATCGGCAGGTCCAGCGCCTTGACCACATAGTCGGCCAAATCCTGGGCGCCGCGCCCGATGATGTGCTGCTTGATGCCCCAGTCGTAGGTTCGTCCGTAGCGTTCAGCGATGATCTGCGTGACTTCGGTGTAGATGCCTTCCGTATCCAGCAATAACCCGTCCATATCGAAAATCACGGCCTTGATCGGACCGACTGCGGTACGCGGTGCATTCATCACTACAAACCCTGGAGGAAGGACTAAATGGATTCAGCACAATAACGGCCTGGGTTGCCTGCAAGCAACCTTCGCGGCCAGGTATTGAGTCGGCACACGCCTGCAATCTGTGTGCGATCAGTGATTCATACCGCGCAACAGTTTTACCCGCTCGCGTGCCATGCGGCCGTCTAGGGTTTGTAGGAACAGAGCGTTCGGCCGATAGCTCTCCTCTGAAAAATACCCCTTGCAAACCTTATAAAAGACTTATTAACTTCTGATGAACTCAATCCACTGGACCCGAAAAGCCGTCAAGCAATTGCTTCGATTGCATTCGTATCATCAGCAACAAGTGCGTGATGCCGTCTTCGTACTTGAACGCATGCCCGACGCAGTCAACGTCAAGGCGTTGGTCAACCACCCCTGCGGTTACCGATTAAGGGTCGGGAGTTACCGAGTCCTTTTCGACTGGGACGGCAATATCCAGGTAGTCAGCATTCAAGAGGTCAAGAAACGTGACGAGCGAACCTACTGCCATACAGATCATCCACAATACGGAGGGCAAGCCAGCGTTCGTGGTGATCCCTTATGAACACTATCTGGCCCGGCAGAACGATCCAAACCTCATCCCCCACGCGGTCGTCAGCCGCCTGGTAGATGGAGCCACTCCGATCCGAGCCTGGCGCGAACACCTGAACCTGACCCAGGAAGAAGTCGCCCTACGCCTGGGGATTTCCCAATCCGCATTTGCCCAGCAAGAGGCGGTGAACAAACCTCGACGGACGACGCGGGAAAAGATTGCCAAGGCATTTGGCATTAACGCCGCTCAGCTCGAGCTATAAGGTCAACCGGGACAGTCCGCGCCTTCCAGCCACTTAAAAGCGAAACCCTATGCTCTATCGTCTAGCCGCAGACAGCCTCGTGCTGTTCCACCTGTGTTTCATCCTGTTCGTACTGTTTGGTGGGCTGCTGGCCCTGAAATGGCGCCCGGTTATCTGGCTGCACCTGCCCGCCGCTGCGTGGGGCGTGGCGGTCGAAGTGTTCCACCTGCCCTGCCCGCTGACCCGCTGGGAAAACCTGTTTCGCCACCTCGCCGGGCAGGACGGTTATGGCGGTGGGTTTATCGAGCATTACATCCTCACGCTGATCTACCCGGCCGGGCTGACGCCACAGATCCAACTGGGCCTGGGCGGGTTGGTGCTGGCGATCAATATCGCGGTGTATGTGCGCTTGATCAGGCGTTACGTACAGGCTTGAGACAGCTTCTCTGGTGAAGAATCAGACTCCCTCAGTCCCTTCACCGGCGCGCCCCCATGTCCGAAGCCTTCGAAGTCCCCAGCCCCCACGAAAAACACCTCGAACACACCACCGAACATGCCCACGCCCGTGGTGACAGTTTCGCCAGCCGCATCGCCGTCATGACCGCGCTGATGGCCACCCTCGGCGCCATGCTCAGCTACCAGGCCGGCTCCACCGAGAGTGAGGCGGCGATGGACAAGAACAACGCAGCCATCATCAAGACCGACGCCGCCAACCAATGGAACTACTACCAGGCCAAGTCCAGCCGACAGAACCTGGCGGAACTCGCGACCCATATTCCCGGCGTGGATGCCGCCCATTACAAGGATGAGATCGAGCGCTACAAAAGCCAGAAGGAAGAGGTACGCAAGCAAGCGGAAAAACTGGAAGCGACCTCAAAGGAATGGGATGAAAAATCCGAGCAGGCCCTGCACCAGCATCATCGCTGGGCCCAGGCGATGACCGCGATTCAGATCGCGATTTCGCTGGCGGCGATTACATTGTTGACGAGAAGGGAATGGTTGAAGCGCATGTCCTATGCGGCGGCGGGTGTGGCGGTGGTGCTAGGTAGCCTGGCCTGGCTGCATATCTAGCAATTTTACTTGGGCGCGTTGCACTCATCGCTATATAGTAAATAGCATAACGCTACCCAAGGAGAGACCGGTGTCCGCACAACCCAAAGAAGCCGTGGGCGCCGCCTACAGCATTGAATCCATGCGCTATGCCCAGGCCATGACCTGGCAAGCCATCGACCACCTCGCCCAGCGCATCCGCCCCGGCATGCTGGAATCCGAAGCGCGCGAATTGGGCAAGCACGTGCTTGCCGAGCTCGACATGCAACGCATCTGGCACCCGCTGCTGGTGCGCTTCGGCGCCAACACCCTCAAGACCTTCAAGCAGCGCTCCGATGGCGACCCGGTGCTGGGCGACAACGACATCTTCTTCATCGACATGGGCGCCGTGTGGCAAGGCCACGAAGGCGATGCCGGCGCGACCTTCGCCACCGGCAACGACGCGGACATGATTGCCTGCGCCCACGCCGCCAAAACGCTGTTCGACCGCGTGCAAGCGCGCTGGAAAAACGACCAGGTCGTCGGCCTGGAGCTTTACCGCTACGCCGAACAACAAGCCCAGGCCATGGGCTGGCAACTGAACCTGGACATCAAGGGCCATCGCGTCAGCGACTTCCCCCACGCCATCCATCGTGGCGGCGACCTGGGTGACTTCGAGCACTACCCGAATGCAGGGCTGTGGATCCTGGAAATCCAGATCGCCCACCCGACCAAGCCCTACGGCGCCTTCTATGAAGACTTACTCGCCTGACCGTTAAAGGAACAGAAATGGAACGCTCCACTGAACACTCTGTGCTGTTGTTTTCCTACGGCACATTGCAGGACAAAACCGTGCAACTGGCCAACTTCGGGCGGGAACTGGCAGGCCGACACGATGCAATGCTGGGCTACGCACAAAGCTGGGTAGAAATCACCGACCCGCAGGTACTGGCCAGCAGTGGCAAGACCCATCACCCGATTGTGCAACCTACCACCGAGGCGGGGGCGCGTATTGAGGGGATGGTGTTTCAGATTTCCGAGCAGGAACTGGCGGCGGCGGATGCGTATGAAGTGGCGGACTACAAGCGCATGGCTGTGACGTTGGCGTCCGGGCTGACGGCGTGGGTGTATGTGCAAGCCTGAAGATGACGTTGCCCAAATCGCCCAAGCTTTAACCTGAGCCCGCGACGTATCATGGGCCAACCTTTCGAGAATGGCCCATGAACCTCAGTATCTTCTACGCACTCGCCGCCGCCGCCCTGTTCGGCGCCAGCACCCCGCTCGCCAAACACCTCGGCCTGGGCCTCTCGCCCGTGCTGCTCGCCGGCCTGCTCTATCTTGGCAGTGGCGTCGGCCTCGCTGGTGTGCGCGTGATTCGTGATCGCGGCTGGAAACCCTCCGGGCTAACCCCTTCGGAATGGCCCTGGCTGCTCGGCGCCATCGCATTCGGCGGCATCCTCGGGCCAGTCGCGTTGATGTTCGGCCTGACCCGCACCGCCGGCGCCACCGCCTCCCTGATGCTCAACCTGGAATCGGTACTGACCGCCGTTATCGCCTGGGTCGTGTTCAGGGAAAACGCCGACCGTCGCATCGTCCTGGGGATGATCGCCATCGTGCTGGGCGGCGTGGTGTTGTCAGGGGCCGACGGCGGTGGCACCAGCCATGACTGGACGGGGCCGCTGGCGGTTGCCGTGGCGTGCCTGTGCTGGGGGATCGATAACAACCTGACGCGCAAAGTGTCTGCGTCGGACGCGCTGTTTATCGCCGGGGCCAAGGGGTTGATCGCGGGGCTGGTGAATGGCGGGTTGGCGCTTTATCTCGGGGCGCGGATCCCGGGCATGGCGCAGCTGGCGCCTATCTTGCTGGTGGGTTTTCTGGGCTATGGCATCAGCCTGGTGATGTTCGTGCTGGCGTTGCGCGGACTGGGCAGTGCACGCACGGGGGCGTATTTTTCGACTGCGCCGTTCCTGGGGGCCGCGATTGCGCTGCTGTTGTTGGGTGAGTCAGTGACGCTGGCGTTCTGGATTGCCTCAGCGCTGATGGCCGTGGGGGTTTGGCTGCACCTGACGGAGCGGCATGCCCATGAACATCAGCATGACGCGACGGAACACGGGCATCGGCATGTGCATGATGAACACCATCAGCATGAGCACGGGTTTGCGTGGGATCCGGCGGAACCCCATAGCCATGTGCATGTGCACAGTCCGCTGAGGCACAGCCATGCGCATTTTCCGGATGTGCATCATCGGCATCGGCATTGAGGGAGCCCCCACTACCCGACGTAGCGCTGTCGCGCAGCAAACGGGGACCTTTGTGGCGAGCGGGCTTGTCGAAGCGTCGCACCGCCCGCGTTGGGGTGCGAAGCGCCCCTGATGAAGACGAATGAGGTCTATCAGGCACTCCTCTGCGCCTGGTTTTGGGGCTGCTGCGCAGCCCAACGCGGGGCAAGCCCGCTCGCCACAGGAATGCGGTCGCCTGAAATTGCTTATGCAAGGCTCAAGACTTTAGGATGAAATATTAAATCTTAAAAATCAGTAAGCTATTTTAAGTTTGGTAAGCGATGTATTGCACAGCAGCAATAGATTTGAGCAACTTCCTACAAAGCCCTCAGAAGCGCCACTCCTGCTCTTTTTGTCGACACCACCGCGCCTCTGCAGATACTGCTCGATGCCGCGACATATCGACTTCACGCCGTCACCCAAGTCCTGGAGAACCTCGTACTACACAGTGAAATCAGCTGCGATGCCGTTGTTCTGAGCGATTTTGCATTGCTCTGCTCAATCCCTCTACGAGACGGATGCGATTTGCTGGATGTCATAGGGCGACGGATGGATGTGGCGGGCGCGTGATTTAATCCTCACAGACTTTTTCAGAATCCGAAAATTACAAAACCCTGGTTTCTTTCGAAATCAGGGGTTTTGTTTAAAAATCAAATAAATCTTTCCGCTTTTCCTTGTAAAACCAGAGTGCCGGTAGGCCACTCTAGGGGGGATTGGTTTCCGGAGCCCGAAAAAAGGCCCCCGCACCAGGTCAAAGTGTGGGGACCCTTTTTACATAAGCGGCGTTATTCGTAATGCGTCCAGATGAATTTTTGAAAGCCAGCTATCGACCCATAGCAGTCATCTGAACCGCATTGATCGACAGAAATGTCCACCGCCAATCCTAAAATCGTGAAGGTAGCTCATTTCCGGTCTTGATATTCGAAAAGACCTCATCTGGATCTGCCTGACACCAATATCTGAACAGAAGGCGAGGTTCGGTATTTCCGAAATACTGATCAACGGTGCTGTCGGGCGGCACGGTCAATTTAGGTGCTGGCCATTGCTGCGCTAAAACACCTATTGGTTTGTCAGACGACCAAATAATCCAAGTAGCCTTGCCTCCATTGATACCCGGTAAGTAGCCGGCATCTTGTATCACTTCGATTAAGGCGCGCAGCGTTGCTGATGGATCGAGTGTGATCGACGTCGCATGGCTTCCCAGATCATCTCCTGCATGAACGCTATCTCGATCAATGGCAACTTCCAACGTGACTACTCCTTTTTTACCGCTGTGCTGTCACTAGATCGTCCAGCGTAGAGACATCAACAGCTACCTGTCCACAGCCTGCTTTTGGCCGCAAGCTGACGTTGATCATACCGTGCAAAAGCAGGAAAAAGTGGACGTTAGGCACGAGCCTGTTGAAACTGACGTCGAATTGACCCAGAGGCCTATGCCACACTGCCCCATCCCGTCAGTAAATATCTAGTGCTGGTAATAGTTCACAGGGTAGGATCCTGGATCAGTAAAGTTTCTGTAACAGGGCCAATCCAGCACTGGCGATAATAATCTCAGGCGATATACACGTTTTACCAGAGGTGAAGTAATGCCGTTAGATAAAGATTGGCAGCCAAGTTTTGGGACTATCTTCACGTGGTTCGCCATGGATCGACATGGGCGTATAGCTGTAATGGTGAATAACTGTTTCGGCCCTATCCCTTCGAGCTTGTTGGCTATTCCAGAGCTAGAGAAAAAACTCGACAGTATAAATGAGTTTATGTGGGAAGAGTCGCGTGAGTTTCAAAGTTATCCAAAAAACAAGGAAGGTCAAACTCTTTTAGATATATATAGGTTTCGCAGGGAGCTCAAACCCTCGTCGCGCGGCGAAATGGAACGCATAGTCTTAGAGAGTTCGAACTTTTATCAAGAGCTCACGGAGTATTCAATTCCATCAATAAAAGGCTTCTATGTTTATCACGCGCTAGAAGATTACGTGTCCAGCGAAGACAATCCGATTGGTTATGAGGGCGACGCGGGAATTGGAGACTACTTTCGATATTTGATTCCAACGGCATGCGCTAGCATCGAAGACTTCCCTGAAGAATTAAGGTCACTAATCGCCGTATCCGACACATTAGATTTCACAGTTGACCGAGCCATATTTAGTATGTCAATCAATCAGAGTTTTAAGCGATCTTTTAATCAACAGACGTGAAAAATTAGCAGTTTTTAAAAAGTATTCGTTTCATCGGCTACGCAGTGAAGCGCTCTGGATTTGTAGACAAACGGAGTGTCAGTTATTGGCCGATTGCTGCCTGCGAGGTGATATTCCCTAGGCCTACCGCAGGCATATTATCGCGTCGGTAATCGCTTTTGCATTTGTGTCCAGAGTTGCCGTGGCCATGATTGCGTTATCTGCAGCACTCACTACGCCATTCTCTGGAAGCCACTTAGTGGTCTCTTCAATCGCCGCACCCAAGGCATGCTGAATGTGCAGGAGCAACGTCAAAGCGTCTGCTGCAGCGATATTGCAACCTGAGTTATCTGGCAGTCGTCCTTGATGAGAGTTGCGGAAATCCTAATTCACGCGGGCTAGAACAGTTTTCTGGTCCAAGTGTTGGCTTTTGAGCCCATCATACTTCTTCCGCTAATTTTCACACCAGAACAGGGCGCCAGTCCCATGGCGGTCCCATGAGGGCATTTTTCGGACGCAAAAAACCACAAACCCCCGACTTTCTCTAGGAAAATCAGGGGTTCGCGTTTTCAAAATGTGGCGGTGAAGGAGAGATTCGAACTCTCGATACAATTTCTTGTATACACACTTTCCAGGCGTGCTCCTTAAGCCACTCGGACACTTCACCGTATCTCGTCAAACCAGTTCAGTCTGTCGAGGCGCGCTAATGTAGTCGAAAGCCTTTCTGATGGCAAAGGTTTTTTTCAGAATTTTCATGCGGTTAGATGGGTATGCCGGGATGTGCCCGGCTAGGGGTGGTGATTCTGCCATTCTTGGGCATGGGCGTCCTGTGTCTGGGGCCAGTGTTGCGCCCTGCTCCAGGCCTTCCGGCGTTCTCCCTGCGGGGAAAGTCTGACTGGGCAGTCAGTCACGGCGCTTTACCGGGGCGGGCGTGGTGGGTAACGTCTGCGCATGCGCCTTTATAAACAGCCTCTCTATAACAAATCCTACAAGGAACCGCGTCATGAGTGAGTTGATTGCTTACCACCTCGAAGACGGTATCGCGACCCTGACCCTGAGCAACGGCAAGGTGAATGCCATTTCTCCGGATGTGGTCAGTGCGTTCAATGCAGCGCTGGACCAGGCCGAGAAAGATCGGGCGGTGGTGATCATCACCGGCACGCCGGGGATCCTGTCGGGTGGGTATGACTTGAAGGTGATGACAGCCGGCCCCAAAGAAGCCATCGGCCTGGTGACGTCGGGCTCGACATTGGCACGTCGCCTTTTGTCCCACCCGTTTCCGGTGATTGTGGCGTGCCCTGGGCATGCGGTGGCCAAGGGTGCTTTCCTGTTGTTGTCGGCAGATTATCGGATCGGGGTGGAAGGCCCGTTCAGCATTGGCCTGAATGAGGTTGCGATCGGCATGACCATGCACCACGCCGGTATCGAGCTGGCGCGGGACCGTCTGCGTAAGTCGGCGTTTCATCGCTCGGTGATCAATGCCGAGATGTTTGACCCGCAAGGCGCGTTGCAGGCCGGCTTCCTCGACAAGGTGGTGGCACCTGAAGAGCTGCAGGCGGCGGCGCTGGAAGCGGCACGTCAGTTGAAGAAGCTGAATATGAATGCCCATAAGCACACCAAGCTGAAGGTGCGTAAGGCGCTGCTGGAGGCGTTGGATGAGGCAATCATCCAGGATCAGGGCCATATCCTGAGTTAAGCCCTACAACCGAAACATCAGAGCCCGACCTTGCGTCGGGCTTTTTCGTACAAATGAATCCGAAACATCTTTAGCCGCTCTAGCCTGCCTATATCGGCACATGTTGAAACATGTGCTTAAACATCGCCCATCTCCTACCTCTTTACGGGTAATTGCCGAATTCAGTGCACATCCGTACACTGCGCCACCTTTTATCCCGATGGGCCGTGTCGATGCTTTTTCTGTTACGCATGTTATTGATGGGCCTGCACTTTATGGTGGCCGGTGTACTGGGCGTGCTGCTCGGGGCCTGCCGGCCATTCAACCCGGACAACAGTCGCTTGTGTGCGCGCCTGTATGCGCTGCCGGCAATGTGGATCCTGCGCCTGAAGGTGAAGACCGATGTCGACTCCCTGCGCAACAAGCCTGGTACGTGTGTGATCATCGCCAACCACCAGTCCAACTATGACCTGTTTGTGCTGGGCACCGTGGTGCCCCATCGCACCGTGTGTATCGCCAAAAAGAGCCTGAAATGGGTACCGCTGTTCGGCCAGTTGTTCTGGCTGGCGGGCAATGTGCTGATCGACCGCGGCAATGCGCACAAGGCACGTCGCGCGATGCTCACCACCACTCATACGTTGCAGCATCAGGACACCTCGATCTGGGTGTTTCCGGAGGGCACGCGCAATCTGGGCAAAGGCTTGTTGCCGTTCAAGAAAGGCGCGTTTCATATGGCCATCGCCGCTGGCGTGCCCATCGTGCCGGTGTGTGTCAGCAATTACGTCACCCATATGAAGCTCAATCGCTGGAACAGCGGTGATGTGCTCATACGCTCGTTGCCGCCGATTCCTACTGTGGGCCTGACTTCGGATGACATCCCGCAGTTGATGCAGACCTGTCAGGCGCAGATGGATGAGTGCATTGCAGCGATGGATCGCGAAGTGCAACCTGCCTGAACACCTTCCGGGGGGCCCGGCCCCCCCACGCAAACAAGCTTGCTCGTCACAAAAAGCGAGCACCTGCAGACGCCGCAACGGAACGTCATTCAAGCTAAGCTGCCCAACACCTGTCCTCCTAATAAGAAGTGATCAGCACCATGGGTAGAGTTGTTGCGGCCGCCGTGTACAGCGCCGGAAAGAAAGTCACGGATATCACCCTCGACGAAGGCGCGGCCTGGGCCGCCAAACCCGGGCATTTTGTGTGGATCGGCCTGGAAGAGCCCAACGCCCAGGAGTTGGCCAACCTGCAACGCCAGTTCAACCTGCATGAACTGGCCATCGAAGATGCCCTGGAAAAACACAGCCGCCCCAAGCTGGAAACCTTCGGCGACGCACTGTTTATCGTCACCTATTCACCGGTGCGCGAGAACGGCAAGCTGGAGTTTATCGAGACCCATATCTTCGCCGGCAACGGCTACATCATCACCGCGCGTAACGGCCATTCGGCGTCCTACGGCTTTGTTCGGCAACGCTGTGAGGCGCGGCCGTTATTGCTGGAGCATGGGGAAGATTTCGTACTCTACGCCCTGCTGGATTTTGTCACCGAGAACTACCAGCCGGTCAGCGAGGCGATCCACGCCGAGATCGATGAACTGGAGCACAACGTGCTGTGCAGCTCGCTGAGCGAGCGCGATATCCAGAAGATCCATGGCCTGCGCCGCGACGTGCTGCGACTCAAGCGCTATGTGGCGCCGATGGTAGAGATCAGCCAGGAACTGCAGAAGCTGAGCTTCCCGTTTATCGACAAGAACATGCGCCCGTATTTCCGTGACGTGCAGATCCACGTCACGCGGCAGATGGAAGACCTCACCACCCTGCGCGATATCGCCAGCCAGACCATCGAGATCGGTGTGTTGCTTGAGGCCTCGCGTCAGAGCGTGGTGCAGCGCAAGTTTGCCGCGTGGGCGGCGATCCTGGCGTTCCCCACCGCGGTGGCGGGGATTTATGGGATGAACTTCCAGAACATGCCCGAGCTGCAATGGCACTACGGCTATTTTGCTGTGCTCGGGTTTATTGCGTTCGGTTGCACGGGCTTGTGGGCCAGTTTCAAGCGCTCGGGCTGGCTTTAAACCCGGGCCTCAGGCTTGTGCGCCACGAAGCGCATCATCCATTCCGCCACGGTCACGCCGTGGTGGTCGCGCGCCAGGCTGGCCACGCCGTTTGTGTAGACTTTTTCACCCAGGGTCGTCTGAAGAATCTCCAGCAACTCGCGGGAATAATCATGGATAAATTCCGGGTGCCCCTGGAAGCACAGCACCTGGTCGCCGATGTGATAGGCGGCGAACGGGCAAAACTCGCTGGAGGCGATGACCGTGGCATTGTCCGGCAAGGTGGTGACCTGGTCCTGGTGGCTGATCAATAGCGTCAACTCTGGCACTTCAGGGCTCATCCACGGCGCCTTGGTATCCAGTTTGTAATCGTGAATGCCCATGCCCCAGCCCTGCCCCGCGCGCTCGGCCTTGCCGCCCAGCAGCAGCGCGAGCAATTGATGGCCGAAGCAGATGCCCAGCAACTTGTCGCCGCGCTCATAGCGTTCGAGCAGGTAGGTCTTGAGGGTCTGGATCCAGGGGTCGGTGCCGAAGGAATCGGCCTTGCTGCCGGTCACCAGGTAGGCGTCGAACACTTCGTCGTCCGACGGGTATTCGCCCTGCACCACGTTGTACACAACGAATTCGGCGGCAATCGGCTGCTTGGAGAACAGGCGCTTGAACATCTGCCCGTAGCCTTGGTATTGATCGATCAAGCCTGGACGCAGGATATCGGTTTCCAGGATACAGACGCGTAGCGACATAAAAAATACCTGACACGGTGATGGGAATAATGCACACCCCAGAGCCTGCCTTGAAATACCCTGACAAGGCAAGCCCTGTGCATGCCCAAAACCGTCAGAAGGTCGTGTTCTGCGCAGCTTTGTCGAGCAACAACGCCGGCGGCGAGAACCGCTCCCCATACTGTTCCTCCAGGTAGCGGGCACGGGCGATAAAGTCATTGAGGCCGTACTGGTTGATAAACTGCAACGCGCCACCACTCCAGGCGGCAAAACCGATCCCGAAGATCGACCCCACGTTGGCATCCGCGGTGGACATCAACACGCCCTCCTCTACGCAGCGCACGGTCTCGATGGCCTGGATAAACAGCAAACGGTCGCGCACATCCTGTGCTGAAATGCGCTGGTCGGCTCGCTCAAAGCGCGCTTTCAATTCAGGCCACAAATGCTTCTGCCCGCCCGCCGGGTACTCGTAGAAACCGCCTCCCGCCGCCTTGCCCGCGCGTTTGTACTCGTTCACCAACAGATCAATTACCACCGTCGCCGGATGGCGTGGGACTGTTTTACCTTCCGCCTGCAGATCCTTGGCAGCCTGCTGTCGGATATGACTCATCAGGCTGAGGGACACTTCATCGGACACCGCCAGCGGCCCCACCGGCATACCCGCCTTGCGCGCCTCGGTCTCGATCATCGGCGCAGCCACGCCTTCGCCGAGCATGGCGATGCCTTCATGGGTGAAGGTGCCGAACACCCGCGAGGTGAAGAACCCGCGACTGTCGTTGACCACGATCGGAGTTTTCTTGATTTGCAGGACGAAATCGAACCCTCGGGCCAGGGTTTCGTCCGAAGTGCGGGCGCCCTTGATGATTTCCACCAGGGGCATCTTGTCCACCGGGCTGAAGAAATGCAGGCCGATGAACTTGCCTTGATCCGGCACCGCCGTGGCCAGGCCGCTGATGGGCAAGGTAGACGTGTTGGAGGCGATCACCGCGTCGGCGCCGACCACATTGTGTGCGGCAGCCGAGACCTTGGCCTTGAGTTCACGGTCTTCGAACACGGCCTCGATGATCAGGTCACAGCCGGCCAGATCAGCATCCGAAGCCGTAGGATGAATCCGCGCGAGGGTGGTTTCGCGCTGCTCGGCGGTCAATTGCCCACGACTGACCTTCTTGTCCAACAGCGCCGTCGAATGCGCCTTGCCCTTCTCGGCGGCCGCCTGGTTGATGTCCTTGAGCACCACATCGATACCGGCGCAGGCGCTGACATAGGCGATGCCTGCGCCCATCATCCCGGCACCGAGTACCCCGACCTTACGCGTCACGTAAGGCGCAAAGCCCTGAGGCCGCGAGCTGCCGGCGTTGATTTCATTGAGTTGGAACCAGAAGGTGCCCATCATGTTTTTCGCCACCTGCCCGGTGACCAATTCGGTGAAGTAGCGGGTTTCAATCACATGTGCGGTATCGAAATCCACCTGCGCGCCTTCCACGGCGGCGCAGAGGATTTTCTCCGGGGCCGGGAAGCAGCCGTTGGTTTTGCTGCGCAAAATCGATGGTGCGATGGCGAGCATTTGCGCCACTTTCGGGTGAGACGGCGTACCACCGGGAATCTGATAGGCCTTGTTGTCCCACGGCTGACTGGCCTGCGGATTGGCGAGAATCCATGCGCGGGATTTGGCCAGCAGCTCAGTGCGATCCGCCGCCAGCTCATCGACCCACCCGGCTTGCAGCGCTTGCTGGGGCCGGACTTTCTTGCCTTCGAGCAAATACGGCAAGGCCTTTTCCAGCCCCAGCATGCGCACCATCCTCACCACGCCACCGCCGCCTGGCAGCAGGCCAAGGGTGACCTCCGGCAAACCGAGTTGCACCGACTTGTCATCCAGCACGACGCGGTAGTGACACGCCAGGCAGATCTCCCAACCGCCGCCGAGGGCTGCGCCATTGATGGCGGCCACCACCGGCCTGCCGAGGGTTTCCAGGCTGCGCAGTTGCGCCTTCAACACCAGGACGCTGGCGTAGAAATCCTTGGCGTGGGCCTTGTCGACCTTGATCAGTTCATTGAGGTCGCCGCCGGCGAAAAAGGTCTTCTTCGCCGAGGTGATAACCACACCGGCAATGTCGTCCTTTTCCGCTTGCAGGCGTGCGACGGTGGCCGCCATTGCCTCACGGTACGCGGCGTTCATGGTGTTGGCGCTCTGGCCGGGCATGTCGAGGGTCAGCACCACGATCTGGTCCTGGCCTTTTTCGTAACGAATGGCAGCGGTCATGACAAATTCCTTGGGCTCAGAGGCGTTCGATAATAGTGGCGATGCCCATGCCGCCGCCGACACACAGGGTGGCCAGGCCGTAGCGCTGCTGGCGCACCTCCAGTTCGTCGAGCAGGGTGCCGAGGATCGCGCAACCCGTGGCGCCCAGCGGGTGGCCCATGGCGATGGAGCCGCCGTTGACGTTGACGCGCGCGGCGTCGATGCCCATATCCTTGATGAACTTGAGCACCACCGAGGCAAAGGCCTCGTTGACCTCGAACAGGTCGATGTCTTCTACGCGCAAACCGGCCTTGGCCAGCGCTTTACGGGTGGCCGGCGCCGGGCCTGTGAGCATGATGGTCGGGTCGGTGCTAGTGACGGCCGTGGCGACGATGCGTGCCCGCGGTTGCAGACCCAGCTCGCGGCTCTTCGCTTCGGAGCCGATCAACATCAATGCGGCGCCGTCGACGATGCCCGAGCTATTGCCCGGTGTGTGTACATGGTGGATGCGTTCTACATGGCTATAGACCCGCAACGCGGTGGCGTCGAAGCCCATCTGCCCCATCATTTCGAAGCTGGGCTTGAGCTTGCCCAGGCCTTCGAGGGTGGAATCGGCGCGAATGAATTCATCATGGTCCAGCAGCACAATGCCGTTCTGGTCCTGCACCGCGATCAACGACTTGTTGAAGGAACCGTCTGCACGCGCCCTGGCGGCTTTCTGCTGGGACTGCAGGGCAAAGGTATCGACATCCTCGCGGGTGAAACCTTCCAGGGTGGCGATCAGGTCGGCGCCAATGCCCTGGGGCGTGAAGTGGCTGTGCATGTTGGTCTGCGGGTCGAGCACCCAGGCCCCGCCATCGCTGCCCATGGGCACGCGGGACATGGACTCCACGCCGCCGACCACCACCAGGTCCTCAAAGCCGGAACGCACTTTCATCGCGCCGAGGTTAACCGCCTCCAGGCCCGAGGCGCAGAAGCGGTTGATCTGTACACCGGCGACGCTGACGGCCCAGTCCGCCACCAGGGCGGCGGTCTTGGCGATGTCGGCGCCCTGGTCGCCCACCGGGGTAACGCAGCCGAGCACGAAGTCATCCACCTGCTGGGTGTCGAGGTCGTTGCGTTGTGCCAGCGCGGTGAGCAGGCCGGCCACCAGGTTTACCGGCTTGACGCTGTGCAGGGCGCCGTCGGCCTTGCCTTTGCCGCGGGGCGTGCGTATCGCATCAAAGATCAAAGCTTGGGTCATGACGTCCTCGAACCATTGCGCAGTAATGCCCTTACCTTAGGCCCGATTGACACGGTTTCAATGACGGATGCGCTCATTGCTTTTGACCGCCACGCTCGGACGAACGGTAGGCACCTAAGGTAATTGCTGGATTAATCGTTTTAGCTGTCTAGCCAAGGCATTGGCGCCAAGATGGCGTTATGCCTCATGCCTTTTTAAGCTGAAATGCTGATCAGGTGATATGAAATGGGTCTAAGCCGCGCAGAACGAGGGCTCTAAGGTTCAATCAGTAAGAAGTTGCTGCCGGGTTTTGCTGGAGCAGCTGTAAGAAAAGCGACACGTCACATTGCGATACTCATATTCAACGGCACGCATTTGACGCTCAGGAATAACAACAAAAGGCAGTCAGCCATGTTCAAACATTCGAAAGTACGTCAGGCGGGACTTATTCTGTTCGCCACCACATTGATTCTGATCTTGCCCAACTTGACCAAGGTCATTGGGTGACCTCTTCTTGAGCCTGTTCTTTCCTCAGGATTACCGCTTTTGGCAGCACCTGCCGGGACTTCGTGCATAGCGATCCTGTTGCAGGGGCTGCCTTTTTACCTGCACTTTTCCGCTATCGTGGGCCCTATCGCCACTTAACACGGGGCCGCCGTCTTGAAACCGATCTTCGCATTCCTTGCCTTGTTGCTCGCCCTGCCCGCTTCGGCGGCGCAATTGACCGTCGAGCTGGATCACAGCCGCAAGACCTGGCAGACCGCCGACCTGCTCAAGCATCCGGACGCGCAGACAGTGCAGGTCGTCGATGACGTTTCCTACAAGCGCAACATGACCTATCGCGCAGTACCGCTGGCAGTGCTCCTGCCGGGCCTACAGCCCGATAATCATCTGCAAGCCGTTGCCCTGGATGGCTTCGCCGCCGAACTGACGGCTGCACCGTTGCTGCAAAAAAACGGCGCCCGCGCCTGGCTGGCCGTGGAAGACCCGGTCCACCCATGGCCCCCGTTGGCAGACGGCAAGCCGAGTGCCGGGCCGTTCTACCTGGTGTGGACCGATCCGCAGGCCGGGCATATCAGCCCGGAGCAGTGGCCGTTCCAGATCTCCGCGATCAAGCAGTTGAAGACGGTGGCCGAACGTTTTCCGGCGCTGCTGCCCGACCCGACGCTGGCTGCGAATGATCCGGTCAACCAGGGCTTTGCGCTGTTCCAGAAGAACTGCCTGGCCTGTCACCGCCTCAATGGCGCCGGCGATGCACAGGTGGGGCCGGACCTGAATGTTCCCTACAACCCTACGGAATATTTCAGCGACGACTTCCTCAAGCGCTATATCCGCGACCCGCAGAGCCTGAGGCACTGGCCGCAGGCGAAGATGCCAGCGTTCACCGCCAGCGTGTTGCCTGACAGCGAGCTGGAATTGCTGGTGGGGTACTTGAAGCATATGGCGGGGCGTAAACAACACCCCTGAGCCCAGCCTGATCTCGGTGGCGAGCGGGTTATTGCTGCTGGACCAGGACCACCGGCGTCGGCGCCACGAATACCTTGGCATGCATCTGCTCATGCCCACCGCCACGGCGCATGCCGCGCACCGGGCAAGCGTCGAGGTAGTCCAGGCCCACGGCCAGTTTCAAATGCCGCTCCGGCCGGGCCAGTTGGTTGGTCACGTCAAAGCTGTACCAGGCGTCATCCAGCCAGGCTTCGGCCCAGGCGTGGCTGGCCAGGTGAGTACTGTCTTCCGTGTACAAATACCCCGACACATACCGCGCAGGAATGCCCAGGCTGCGCGCGCAGGCCAGGAACGCATGGGTATGGTCCTGGCACACCCCCGCCCGCCCTGCGAAGGCCTGGGCGGCGCAGGTGTCGACTTCGGTGGCGCCGGGCGTGTAGACCATCGACTGGTTGAGGGCGTGCATCAGGTCGATCAACGCGGTGCGATCACGACGCTGGTGGCAATGCTGCTGCGCAAAAGCGCGCAGGGCGTCGTCGGGCTCGGTCAGGCGGGTGCAGCGCAGGAACGGAAAGGCTGACTGGCTCTCGTGTTCAGCCTCACGCAGCTCATCAATATCCACCTGGCCACGGGCGCCAATGATGATGGCGTCGTGGGGTTCGTCCAGGGTCAGCACGTGCAGGATGTTGCCGAACGGGTCGATCTGCGCGCGCACCGGGCGAGGCAGGTCCAGTTGCCAACTGAGCACGTGCTGGCGCTCGCTGTCGTGGGGTGTGAGACGCAGGTACTGGATGCTGGCGCGTACCTGGTCTTCGTAGTGGTAGGTGGTTTCGTGGCTGATGGAGAGTCTCATGCGGCCTCCAGGTAGGAACTGTAGATGGCGTCGCCCAACTGGCGGACCAAGGGGATAAAGTCGGTCAGCCAGGCGTGCAGGCCTTCCTCGAGGATTTCATCGATCGCGGTAAACCGCAGCCGCGCATCCATCTCGGCCGCCAGGCGCTGGGCCGGACGGCCGTTGATGCCGGGCAGGCTGGCGAGGATCTGGTCGATCTCTTCGCTGCAGGCCCGCAGGGAGCGCGGTACATCGGCGCGCAACAGCAACAGCTCCGCGACTTGCCGGGCACCTGGGGCGTCGCGGTAGATCTCGGTGTAGGCCTCGAACGACGATAACGCGCGCAGCAAGGCGCTCCATTGATAGTAGGCGTGGGCAGTGCCATCGGTGACCGCTTCGGCCTGGTCGCCGGCCATTTCATAGCGCGCATCCAGCAGGCGCAGGGTGTTGTCGGCGCGCTCGATAAACGTACCCAGCCGAATAAAACGGAAGGCGTCATTGCGCATGATGGTGCCGTAGGTCGCCCCCCGGAACAGATGGGAACGCTCCTTGACCCACTCGCAGAAGCGGCTCATGCCGTAGCGGCTGAGGCCCTGCTGTGAGATTTCGCGAATCTCCAGCCAGGTGGCGTTGATGTTTTCCCACATGTCGGCAGTAATTCGCCCACGCACAGCATGGGCGCTGGCCCGCGCGGCACCGAGACAACTGTAGATGCTGGCCGGGTTGGCCGCATCCAGTGCGAAGAAATGCAGCAGGCGTTCGGCGTGCAATTCGCCGTGGCGCTCGCGGTAATCATCCAGCGTGCCGGTGATCAACAGCGGCATGGCCAGTTCATGCAGGCCATCACCGCGCCCATCCTGGGGCATCAGCGACAGCGAATAACTGACATCGAGCATGCGCGCGAGGTTTTCCGCGCGTTCCAGGTAGCGCGACATCCAGTACAAATCCGAGGCAGTTCTACTCAACATGGCATCAGTCCTCGACCACCCAGGTGTCTTTGGTGCCGCCGCCCTGGGACGAATTGACCACCAGCGACCCTTCACGCAGCGCGACACGGGTCAAACCGCCGGGTACCACACGGGTTTCCTTGCCGGACAACACGAACGGGCGCAGGTCGATATGGCGCGGCGCAATGCCGTTTTCGACAAAGGTCGGGCAGGTGGATAAACACAGGGTTGGCTGTGCGATATAGGCGTGGGGCTTGGCCTTGATACGCGCGCGGAAGGCTTCGATTTCCGCGGCCGTGGACGCTGGGCCCACCAGCATGCCGTAGCCGCCGGAGCCCTGGGTTTCCTTCACCACCAGGTCCGGCAGGTTGGCCAGCACGTGGGACAATTCGTCGGGCTTACGGCACTGGAAGGTGGGAACGTTCTGCAGGATCGGTTCTTCGTCCAGGTAAAAACGGATCATCTCGGTGACGAAGGGGTACACCGACTTGTCATCCGCCACCCCGGTGCCGATGGCATTGGCCAGCACCACATTGCCCGAGCGATACGCCGCCAGCAGGCCGGGCACGCCGAGCATGGAGTCGGGGTTGAAGGCCAGCGGGTCGAGGAATGCGTCGTCGAGGCGACGGTAGATCACGTCCACGGCTTTGGGGCCGTCGGTGGTGCGCATGAACACACGGTCATCGCGCACGAACAGGTCGGCGCCTTCCACCAACTCCACACCCATTTCCCGGGCTAAAAATGCATGCTCGAAAAACGCGCTGTTGAAGCGCCCCGGGGTCAGCACCACGACGCTGGGATTATCCAGGGGGCTGGCGCTTTTCAGGGTATCGAGCAGCAGGTTGGGGTAATGATCGATCGGCGCGATGCGCTGGGCCGCGAACAGCTCGGGGAACAGGCGCATCATCATCTTGCGGTCTTCGAGCATGTAGCTCACGCCGCTGGGTGTACGCAGGTTGTCTTCCAGCACGTAGTAGGTGCCGTCGCCGTCGCGTACGAGGTCGACTCCGGAGATGTGGGAATACAGGTCGCGGTGCAGGTTCAGCCCCTGCATTGCCAACTGGTATTGCTCGTTGGCCAGTACCTGTTCGGCGGGAATGATCCCGGCCTTGATGATGCGTTGTTCGTGATAGAGGTCGGCGAGAAACATGTTCAGCGCCTTGACCCGCTGGATGCAGCCACGCTCGACCATCCGCCATTCGCTGGCGGGAATGCTGCGGGGGATGGTGTCGAACGGAATCAGGCGCTCGGTGCCCTGCTCGTCGCCGTAAAGCGTGAAGGTGATCCCGGCGCGGTGAAACAGCAAATCGGCTTCGCGCCGGCGCTGGGCCAGCAGTTCAGCGGGGGTGTCGGCCAACCAGCGGGCGAACTCGCGGTAGTGAGGGCGAACCTGCCCTGCCCCATCGTACATTTCGTCGTAATAAGTGCGGATCATGCCGTACTCCTTGTCACCCGGACGCAAGAACCATCGCAAGGCCCGTGCCAGCGGCATAAACACTTAAAAATCAGTGAGTTGAATATAAGCAAAGACCTGATCGCACCGTCCTGGTGCGCGGAATCCCCACTGCACTGCCGCACGCTTCATGGCAATGCAGGCTTTGGCTATCAACAGCATAGTCAGAGTTGATTTCACTGCCCGTGCCAGCCTGCGGATAATTCTCCCCATCCGCTGAACAGGACACGTCCTACAGCCTTACCCATCCCGCACTCGGTACCTTGAAGCTCGTGTACTGACCGGCTCCTTCGGTCTTCCCTTTCAGCCACCCTTTTCGGGTGGCTTTTTTTTGTGCGGGAAAGGGCAACGGTAGTTCCGGAAATTTTCACACAGCACATACAAAATCGGCCGACCCCAGGGTCAGCCGATACGCTGTGTTGCTCATACAATGGCGCTACATGGGTAACCCACGCACCTCCTGCTTGACGCCCCAACCTTCGATGATTCCGCCCAGCGGCTCGACCACCGCTTCAAAGTCCTGCTCGAAGTCTCCTATGCCATCGTAGGTTGCAAACATGATCTTGCTCAGTTCCAGGTACCAGGCGCCATCGTCGCGCGCACTGACCTGGGCATTCAGGGACTCACCACGAAATTCACCCGCAGCCCTGCGCGCCCGTTCCTCATCCGGGAAAATGGCGTAGAACTCAATGGGGTGGAACCGTGAAAAGTCGAAACCGCCTTCTTTCATGCGGCGCAGAACGTTGGTGCTGATGTCTTCTTGATAGGCTGTGCTCATGAAACGTCCTCCTCAAACCGATGGATAGACTTTCCGTGCTTCCCAAAGCCCGCGCGCTGACGGCGCGGGTACCACGGCAACAACATCACCACGGGAAAACAAGCATGTAGCTGACAAGACCAGACCTTAGCGATTCATTCGCTGATCTCACTTGCAGAGTAGCGCGAAGCTATCACCTCCACCAGAGGTGCTTGAATGGCATACAGGAAATGTTCAGGCGGCGGGAGAGATGTCGAGGATTTGAATACTGTTCTGGTCTTTGAGGATCTTGACCGTTGGCTCGGGCTTGCGGCCCTCAAGGTCGTTGAGGTCCAGTTCGGCGGCCACGGGCACCAGCTTGTTGCGGATCATGTGTGCCGCATCTTCGAGGCTGGGCTTGTGCTCGCAGGTGAACTGCTCCACGGACTGTACGCCGTGATCATCAACGAAGGTAATCTGCCACTTTTGCATCGGTGCCTCCTCGATAAAACCCATGTGTGGGCTTACATCTATCTGGACCTTGAGGGCTCGGCAAACGTTCCACTCAAGTCAGGAAGCACCGGATCAAGCACAGTTATTTTTCAGCGTGTTCCTTCAAGGCTTTCAGGGTGTTGAACGGCGCTTCCACCACGAACTTGTTGGCCAGCCACGACGGCACGCTGCCGCCTGGCTCGGTGTGTACCTGGTAGGTGACTTCGGTCTCATTGGCGCCTTTAGGGACCAGTTTCCAGAAGCCCTCGACCTGAGCGACTCGCACGTAGCCTTTTTCTTCGGGCTTGTAGGTCGGCACGCCCTGCAGCTTGCGGGTTACGCTGCCGTCGGCGTCCTTGGTGGTGGTGACATGGATATATGAATCACGATCGGTCACCGGGAAAGGCGCCTTGAACTGGGTGTAGGTCCAGGCCTCATCGCCTTTCTTGTCCACCAGCTTCTGGGATTTGCACTCATGAATCCACGAGCAGGCACCGGCCACATCTTCCTGCAGGGCCTGGATCCTGGCGACAGGCGCCTTGATCACGGTCACACCGCGATACGCCTTGTATTTGGAGCCGGCGACTTCGCTCAGGGACACCTTGATACCGTCTTCATCCTTGGCAACCTGCCAATCCTCAGCCTGGGCAGTGGCAGCAAATACCAGGGTAAAACCGCACAGCACAGCCATTCGTTTCAGCGAACCCATTGTTGTATTCCTTATTGTTGAAGTTCCGATAGTAAAGCCCCTCAAGCCGCCGTCATCTGCTCCCACCAGCCGATCAACCGGATCGCATCGGCCTGGTCGGTGCCGCAGACATCGATATCCGCCTTGAAATCACTGCACACCGCCGGGCGCTCCGGCTGGCCGAACAGTTGGCACAGCTGTTCGACCGACAGGTGCAGGCAGCGTTCGCCCGCCGGTTTGCCATTGGGCATCCCGGGTAACGGCGAACTGATGGAGGGGGCGATGCAGCAGGCGCCACAGCCTTCACGGCAATTCATGACCAGCAGGTCCTCGACGACTCAATAGGGACGGCCGGGCTAGGGTACGCCCTTAAACAGTCGTTTTAAAATGGGTTAACAGGGGTTTTTCGCACAAAACAAAAGTGACCGACCAGTCTGCGACAAATGGTCGACGGCCTGCGTCACTTTGTAGGAAAAAGTTTACTGTTTGAACTCGAATTCCAACGCGGCACCTTCCACTTCACGGCGCTCTTCGTTGCGCAGTTGCAGCTTCATCTCATTGCTGAGCAAACGGCCGTTGATCTGGAACGCACTGTTGTCGGTGGGCTTTTCACCGAACATCGGCGGCAACAACGGCACGCTCTTGGGCTTGGGCACGGTACCCAGGGGCTGCAGATGCCTGACCATGTCCGAAGGCAGGGACAAATCCAACTGTGCCGGTGGCAGTTTGGTCTGTGCCACTTCCTGGGCTGACTTGGATTTTTTCGCCGTCGACGCACGTTTTTTCGCCGTGGCGGTTGGTTTTTTCGCGACGGGGGCTTGCTTGGCGGGGGAAGGTTTTTTTGCCGGGGCATCCTGCCGGGTATTGGCAGCGGGCTTGTTTTCAGCCACGGGTGCCGCCGCCAGCGCTGTGCCGACGTTACACAGGCTTAACAGGCCAATCACCAAAGCAGCGCGAACAATCGAAGTCATATTGCCTACAGCATTAACGGCAGAGGGCCATATGCTCGCTTGTTGTGCGCGGCATGACAAGCGCGGTGATCAGCCAGCTATCGGCGCTGCGCCTTTTCGGCGCCTCAAAAGCCGGCTGCGGTTTCCTGGCATAGCTGGCTGGCCAGCATCCCCAGGGTCATCAGCGCACGCTCTGCTTCGCGGTTCCACGGTGTGCCGCAGTTAAGGCGAATACAGTGGTTGAACTGCTCGGTATTGCTGAAGATCAAGCCCGGCGCAATGCTGATGCCCTGTTGCAGGGCGCGCACGTGCAGTTCCTGGGTATTGACCCGCCCTGGCAAACTGACCCACAAGATAAAGCCGCCCGTCGGACGAGTCATCTGGGTGCCTTCCGGGAAATACTGCTGCACCGCCAGTTGGAAGGCGCTGAGATTCTTGCGGTATTCCTGGCGGATGTAACGCAGGTGCCGGTCGTAGCCGCCGTTCTCCAGATACGCTGCCACGCCCATCTGGGTGACGCTGCAGGCCGAGTGGGTGCTGAACATTTGCAGGCGCTGGATTTCCTGCTGGTACTTGCCGGCGATCATCCAGCCGATGCGCACACCCGGCGACAAGGTCTTGGAAAAGCTCGAGCAATAAATGACCCGGTCCAGGCGATCATAGGCCTTGAGGGCCTTGGTGCGGCCGAGTTCGAACATCAGTTCGCCGTAAATATCGTCTTCGACAATCTGGATGTCGAAATCCGAGGCCAGGCGCAGCAACTGTTTCTGCCGTTCCTCGGGCATGGTGCCGCCCAGGGGGTTGCTCAGGCGCGTGGTCAACACCAGGGCCTTGATCGACCATTGGTTGGCGGCCAGTTGCAGGGCTTCCAGGCTCATGCCGGTGGACGGGTCGCTGGGGATCTCGATGACCTTGAGGCCCAACAGGTCGGCCAGTTGCAGCAAGCCGTAATAGGTCGGCGATTCAGCCGCGATCAAGTCGCCGGGGCGTGTCAGCACCCGTAGCGACATCTGCAAGGCGTCAACACAGCCGTGGGTGATCACCACTTCGGAGGGGTCCACCACCACGCCGGCGTCACGCATGCGAATCGCCACCTGGCGACGCAGCGGCTCGAAACCGGGGCTGAACATGTAGCTGAAGGCGCGTGGGCTCTGGAAGCGCGTGACCTTGGCCAATTGCTGGTGCAGCGCCCGTACCGGCAGATAGTCGACGCTCGGCACGGCGGCGCCCAGGGGAAATACACCTTCGCGGCGCGACTCGCCCAATACCTGCTGGATAATGCTGCTGCGGGTGACCAACCCCGGGCGCTCGACCCGCGCGATGTCCGGCGTGGGCGCCGTGAGTGCTGGCGTCTGGTGCACGTAGTAACCGGACTGCGGCCGTGCCCGGATCAGCCCCTGGTCTTCCAGGTTGGCGTAGGCCTGCAATACCGTAGCGTGGCTGACATTGAGCTGGGAGCTCATCTTGCGCACCGAGGGCACGCGCTCGCCAGGTTGATAGACACCGCGACGGATGTCCTCAGCCAGTTGCTGGGCGATACGTTGGTAAAGCAACAGATTGGTCATGACGCAGCACTCGATTTCACGGGTATTTTATTTTTGTGTGAAACATACCAGCACAGTTTAGAAGTGTACGGGGACAGTTGCCACAATAGTCGAGCGCGCGCGGGAGTGACAGTAAAAACTGTAAGGTGAGTGGAGAGAATACTCAGATGTATACAGAACAATGTGGGAGGGGGCTTGCTCCCGATGACGGAGTGTCAGTCGCCGAAAATAGTGACTGGTCCACCGCTATCGGGGGCAAGCCCCCTCCCACCCTTTTGATTTGCGCAAGGCTTCAGCGAGCGGCGCCCAACTGGCCCTTCTCGTCGGAGAACACTATTTCCACGCGACGGTTCTGCGCGCGGCCACGCTCGGAGGCGTTGGCTTCCACCGGGTACTGGTCGCCGTAGCCTTCAACCTGGATGCGCTTCTCATCGATCCCCAGGTCCACCAGCACATCGGCCACCGACTGCGCACGATCACGGGACAGTTTGAGGTTTTCCTGCTGACCACCGGTATTGTCGGCGTACCCCTCGATGCGCACCACACGCTTGGGGTTCAGTTGCAGGAACTGCACGATTTTCAACACCGTGCGGTTGGCCGAATTTTTCAACTCCGCTTCGCCGGTATCGAACAGCACGTCGCCCAGGGTCATCACCAGGCCGCGATCGGTCTGGGTGGTGGTCAGGCTGGCGATCTGTTCTTCGAGCCATTTACCCTGCTGCTGCACGCTGATCAGCTTGCTTTCGCGCAGGGCCAATTGCAGGCGCTGGCGTTCCAGTTCGAGCTTGGCGGCACGCTCTTCGTTAAGTGTCTGCTCGGTGTGTTCGCGGGCGATGGCACTGTAGCGCTGGCTCAGGTAGGCGTAATGCACCACGTCGGCACCGCTGCCCCAGTAGCTGGACAAACGGTCGGCCCGCGCCAGGGATTCGCCGGCGCGGATCACGTCCTTGGGTGCGATACGCAGCACGTTGGCGTCTTCCTTGACCTTCTGGAAGTCGCTGCCCGCCTGTTGCAAGGCCTGTTCGCCATTGGGGTGGCTGGCACAACCGCCCAGTGCCGCACTGCCCAGCAGCACCGCACAGCCCAGACCACGGATCATCGGGTTCATTGGGCTTCTCCCAGCTGCAATTGCTTGCGCAGGCGCGTGATGCGGGTGTTGAGCACGTTCAGTTGTTCCTGGCTCTTGCGGGTCAGTACCTGGGCTTCGGCCAGGCGCGCGTCCAGCTCGGCCTGTTCGGCCTGCATGCGCGCGTCCTTGTAGGATTGCTCGGCCATGTCGGCCTTGGCCTGGGCGAATTTGTCCTCGGCCAGTTTCAGTTCGGGTGATTCATCGGCGCTGGCGCCCACGGCGTTGGCTTGTTCCAGGGCTTGCTGGGTGAGGCGAATTTGTTCATTCGGCGCAGGATCGGCCGCACATCCCGCCAGAGCGACAACGGCGAGGGCCGCGAAAAAAGGTCGAAGAGTCACTGAAAATCCCTACTTTGTTGGGGTGCCGACGGGTTGTTGCAATTGCGCTTTCCAACGCTCCAGATTGCGCTGCAGCGCGGCTTCCGTCACACCAGACCCGGGCAATTCTGTCATCTTTTTGGCCAGCTGTCCGCGCAGCCACGGATCATTGCAGGCCGAGTTGTGGGAAATCGCCAGGTACAGGCCGGGCTGATCGACGGGCACGTCGCGGGCGACCAGGTCATTGCTCATCCCTAACGTCTGGGCCATGGCCATGCCGGAGTAACGCCCGGCCAGCACGTAGTCCACTTCCCCCAGCAGCAGTTTCTGGAAGGCCGGGGTCAACGTGGGCAGGCGTTGCAGGGTCAGTTGCTGGCCGGCGAAGGTTTCAAAGTCGCGGCTCAAGCGTGCTCGCTCCGACACTGCACCCTTGTGGCCATGCAGGTCGGCCGCCGTGGTATAGGCCAGCGCCGAATCCTTGCGGGTCCAGACCAGATAATCGAGCTGTACCAGCGCCGGGTGGATGTAGTCGAGGGTTTCCAGCTCGCCAAGGTTCAGCGGTGCATCGGCGAGGATGTCCATGCGCCCGCTGCGCACTTCGTCCAGGGCCAGGGAACGCTTGCCGCCGTAGAGCAGGTCGATTTTCAACCCAAGCTCCTTGGCTACCTGTTGCAAGACATCGGCGGTGGCGCCGATCAGGTGCGTCGGGTCTTGGGGATCGCGCCACAGCAGCGGCGGTGCGTCCGGGCTGCCGGTGATCACCAGGCGGTCACATTTGCCGGCTGCCTGGGTCAGGCTCGGCAGCAGCGTAAGTCCCAGCAGTACGGCCCAGGGGCGCAGTTCCATAGCGGTTTCTCCGGCGTTCAAAAAAGCCCGGGCCAAAAAAAGCCCGGTCACTAGACCGGGCTCTTTATAAGTGAAGCGGCTGGATTAGACCAGCTTCTCCAACTCAGGTACGGCTTCGAACAAGTCCGCCACCAGGCCGTAATCGGCCACCTGGAAGATCGGTGCTTCTTCGTCCTTGTTGATCGCGACGATCACCTTGGAGTCTTTCATGCCGGCCAAGTGCTGGATCGCGCCGGAGATACCGACGGCGATGTACAGCTGTGGCGCAACGATCTTGCCGGTCTGGCCGACCTGCATGTCGTTGGGTACGAAGCCTGCGTCGACGGCCGCGCGGGAGGCGCCGACCGCAGCGCCGAGCTTGTCGGCCAGGGCGTACAGGTGCTTGAAGTTGTCACCGTTCTGCATGCCGCGGCCGCCGGAAACGACGATCTTGGCAGCGGTCAGCTCAGGACGGTCCGACTTGGCCAGCTCTTCGCCGACAAAGCTGGAGGTGCCAGCGTCGTGGGCCGCGGAAACAGCTTCAACGGCAGCCGAGCCACCTTCAGCGGCAACCGGGTCGAAACCGGTGGCACGCACGGTGATGACTTTGACGGCAGCGGTCGATTGCACGGTGGCAATCGCGTTACCGGCGTAGATCGGGCGCTTGAAGGTGTCGGCGCTTTCTACCGAGATGATCTCGGAGATCTGGTCAACGTCCAGCTGCGCGGCAACGCGTGGCAGGATGTTTTTGCCGTTGGAAGTGGCGGCAGCCAGGATGTGGCTGTAGCCAGCGCCCAGCTCTGCTACCAGAGGGGCGACGTTTTCCGGCAGTTGGTGAGCGTAAGCGGCATTGTCGGCCAGCAGTACTTTGCTCACGCCAGCCACTTTGGCTGCAGCCTCAGCCACGGCGCCAGCGCCTTGACCGGCGACCAGTACGTGGATGTCGCCACCGATTTTAGCGGCAGCAGCAACAGTGTTCAGGGTGGCCGGGGCCAGCACCTTGTTGTCGTGTTCAGCGATTACCAAGATAGTCATTTTTAGATTACCTTCGCTTCGTTTTTCAGTTTCTCGACCAGTTCAGCCACCGACTTGACCTTGATGCCCGCGCTGCGTGCAGCCGGCGCTTCGACTTTGACGGTCTTGTTGGTGGAGGCGGTGGAAACGCCCAAAGCATCCGGAGTCAGCACTTCGAGAGGCTTCTTCTTGGCTTTCATGATGTTTGGCAGGGACGCGTAGCGCGGCTCGTTCAAACGCAGGTCGGTGGTGACGATGGCCGGCAGTTTCAGGGAAACCGTCTGCGCGCCGCCGTCGATTTCACGGGTCACGGCAACGTTGTCGCCGCTCACTTCGACTTTGGAAGCGAAGGTGCCCTGGCCGTAACGGGTGAGTGCAGCCAGCATCTGGCCAGTCTGGTTGTTGTCGCTGTCGATCGCCTGTTTGCCGAGGATCACCAGTTGAGGCTGTTCCTTGTCGACAACGGCCTTGAGCAACTTGGCCACGGCCAGGGAGGTCAGCTCTTCAGCGGACTCGACCAGGATAGCGCGGTCGGCACCCAGTGCCAGGGCGGTACGCAACTGCTCTTGAGCAGTGGTCGGGCCGATGGAAACCACAACGATTTCAGTCGCCACGCCTTTCTCTTTCAGGCGTACGGCTTCTTCCACGGCGATTTCACAGAAAGGGTTCATCGACATCTTGACGTTAGCAAGGTCGACGCCGGAATTGTCCGCCTTGACGCGAACTTTCACGTTGTAATCGACAACGCGTTTGACAGCTACAAGAACCTTCATGGATTCCTCGTTACTCTCCGGTGAAAAGAAAGTCGCCTAGGCGAACCTGGCGGTTGATGCTCATCGGCACACAAGGGCACCTCCAAAAACGGCGGCGAATGACCTTGCTCACGGGAAGTGATGACCGTTCGTCAGTGGTGACTGGGAGGTCATTCTTTATCGCGGCGTGTAAACTGCGCGCCATCAATTAAACGCGCGTCACCTGTTTTGCCTTTGCCGTGCTTTTGGACGTGCTCTTGAAACCTACAGTCTGCCTACGGTCTGTGCAAAACCGACCGTATATTGACCGGAACGCCTATTCTGGTCAATACGGCAAAATGGCCAGTCATAAGCCGCGTTGCTTTGATTTACCTAGCCTGCGGGCAATTCAAACAAACGTTTGTATTGGACGCTGACAGTGGTCTATATATAATGCGCCACCTAGAGAGACAGGTGGGTCATCCCCTGCCGTTGCGCACGGCGATGACGGACACGACACCGAACCTCCACCCATTAGAAAAAAAGCCTGTTGAGCCTTGAGTAGGAGATAGCCTGTGGAACGCGAATACATGGAATTCGACGTGGTCATCGTCGGCGCTGGCCCGGCGGGCCTGTCTGCCGCCTGCCGACTGAAGCAGAAGGCCGCCGAAGCCGGTAAGGAAATCAGCGTCTGCGTGGTCGAGAAAGGCTCCGAAGTGGGCGCACACATCCTCTCCGGTGCCGTGTTCGAGCCCCGCGCCCTGAACGAACTGTTCCCGGACTGGAAGGAACTCGGCGCCCCGCTCAACACCCCCGTGGTGCGCGATGACATCTATGTGCTGCGCAGCGCCGACACCTCCACCAAGGTGCCTGACTTCTTCGTGCCCAAGACCATGCACAACGAAGGCAACTACATCATCTCCCTGGGCAACCTGTGCCGCTGGCTGGCCCAGCAGGCCGAGAACCTGGGCGTGGAAGTCTACCCAGGCTTCGCCGCCCAGGAAGCACTGTTCGATGAAAACGGCGTGGTGCGCGGGATCATCACCGGCGACCTGGGCGTCGACCGTGAAGGCCAGCCAAAGGAAGGCGTCTATACCCCCGGCATGGAACTGCGCGGCAAGTACACGCTGTTCGCCGAAGGCTGCCGTGGGCATATCGGCAAGCAGTTGATCCAGCGTTTCAACCTGGACAGCGACGCCGACGCCCAGCACTACGGCATCGGCCTCAAGGAAATCTGGGAAATCGACCCGGCCAAGCACCAGCCAGGCCTGGTGGTGCACACCGCCGGTTGGCCGCTGGACATCATGAGCAACGAGAACACCGGTGGCTCGTTCCTCTATCACCTGGAAAACAACCAGGTGGTGGTTGGCCTGATCGTCGACCTGTCCTACAGCAACACCTTCCTGTCGCCCTTCGATGAGTTCCAGCGCCTCAAGCACCACCCGGTGCTGGCCCAGTACCTGGAAGGCGGCAAGCGCATCAGCTACGGCGCACGCGCCCTGGCCAAGGGCGGTATCAACTCGTTGCCGAAGATGGTCTTCAAGGGCGGCGCGCTCATCGGCTGCGACCTGGGCACCATGAACGTGGCCAAGATCAAGGGCAGCCACACTGCGATGAAGTCCGGCATGCTCGCTGCCGATGCCGTGGCCGAACGCCTGCTGGCCGAATCCGAAGGCGGCGATGAGCTGACCAACTATGTCGACAGCTTCAAGGCAAGCTGGCTCTACGAAGAACTGTTCGCCAGCCGCAACTTCGGCCCGGCGATGCACAAGTTCGGCCCGATCATCGGCGCCGGCTTCAACTGGTTCGACCAGAACATCCTCGGCGGCAAGATGCCGTTCACCCTGCACGACACCAAGCCGGACTACGCCTGCCTGAAGCTGGCCAAGGACAGCAAGAAGATCGACTACCCGAAACCCGACGGCAAGTTGAGCTTCGACAAGTTGAGCTCGGTGTTCATCTCCGGTACCAACCACGAAGAAGAGCAGCCGTGCCACTTGAAGTTGAAAGACCCAAGCATCCCGATCGGCACCAACCTGCCGCTCTACGATGAACCGGCGCAGCGTTACTGCCCGGCCGGCGTGTATGAAGTGATCACCCAGGAAGACGGCGAGAAGCGCTTCCAGATCAACGCCCAGAACTGCGTGCACTGCAAGACCTGTGACATCAAGGACCCTTCGCAGAACATCACGTGGGTCACACCGGAAGGTGCGGGCGGGCCGACTTACCCGAATATGTAAGCCAAGCGAGGCTCCCGAATGGGAGCCTTTTTTATGCAGTCAAACTCGGACAACTGTGGGAGGGGGCTTGCCTGAAATGACTAGGCAGCCCGCTCTTCGCCAGGGTTGCGCTCGAAGTAGCGCTTGTACTCGCGACTGAACTGCGACGTACTCTGGTACCCCACGCTATGCGCCGCCTGCGCCACGCCCATGCCCTCCACCAGCAGCAACTGCTGAGCCTTGAGCAAGCGCAAACGCTTCAAGTACTGCACCGGCGACAGCAGCGTGCAACGCTTGAAATGCTCGTGAAACGTCGACGCACTCATATGCGCGTACCCCGCCAACGTCTCGATATTCAGCGGCTCGGCGTAATGGGCATGCAGGTGATTCAACGACGTGGCGATCCGCGAAAACTGCCCCTGCTGTTCCACCAAGGCGCGCAGCACATCGGCCTGGGGGCCGCGCAAGGCGGTGAACAATAATTCCCGCACCCGCGCCGGGCCCATGATCCGGCTTTCCAGTGGATCGTGCAGGCACTGCAGCAGCCGCTCCACGCAGCCGCGCATGGCGTCATCCAGGACCACCGAACTCATCGACTCCAGGGTTTGCGCGGTCGGCGGCGGACCGGCCTGCATGCCCATGGCCATCACCAACTCACCCAGCACCACGCGGTCGATGCCCACGGTCACCCCCAGCAGCGGCGCACCGGGCGCCATGGCGAATGTCTCGCACTCGAACGGCACCGGCATCGCCTGGATCAAGTAGTGCCCGGCGCCATACTCCAGCGTACGCGGGCCCAGGTAGGCGACCTTGCTGCCTTGGGCGACGAACATCAGGCTCGGCTCGTAGATCTGCGGACCGCGTGCCACGTCGCAACTGGCGCGCAGTACTTGCACACCCGGCAGGTGGGTCGGGGAGAAACCGTCGCGGGACGTCAGCCCCTCGATCAGGGCAACCAGCGTGGCGTTGGCATCAACATGGCGGGTCAACAGCATGGCAAAAAACTTCGCGAATAAGGGATGAGAGCATCATCGCAGGTCTGGCCGCAGATGAATCCAAACAGGGGGCACTCCCGGACGAATAGGCATGAGACTCGGAGCAATCGCCATGGCCGCATCAGGGGGTGACGCGGAAAATGGCCCGCCTCATCTGTCCCTGCTTTTGCGAGGTTTTCGCCATGTATACCGCCATCGGTTACGCCGCCCAGTCGGCCACCACTCCCCTCGCCCCCATGTCGTTTGAACGCCGCAGCCCGCGCGCCGATGACGTGGCCATCGAGATTCTCTACTGCGGCGTGTGCCATTCCGACATCCACCAGGCGCGCAACGAATGGGGCATCGCCGTGTACCCGCTGATGCCGGGCCACGAGATCGTCGGCAAGGTCACCGCCGTCGGCGCCCGCGTGACCGCGCATAAAGTCGGTGACCTGGTCGGTGTCGGCTGCATGGTCGATTCGTGCCGCCACTGCGAAGCGTGCAAATCGGACCTGGAGCAATATTGCCTCGAAGGCCCGACCATGACCTACGCCACACCGGACCGCGTCGACGGCAGCAACACCATGGGCGGTTACTCCGACAGCATCGTGGTCAGCGAGCACTTCGTGGTGAAGATCCCGGCCAAGCTCGACCTGGCCAGCGCCGCGCCGATCCTGTGCGCGGGCATCACCACCTATTCGCCGCTCAAGCACTACGGCGTCAAGGCTGGCGACAAGGTCGGGGTTCTCGGCATGGGTGGCCTGGGCCATATGGGCATCAAGTTCGCCAAGGCCATGGGCGCGGAAGTGACACTGTTCACCCGCTCGGCGAGCAAGGCTGAAGAAGGCCGCCGCCAGGGTGCCGACCATGTGATCGTGTCCACCGATGCCGAACAGATGCAAGCCGCCGCCGGCAGCTTTGACTTCCTGCTCGACACCATCCCGGTGCAGCACGACCTGAACCCCTACCTCGACGTATTACGCTTTGATGGCGTGCACATCCTGGTTGGCCTGATCGAGCCCGTGGACCCACCGGTCAACGCCGCCAAACTGGTATTGGGGCGTAAAGTGCTGGCCGGTTCGCTGATCGGTGGCATTGCCGAAACCCAGGAAGTCCTGGATTTCTGCGCCGAGCATGGCATCACCTGCGACATCGAAATGCTCGACATCCGCCAGATCAATGAGGCCTATACCCGCATGATCGCCGGTGATGTGAAGTACCGCTTTGTCATCGACATGGCAACCTTGAAGGTCTGATCAGGCCTTCGCACCCAACTCCGCCGACAGCCGCGCTGCGACCTGTTTGATCACAGGGATCAGCTCGGCCATTTTCTCCAGCGGCATGTAGGGCACGGTACTGGCGATGCTGATGCCGGCGACGATTCGCCGGCTGGCATCGCGCACCGGTGCCGCTACGCAACGGATCGACGGTTCGTTGTCTTCCAGGTCGAACGCATACCCGCCCACCACATACTCACGCATGCGCTGCTCGAACTGCGCCCAGGACTGTTCTGGATGCTGCGGCCATTGCAGGTTTTTCCCACCCGCCGGCAGGCTGGTCTCGTACAAGCGCTGCCACTCTTGCACCGAGTCATCCAGCAGCATCGCCTTGCCCACGCCCGTGCGCGCCAACGGCATGCGATGGCCGACCCGCGAGCGCATTTCCGGACCGTTGCGGCCAGGGTTCTTGTGCAGGTAAAGCACATCGTCGTATTCGCGAATGGCCAGGTGGATGGTGTCGCCGGTCAATGCCGACAGCTCATCCAGGTACGGCACCGCCAGGGTCACCAGCGGCAGCTCTTCGCGGGCCTGAAACCCCAGCTCGATCAACTTCGGCCCCAACAGGTAGCCGACTTGCGGCACCACGCGCAGGTAACGCTCTTCCACCAGGCAACTGGCCAGGCGGTGGGTGGTGCTGCGGGTGGTGCCGATGCGCCTGGCGATCTCTTTCAGATCCCGCGCACCGGCCGCCACCGCCTGCACGACGCCCAGGCCACGCAGCAGGGTCTGGGTGCCGGTGGGGGCTGCGTCTTTGACGGGGGTGTGGGCGTTTTCCTGCATATCGGGCCTATAGGTATGAAAGCGGGGGCATTATGGCAAATACCGTCCCTCAATACAGTGGCGATCCAAAGGTGGGAGGTGTTCGGTCTAGCGCTGCTTCATGCGGTCGATGATGACCGCCAGCAACAGGATCGAACCACGAATCACGTACTGGTAGAAGGTGTCGATATTCTTCAGGTTCATCGCGTTCTCGATGATCGCCAGGATCAGCACCCCGGCAATCACATGGCGGATCATGCCGATGCCGCCGCTCAACGACACCCCGCCCAGCACGCAGGCGGAAATCACCGTCAGCTCGAACCCCTGGCCGATCATCGGCTGGCCCGAGGTCATGCGCGAGGCGAGGATCACCCCGGCCAAGGCGCCGATCAGGCCGTGCACAGCAAAGATGATGATCTTGGTGCGGTCAACGTTCACCCCGGCGAGCAACGCGGCTTCCTGGTTCCCCCCGATCGCCATGGTGTTGCGCCCATAGGTGGTGTAGTTCAACAGCCAGCCAAAAAACACAAAGCACAGCACGGTGATGATGATCGGCACCGGCACGCCCAACAGTTGGCCGTTGCCGAACACAAAGAAATCCTCGTTCATCACCCCCACCGCCTTGCCGTTGGAGAAGATATAGGCCAGGCCGCGCACGATCTGCATGGTCGCCAACGTCGCGATCAACGCATTGATACGCAGCTTGGCGATGACAATGCCGTTGATCAGCCCCACCACCAGGCCCATGGCCAATGCAGCGAACACACCGAGCGTCACGCTGTCGGTGTCGCGAATCACGATCCCCGCCACCACACCGGCGCAGGCGATCACCGAGCCCACCGACAGGTCGAAGTGCCCCGACGCCAGGCAGAACAGCATGGTGCAGGCGGCAATGCCCACGGTGGAAATCGCCAGGCCCAGGCCACGCATGTTCAGCGGCGAGAGGAAGTTGTCGATAAACAGCGCGCTGAGCACAAAGATGCCCAATGCCGCCAGCAGCATCACCCAGTCATCGAGAAACTTGCGCTGGTTGAAACCCGGCCAGAAGCCCTTTGCAGTTTTTACCTGAGACATGCCTACACCCTCTTATTCTTCAAGCCCGCGAACGCGGGAGTGCCAATTGCAGCAGGCGTGCTTCATCCGCTTGATCGCGGCTCAGCTCGCCGGTCAGCGCGCCTTCGCTCATCACCAGGATGCGATCGGAGATGCCCATCACTTCCATCAGGTCGCTGGACACCACAATCACCGCAATACCGCTGGCGGCCAGGTTATGAATGATCTGGTAGATCTCCGACTTGGCGCCGATGTCGATGCCGCGAGTCGGCTCGTCCAGCAGCAGCACCTTCATCGGCATCGACAGCCAGCGGCCAAGAATGGCTTTCTGCTGGTTGCCGCCGGACAGGTACATGATCTTTTGCGCGGCGGTCGGGGTTTTAACCTTCATCGCCCTGATCTGCTGGTCGGCATTGCCCTTCTCCCAGCCATCGCGCAGCAACCAGCCGAACGAAGAGTGGGCGCCACGGGCGCTGATATTGATGTTCTCGGCGACGCTGGACAGCGGAATGATGCCTTCCTTCTTGCGGTCTTCCGGGCACAGCAGTACACCGGCGGCGATGGCATCACGCGGTGAGCGCAGTGTCAGTGCTTCACCGCAGAGCTCCAGGCTGCCGGCGCTGGCGCGCTCCAAGCCGCTGAGCAAACGGAACAGCTCCGTGCGCCCTGCCCCGACCAAGCCGAACAGGCCGAGAATCTCGCCCTTGCG